>CAVIJJ010000080.1:0-2035 GCA_963643205.1 bacterium | reverse complement strand
AGGTCTTGGATACGGTTATTGAGAACTCAACCTGCTTCCATACGGCGTAGAGGGTCTTGTCGGTCACTTCGGAAGAGAATTCCACGGGATCGCCCGTCTTTATCGCAACATTACCCGCCGCGGCGTCCTGCTGGGATTCGGCCCAGCCCTGGAACGCATAGCGGTCAAGCGTGAACGCGCACTCGTCGGCGGTCATGCTAAGCTCGGTGGCGTATGTATCGGTTACGTTTTCGGAATCCTTCAGGCTTGTTTCGGTTCCGCTTACGCCGCCGTTGCCGTCGTAGGTGAGGGTGTAGGTGTGCTTGGGTGCCTCTTCAAAGAGCCATGTGCCCTGGTACGTTACAGGCTCGGTTATGCTGTCAACAGCATCCTTGTCCCACTTGTCAAAGGTCCATGTGCCGGAGCGGAAGCCGTTTACGAATTCATTAACCGTGTTGAAATCGCTTGTGGGGGCGGGTACCTTTTCTCCCATGGGCAGTGAGGTATTCTCGGGCAGCTGAGCGGTTATGCCCTCGGGCAAGGTCTTGCCGTCGGTGCCGGAAACGAATTCGTATGTTACGCTGTAGCGGCTGTAATTAAGGGCTATATCGACCGCTTTGGTTGAATCGTTTTGGGAAGCGGCGATGCTTACGCGGGCATACTTGCTGGTCTTGTCATTAAGGGCGTACTCAACATTATTATAGGTTGAGGTGGCATCGGGCACGAGGGTTATCGACTGATCTCTGGTTTCAATAACGCTTACGCCGTTTCCGTCGGTGACTTTCTCGGAGCCTACCAGCTCATTATCAAGGTAGTAGTTTCTGGTAACCGTGTAATAATACCTGGGCGCAAGCTCAACCGCAATGGTGAAGTCAAGGCCGTTGCTGTTCCATTCTTTATTCGGGCAGGCAAGGCGGGCGGCCTCAAGATCGTCGAACGTATTCACGCTGTAGGTGGTTGTCACCTCATCGTAGTTATAGCTTACGGCTATGCCGACTATACGGGCATCGTTCACATCGTCCGTGCTGTTTGATATATAGCCGTATGTGGTGGCACTGTGGAAGCTCTTGTAGACAAGTCCGCCGTCATCGGCCGTGCTGTCCTGTGCGATGGTGGCAGTCCTGCCGCTCGCGTATGTTACATTTAATGTGACATTGCTTACGCTAAGGCCGGTTTTAACGTTTGTGAAGTTTACCTTTATGTGGTCAAAAATTGAGTGCTTGTTAAGATTGGCTTCCGTAACGGTCCACTGATAGCCGGTTATAACCTTGCATTCGTCGGTATGCGTGTGCTCTTCCTTGCCGCAGGTCCATACGTAATTATTATACGAGGACCTATAGTTGGGGTCCGCGTAGGGAGAGTTTGCGTCTTCGTATTCTTCCTTGGAGCAAATCACCCAGCTGTAGCAATACGCGCCGTGTACATGATCGTCGCCGGTGCAGGTTCGCTCCAGCTTCTCATATTTATGCATGCTGAAGTCGAACGACTCGCCATCCTGCTGCTGCCTGTAGTCGCAGGTATCGATGCTGTGCGTGTGCTCTTCCTTTGTGCAGGCGTAAAGCGTTACAGGGCCGGACCAGGCAAGCGCCGGATTGGTGAGCTCGGGCAGGGTCGCGTTAGGATCGGTGCTCGTGAAGGTGTCCCCGTTTTTGTACACTTCCGCGGAGGCGTTAAAGCTTACCATGGAAAGAACCATGACAAGGCTTATCGCCAGGCATAGAAATCTGTGGAGTTTTTTGGTCATAAAGGAAAAAACCTCCCCTTTTAATAATCTATATCAGTATAGTTATTATAAGTCATCATCCTGTGATAGTAAATTATTTTTTTGAGGAATTAAGCGGATTTTTGCGGAGAAGGTGGGCAAAAGGAGAATAAACGGGATCGCACTTTCATTAGATGGATAAATAGCGGCAGAAACTAAGCGTAAAGGAGCCGGTTTTATTGAATTCCCTCCCTCTGCGGGGAGGCTTTTTTAACTCCCTCCGTCACGGCTGCGCCGTGCCACGGTAGAAAGTCAACCAAGTGCAACACTTTCATCGACCAAAAAGACTTCGGC
>CAVIJJ010000079.1:0-2199 GCA_963643205.1 bacterium | reverse complement strand
CATATTGGGATATTTGCCCCGGCTTTTGCTTCCCCCTTGCGCCGCTCATACAATTATGCTACAATTCGCATTGGTTAGAGCACTCTAATTACAACAGAGATACAGGGAGGTTTGCGCGATGGTTGCGTTTATAATCGAGGCTGTGGCGCTGTGCGCGGTGTTTACGGTAAGCTGCGTGGCGCTTGCGGGAAAAATAATGGATCATTTGGAGCTTGCGAAGCTGAACTATCCGGAGCCGATTGTGCGGCGGCTGATTGAGCTTGGCAAGGTGAGCGGGGAAAAGCCGCTGAGCCTTGCGCAGAGGGTAAAAAAGAAGTGGCCGATACTTATAGTGCTGGGCGTTCTGCTCGGGCTTGTTGTGCGCTATATAAACGGCTGTACGTCGTTCTTGTCCGCGTTTTTGACAAGCTATCTGCTCTGGACGGTTGTGGATTGGTACGACGCGCTTGTGCTGGACTGCCTGTGGTTCTGCCATTCGCCAAGGTGCGTAATTCCCGGCACGGAGGATTTGACCGAGGCGTACCACGATTATCGGTTCCATATTAAGGGCTCTCTCGTGGGCATGCTGATAGGCCTGCCGGGCTGCCTTATAGCCGGGCTTACGGCAACGCTGCTGGGGTAACCTTAAAACTCAAAAAAGCACCCTCCTGGGGGTGCTTTTCTTATCTGAACTCGCTTATTTATACGGATTCAGCTCGGGGTCGGCTGTGTAGGATTCGATGAGGCTGTCCGAGGCGCTGTCGAATATTACGGTGATGTACTCCCTGTAGCTTTCCGGATGCATAATCGCAATGCCGTCCGGCACCGAAACGCTGTCAATGGGCGGCACGTCCTCGCAGGTGAGGCGGAACATAAGGCGCGGGGGATCGTTAAACACGGCCTGCACATAGTCCACGAACAGGCCCAGATCCTTTGTGCGGTGTATGTTGCCAAGCACGCGGTCGCTCTGCATATAGGCGTTTATGTTCCCGTCCTCCACAACGGTTGTAAGACCGATAGTGGCATCGTTCCTGTAATGGGTCAAATCGATTATGTAGAACCACTCACCCTGGCGAATATAGTTGTAAACATGGCCGCTGCCGTCCGGCTGGGATGTGGATATGTAGCCAAGCTCATCGTAATCGCCGTCAAGTATATAGCGAAGCCAGGCGGAATCGGTGGCGCAGCAGCCGCAGTTGTTCTCAACCGCCTGCCGGCCGGGGGTGTGATATTCCCAGTTTACGCCGTTTTCGCTTATGCGTATGTTGTCATCCGCGGCGGTAAAATCGCCAATCTGATAAAGCTGAAGCGCCTCATAGAGGGTGCTTATATTCTGCTGCTTCCGCTCGGGAGAATCGCCAAGCATGGCGTAAATTTCCGCGTTTTCGTATCTGCTCCCGCCCAGGGTGTACGCCGGAACCCAATACACGCCGTCAAATACCTCTATTTCATACTGAGCGCCGTCGCGAACGGTGGCAAGATCCTTTGTATGGTCGGCACTGTAATCCACCTGCGCGCCGGCTGAGGAGTCCTCGCCGTTCAGCTCATATATAAATGAGAATGTCGTGTCGCCATCGGGACCCGCGAACACAAACCTGTATTCGCGCCCGTCAAAATAATCCACGTAGGGGTGGCTATCCCCCCAAAAAAGGCTGCCGGAAGCGGGCAAAACGATGTCCTCGCCGTCGGCGATTCCGTTTATTTCTCTCATGGAATTAAGCCAGTCGGGGTTTGACATTTCATCCGTAATGCTTCCCCCGACCAGGTTGTTAATGTATATTTCATTCAGAACCATGTCGCTGCCGGTTCCCGGAATTGTTATTCGGAAGCACCAGGTGCCGTCCGTAAGCCCCAGCTTATTTACCTCAACGAATTCGAAAGAGCTATACGCCCAATCGTAGCTGTAAAGAAAATCGCCCTCCGGCGCGGACGCGGGCTCCGCCTGATCGGGCTCCTGCGTCGCGGACGGCTCTGCCGGTTCGGCAGGCATATCGGCGGCAGTCGTATCCTCCGCTGTCTCGCTTTCTTCCGCAAGAGTGCAAATCTTCACGCACATAACCGTGTTTACGGCCAGAATAGCCGCCAGCAACACCAAAACAAGTATTCTGAATGCCAATGTTCCCTTGCCTTTTTCCATATACCCTCCGTGAATAAAGCTCGTTCTCGCGCCCTTATATAATACTCATTTGCGCCCAGCAACGCAAGATAGGGGCGAGGGAA
>CAVIJJ010000078.1:0-2433 GCA_963643205.1 bacterium | reverse complement strand
ACCGATCGCCTTGGCGGCCGATTCATGATGATAGCCGCTATGTGCGTTGCGGGTGTTCTTTTGCGTGGCTTTTCGGGAAGGGATTTTTCAAAACTTTTCAACCTTATGGTCGTCAGCGCCATATTGCAGATGTTCTCGGGCTTTGATAACGTGTTCAGCCGCCTTACGGACTATTATTTCCAGTTCATGATACTGTATATGCCCATGATGTTCTATCCCGAGTATGATGAGATTATAGGCAAAAGTCGGCATATCGGCCTTAACCGCCGGCAAAAGGCGCTGGCACTCGCCTGCGTTGTGCTGCTCGCCGGCCTTTATTATTATTCTACCAACCTTAACCAACAAATAGACTACGAGGTTGATAACTATCTTAACTACCGCTTCTGCTGGGAGGTGAAAGGTAATTGAGCACTGTGAGCATTATTATGCCTGTGTACAATGTGCAGGAATATCTTGATTGTTCTATTGAAAGCGTACTGGAACAAACTCATAAGGACATAGAATTAATAATTGTTAACGATGGCTCAACCGATAATTCGAGGGTTATATGTGAAGAATATGCCGCTAAGGATAATAGAATAAAACTGATCCATCAAGAAAATGCAGGCCTACCGCACGCAAGAAATGTTGGACTTTCAATGGCTACAGGAGATTTTATTTGCTTTATTGACAGCGATGATTTCATCAAGCCTAACATGATAGAGGCTCTTTTAGCAAAATTGAATTCTACAAAAGCAGATATTGTGGAATGTTCGTACTATGAGTACCACACGGTAAATGATTGTAGGGCTATTAATCGCCGCTACGAGGTTATTAACGGTACAAACAATATTATTAATCGAAACTTGACAGCGGCTGTATCTGTGCTTGTTTGGAATAAAATGTATAGGCGCGATGTAATAACGCAGCCTTTTGTAGAAAATGAGAATTATGAGGACATTTTATTCACGGCTAATGTGTTGTGTAATTGTGCCAGAATAGCGTGCGTTCAGGAACCCCTATATTATTGGCGCCAAAGACGGGGTTCCATTTCACGCTCCGGATTTAATAAGTCAAGATTGCTTGCTGTAGACCATTTTATCAAAAGGGCGCAGTTATACAAAGAACATAATGCGAATCAAGGTTTAATTAATGAAAATATAACTGTTGAAATTGCTCTTGAAATGGCTGCTGTTTGGCAATCAAAGGATAAAACTCAGATTAAAGCGGAGCTGAAAAGGGCGGAAGATATTTTGAAAGTATTTCAGCCATCGGTTTGTGATATTGTATTCAGAATTCACCCATTAAGGGAAAAACTCCGCACCATGTTTTATTTATACAAATGCCTGAAATATAAAAGAGTGTTTAAGACACTTATGAGGGAAAAATAATGGGAAACATGACTTTTTCCGTAATAATCCCCTGCTACAATTGCGAGCCCACGCTTGCGGCTACCATTGACAGCGTGCGCGGATGCGGCCTGACGGACTACGAAATAATACTTATAGACGATGGCTCGTCCGACGGCACGGCGCAGCTTTGCGACTCTCTTTCATCAAAATTCAGCGAGGTTCGCTGCCTTCATCAGCAAAACGCAGGCGTTTCCGCTGCCCGCAACCGCGGCATAGCCGAGGCCGAAGGCGAGTATATATGGTTTGTTGATGCGGATGACGGAGTGGACACGAATGCCGCCGCCAACGCCGCCGACATTGCGATTAAAGAAAAGCCGGATATGCTTATTTTCGGCATGAGCTTTGATTATTATAAAAACGGCAAAATATACCGCAGGGAAAAGCTTTTGCCGCCGCATGACGGTATGCTTATGTTTGATGAGCTTAAGACCCGTTTTGATGAATTCTATGCCTGCAATGCCTTAACGCCTGTTTGGAACAAATTCATTCGCGTGGAAATGTTGAAGGCTTCATCTGTGCGCTTCCGTGAGAACATGATACTTATGGAGGATTTTCTTTTTGTGCTGGATATTTTGCCGCTGTGCGAAAAGCTGTATTCCCTGCCGCAGGCAATATACCGCTACCGTCAGGCGGAGGATGAGAGGGGAGCGTACAGACGGTTGCAAAAAATAGGAAATTTAGCCGACTATATGCTTCCGTTTGAGCAAAGCGTAACCGCGCTCGGGGCGGGAGATGGTACGGTTGAAGGGCTTTATAAAATGCTACTTTCGCAAAAGCTGTATTACGCGCCGCTTAATGATATAAAAAAGGAACTTGCCGCGCACTACGGCGGAAAATACAGCGGCATAGACGTAGGCAAAAGCGCCGTGAAGATATATTTTAACAATAAGAAAACGCAGCTTAGGCACATCATTGCCGTTGCGGTAAAAAGCAGCGCGGCGTATCAAAGACTTAAGCCGGGGGAGAAGTAATGACCGGGCGCAAGCAATACATCGACACTGCCCGGGCCATACTCATCACGTTTGTGGTGCTTGTGCATATA
>CAVIJJ010000077.1:0-2604 GCA_963643205.1 bacterium | reverse complement strand
ATTTTACTCTCTTATCTACTCTATCAATTATTACTTTACCAATACTCAAAGTTACGGCCTTCGGGGACGCAGAATTCCATTATTAAGTTAGAGCATTAGAACAAACCTTGAATTTAACCAAAACCAAAAGCCCCCACTGAGGGAGTTTTCTTCGCCTTGACTTCTTCCCCTCCCCATGCTATCATTTACCCATTAACCGAACAAATGTTCGAATAAATGGCGAACAATCGCGGAAGGAGATCAAAAAATGGATGAAATGAATGAGATGTACAGGGATTCCCCCGGCACGGGGGAGCAAGGAAAAGCGGTAAGCAGGGAGAGACGGCCGAGGCGATGCGAGGAAAACACCCGCTTCGCGCTTACGGAAAAGCGGCTCAGGGAGATGCGGTTCGTGAAAATGCGCGTGAAGGACTCGATTGAGGAATACCGAACCCTTGCCGCGAAGGGCATTGAGGCGCTGAGAAAGTGCGACAAATCCATGGTAAAGCTTATAACCAACAATATGCGCCTTACCCCGGAGGAGGTCCACGCCGGTCAGCTATCGTATTTGCGGCGCAGGATTATGGCCGACAGGCACGAGCTTAGCGTTATGCGAAAGGCGCTTGATGCCGTGCGCGCGGATAAGTACTTTAAGGTGCTGGAGCTTGCGTACGCCCGGGGCATGAACGATACGGAAATTGCCATTGAGCTTAAATTTGAGCGCAGCACCATTACCCGGCACAGGCGGGAGCTTGTGGGCATTATAGCCGCCTGCCTTTACGGGGCGGGCGGGGACGAAACGGGGAAAAAGTGATGCAGCTTGTACTTTACGGCAGGCCGAACCCGCGCCAGGCGGAATTTTTCGCCTCAACCGCGGCGCACACCGCTTACGGTGGGGCAAGAGGCGGCGGCAAAAGCTGGGCCATGCGCAGAAAGCTGGTGCTTCTTTGCCTGAATTACCCGGGCCTTAACTGCCTTCTTTTAAGGCGAACGCTGCCGGAGCTTAGGGAAAACCACGTTATACCCCTGCTTAAGGAAATAGGGCAGGCGGTTAGCTACAATTCCACCGAAAGGGTGTTCCGCTTCCCCAACTCAAGCCGGCTTAAGCTTGGCTATTGCGACGGCGCGAACGACGTTTATCAGTACCAGGGGCAGGAATACGACGTTATAGGCATGGAGGAGGCAACGCACTTTACGGAGGAGCAGATGCGCTTTATCACAACCTGCAACCGCACCACCCGGCGGGACTTTAAGCCCAGAATGTATTACACCTGCAACCCGGGAAACGTGGGGCACGGCTGGGTTAAGCGCCTTTTTATAGACAGGATATACTCAAACGGCGAACGCGCGGAGGACTATGCCTTCATTCCCGCCAGCATATACGATAACGAGGTGCTTCTGGCGGCGAATCCCGAATATCTTCGCGCGCTTGAAAGCCTGCCGGAGGATTTGCGGCGGGCGCACCTTTACGGGGACTGGGACGCTCTTGCGGGGCAGTATTTCAGGGAATTCTCGCGAGCGCGGCACGTTGTGGCGCCGTTTGATCCGCCCGCGTGGTGGCGGCGCTTCCGCTCAATGGACTGGGGATATAATGACCCCTGCTGCGTGCTTTGGCACGCCGTGGACGGCGACGGCCGGGTTTACACATACCGCGAGCTTTATGTTCGCCAAATGCGCGCGGACGAGGTAGCGGCGAAAATAATCGAGCTTACGGCTAACGAAAAAATCAACTACACCGTGGCAAGCCCGGATATGTGGCAAAAGCGGGGAGCGATACTGAAGGGAGAGGGCTTTGAGGGGGAAAGCATAGCGGAGCTTTTTCAGCGCGCGGGCGTACCGCTTACGGCGGCGGACAACGCGCGAATTGCCGGCTGGCAAAGGGTTAGGGCATATTTGGCCGACGGCGCGGACGCGAAGCCCATGTGGCAGGCGTTTGACACTTGCCAAAACCTTATCCGCACCCTGCCGCAGCTTATGTTTGATCCGCACAACCGCGAGGACGCGGCGGACGGCGAGGACCACGCGCCGGAGGCATTGAGATACGCGCTCATGTCCCGCCCGGCGAAAAGCTATATTAAAAGCGAAGTAAAGCGCGCGCCGTATAACCCCCTGGGCGGCGTGATCCCGAAGAGGGGATTTATGAATCAATAAAAATCAGCACAGCAAAACAAAAACAAAAAAACGAAATAAGGAGAATTTTATAATGAAACAGGATGAGGAAAGGATTGAGCGCATATACGCGCTTTTTGATGAGTATGCCCGCGCGTATGCCGGGGAATGGAGCCGGCTTGAAAGATGCGAAAGAATGTACATGGGTGAGCATTGGCACGATGTGCCCAAAAAGGACGAGCGGGAGCCGCGGCCGGTTACGCCCGTGCTTCAATCAACAATAGAAAACATTAGGGCGGACCTGATGGACCAGATGCCCGAGGCCGTTATAACGGCGGACAGCCCAAAGGACGCAGAGCTTGCGGAGGCGCTTACCGCGCTTATAGCGGAAAACCACAGGCGATGCGCCTATGAGCAGGAGTATTCCCGCCTTATGCACGACCTGCTCGTTGGCGGCTACATGGTGCACGAAACCGGCTTTGACCCCCGCGCCAACGGCGGCATAGGCGGCGCTTT
>CAVIJJ010000076.1:0-2873 GCA_963643205.1 bacterium | reverse complement strand
CGACCATGTTCCAACCAGTGCGTGGATGCGAGCAAAGCGAGCAGACGGAGGGAGTTCAAAATCCGCCTCCGTCACGCTCAACTCTATCAATACTTACTTTATCAAACCCGGAATACCACCAAACTTCCCCTGTAGACGGAGTTCAAAAAAGGGGCCGGCATAACCGGCCCCCCGATAAAACGTTAGTTAGGAAATAACCGAGCTGTTATCGGCCTCTTCAAACTTGTTGGCCTCTTTGTCAAGCGCGTCGGCAAGCTGGGCAATAAGCTCCTGCATGTTTTTAAAGCTGGGAAGCAATTCCTGATACTTTTCTATGTACTTTGACGCGGAAGAGCCTTCCCACTCTCCCTCAAGCGCGCTCATAAGGCTGTCGAGCTTGCTTATAACGCCCTCCACTTCCTTACTCTGCTCACGATATTCATTTGCCCTGCTGTGAAGCTGTTCCGGGGTAACTTTAAGCTGTGCCATTTTTTCATTCCTCCCAATAAATAATGTTTGTTAATATGATCAATCAGCCCTGCTGATTATATCCTTGCGCAATCCCTTTCTTACGCCTTCCAGTTTTCCGCGCTGCCGCGAATAATGTCCGGATGCTCTTCAAGATACAGGTTGATTTTGTCCGTCATGTTCTTGTTTTCCTCGTCGTCGCAGCCGCGGAAGAACACGCTGCTTATATCATTCTGGTTGAAGTACGCCATCTTGTCCCCGGTTATGCCCTCCGGATAAAGTACTCCGCCGTAGTCAAAGAAAAGCTGCCTGCCGCCGTTTTTAACGTTTATGGCGCGCGCCACGACAAGTATTTTCTTGATGCCGGTTTTCAGGTATACAACACTGCCAAGAGGGATATAATCGATTCGTTCCATAATTCTTCTCCTTTATAATGTATATGTATTGGTTTTTGATTGTTTTTTATTTTCCGGTTGCGGGCTCGGTTTTCTCGTTGGCCTTTATCCCGCCTTTTACTCCGCCCTTAATCGCGTCTCCCACGATCTTTTTGGGATCGAGCGCGTCCGAGAGCGCTTCCCCTACGAAACTGTGCTCATCATAGGCCTCTTCAAGGGAATCGCCGGAACCCAGTTCATATAAGAATCCGCCCGCTTCTTCTATGAGCGTTTCGGCACATCGTTTGGAAATACCCGAAGTCGCTTTGGACTCACTGTTTCTAAAAACATATTCAGCCGTGCCTTTGCCGGTTTTCTTAATCTGGTCCTTAAGCGCTTTCTTGGATTCATCCGAGAAAATTTCATCCGAAACCGCATCATCTATTATTTCCCCGGTAAAATTGCTGGCAAAGGATACGCCCGCGTCATAAAAAACGCTACCTACGTCCGAAATTTTTCCGTTGGTTTCAATCTGGTCAAGCATGTTTTCGCCGGCTGTCTCAAGCGCGCCGGTTATGCCCTTAACCGTGCCTTTTACAATTGTCTTCGCTTCCGTGGGTATAAGGGCCTCTATGGTTCCCGTAAACCCTCCTATGCATGCGTCAACCGTAATGCGATTCGTATCCCATTCCTCGTCCCAGCCATGCTCAACGTATTCATCGGCGGCCGAACTGACCCCACCCCCTATAAAGCCGGTGACCGCTCCGGTCACTATGACGGCAAGGCCGACACCGCCCGTGGCCGCGCCTACACCGAACACAACCAAGCTGGCTACAATGCCGACTCCGATTTTTACCCACTCCGCCTGTTCCTCGCGCTTCTCCCTCTGCCGCTCTTTCATCATGTTTTTATAGGTGGCCTCGGCTGCCTTTATTTCAACTTCTTTATTGCTCAGGTAGTCCTTCGCGTTCTTAGCGCTTATTGAAAGAGCCACGGCGCTTGGAAGAGAAAAAAGCGTTTTCTGGGTGAAGCTTTGCTTCGCGTTTATATCAAGGCTATACGCCTCTTGAATAAACGCCACGATACTCTCTATCAGCTCGTCTATTTCACCAAAGTCCGCGTTCCTATGAGTGTTTTCCAGCTCGTTTACCGCCCTATCAAGATTGTCTATCTCGGTAATAATGTCGCCTATTTCCGCGTCCTCGTTACCAAAATCCAGGCTGCTCAGCCATACAAGGTTATCTATCCCTCTTACGGCTTCCTCCGCCTTAAGCGCTATTTGACCAAGCGTGGCTTTTTTCCCGTCGATGCTGTTTCTTATGTCATAAAGCTCTTCCTCTTCTATATGGGCTTCATAGCTTCCGTCAACATTCTGGTTGTACGCGTCAATATACAGCAAAAAATTTGCCTTAAAAAGCTGCAGCAGCTGATCAATCGACGTGAGTATAGTGCTATATACGCTGCTCATATATTCTTTCATGCCGTTCGCGCTGTTTCCGGCAATATTCGTGCTTTTCATGATTACGTTTTGCTTATCCGCCACTGATTCGAGCTGCTTGTTCCAGCTGCTGACGGAGTTTTTATAGATGGTGCAAATATCCTGCAGCGCGGCATAATCCACTTTATAGCCCATGCTTTACTTTCCCTCCGTATTCGCGGTCTTCGGTTTTACGCCGGTAATGACCCTACTCGCGCCCTTCGGTATTTCGGTGTTAGGGGCCATAGGATTCGTATTCGCGGTCTTCGGTATTACGCCGGTAATGTCCCTACCCACGTCGAGCTTGCAGGTGACATCGGCCATATCCGCGGCCTTCAGCGTTTCGGCGATCTTGTCCATATCGTCGGCGTCTTTCTCGGCAAGCATCCCAAAGATTCCTATTATGTTGCTAATATCCTTGAGCCGTCCGTTAAACCTTTCTCTGTAGGCATCCGCGGTATCAAGGGAAAGCTTGTCTCCTCCCGAAACATCGATATACTCGGCCTCGATCTGTTTGGCGGCAACGCGAAAGGCCTCTACCTGCGCCTTAAAGGCTGCTTCATTTAATCTTATCT
>CAVIJJ010000075.1:0-2919 GCA_963643205.1 bacterium | reverse complement strand
TGGTGCACGAAACCGGCTTTGACCCCCGCGCCAACGGCGGCATAGGCGGCGCTTTTATACGCCACGCGGACGCGCACAGCATTATGGCAGATCCCCTTGCGGCGGACGTGCAGGATTCGCGGGCGGTATTCAAGTTCGCGCCGTACCCGAAGGAGTGGTTCAAATCAAGATACCCCGAGGATTACGCCGAAATTCGCGCGGAAACAACGTACGCCGTTCCGCTTGGCGATAGGTACCTAAGCCGCGGCTATGAGGACACGGTGCTTATGATAGAGTGCTACGAAAGGGAGTTTGACGACAAGGCGGGGGTTTACCGCGTGCACATGGCGCGGCTTGCCGGGCACAGAATGCTTGAGGACAGCCGCGTACAAAGGCCGCTTGGGTACTGCGCGCACGGCGAGTATCCCTTTATAATAACCCCGCTTTTCCCGCGAAAGGGCACGGCGCTGGGCTACGGCTACGCGGATATGTTTTCATCCCAGCAGCTTTATGCCGACAAGCTTGACCAAATCGTGCTTAAAAACGCGCTTATGGCGTCAAGGAACAAGCTGCTTATAACGAACGCCAGCGGCTTTGACCCCGCGGACGTTGCGGACTGGTCAAAGGAGGTGCATTTGGGCGACAGCCTGTCCGGCATAACCTGGTTCGCCACAGCGCCCCTGCCCGCCTACATTACCCAATACGCGGAGGCCTTGCGCGAAAGCATAAAGGAGGAGTCCGGCTCAAACGAATTTTCGCGCGGCACAACATACGGCGGCGTTACCGCGGCAAGCGCGATAGCGGCCCTTCAGGAGGCAAGCGGCAAGCGCAGCAGGATGACGGCAAGGCTCGTTCACGGCGCGTTTGAAAAGGCCGTGCGGCAGGAGCTTGAAACGGAGCGCGAATACAGCGACATAGAAAGGCTTGTTAAAATAAGCGGAAAAAAAGAGCCCGTGAGGTTCACGGGCAGCGATATGTATACGCTTACAAAGCTTAATAACAAAATTCCGATTGAGTTTATTATAACCGTTAAGGCGCAGCGGGAGAACCGCTTCAGCGTCGCGGCGCATAACGAAACGATACTCTCGCTTGTTAAGCTGAATATGCTCCCGCCCGAAGCCGCGCTTGAGCTTATGCTTTTCGATGGCAAGGAGCAGGCCCTAAGCCTTGTGCGGCAGAATAGCGTTAACCAAGGCTCAGCGACTTAAATATAAAGCCGCTCTCACTACCCTCGGCGCGCTCAAGCTTGGCGGTCGCGGCGGTAAGCTCGTATGTGTCCGCCGTGCCGGGGGTGCCGCAGCATATCATGCCGAAAAGGGACAGTGTATCGCCCTCCGCCTCCGCGCTGTCTATGCGGAAAACGTAGTCCGTGTGCGGATAAACGGGCACCATAACCGTGGCCTCGCTTAAATACGTGCCGTCGCCCTCCGTGTATATGCCATCGGGCAGGGTTGAGGCGAAATACTCATTGTATGCCGCTTCGTATTCGCTTTTGTCAACCGAAACAAACGCCGTTCCCTCGTTTCCGCTTGTGAAAAGCCTTGTCATAAAGGCGCTTGCGGTATAGGGAGAGGGGTTAGAGGAGTCAAAATCCGAAAAGTCCGCGGCGCAGGCGGCGGAAAGGCCGTTAAGCGGGGCGATTACGGCCTCGTATTCCTCGGCGGTTATCGCTTCGCCCACGCATTCGGGGTAAAAAGCGTCCTTGGGTATTATATAGGAAAGCATACCGTCCTCCTCGGGAGCGATCGCGCCCGCGGGGAATATTACGCCGTAGCCCGAATCGGCCATGAAAAACAGGGAATATATATCGAGCGCGGACTCGATTGAGTCAACCGTTATATCCCCGTATGTAACGCTTCCCTCGGTTTCGGAAAGGTTGAATATCTGCTGCGCGGCGATGGCGGAAGCATCGTATACCATGGCGGCGGAGGCAAGGGAAAGCCGCTCGCCCGATTCGCCAAGCACTATCACGCCAAGCGTGTTTTCGGTATTATCCTCGCCAAACGTTGCGCTTTCAAGCAAAAACACGTTTGTATACCCGCCCGCGCTTCTAACCGAGCTTGTTACGCTCGCTCCCGCGGCGCTTTCGCCGTCCGCGTAGGGCAGGTATTCCTCGCTCACCCTTGTCAGAAGCTCGTCCTTATATTCGCTAATCTCGCCGTTAGCCTCGTCCGCGTTGGGGTAAGGATCGCTGAACACGGGCAGCTCACAGCAAAGGGTGAAAAGGGCGGTGGATTCATCCGCGCCCTCGGGATAAAACACGGTTTCGCTTATGTAGCTCACGCCGTCGCTTTCGCCAAGCTCGCTTCCGCTGCCCTCGGGCAGGTTCGCTATGCGCTCATCGGTTTGCTCCACCGCTTCAGGCGTGGAAACGCTTTGCGGCGCGGGAGAGGCGGTTTCATCAATACTCACCGGCGTAAGGGCGGGAGAGCCCGTATCGGCACAGGCGCAGAGCAGCAGGCCAAACGACAATATAAAAGCCAAAAAACATTTTTTCATAATAAAGCACCTCGCAAGCAGGATAACACACAACCGCGGGGCGCACAACGATTATTTTAATAAAGGAGGAATAACTTATGGCAAGAACGCGCAAGGCCGAAACAAAGGCCACGATAGCTATTTGCGTAAACACGCTGAAAGGCATCTGCGAAAACGCCGACGCGCGCGACGCGGACCGCATAGCCGCGGCAAAGCTGCTTATAGACGTGTGCGGCGGCAAAACCGATACCGACAGCGAGCTTAGAGTGGTGCTCAAGGACGTGCCCGGGGAGTACGTGAGGTAGGGGAACTCCCTCCGCAGGGAGGCGTTTGGTGGGACTCCGGGGTTGATAAAGTAAGTATAGATAGAGTTAAGCGTGACGGAGGCGGTTTTCTTGAACTCCCTCCGTCAAAATGACAAAAGTCATTTTGCCACCTCCCCCCATTGGAGGAGGCTTTTGG
>CAVIJJ010000074.1:0-2994 GCA_963643205.1 bacterium | reverse complement strand
CATTGTTTTAGGGATTGTGCAAATTGGGAGGAATTTGCGGCGGCGATGTTGTAAACTCTGAGGCTAAGTCAACCCAAAACTCCCCATTTTTCATTTCCCCACGCAAAATCTGGAGAAGATGCGGTCGATTACGTCCGCGGTGACCTCGCGGCCGGTGATGCGGCCAAGGGCGTAGAGGGCGGAGCGTATGTCCGCCGCGGCAAGGTCTGTGCCGAGTGTGGCGTCCGCGTGAAGCAGGTCTTCGCGCGCCTCCTCAAGGGCGTGTATGTGGCGGGTGTTGGTGACAAGCGCGCTCTCGGCTTCCTTGGTAAGCAGAAGCTCCGCCATGCGGTCGCGAAGCTCGTCAAGGCCCAGATGCGTTACGCTGCTTACGGCTATTGGCGAAAGGTCGCCGCAGGAATCGGCCACGGCAAAGCCGGGCTTGTCCGCCTTTGTAAAAATAAGGATAAATTTGCGGTATTCGCCGTTTCTCGCGGCATCTATAAGGCTTAGGCTCTCCCTCGCCGGCTCCTTTGTGCCGTCAATGGCTATTATTACAAGGTCGGCCGCGTCGCCCGCCTTTTTCGCGCGCTCAACGCCTATTCGCTCGGCCTCGTCAGCCCCCTGCCTTATGCCCGCCGTGTCGGTTATGCGCACGGGCGCGCCGCATATATCCATAGCTTCCTCAAGGGTGTCCCTTGTTGTGCCGGGAATATCGGTTACTATTGCCCGCTCCTTGCCCATAAGCGCGTTAAAAAGGCTTGATTTGCCGGCATTAGGCGCGCCGAGTATCGCAACCGATGCCCCATCGCGGAAAATTCTGGCGGCCTTGCCGCCCTTTATAAGCTCATCAAGCTTTTCGGTAATGGGCTTCAAATCGCCTTCCAATGAGGAGAGTGTGTCCTCCTCAAGCTCTTCGGGATAGTCAATCGCCGCCTCAACGCCGCTCAGTATGTCCAGCAGCTTATTCTCAATTTCATTTATGCCGTCCCCTATGCTTCCCTCAAGCTGTTCCTCCGCCATGCGCGCTCCCCGCTCGGTAACGGAGTTTATAACGTCCATAACGGCTTCCGCGCGGCTAAGGTCCATTTTGCCGTTCATAAAGGCTCTTTTTGTGAACTCGCCGCCCTCCGCCGGGCGCAGAAAGCGGGAAAGCAGCGAAAGCGTGCGCTTGGCTATAACCCTGCTTCCGTGAATATAAATTTCCGCCATATCCTCGCCCGTGTAGGTTGAGGGCGCGCTGAAAAAGCAGGCCATGGCGGAATCTATCATTTCCCCTGTTTCAAAATCAACAACGTGGCCGTAGCTCATGCGCCTGTGCTCCGGCTCCTTGCTGCCCGCGCTCACGAACACGCGGGAAAGGGCGGCTTTCGCGTCGCCGCCGGTTATTCTTATTATGGCTATCGCCCCGCCCACGGGGGACGAAAGGGCGAACACGGTATCCTCAGTCATCCTCGCTTTGTCCCTTTCCTTTTTTAAGAATCAGTTTTTCAAGCGTTTCGGGGTTATTATCCTCCGGCTTGCAGGCGCAGTGCATAAGCAAAGCGCGCTTTATTTCGCCAACCCTTTTGCCCGGCCGGATGCCGAGTATTCTGCAAATGTCCTGCCCGGTGCACTTAAGCTCGTTTTCCTTAAACGGCGCGCTTTCCTGCCGCATCTCGGCAAGTATGGTTTTCCAGCGCTCCGCGGTTTCAACCCGCCCAAGCTCTATTCCGCTGCCGTGCACGTCCGCTTCCCTTATAAGAATCAGCTTTTCGGCGCCGTCCCGGCCAAGCTCGGTGAACTTTCTTTTCACCTTGCGAACCCTTGTTTCCCCCTTAAGGTCAAACATATGCCAGCGCACAAGGCGCACAACCTCCTCGCGAAAAGCCGTGGGGGCCTTAAGGCGGGTTAAAACATCGTCCGCTATGCGCGAAGAATACATTTCGTGGCCATGCATGGAGTGGTGGTCAAAGTATGCCGTGGCCTTGCCGGTATCGTGAAGAAGCATTGACCAGCGAAGAACAAGCCGCGGCTCAACCGCCGCGCATGCCCTGAGGCCGTGCTCCATAACGTCGTATTTATGAAAATCCTTTCTTTGGCTTATTCCGTCGCAAAGCTTAAGCTCCGGCAATATAACGTCAACCGCTCCGGTTCGGCAGAAAAGATGCAGCGCGTACATAAGCGCCTCGTACCCCGCGCCGTAAGCGGTATCCGCCATTATAAGCTTGCACATTTCGGCATAAATTCTTTCGGCTGAAATGTCCTTTAATCCTTCCCTGCTTTGGTATGCCGCGGCAACGGTTTTTTCGTCCGCCGTAAAGCCAAGCTGCCCCGCGAAGCGGCAAAGGCGCAGGATCCTCACGCCGTCGTCGCGCATAATAAGGGCGGGGTCGGGGCTTGTGGCGCGAAGAATTTTATTCTCCAAATCCGCCATGCCGCCCGTGGGATCGGTTATTTCTTCCGTTAAGGGATCAAGATACAGCGCGTTTACGGTAAAATCCCGCCTGAAAGCATCCTGCTCAAGCGTTGCCGAAAAGCTGACCTCGCTCGGGCGATGGCTGCCCGTGCCGTCGTAACGCTCCTGCCTGAAGGAGGCGTATTCAAACACAGCGCCGCCGGGCATAACAATATCAAGCGTGCCGAAGGCCGCGCCCTTTTTGCGGCAGCGTATGCCCTGCGAGCTTAAAAGCCGCTCCGCGTCCTCTATAAGCATTGCGCTGCAAACATCCGTATCGCTCACGGGATAGCCAAGCAGGCTGTTTCGCACCATGCCGCCAACGGCATACAGCCGCGCCCCCGCGCGCGCGAATATCTCGCTAAGCTCCCTAAGCTCCCCGTCAATACAAATCCGCCGCATCGCAGTCCCCTTTTTTCCTAAAATATCAGCTTAATATTAGCATAAAAATGGGGGAAGGGGAACCACCTAAAGCCGCGCTGCCGTAAAGTAAGCAGGGTGATGAGAGGGGAGAAGGGTGTTTTCCCCCTTTTTCACAATTCCCCGATAGAGGTTTAATGAATACTGTGGTATCATTT
>CAVIJJ010000073.1:0-3039 GCA_963643205.1 bacterium | reverse complement strand
CTAACCTCCAGCCTGACCACATCCGCCCGGGCGTAGTGGCCGCAGGCATCGCACTCCATGCGGCTGGCGGGAACTTTCTGCATATCAAGATTCGCGTAAATTATCTTCTCCTCGTCCCACACGGTCTCGCTCGCCTCATGGCCGAAGGGATCTATTACGCAGCTGCCTCCGCGGCAGACCGTGTCCTTTAAGGCGGCTATCTCGTCCGCTCCGCTCGCCGTTTCGGGATAGTCTGTTTTCTTTACGACCATGTTGCAGTTTATAAAATAGCAGTGGCCCTCTATGGCGATGTGGCGTATTGTGTGCTGCCATTCGGGGTTGCTGTTTGTGTTGGGCGAAATATAGATGGTAATTCCCTTTTGATAAAGCGCCGCGCGGGCAAGCGGCATGTAGCTTTCCCAGCATATAAGGCTGCCTATGCGCCCCCACGGGGTCTCGATAACGGGGAAGAAGTCCTTATCGGCGTCTCCCCAAACAACTCTCTCCGCGCCCGTCGGCTTAAGCTTGCGGTGGTTCGTGGCCGTGCCGTCGGGCGAAATCACCATGTTCGAATTATAAAGCGTGGCGTTCAGCGCGTCCCGCTCGGAGTAGCCTATGCTCACGTAAACCTGTCTCTCGCGCGCCTTTTCGACAATACTGCGCATCTCATCTCCGTCGGCAAGTATCGAATTATCGTAATATTTTTTCCAGTCCTCGCGGCCGTCCTCGCGCCTTGAGCCTACGCGGAAGCCGAACGTCATGCCGTCGGGATAGCCGGGTATGAAAAGCTCCGGAAAAACTATAAGCTCGACGCCGTTGTCGGCGCACTCGTCTATAAGCCCAAGCGCCTTCTCAACGCATCTGTCCTTGTCAAACATAACGGGCGTTGCCTGAACAACCGCCGCGCGGCAGGTGGATTTTAAGTCCCTCATTGTAAAAAACTCCTTGTTTTATGGGCAGATTATAGCAAATATTCACAGCTGTTTCAATCGGGTAGGGGCAATTGTTTCACGTGAAACATTCCTTTTCCTCTACGGCAACCCGGACACAAGGCGGGCTGCGTTACGGCGGCGCGTTCATATTCCAATACTTTTGCGCGTACAAACTCACGTGGGGATTGTTTCACGTGAAACATTCGTTTATAATAAAGGAAGTGATTGAACGATCGCGCCGCGGGAAGCGGCTTATTCAAGGAGAAATACGCATGTCAAAGATAGTAGCTATAGCAAATCAAAAGGGAGGCGTGGGCAAGACCACAACCACCGTAAACCTTTCCGCCTGCGTTGCGGCGCTGGGCAAGAAGGTTTTGTGCATAGACATAGACCCGCAGGGCAACTGCACAAGCGGCGTAGGCGTTGATAAGGAAGAGCCGGAATACAGCATATACGATGTGCTTATAAACGGCGTGAGCGCGGAGGAGGCAACGGTAAAAACCCCGAGCGAGAATCTGGACCTTATCTGCGCGAGGAAGGAGCTTTCCGGCGCGGAGGTGGAGCTTGTGAACACGCTGGCGAGGGAGACCGTATTAAAGCGCGCTCTCGACAAGGTGCGGAGCAAATATGATTATATTTTCATAGATTGTCCGCCTTCTTTGGGACTTCTTACCATAAACGCCATGACTGCGGCGGATACGCTTCTCGCGCCCATACAGTGCGAATACTACGCGCTTGAGGGATTGAGCGACCTTATGGGAACGGTTAAGCTTGTGCGCACGCATCTGAACAGCAAGCTTGCGGTTGAGGGCGTGGTGCTGACCATGTTTGACGCGCGCACGAATCTTTCCGAGCAGGTTGTGCTTGAGGTGAAAAAATTCTTTAAGAATAAGGTATACAACACGATTATTCCCCGCTCCGTGCGCCTTGGCGAGGCGCCGAGCTTCGGCATGCCGATAAACAAATACGATCCCAAGTCCGTAGGAGCCAAGGCGTACGACGCGCTTGCCCGTGAGCTTGTGGGAAAGGAGAAATAATATGGCGATGAAAAAGCTTGGGCGCGGGCTGGACGCGCTGCTTGGGGACTTTACGGAAACGCCGCCGGAGGGCGTTGTTCAGGCGGACATTTATTTGATAGACACAAACGCCGACCAGCCGAGGAAGACGTTTGACGAGGACAAGCTTAAGGAGCTTGCGGAAAGCCTTAAGCGGCACGGCATGGTTCAGCCCATAATAGTTCACCAGAATGGCGAACGGTATACCATAGTGGCGGGGGAGAGACGCTTCCGCGCGGCCCGTCTTGCCGGGTTCAAAACCGTGCCCGTAATAGTAAAGCAGTTTGATGACGCGCAGATTCAGGAGATAGCGCTTGTTGAAAACGTACAGCGCGAGAACCTGAACCCGATAGAGGAGGCGGCGGCGATTCGCTTCCTTATGCAGCAGCACGATCTTACGCAGGAGGAGGTTTCCTCCCGCCTGAGCAAGAGCCGCCCGGCCATAGCGAACAGCCTGCGTCTTCTTACCCTGCCGGACAGCGTGCAGGACCTTGTAAAGGAAGGCAAACTCAGCGCGGGCCACGGCAGAGCGCTTGCCGGCATAAAGGACGAGGCCGCCGTGAGGAGGCTTGCCGGCGACGCGGCGCTTAACGGCTGGTCCGTAAGGGAGGTTGAGCGCAAGGCCACCAAGTATACCAACCCCGAGCTTGCCGCGGTTGAAAAGGAATCAAAGAAAAAGCGCGTCCGCCAGACCAACGACATGCACTATGCCCAGGAGAAGCTGCGCGAGCACCTCGGCACCAAGGTCACGATAGACGGCACCGAAAAGAAAGGCAAAATAACAATAGAGTATTATACCCGCGACGGCCTCGAGGCGCTGTACGACGCGCTGATGAATATTGGGGCAAATTCCTGAGTGGGGGCGGGCAAAAGCTCCGCTTTGGAATAACAAACCCACTTTATTTCAACCCCGACTTTTCTTTATGCCAAGGGGCCGGGGAAGATTTCGATTTCTTCCCCTAGGCCCCCTGGCGACCCCCTACCCCATTTGAAACGATCGCTCCGCGAGGGGTACGGAACTCAACTAATTTGGGTGTACGGTGAACAAAAGAAGGTTTGAGGTACCACCCAAA
>CAVIJJ010000072.1:0-3188 GCA_963643205.1 bacterium | reverse complement strand
CATTGTTTTAGGGATTGTGCAAATTGGGAGGAATTTGCGGCGGCGATGTTGTAAAAGGACATACTATGGGAAGTCCGGCAAGCGCCAAACTGACTAAATCCCACTTTCATAAAGTAAATATCGGCAGCAATTAAAAGACGGTCAGCGGTTTTATTGGACTCCCTCCGTCTTTTGGTTTTGCGAAACGCACAAAAAAAGAGCCGATCTCTCGGCTCTTTTCCTTACTCAGTTGTATTTAGTTCTCCCTTTTCCTCATTGCCACAAACGCGACCATGGCGCCCATGAGAATCATGGCGGCGGCCACGGTGATGCTTGCGCTGTCACCGGTGGCGGGGATGTCCGGCGTGGTGGGCACTACCGGAGTGGGGGTGTACTCCTCGGCGTAGGGGGTGTACTTGTTAACGAAGGTTATCGTGGCGTCGTCGGAAACGGTTATGGTCTGCGCGTAGTCACCCTTCTTGGCGGCAACGTGGTTACCGTTGGCGTCGTAAACTTCCACAAGGTAGTTGTTCTTGTCGGGGCCAAGCTCGGTTACGGTAATAACATTGCCCTCGCGCACATTGTCTATATCGAAGCTGCCCCAGCCGTTCTCGGCGGAATAGCTTATCGACTCGGTCTCGTTCAGAATGTCGCCGTTTATGGAAACGCTGAAGGAGAGATTGTCGCCATCCTTGAAGTTATAGCCGGTGGAGGTCTTATTCACGGTTATGGTGAATACAACCTTCTTCCAAACGGCGTAGAGGGTCTTGCTGGTCATGTTTGGCGTGAAGGTTATCTTCTCGCCGGGCTGAATCGTGGCTATGCCATTGGCGGCATCCTCAAGGGACTCGGCCCAACCCTGGAACTCGTAGCGATCAAGCGTGAACGCGCAATCATCAACCGTCATCTCAGCGGAGGTGGCGTACACGTTTTCAACGTTTTCGGAATCCTTCAGGCTTGTTTCGGTTCCGCTTACGCCGCCGTTGCCGTTATAAATAAGGGTGTAGCTGTACTTGTTCGCCTCGGTGAACTGCCATTCGCCCTCAATTATTACCTTCTCGGCACCCTCGGGCATTTTGCCATCGGGGAGAACGGAGGTATCCCAGCCAAGGAATTTCCACGTGCCCTGCATCTCGCCGTTAACGGTGGAGGTACTGGTGGGGTTTTCCGCTACGGTTACGGTTGAACCTACATAATAGTAGCTGTCATCGGTGGGCAGTACCGCGTCCGCGGGGACTTCGGTGCCTTCCTTCCAGGCGTACACAAGCTTGCCCTTGGGGTCCTCGGTGAATTCCCAGGTTCCCACTATGGTAACATTGCCAGCGGGCATGGTGTTGTTTTCGCCAAGCTCGGGAGAGGCGGTCCAGCCGGAGAATGTCCATGTGCCCTGCAGATCACCCTTTTTGTTGGAAGTGCTGGTGGGGTTTTCCGCTACGGTTACGATTGAACCGGCGTAGTAGCTGTTTGTATCTGTGGGCAACGTCGCGTCCGCGGGAACATTGTTTGCGTCAGCCCAAGCGTAGGTTACGGTGTACTTGGGCGCCTCGGTGAATACCCAGGTTCCCACGAATTCCACGGCCGCCTGTACGTTTTCAACCTCCCGGGGTTCCCAGCCCTTAAACTTCCACGTGCCTACGGTAACGCCGTTCACCATTTCATTAACATTCCTGAACGCGGCATCGGCGGTTGCGGTCGCGCCGGCGTAAACGCTGCCGTTTTCGGGCAGCTGAGCGGTCACATTTGTGGGCAGGTTCCTGCCCTCGGTGCCGGAAACGAACTTGTAGGTTACATTGTACTTGGTATCCTCGGTGAAGGTCCAGCCGCCGACAAACGTTACATTGTCAGCGGGCATGGCGTTGTTTTCGCCAAGCTCGGGAGAGGCGGTCCAGCCGTCAAACGTCCACGTGCCCTGCAGATCACCGTTAGCGGTGGAGGTGCTGGTGGGGTTTTCCGCTACGGTCACGGTTGAACCGGCATAGTAGCTGTTTGTATCTGTGGGCAACGTCGCGTCCTCGGGGACGTTGGTTTCGTCAGCCCAAGCGTAGGTTACGGTGTACTTCGCTTTCTCCGCTACCGTCCAGGTATAATAGGTGGTGTAGCAGTTGTCGCCGTGGGTATGATTGACACAGGTATACTTATAGTACACGGTCTTGGTATAATGATTATCAAAAAGACCATCCCCTTCCGTCAATCCCCAGGGATCGTTAACCCGCACGTAGCCATCATATTCGTCTTTAGAAACTTTCTCCCAACCCCACACCCAAATGGCGTAATTGAAAACATAATATTCTGTGCTTGTGGAGGAATAATTGCCCTCGCCGGGATTTTCATAAGTAGGTGTGTAAGAGCAGTAAATGCTGGGATGCTGGTGCTCATTCATTCCGCAGCTAAGCTCGCTTGATGTCACCGGGCCGGTCCATTCAAGGCCCTCGTTAAGCGCCGGCAGCTTAGTAGCGTCATTATAATTGAGCCTGTATGTGCTGCCGACAGTATAATCGTCGGGGTCGGCAAGCGCTGTCATGGGCAGCATGCTCGCGACCATAATCAGCGTAAGCAGCAGCGCGAACAGCCTATGGAGTTTGTTGGTCATAAAAAAACCTCCATTTGTAGTTTATTGAAGTCACGTCCTTTTATTATAAACCTAATTTTTTCGATAGTAAATCAAAAATTTGAGAGAATGCGCAGGTAAACGCGAGATTTTACAAAGTAAATGTCAAATGAGGGTATGGGTGAGGGAGGTGGCAAAATGACTTTAGTCATTTTGACGGAGGGAGTCCAAGAAAACCGCCTCGCCTGCTCATACATTCTGCTTTAACTTACTTTACAAACTCGGAATATCTCCAAAAGCCTCCTCCAATGGAGGTTCGGAGTTGAGCGCCCGCTGTGCGGGATGCAGCGAAACGGAGAACGGGCAGGAACAGGGAGAATTGCGAGCGGCAGCGAACAAGGCGACCATGTTCCAACCAGTGCGTGGATGCGAGCGCAGCGAGCAGACGGAGGGAGTTCAATAAAACCGCCTCGCCTGCTCATACATTCTGCTTTAACTTACTTTACAAACCCGGAACATCTCCAAACGCCTCCCGCAGGGAGTTAAAAAAGCCTCCCTGTGAAGGGAGGTGGATTTCGCGAAGCGAAAGACGGAGGGAGTTTAGTTCACAAACAGCCCTCTCTTCTCCTCGCCAAGCTTTTCAACCTTGGCTATATAGGTG
>CAVIJJ010000071.1:0-3262 GCA_963643205.1 bacterium | reverse complement strand
ATCGTGCCGATGTTTACGTGCGGCTTAGTGCGCTCGAATTTTGCCTTTGCCATTGAGAAACAATCCTCCTAAATTTTTTCGGTTGTACTTTCCCGCACATTACGGGATTTTGTGGAGCGGGTGATGGGAATCGAACCCACATTATCGGCTTGGGAAGCCGACGCTCTGCCACTGAGCTACACCCGCGAAGCGCAGCGCAACTGCGTTATTTATACAATAATACAGCACTACTATTCTAATTTAAGCCACAAGTTTTGTCAACCTTGAAAATGCGGCTTATTCACACGATTTTTTAATATCTCGCGCTACGCATATGCCCGTTACGCTTGCCTGCATAAGGCCGCGGGTTATTCCGGCGCCGTCGCCTATGGCGTAAAGGCCCTGAACGGATGTTTCAAATCTTTCATTCACGTTCACTTTGCTTGAATAGAATTTAACTTCCACGCCGTAAAGCAAAGTGTTGCGGCTGTAAAGACCCGGGGCAAGCTTATCAAACGCGCGAAGGGCCTCTATTATGCTGGTAAGGTGCCTGTGCGGCAGCACAAAGGAAAGGTCTCCCGGCACGGCTGTTTTAAGCGTGGGTCGGGTGGTGGACTTGGCAAGGCGGCTTTCGTCCGTTCTTCTGCCAAGCAGCAGGTCGCCGAGCCTTTGCACCATTACGCCGCCGCCGGTAAGCATGTTTCCAAGCTGGGCAATGTAGTTGCCGTAGCGAATCGGCTCGCCGAAGGGCTTTGTGAAGCGCGTGCTTACGAGCATGGCGAAGTTTGTGTTTTCCGTGCGAAGGGAAGCGTCGTTATAGCTATGGCCGTTAACAACGGCTATGCCGCCCTCGTAGTGCTCCTCGCTCACAAGTCCGCCGGGGTTCATGCAGAACGTGCGCACCTTGTTTTCAAACGTATCGGCGTAATAAACAAGCTTTGCCTCGTAAAGCGGCTTTGTAAGATGATCCATTATGGAATTGGGCACCTCAACGCGAACGCCTATATCAACCTCGTTATTGCTCATGCCTATATCAAGCCTGTTGCCCTCATTCTGCAGCCACTGCGCGCCGCCGCGGCCCGGGGCAAGCACAACGTAAGGAGCGCCGGCCTCAAATTCCTCGCCGCCCTTAGTATAGGTAATTCCCTTTACGTTGCCGTTTTCGACAAGTATCCGCTCCGCCGTGGCGCCGCCTAAGAAGGTGAAGCCGTTATACTGGCAAAGCGCGTCGTACATATTGCCTAAAACAACCGCGCTGTACTCGGTGCCCATGTGCCTTACCGGGCAGCGCACAAGGTGAATATTGTACCTGCTGGCTTCGTAGGCTATTTCCGCAACCCGCGGGTCATTGCGGCCGTGCACGGTATCGGGCGCGCCAAAGCTTACGTACACACTGTCCGCATAATCAATAAGCTCCTGCGCGCGTTCCTCGCCTATATACGATGTTATATGCCCGCCAACCTCGTGGGAAAGGCTGAGCTTACCGTCCGAAAAGGCGCCGGCGCCCGCCCAGCCGCTCATAATGGCGCAGGGGTTGCAGTGCACGCAGTGGCCAAGCTTTCTTGCCGGGCAGTTGCGCTCCTTAATGCCCTTGCCGCTGTCTATAAGCAGCACGTTCAGCTTACTGTCCTGCTTGAAAAGCTCCAGCGCCGTAAATATGCCGGCGGGGCCCGCTCCAACTATTATAACGTCATAATCCTTTACCATAGTGCATTTTCCTCCCATTAAGGTAAGTTTATCTTTCGTGGGTAGATATAAGCCACGCTTTGAACCACATTGGTTTAATTATTATTGCTTATATCACACGAATATGATATACTAACTTCCCGGTGATGTCAAAGGGTTTATTGATGTTTTGCCAAAAAGACAACATTGCCCGCGACCACGATAAAATTTACGGAGGATTAGCCATGAGCACCATTTCCAGAGGAGTCCGCGCCCCCATAATTCGCAAAGGGGACGACATTGTTACCATAGCGGTAGACAGCGTGCTTGCTGCCGCTGAAAAAGAGGGTTTTGCCATAAAGGAGAAGGACGTTGTATGCGTTACCGAGTCCGTTGTGGCCCGCGCGGACGGCAACTTTGCCTCCGTTGACGATATTGCCGCGGATGTTCGCGCCAAGTTCCCTTCCGGCCATGTGGGCGTTGTGTTCCCCATTCAGAGCCGCAACCGTTTTGCCATCTGCCTTAAGGGTATTGCCCGCGGCGCCAAGAAGGTTACCGTTCAGTTCTCCTATCCCAGCGACGAGGTTGGCAACCATCTTCTTGACCTGGACGTTCTGGACGAGAGCGGCGTTGATCCCTGGAAGGATGTTCTCAGCATAGAGGAGTTCCATAAGCACTTCGGCAAGCCCTGCCATCCCTTCACCGGCATGGACTACGTGCAGTATTATACCGACATAATCGAGGCCGAGGGTGCCGAGGCGGAGATGATATTCGCGAATTCCGCTTCCGCCATACTTGATTACACCACCGATGTGCTTGCCGCGGATATACACACCCGCGAGCGCACCGCGCGCCTTATAAGGAAGGCCGGCGGCAAGAACGTTTACACCATGAGCGACATTCTTTCCGCTCCCGTAAACGGCTCCGGCTACAATCCCAACTACGGTCTGCTCGGCTCCAACCGCGCCACCGATGACGACATTAAGCTTTTCCCCAAGAACGCGCAGGAAGTTGCCGAGGGCATTCAGAAGCTTATGCTTGAGCGCACCGGCGTTAAGGTAGAAGCCATGGTTTACGGCGACGGCGCCTTCAAGGATCCCGTAGGCAAGATTTGGGAGCTTGCGGACCCCGTTGTCTCCCCCGGCTATACCGACGGACTTATCGGCATGCCCAACGAGCTTAAGCTTAAGTACCTTGCGGACAACGAGCTTAAGGATCTTAACGGCAAGGAGCTTGAGGACGCGGTTCGCGAGGCCATTCGCAAGAAGAGCCACGAGGACAACAAGCGCGTTATGGCTTCCATGGGCACCACCCCGAGAAGGCTTACCGACCTTATCGGCTCCCTGTGCGACCTGACCAGCGGTTCCGGCGACAAGGGTACCCCCATAATACTGGTCCAGGGCTATTTCAATAACTACGCTGACTGATAAAGCTATATATAGGAAAAGACAGGTTGAAACAGGGGCAGTCGAAAGACTGCCCTTTGTTTTGGGTTGGACGGACTCGCTCAAGAGGGAGGCTTTTGGTTTTGGCCTAATTCGGGAGTTTTTCAATAGAAACTTGCTTTACTTCAACCCCGCCTTTTTTATGCCAAGGGGCCGGGGAAGATTTCGATTTC
>CAVIJJ010000070.1:0-3370 GCA_963643205.1 bacterium | reverse complement strand
AGTCAAAATGCCTGACGGCATTTTGCCAGCCCCCCCAACCGGTGGGGCCTTTTGGTGATGTTTAGATTTTGTAGAGATTATCTGTGTTTTTTGGTATTTAGAAAGTATACCGCTTGCCTTCTCTCACTCGCCTGCGTTTGCCATATTCCCCACAATTCTCTCGCCGGCTATGCCCACAAGCCCGTTTTGGCGGCGGACGGATTCGCGCTCGCGGGTGGGAATATCGCTAAACATATTCTTTACGGCAAGGCAGGCCTCGTGAAGACGAGCGGCGGTGCGGGCGGGGTTTTCGGGATACGCGGCCGCGCCTAAGAGCAACCACGCCGCGCGCGTTACGCCCGGCGTATCCGTTATGCCCATGTCCCCCTTTTTGGCAAGGGTTCTTAATTTAAGGCGGGTAAAGCCGGCCTCGGTATCGCCGTCCGGCTCGGTTTCGTCCGGCGCGCAATATTGTGCCGCAAGGCGCAGAAGCTCACCAAGCTTAGTCGCGCTCAGCGTTATAAGCGCGCTTTTTTCCTTAATTTCAAGGCTTTTTACGGCATCGTCGCCCAAGGCCTCTTTTATGTTCAAAAGAAGCTCGTCCCTGTTCGGTTCACCCTCGCCAAGGTACGGCACACAAATGTTGCATCCTGCGCCGCTTTTGGGGAAAACGGCCTTTGCCCTGCCGAAGTTAATTTTATTAAGGCGGGAATCAAGCGCGCTCAGCGCCTGCCCTACGGCGTTTTGCATAATCAATCAAGCTTTCTGAAAAGCATTTTAAGCTCGGAATCGCTCGTGCGCAGCCTAAGGTCGCGTCCCTCGGGCCAAAGCTCGATATGGTCCGGCACAAGGCCGTCCAGCGTGCCGGGGTAGCCGCATATCATGCCGTCCGCGCGGGCGAAGGAGAGCGGGGTTTCAAAGTCGCCATAGCTGAACCAAAGCCTGCCGCCGCGGTTTTCAACCGTAAACGTTTCGTAGGCGGGGTGCTCGTATGTGCCTATAAGCTCGGGCGCGTTCTCCCGCGTTACGTCCTGGCCCTCAACGCCGTTTTTAATGGAGGCTATCATGCCGTCCCTGCGCTTAAGCCATGCGTCTATCATATCGTCGTAATTATCCTTTGTTTTGCCGCTTGTAAGAAGATCAAGCGCCATGGCCCTTATCACGGCGGAGGCGGGAGTTGTGCCGGTATTGAATATCATGGCGTAGCCGCTGTTTTCCCCGCGCAGGAAGCCAACCTGGGTATTGAAGCCCTCAAGCCCGCCGGAGTGGAACACCACGTCCTGCCCGTTGTAAACGCCGGTGTGCCAGCCCATGGCGTAGCAGCAGCCGCGAAGCGCGCCCATGTTTTCCTCGTCGCTGGGTATAACGGCGGTTGTGATCTGCTTATACTGTTCCTCGCTGCATAGCCTTTCCCCGCTTTCGCAAACGCCGCCCTTTGCCATGGCCGTGACCCATTTGGCAAGGTCAAGCACGTTCACCTTTATGCCGCCGCAGGGGCCTGAAAGAGGGGAATCGGAATAGCCGCAGCGGTGTGCCTCGTATCCGTTTGAAACGTATGGCAGCGCGCGTTCAAGGTTATCCATGTTTCCCTTAAGGCCGCGGAAGCGAATCTCACTTACGCCAAGCTTATCCGCAATTTTGCGCTTAATAAGGCTTTCCCAGCTTTCGCCGTAAAGCACCTCCATAAGATAGCCCAGCACTATGTACATATGATTATTGTATTGATATGTTTCCCTGAAGCCGCTTGTGGCCTCAAGACGGGCGCATTTGAGCATAAGATTTTTTCTGCTCCCGCCAACCTTGTTGCGCATAAAATCGTGGCACGGCAGTCCGCTGCGGTGGCTTGCCATATCCCTTATTGAAAGGTGCTCGCCCGCGTAGTGATCAAGCATGTCAAATTCCTTCATGGCGTGCTTAACCGGCTCGTCCCAGCCTATAAGCCCCTCGTCAACCGCCTGCGCCGCGAGCATAACCGTCCACGCCTTTGAGCAGGACGCTATATCAAAGGACGCGTTCATGGTCATGGGTATATTGTTTTCCCTGTCCTCATAGCCGTATGGGGAGGAGAATATGACCTTGCCGTTTTTGAACACAACGGCAACGCCGCCCACAAGCCCTGTTTCCTTTGTTATTCTTTCAAGCGTTTTGTTGAATACGGTTTGCATAGCTATATGCTCCTTGTCTTTGAATTATAAGAAAAGCCTATATTTATACTATACTATTTTATGCGCGGTTTAGCAACGTACTCTTTGACATACACTGTTCTCTATAATATAATAAAGCATATTAGATGAATTTATACACAGGGAGGGCAATACATGTCTTACGTTCTCAGCTGCTGCTCCACGGCGGATCTTTCGCACGAGCATTTCGAAAGCCGCGGTATCAAATACGCCTGCTTCCACTTTTTCCTTGACGGAAAGCCTTATGAAGACGACCTTGGCCGGACCATATCATTTGAGGATTTCTATAAGGCCATGGAAAACGGCGCCGAAACCCGCACAAGCCAGATTAACACCGAAGAGTTTGTTCAGTATTTCACTCCCTTTCTTGAGGCTGGAAACGACGTGCTGCACGTGTCGCTTTCAAGCGGCATTTCCGGCGTAAGCAACAGCGCATCCATAGCGGCAAAGGAGCTTATGGAAAAGTATCCCGAGCGCAAGGTGCTTGTGGTGGACAGCCTTGGCGCCTCCTCCGGCTACGGCCTTATTATGGATAAGCTCGCGGACCTTCGCGACGAGGGCAAAACCATAGACGAGGTTTACGACTGGATTATGAAAAACCGCCTGCGCCTGCACCACTGGTTCCTTTCAACCGACCTTACGTTTTATGTTAAGGGCGGGCGCATATCAAAGGCCGCGGGCTGGTTCGGCACGGTTCTGAACATTTGCCCCCTTTTGAACATGGATAATCTGGGCCGCCTCATTCCGCGCTACAAGATTCGCGGCAAAAAGAAGGTTCTGGCCGAAATAGTGAACAAGATGGAAGAGCATGCCGAGGGCGGCCTTAACTACTCCGGCAAGTGCTACATTTCCAATTCCGCCTGCTATGACGACGCTCGCGCCGTGGCTGATGCCGTGGAAGCCCGCTTCCCCCACCTTAACGGCAAGGTTGAGATAAACAGCGTGGGCACCACCATCGGCAGCCACACCGGCCCCGGCACCGTCGCCCTCTTCTTCTGGGGCGATGAAAGGGTGGACTGAGTATAGGTAAAATAGATAAATAAGAAAATAAGCGCAGATAAAAGCACGAGGGCAGCCGCTCTCGTGCTTTGGTTTTGGCCTAAATTCGGGCTTTTTCAGTAAAAAACTCACCTTTCTTCAACCCCGACTTTTCTTTATGCCAAGGGGCCGGGGAAGATTTCGATTTCTTCCCCTAGGCCCCCTGGCGA
>CAVIJJ010000069.1:0-3545 GCA_963643205.1 bacterium | reverse complement strand
ACATTATCCAGTATGTTATAAAGCTCCGTGAATACAATATCCGTCTGGCGGACATAGCCCCAAAGAACGCCTGCAATTATGCCTATTATGGCCTCTATGCACGCAACCGCCACGCCTATGAGCAGCGATGTTCTGGTAGCGCCCCAAAGCCTTGCCCAAAGGTCCTGGCCAAGCTCATTGGTGCCGAGTATAAACGTGAACCGTTTGCCGTTTTCAAGCGTTGCCTCGGTGCCGGGGACAAGGTTTCTGAACAGAGCTCCGGTTGATGGGTCTATATTCGTCTGAAATGAATCCAGCTGGTCCGGCAAGTACGGCTGTATAAACGTAAAGAGCAGTATCAGCAACACAACGCAGACCAGCGCCATCGCCAACTTATTTTTGCTGAACGCGCGAAATGTGCTGCCCCAGTATGAATAGTTTGAGTATCCGGTGCGCTCAATGGCGCTTTCATCAAAAGGAACAACCTTAAAGGCGTCTCCCTCACTTAGCTTAGTGCGCACGGTTTCGCTTATGCTGTCCTCAAGCTGCGTTACATGCGGATTTTTGAATCTCATTCCCATATGCTCACCTTGTACCCTTTCTGCCGGTAAAGCTTATGCGCGGATCAAGAAGCGTCATCATTATATCGCCCACTATCAATCCGATTATACCGACCGATGCGAACAATATAACTATCGCCTGAACCATGCTGTTGTCCTGCCTCTTTACAACGTCCACGAGCAAGCCGCCCATGCCGGGTATGGAATAAAGAGATTCTATGTAAATAGAGCCTACTACCGTATTAAGGAATGTGGTGGGCAAATACTGGCCCAGCGGAACGAACGCGTTTCTGAAAATATGCTTAAACATTATCTTCCGCTCCGAGAAGCCCTTTATCTTGGCCAGTTTTACATAGTCCTTGGTGCTTTCATCGACCATGTACCGTCTGAGCCACATGGCGTAATACGATATATTGGGCAGTGCCAACGAGAACACGGGCAATATCCATGTTTTCAGATCAGTCTCCTTAAACATAAGCGGCAAATTAAATATTTCCGTGCCGTAAATCTGAATAAACAAAAAGTACACAGCCGAAGGTACGGCCTGAACAAGCACTATAAACGCAGTACCGATTTTATCAACGGTCCTCCCCTTGTTCTGCGCCATAACAGTTCCGAGGGGCAGACCTATCAAAAGCGCCAGTAAAAGCGCGGATATTCCAAGTTTGAGGCTAATCGGTATTTTGGGGGCAAGAACCTCTGTTACTGGAACCTGATCCCTGTAAACATACGATATACCAAGACTTCCTTTGGTTATAATGTTCTTAAGGAAAATGAACAGCTGTTCAGACACCGGCTTATCAAGACCCATCTGATGCAGGCCGTTTTGTATCTGCTCAGGCGACATGTGGTCGTAATTAGGGAAATAGCCCGTAATAGGCATTTCACGCATAAGCACAAAGACTATAGACACTATAATAAGCAGTGTTATAATCGAACGTGCCAAGCGTTTGGCAATGTATTTTACCATTTTTCCTCCTGTGTCCGCGTCCGGCCGCCGATAATCGGCAGCCGGACGCTCTTAGCTTCAGTCTTGCGTTTCAGGTTTGGGAATAAATATTACCGATTAATATTTACCCTCGCTCCACTCCTTCTGGTTGGTTTCATACTCTTCCATCGTGATGAAATGGTCCTGCAGGTGCATGCCCTTATAGGTAAGTTTTGCGTATCCGCAGGGAGCGTATGCACCCTCGAATATATTCAGCTTGGTCGCCTGATAGGTAGCAGGGCCAACGTAGCAGGGCATCAGCATGGCGTTCTTTATAAGCAGAGCTTCCGCCTCGGCGAAGTACTCGTAGCGTTTGTTAACGTCAACGCCCTCGGCTATACCGGCTTCTACCAGCGCGTAATACTCTTCGAGTATGGTGCGGACTTCCTTGAAATCGTCGCTGGCTATATATTCATCGACGTAGTCACCAATGCTGTTGGTGGTTATGTTCTGAAGGATAGTGCGGAATGTATCGTCGTCCAGTATTATGTTCCACCTGTTGTAGCTGTTGCCCGCCTCAATGCCGGTATCATAATCTATACCGCCGCCAAAAGGATCGGTCCATGTCTGAGGATCGATGTAGTCGGCACCCCAGCGGACTCTCATGAAGCTGTATTTACCGGCGCTTCTGGTCTCGGAAAGGAAGTTTTCGGAAGGACCAGCCCAAAGCTCAATGTTTATAAAATCGGTACCCAGAACCTTTTCAAGCTGCTGTTTTACTATAACGCACTCGTTCTCGTAGTTCTTTTCGCCGCTCTGATAGGATACAAGCATGGTTATCGGGAAGCTTACGCCCGCGGCACTCAGCTCTTCCATGGCCTTTCCCTTGTATTCAAGTGCCTTGTCAGTGTTGTAGAAAACTTCCTCAATGCCGTCAAAAGCCTCAAGTTCAGCGAAATCTGTACCACTGGCATTATAGCAGGCGCCGGCGGGGGTTATACTGTGCTGCAGCAGAGACTCATAGCTTTCCTGGTCTACAGCGTTCTGCACAACATACTCCCTGTCAAACGCGCTGACTATCGCATGTCTGAAGTTGCTGTTCAACACACAACGCATCCAATCCTGCGGATTATACTCGTCTGGATAGGTGGGGCGGAAGTCGAACACATAGAAGTAATGCCACATAGAGTCTTCCCTGCTTTTGGAGAGGTACTCGGTGTTATTGGTCTTCCAATCGTCAAGTATATCGTTGCTTATCTTGGCGTAATCTATTTCGTCGCGCAGTATCATCGTAGGTGCGAGGGTCGCAGCTTCAGCGTTGTAGGTCTTTTCGATTCTGTCGATATACACGCGGTCAGCATCCCAGTTGTTCTCATTCTTCACAAGAGTCTGCTTTACCTGAGGTTCCCATTCGGTAAGAATGAAGGCGCCGCAGCTGTAAATCTTATCTACGGCAGTACCGAAATCATTGCCGGTTTCGGTCACGAGAGAATCGATCAATGGACCATACGCGGGCATCCAGCAAACATATACCAAACCGCCCAGGAAATAAGGGGTAGGCCTTACAAGAGTATACTCAAGGGTATAATCGTCAATGGCTTTCACGCCTACATCGTCAAAACTGGCTTCCTCGCCGGCCATGAGGGCAGCGTAATAATCTTCAACGCCCGCTATAATCTTAACCTGATCATAGGTGCCGGAATCGGTCTTGGGATCGCACACGAGTTTAAGGCCGTTTACCCAGTCGTTCGCCGTAACCTCGGCTACCTCGTTGCCGTTGTGGTCGTACCACTTCTGACCCTGCCTGATTTTGAATGTCCAGACCAGACCATCATCGCTCGTGGTCCAGGATTCAGCCATAGCCGGAACTATGTTTGAATGATTGTCAAACTCCACGAGTCCATCAACCATATTGCACGCAACCGCATGCTCTATTTCTTTGCCGCTTGCGAGGTAGTTAAGCGTTGTATTCTCAACGTCGTACAACATACGGAATACAACTTCCTCACTATCTTCGGTGCCGGTTTGATCGGTCGTCTGTGAGCAGCCGCATATCAGCGCTGTTACCATCAGTATCG
>CAVIJJ010000068.1:0-4088 GCA_963643205.1 bacterium | reverse complement strand
CGCCGGCTCTTTTTTTGACTAAATTCGTAGGTTGATAAAGTAAATTGCGGTGGAAGGTGGGAGCGAGCAAAGCGAGCAGACGGAGGGAGTTCAATAAAACCGCAAACCGTCTTTTAACATCTACTGATATTTACTTTATGGAAGTGCGATTTAGTCAGTTTTGCGCTTTACGGACTCCCTCAGTCAAAATGCCTGACGGCATTTTGCCAGCCCCCCCCAACCGGTGGGGCCTTTTGGTGGGACTTAGTTTTTATAGAGATTATCTGTGTTTTTGGAGATTTAGGCGGTGAAGCGGTTGCCGGACTCCCTGCGGAGCCTTCCCTACCTCACCGAGCCCGGGCTCCGGCGGTTTTGCGCCGCCTTGAGCAATATGGCCGCGAAATCGGCGGCGAGGGGCATTACCTTTTCAGCGGGGGTAAGCACGCCGTAGGCGAAGGGCTCGTTTTCGCGTACGGGCAGGCAAACGCAGCCGGAAACGGCGAGGGGGATTTTATACTCCGGCAAAATTGTTATGCCGTATCCAGCCGAGGCAAGCGCGATACAGGCTTGCTCATCGTCGCACTCTATATCCACCGCGTGCTGGCGATGCACCGCGAGCACATCCTTTATGCGGTTCTTTGAATGGAAGGGTATCATGCGCTCGGGCAGGCCTATAATCGTGCGGTTGTCCAAATCCGCGAACGATATTTCCTTGTGCTTTGAAAACGGGTCCGCGCACGGCACTATGGCAAACGAATTGAGCATAGTGAACTTTGAAAAGCTTATTTCCGGCTCCGAAATGGCCATGTTGTCGCTGCCCAGCATTATGTCCAGCTCCTGCCGCTTCAGCATCGCGAGAAGGCGCGCGTAGTTATCGCACACTATGCGCGGCACGGCATCCGGACGGCTTTTCCGAAAGGACGCGAGCGCCGCGGCGATAAGCCTTTTTTCCTCCTGAGAAGTGCAGCCGATGCGCAGCTGAGCGCGGCTTGCCACCTGACCCACGTGCAAAACGGCCTGCTCCTCCGCCCGGACGATAAGCTTCGCGTCCGCGTAAAAGCTTTTGCCCGCGTCCGTAAGCTCAACGCGGTGCCTGTCCCGCACAAGCAGGGCAACGCCAAGCGATTCCTCAAGCAGGCGTATATTGCGGCTGATTGTCGGCACGGAAAGATACAGCTGCTCCGCCGCCTTGCTGAAGCTTAGCTTTTCCGCCACCTGTATAAAGCTCATAAGCTGCTGAGTGTTCATTTACCGCCCTCCGAAGGTTCCTTTGTGTTTTAATTATTCTAACATGGTTTTACCATTCCTTCAACCATACGGGCGATTATATGTTATATTCTTGACGGAGATTGAGAAGGTTATGTCAATATCAGTTCTCCGCCGCAATAATATTCAATAATGAATAAAAATTGAAAGGACCAGTTGTTTATGAGCATTTCAACCATCCTTGTAGTGGGCGCCGGAACCATGGGTTCCAGCATCGCGCAGGTGTTTTCCTCCTGCGGGTACACTACATATATGTCCTGCCGCCGCGCGAGCCATCTTGAGGACGCGGTAAAGAACATAGACACCGCTATCGACGGCCTTATCGCCAACGGCATGGCGGACGAGAGCTACCGCGAGAGGGTTCACGCGAACCTGCATTGCCTCACAACCGACCGCATTCCCGAAATAGCCGCCAAGGTAGACGTGGCCGTGGAAACCATAGCCGAGAATCCGGACGCGAAGCGCGAGCTTTATAAGACCCTTAACGACAATTGCCGCGAGGACTGCATAATCTGCAGCAACACCTCCGGTATGGACGTTTTCACCGTATCCGAAGGCGTGCTGGAGCACCCCGAGCGCCTTATCATAACGCACTGGTTCAATCCCCCTCATCTTATGAAGCTTATTGAGGTAGTCCGCGGCCCCAAGACCAGCGACGAGACCACCGCCACCATGAAGGCTCTGCTTGAGGGCATGGGCAAGAAGCCCGCCGTGCTGAACCACTTTGCCCCCGGCTTTATAGTAAACCGCCTTGCTACGGTTATCTGCCGCGAGCTTTATTACATGATTGACCAGGGCTGGATAAGCGCCGAGGATGCCGAGAACGCCATGCGTTATACCGACGGACTGCGCTACGGCTTTGAGGGCCCGCTTGCCCTTTGGGACTTTGTAGGCCTTGAAATCCCCATGACCGTGGCCAAGGGCGTACTCCCCTCCCTGTGCAACGACACGGACGGCATACCTTACGGCGAGAAGCTGCTTAAGGAAGGCAAGACCGGCGTGAAGGCCGGCGAGGGCACGCTCAAGTGGGGCGACGTTGGCGAATACGTTAAGAAGCGCAACCGCCGCATCATACAGATGTCTAAGGTAATGGATCAGTGGGATAAGGAGGACAGCACCAATGAATAATGAAAAATTCGCTTCCCTTGACAAGAAAAGGAAAGTTTACTTTATAGCCTGCCTTATAGGCGCGCTTATAGTGGGCCTTGCGTACACCTGGTCCGTTCTGCAGAATCCGTTCGTGCAGCAGCTTGGCGGCGAGGCCGTAACGGCCACCGTAGTGCTTTGCTACACCGTTACCGTTGTTTCCTCAACCATGTCTCCTTCCGTGTTCGGTTCGTTCACCCGTAAGCTTGGCCCCAAGAAGACCATATTCATCGGCACCCTTCTTTTCGGCCTTGGCTACATTGTGTCCGGCTACACCACCAGCATGGTTCTGTTCTTCATCTCCTTCGGCCTTGGCACGGGCATAGGCTCCGGCCTTATTTACCCCACCATTATGGGCTACCTCGCAACGCTCTTCCCCGATAAGCGCGGTACCGTTTCCGGCATTGTCGCGGGCGTTTACGGCGGCGCTTCCATACTTTGGTCCCCCATGCTTGCCGCTATTATCGAAAAGTCCTCCCTCGGCACGGCCACTTTGGTCGCCGGCCTTATGATACTGGTTATAATCATTCCCGTTTCGCTTATGATTCAGCCCGTACCCGAGGATTATATTGAGTACAAGCTTTCAACCGTTACCTCTACCGGCAAGAAGACCGCCAAGAAGACCAACCTGCCCGACCTTACCCGCGGCCAGATGGTTAAGACCAGCATGTTCTATGTAGCCCTTATAGCGTTCGCCTTCGGCTGCACCTCCGGCATGATGGTAATAAGCCAGGTTTCCTCAATAATGCAGAAGAGCTTCGCCCTCACCGCGACCGAAGCCGCCCTGTATGTTTCCGTAATGTCCCTTATGAGCATGTGCGGCCGCTTCCTGTGGGGCACCGTTACCGACCACTTTGACAAGTATGTTACCCTCAGCATAATCTGCGGCCTGCCCATAATAGCCATGGGCGTGGCTTCCGCAGCCGGCGGCTCAATGGTTGTTACCGTTATATGCCTTGCCGTTACCGCGCTTTGCTACGGCGGCTTCGGCAGCACCATAACCCCGATTACCGCGGATCTTTTCGGCGCCAAGCACGTTACCGAGAACTACGGCGTAATGTACCTTGCGTTTGGCTTTGCCGGCCTTATCGGGCCTCAGCTTGCCGTTAACCTCAGCGACGGCGGCAACTACTCAACCGCCTTCCTCGTGGCCGCGATTATATCCGTAATCGCCCTGGTGATGGCCCTTATCGTTCGCAAGAAGGTCGCCTCCGCCACCGAGAAATAATCGTTGAATCAAATCCGTTAATTTAGATCCTCTCTTTCGGCACCGTAAGCGCAGGCTCGCGGTGCCGATTGCTATTTTGGCGCGGATTGTGCCGAAAATCGTGCCGTTTGCGCAAACATACGCCCGCGGCTTTTCCTTTATGCTATTATACGCTTAGCGGCGAAAGCGCCGCGTTAAAACGAATTTCACTGTTTTTCAAATAAACATCGGTTTGGGGGGAACAGCAAATGGTCTCGCACATCGGAAAAACCTGCCCTTATTGCAAAATGGAAATAAAATTTGGCGACAGCGTTACGGTTTGCCCGGAGTGCGGCGTTGCGCACCACACGGCATGCTGGGAAAAGAACGGCGGCTGCACCACGCTTGGCTGCAAACAGGGCAGCAAAAAAGCCGCGAAATACTGCGGCAGCTGCGGAGCGCCCATGGAAGAGGGACAGGTGTTCTGCGGGCGCTGCGGCAAAAGCGCGCA
>CAVIJJ010000067.1:0-4256 GCA_963643205.1 bacterium | reverse complement strand
TTATCTATGTTTTTTGGTGTTTAGGAAGTATATTGCTTGCCGGACTCCCTCCGTCGCGGCTGCGCCGTGCCACCTCCCTCCGCAGGGAGGCTTTTGGGACGGCAAAAGCTCAGAGTTTAAGCACCGTACAACCAAATTAGATGAGTCCCGTACCCCTCGCGGAGCGATCGTTTCAAATGGGGTAGGGGGTCGCCAGGGGGCCTAGGGGAAGAAATCGAAATCTTCCCCGGCCCCTTGGCATAAAAAAAGTCGGGGTAGAAGAAAAGCGAGTTTTTTATTGAAAAGCCCGAATTTAGGCCAAAACCAAAAGCCTCCCTGCGGATGGCTCTTACCTCCCAAACCCGAAGAACTCGATTATCTTTTTTGTGGCAAGCTCCATGAGCTCGGGATTTTGGAAGCGGTGGTCGCCGTTTTCGAAGGGGATGAAGTCGATAACGTTGTTTTCGGCAAAGCGGCGCGCCTCGTCAAACGATACTATTTCGTCCTTTGTGCCGTGAAGAATGAGCATATCGTCGGCAAAGTCGATATAATCGTTTTTGCGTATGTCCGCCTCCTCAAGGTCCGCGAGAAATTGAGCGTTTATCTCAACCTTTCTGTCAAAGCCTATTTTTACGTTTTTTCCGCGAAGAAGCGCCTCAAGCTCATCGCGCTTTATTACGTTTTGCTTAAGCGACTCGGCTATGTTTACGGCGGGAGAGCGGAGAACTGTTTTTTTGAATGGATTAGTGTAATCGTGAATGTATTTTAGTACAAGATAGCCGCCCATGCTCACGGCGTAGCAATAAATCTCGGCCGCGTGAAGCTCCGTTTTTATGTAATCCACGGTTAGGGAAATGTATTCCATGCAGTCCTGCAGCGCAAGCTTCTTTTTAACGTCGTCATCATGGCAGGGCATGTTGAATGTGATTACCGCTATGCCCTTGTATTTGCTGAGCACCCTGTCCGCGAATTTTTCGGCGGATTTGTTGTTCTTATGCCCGGCGAACCCGTGGCAAAAAAGCACAGCCTTCTCAATCCGCTCGCCCTTGTTGAAATAAAGCTTGCAGCGTATGTTGTGCTTGTTCTTGTTTATCTCAAAGAATTTTTCCATATTTCCTCTAGGGATTAAAACCTAAACCTGTCCGGCGATATGTCGGCAAAGCCTATGGGGTTGGGCTGCATAAACATTACCATATAAATAGGAAGATACGTAATCGCGCCCGATCGCTTCACATTGTCGTTCGTAAGCACAACAGCCTGTTTTATTCCGTATTCCTCCGTGCTCATAACGTTGTCAAGAGCGGAATGCCTTTCGTAGTCCTTTCCGCTTTTAACCTCGATCGGCAGAACCTTGCCGCCGTCTTCTATAACAAAATCAAGCTCGCCTTTCTTCTTGCTGTTGTAATAATAAAGTGGGTAGCCATGGGCGTGAAGCTCCTGCGCCACCGCGTTTTCGTATACGGCGCCCTTGTTTATGTCCTTTTCACCGCTTATTATTTTCAGCTTGCAGGCCTTGCCGTACATGGTTGTAAGCAGGCCCACGTCCGAAAGAAACAGCTTGAAAAGCGTGCTTTTCTCGTTCAGCATAAGCGGCACCGTGGGCTCGGTTGTGTTGAATACGCCCAGCGCCACGCCTGCCTTCCAAAGCCATGTAAAGCTGTCCTCAACGCGGTCGTAGCGCAGGTCCTTTTTAATATCCGCCACCATAAAGCGCTTGTTCTTTTCGTTCAGCTCCGCGGGTATAAGCTCATATATGCGCGTTATCAAAAGCCGCCTGTTTTCCTGCTCGTACTGGGTAAAATCCAGCTTGTATTGCTCGATTACGGAACGGTGCTCCTCAATAACCTCGTCTATGTTGCCGCTTTTGCGGTATTTCTCAACCGCCGCCGGCATGCCGCCTATTATAAGATAAAGCGAGAATATTTCCATCAGCTTGCGGTGAATAACCTCGGCAACGGGCGTTTTCTCATTAAACGCGTTTCTAAGCGCGCTCATTACGCCCTCGTTTACATTGAAAAGCTGAAGGAACTCCTCAAAGTCCAGCGGATACATGGTAAGCGTTTGCAGATATCCGACCGGGGCGGATTTAAGATTAACTATCTCAACGCCCAGCAGCGAACCGGACATTATGAACCTGAATCGCCTGTCCTCAACAAGGAATTTTATTTTTGTGACTATCTCTTTATACTTTTGAATCTCGTCAAAGAAAAAGAACGTTTTGCCCGGAACTATCGGCTTATTTGAGTACAGCGAAAGCTTTAATATCAAATCGTCCGTATTTGACGCGCCCTCAAGTATGCTGACCACCTCCGGCTGCCGTATCAGATTAAACTCAACATAGTCGCGGCCCGCGTCCTCAAGGCATTTGCGGATTATAAACGTTTTTCCCGCCTGGCGCACGCCGTATACAAGCAAAGCCTTGTCGCTGCTCTCTATCCAGCGCGCTATATCCTTTTCTATCTTCCTTTTCAGCATAATCGGCACCCCTTAATCGCGTTCTGTGCGTTTTCCAAGGATATTATAACCCTGTTTTGACGTTTTTCCAAGGACTTTAGCGGCTGTTTTTGACACTTTTCCATGGCTTTTGACCCCTCATTTTGACACTTTTCCATGGAAACGGCGGGCGCGGGCAAAATTCGACTTAAATATAAATCATGCACAGGGCTAAAATGAGCATGTGCGCGGGGTAGAAAGCATAGCGCAAAACGCGCGCGGCGCGGGTATGGATGCCCTGTTCGCCGGAGTAAAGCCAAATGGGGATAAGGGAGAGCAGGGCAAGCCCCTGCTCCGGCAGCTCAAGCGTGAGGCCGAACAGGGTAACGGGGTAAACAAGGCTTGCCAAAAGCACGCAGTTCAGCACGGCCATGCCCGCAAGCTGGCAAAGCTTTTGCCAGCGCTTTTCGCCGGGGAAAATATAGAAAAGAAGCGCGGTTAAAACGCCCTCCCCGCCGTAATCCGTCATAAGGAGCGTGCCCACAAACCAGCCCGCGCCCGCGGCGGCAACGCAGGCAAGCACGGTAAGCGGCGCCTTGCCGAGCTTTTTTACGGACGAAACGGCAAGCATGCACAAAAGCGCTATCAAAAAGGTGAATATAACGTTTTGATGGAAGGGATAGAATATCGTAGCGCCGTACATAAGGTCAAACGGAATTTCACTGATAAGCGCAAGCACCGCCAAACGCAGGGCGTAGCGCTTAACGCTTTTTGTCCGGCGAAAGCCCTCCGCGATCATAAACGCGAATATGGGGAAGGCCAGCCTGCCCACGGCCGTAAGCCACTCCGCGGCGGAGCCGACCGTTGCCCAAACGTGGTCGCAGAGCATGAAAACCATGGCGATTACGTGCAGCGTAAACGCGTCAATCCCGAATTTCCTTTTTTGTGTGTCGGCCATGGGGTACCTCGATTCCCAAAATTACAATTTGTATTATATATATTATAAATGAAATTTGCCTCTCCTTTTATATAATTTTTAATGTAAATCGTCAAGCCGGGCGCGATAAAATTCGGCGACCTATTCATTTTTAACGGTGTTAAGAAAATCTAAACACCAAAGTTGCCGTATTTAGCCGAAAAACGAAAGTTTGTTTTTGGTGTTGCAAACACTTCCGGCCTGTGATACAATGGCAACAGACGCTATGAATAAAAATTCAGGCGTTTGTAAAAACCATCGAAACACACGCGAAACCCCTTAACCTATAATTTTTTATAATTTATATAAAACAGAATTAACAAGCATTAAGAAAAAACCCGGAGGATAAAAATGCCCCTGACGTTTTCCCTAAGAAAATACCGTAAAACCTGCATTATTCTTACCGTTGCGGGCATTGTGCTCGCCTTTGTAGGCAGGGGCGGCCTGGGCCTCGGGCAGGAAATTTTCAGCCTCAGGTTTTTGAGCGACATGTTTTTCAGCATAGCGCTTGTGTTCTTCGCCTGGGCCATGATACACGTGCTCGGCAACATGAATATGTTCGCCAGCATGATATACGGAACAAAGTGCCTTATGAAAATGATAAAGGGCAAGGCCGAGGACGGCGAAACAATGCACGAGAACTACGTTGAGTATCTCAAAAGCCGCCGTAAGCACGGCGATATTCCCGTTCTTTTCATCTTTTCCGGAGCGTTTCTGGTATTGTCATTGATAGTCGCGCTTATTCAGCTCTGAAAGATTCGAGTTTAACGCAACCAAAGCCTCCCTAAGGAGGTTCGGAGTTGAGCGAGAGCTGTGCGGGATGCAGCGAAACGGAGAACGGGCAGGAACAGGGAGAATTGCGAGCGGC
>CAVIJJ010000066.1:0-4269 GCA_963643205.1 bacterium | reverse complement strand
TATCTGAAGCCGCAGACAAACGCGTGCAACACGGCCATCAATACAATATATGCTTTTTTCTGCCGGCCGTGCTGCGGCATGAACGCCGCGAAAAGCAGCACCGCTGCGACCATCAGATAATAAACCTTTACGCCCATTTACCGTCTCCGCTTTGCCATAAGTTCTTTTTCAAAAAATTCTTCCGTGTCCCGCGCAAGCTTTTCCCGCTTAAAGTCCGCGCCGTGCTTGGATGAAGCCGCCGCATACCGCGCCATAAGGCCGGGTTCGGTCAGCATACGCTTTACGCCCAGATAAAAATCATCATCGTCGTTTTTTGTGATAAGGCCGTATTCGCTGTTCCCGAGCAGCTCCCGCATGCCGGAAACATCGGTGGTTACGATAGGCTTACCCAGAATCAGCCCCTCCGTTATAAACGTGCTGAAGCCCTCAAACACGGATGAACATATTAGCAAATCCGCCGCCCGCATAAGGCAATACGGATTTTCCCTAAAGCCAAGGAGCTTGGCCGAATTTTCAAGATTATTCTCGCGTATATAAGCTTCAAGCATCGGCCTTTCCTCGCCCTCGCCTATAATCCAAAGGTCGTGCTCAAGCCCGCATTCAAGCAATTTTTTATGCGCCGCAAGTGCTCGCAGGAGTTTTTTTTGGGGGGTCAGCCTGCCCACTATCGCCAGCGTCAGCCGCCGCTTTTCAACACCCTCAGGCAGCCGTTCCGATGCCTTTTTTATTATTTCCGCATCGTCGATTGTATTGTATACGGTAACGGCCCTGACCGTATCGCCATAAAGCTCAACAAAGCTTTGCCGCACATTTTCACTCACGCAAACGGCGTAATCATATTTGGCGTAATATTTCTTTGTGTCCGCGGCGAAAGCGTAAGGATCGCCTATGCGGTTCTTAAGATCGCAATGCACCCAGGCAAGCTTAAGCGCGCTTTTGTTGGTTGAGCCGGCCATAATCTTTGTCGCGCCGCATTCAAGATACGCTGCCTCAATATCATAGTTATCCTTTATGTATTTGGGGTATGTAAGCCCCGCCGCGGCCTCAAGGCGCATGACAATGTCGCCCGCGCGACCCTTTTTGCCGTAGCAGTATTTATATCTTATCCCCGGGGCAAGGTACTTCTCCGCATCCTCGCGGTAAAGTGTCTGCACCGTTATATTAAACCTTGTTTGGTCCATCGCGTTCACAAGGTTGCGCAAAACCTTCTCCGCTCCCCCGCCGGATAGAGATTCAATAAAGAAAAGAATGTTGGTCATATATGCAAAGTCCTCTTTATTTTCCGTATAACCCGCTTAGAGAACGGAACAATATCGCTCACCTTCAGCAGCAGGCAGCGCAGGTCGTTCGGTATTGTATATAATAATCCTGCCCCCCCGTAAAGTTTGTTCATTTTTATCACTTCATTACGATAAAACCAAAGCTGCGTACGATAGTTGCTGAAATGTATTAGCCTTGCGGGATAACTTTTATCAGCCGATTGATGAAACACCGCATAAGGGACGGAAATATCCGCTTCAAGCTTTTTCATGGGCGGAGCGAAAACAAGCTCTCCATGCAAATCGAGCGGTTCAAAGCCGCATACCGCTATGCCCAAAGCAAGTACAGGCTCATCGGCAGGATCCTTGAAATTATTAAAGCTGTAATCCCGATAATGCCGCGCGCAATGGTTAGCTATTTCAAATACCTTTCCGCACTTTTCACTATTGCGCATATAGTACACGCCGCCGTTAAAGTCCGGGATAAACGATATATCCTTTTGAAATTCCTTCATGCCAGCCGGATTGAACCACCCTCTGCCGCAGTTCAGGTCACGCCACGCATAGCCGAACAGGGCAAAATCCCCGGCGTTTTTGAAAATGTCCCACCAGGCGTTCAGATTGCCGTATGCCAAACTATCCGCATCAATGAATATTGTTTCATCGTACGGCAGTTCTCTGAACAGCTTCAATTTGTCATTATAGCTGTTTGATGCATCGGGAATCACGATAACATTGTCAAATTCTTTTGTATATTCGTTCTCCCTATCGGCAATTATCGCAAACGGAACAGGTTCATCCGCCGCAAGGCGATACGAGCGCAAAAGATTTCTTGCCAGCGCATAATACCGCTCATGTCCTGTGGCGATTGTTACAAAGCCTCTTTCTCCCAAGGTTTCTCTCATCTAAAAATCTCACTTCCTCACCGCCGCCTGTGCGTAGATTGCATAAACTTTTTGCATCATCATACCCACATCAAATCCGGAGTTCTGCATTTGCACTACATATTTTTCGGGTGTTTCTCGTTTCGCACTGTAAATCGCTTCTACCCACGCTGATTTGTCGTTCAGTGGCAGTGGTCGGAGTAGGTCTGTCAAAAAAACGTCCTTCGGAACGCCATCCGAAATTACACACGGCAGACCATTTGCCTGCACCTCTATTATGGACAGCGGCATGCCTTCATACAGTGACGGAAACGCAAAAACATCCGCCGCGTTCAGGTAATCCGCCACATTGCGCACATTGCCCTTCATACAAACACAGTCCTGCAACTGAAGTTCCTTTATCTTTGTTTCAAGCTTTTCCCTGTCTTCCCCTTCACCAAGTAAAATCAGGTAGGCATTGGGTCTCTTTTTCAAGATAAGAGGCATTATTTCAAGCAAAAACGCCTGATTCTTAACCGCAGCCAGATGCCCTGCGTGGCAAATAACAAATTTGTCGTTTAATTCGTTTCTTTGGCGAAACTCATTACGTTTGTCCGCACTAAACGCAAACTCCTTTGTATCTATGCCATTAAGTATCAGCTTGCCCTTCTTGTCAAAAGCCTTTTTCCCATAAAGCCGCTCCCCCGCCTTTATACCGCAGGAAACATAATCCGTAGCGCAGGTGAGTATAAAAAGCCTCATAATTGCTTCGTAGACACGCACTTTCACGCTACGTTTTTCATCTAAAGCGGAATGTGCATGAGAAACGCGCACCGGAACACCGTATAGTTTGCCGGCAAGCATAGCCCAGCCTATGTTAAACATTGTATGGGCATGAATTACATCATAGTGATAGGTACGAATCAGCCTTTTCAAGCTTTTCAGATAAGCGCCGTAGCCCGCGGCCGGTGGCGGCATATGAAACACTTTGCAACCACGCGCTTCAAGTTCCGGTTCGTACGCGCCTATTTCATCACCAAACACAATGAAATGAATAATATATTTTTGTGGATCCGCGAAAAAGCCTATATCCGCTGCGACCTTTTCGGCTCCGCCGATTTTCAAGCCCCCGGGAATTACCAGGATTTTCTTCATTGCTTCTCTTCTCATCTTGCTTTGCAGCATATCAACAAATCTATCATAAAGCTCAGGCTAAGGCGGACGGGCAGGGCAATGGCCGCGCACTTCCATCCGACGGGCTTTGCGCTTTCCCGGCGATACAAGGAGCATATTTTCCGTATCTCCCGCCTGCGCTGCTTCGGGGTGATATCAAACTTGAGCAGTTCCTTGCAGCAGGAGTACGCGCTGCGGTAGGTCATAAAGGAAAGCGCCTCCTCGTAGTGCCGCGCCGCCTCGGGCGAATGCTCAGCCGCGCGATATGCGGCATACATTCTGCGATTGACCTCCATCAGCTGCTCAGTCAGATATGGGCGGGCTTTGCGGGAAAGAGAGTTCCCATCGCTGACATCCACGTTGTACAGCTTGTCGCTTATAGACGCGATTGAGCGAATGTGCATGGCATAGGTAAAAATAAACGCAAAGTCTTCCCCTATCGCCAAATCATTTGCAAAACGAATATTGTGCCGCTCGATGATTTGCCTTTTGAATACCTTGCTCCAAAGCGAACTAAAAAGATACCGCTGCATGGCAGAAGAAACCCGTTCCGCAATGTCAACCGCCGCATTTTCATAAAACTCGCCTGTATCCCACTCCTTGGATATGGCATCAAAATTGCGGTATCCAAACATCAAAAGATCTGCCGCTTTATTTTTCAGCGCATCGGAAAGCACCGTAAAGTAATCATCCGAAACAAAATCGTCACTGTCGACAAACAGTATGTATTCGCCCCGTGCCTCATCAAGCCCCATATTGCGCGCGGACGACACACCGCCGTTTTCCTTTTCAAAATAGCGTATGGCGGGATATCTGTCCGCGTACTCGCGACAAATATCGCCGCTTGCGTCGGCAGAACCGTCGTTTATAAGCAGCAGCTCATAATCCGAAAAAGGCCGACTAACAATGCTATCAAGGCATCGGCATAGGGTCGACTGCGCGTTGTATACGGGAACGATAAGGGAAAATTTCAT
>CAVIJJ010000065.1:0-4374 GCA_963643205.1 bacterium | reverse complement strand
CCATTCCCGCCAAATTCATCAAGCTGACCGCCGCGCTTGGTGTTTGCTGACTACTCCCTCGCTTCCTTGATGTGCGCGTTTATGCGCTCGGTAAGCATATTCACGGCGACCATATTGTGGCCGCCCTCGGGGATTATAATGTTGGCGTAGCGCTTGGAGGGCTCAACGTACATTTCGTGCATGGGCTTTACGGTTGTAAGGTATTGCTCTATCACGCTTTCAAGGCTGCGCTCGCGCTCGCGCACGTCCCTTAGTATGCGGCGAAGAATACGCACGTCCGCGTCCGTATCAACATATATTTTTATATCAAGAAGATCCCTTATGCGCGGGTCGCTCAAAAGCAATATGCCCTCAAGCAGTATAACAGGCGCGCTTTTTATAAGAACGGTTTGGTCGGAGCGGTTATGCACCGTGTAATCATAAACCGGGCAAAGCACATCCTCGCCGCGCTTAAGCTTTTTTATGTCCTCTATAAAAAGATCCGTGTCAAACGCGTCCGGGCAGTCGTAATTTATCCTTGCCCTTTCCTCGTATGTCAAATCGTTGTGCGCCTTATAATAATTATCGTAATATATAACGGAAATATCCTCGCCGAAGCGCTCGCGGAGCAGCCTTGTTATGGTTGTTTTGCCCGATCCGGTTCCGCCCGCTATGCCTATCGCCATTATGCCGTTCATGTGCCGCCTCCGATTGATGATTCGTTTGTTTCGCATATTGTACCATACTTTCGCCCTCAATTCAAAAAATAGGGAAAATCAAGCCGTTTAGGGCAAAAATCGTTGACTTGCCGCCGGGGCGGCGGTACAATTTATTGGTTAAAACACTATGCTTTGGGATTGGTAATCCGGAGGAAAAATATGAAGGGTAAAACTTTGCGCGTTGTGTGCTCCGTTGCGGCATGCCTTACGGTATTGGGAGCGTGCTTCACAAGCGCGCTGGCTTGCACGGCCGTTTACGTTGGGCCGGAGGCAAGCGAGGACGGCACATATATGCTGGCCAAATCAAACGACTATCAGGACGTTTGGGCGAACTACATAACCGTTACGGAGCGGGTTGAGCACCAAAGCGGCAGAACCATGCCCGTGGATAACGACGCGACGGTTTTTGCCCCCATACCCGCCACAACCTATCGTTACACGTCCACCCCGTGGATGGACAGCGCCACAGCCGCCAACGGCCTTGGCAGCGACGCTACCGTTTGCACGAATGAATACGGCGTGGCCATGATAATGTCCATAACCGCCTTTTCAAACAGCGCCGTTCTTGCCGCGGACCCGCTTATAGAGCACGGCCTTTCCGAATTTACGGCGAACGACCTTGTTGTGTGCCAAAGCAAAACGGCGAGGGAGGCCGTGTACGTTCTGCTTAAGCTTATCGATACATACGGCAGCAGCGAGGTTAACATTGCCCTTATAGCGGACCGGGACGAGGCCTGGTATATTGAAATGTACTCCGGCTATCAGTACGCCGCGGTGCTTCTGCCCAATGATGCCGTGTGCGCCTTCGGCAACGAGTTTTCGCTTGAATACGTAAGCGATTATGAGGACTATATTCTTTCCCCCGCCCTTGAGAGCCTGGCCGCGGAAAACGGCTTTGCCGTATACGGCGATAACGGGGAGCTTAATTTAAGGTCCACCTATTCGGGCAGCGACATCACCACCAACTATTCCCACATGAGAACATGGATAGGGCATCAGGTGCTCGCGCCCTCCGTTTATGGCGACGATTACGATAAGGACGCGATATATCCCCTCTGCTTCACGCCGGACGAAAAGGTTTCCCTTATAGACGTTATGGAAATAATGAGAAACCGCTACGAGGGCACTGAGTATGACCCCGACGAAACCGGCCGAACCGATATGCGCGTTATAGGCACAGACACGGCGCTGAGCGTGCATGTTGCCCAGATTTACCCGAACCTTCCCGCGGATATGTGCTGCGTAACGTGGGAAAGCACGGGCCCCGCGCTTTACGGCGTGTTTGTTCCCCTTTCAAACGCCGCGACAAGCGTAAGCGAACCCTACGGCCGCAACCAGAGCGCCGAGGAGGCGGGGCAGTTCGATACGGAGCATTATCCGTATTACCGCTTTAAGGAGCTTACCACCCTTGGCACCGGCCAATTCGCCTATAAGATATACGGCCAGCCCGTGCGCGCTTATTGGCACCGGGCGGAGCTTCGCATGACCGAGAGCATGGCGAAGGTGCTTACAATGGCAAGCGAAATGGATGATAACGACGCGGCGCGCGAGTTTATAACAGAATACTGCAACGCCCAGCAGAATCAGGCGTTTGAGGACGCGGGCAAGCTGCTTAATTCCGTGCGCTGGTACATGAGCAAAAACAGCAACACCATGAAGAACGGCCGCAACCCCGAAACGCACGAGGTGCTTTACGAGCTTAAAACGATTGAGCCGCTTTCGGTAAACCTTGATCCGTCGGTATACGGCATAATACCGTCCCTTGCGGACTGATAAAATTAGGAGGAAATTATAAATGAAAAGAACACTCGCGGCGCTTCTCGCGCTTATGATGCTTATGCTTTCGCTTTGTGCCTGCGCCGAAAAGAAAACGAGCGTAACCGTTGGCATGGCGAAGGACAAAAAGTTTGACTCCGCGAACCTTGAAATAAACGCGGAAGGCCTTGAGGAGGCCGGCTTCGCGTACGGCGACAGCGTGGATCTTGTTTTCAGCAACGGCTTTACCGCTACCGACGTTCCCTATTATACGGGCTACTATGTAAGGCCGGGCGAGATTGTTATGGTTGCCTATCCCGGGTTTGACTATATTGTAATCGCCGCCAACAACCGCGACTTTTGGACTCCCAATGAGTTTACGGATGAAACCACCGTTGAGATTACCCTGAACACCGCCGGCAAATACAAGGCCACCTACGAGGCTTTGAGCCAAACCTATTCGTTTGACCGCGAGCGGTACACCAGCGATGAGCAGTTCGTAAACTTCCGCGCGATGAAGGGCGGCAATCTGAAAGAGAATTTCCTTTACAGGGGAGCCTCTCCCGTGGACAGCAGCCGCGGCCGCGCCCCCTATACGGACGCGTTGCTTGAGGCAAACGGCGTTTTAACCGTAATAGACCTTGCGGATTCGGAAGAGGATATGCAGGGATATATTCAGGCCGAGGATTTCTCGTCCGCTTATACCAAATCGCTTTACGACCAGGGCAGGGACATACTGCTGAGCATGGGCTCCAATAATGATTCGGACGCGTACAAGGCATCCGTTGCCGAGGGGCTCAGGTTCCTTATGCAAAACGGCGGCCCCGCGTACATACACTGCATGGAGGGCAAGGACCGCACGGGCTTTGTGTGCGCCCTTATAGAGGCCCTTATGGGAGCGAGCTATGACGAGATGCGCGTGGACTATATGCAGACCTACGCCAACTATTTCGGCATAACCGAGGACGGCACGCCCGAGCGTTACACCGCCATAAAGGAGCTTTATTTCGACGCGTTTATGGAGTATCTTTACGGTACCGACGACCTTGAAACGCTCAAAACCGCCGATTATACCGAGGGCGCGAAGGCCTATCTTGCCTCCGCCGGAATGACGGACGATGAGATAAGCGCGCTTATAGACTTTCTTTCAAAATAACAATGGATAAAAATTGTTAACAATTTTTCCACTATACTTTTCGCAAAGTTGGAGTATAATATGCTCCGGCGAAAGCCAAAGGAAAAGAAAGGAAGTAAAAACGAAATGAAGAAGACCCTTTGCGTAATCATCGGCATAATTGCCGCGATAGCAATGCTGGCGGGCTGCGCCGCCGAAACCACCACCCCCGAGGACACCACTGCCCCCGTTGAGACCGCGGCCGCGACCGATACCACCACCACTGATGATGCCACCACCACTACTGATGATGCCGCCGCCACTACTGATGACGCCGCCGCCACTACCGAGGATACAACCACCACCGAGGAAGTTGTTTACGTTGGCGAGTACAGCGACAACGACGGCACCGATTGCAAGCTTGAGATTGCCACGAACGAGGAAGAGGAAGGCAAGTACGTTGTGCAGGTTTCCATCTATCGCCTGACCGACCTTAGCGACGGCGTGGGTGAGGTTACCGAGGAAGGCCTGACCTTCACCGCTACCGATGCCGCGGGCAACCCCATTACCGGCGTAATCACCCTGGATGGCGAGAAGGCTACCGTAACCTTCACCGAGTCCACCTGGAGCAACATCGCCAACGGCGATACCTTCGAGTACACCAAGACCTCCGATACTCCCACCATCGTAACCGCGGAGTAAGCGGAAGCAAAACCGAACATTAACCAAACCGAATCGGGCCGCCCAAGTGGGCGGCCCGTGGTGTATGAGGAGGGAGTCTGGCTATGGCCAAATTCTCTGAATCCC
>CAVIJJ010000064.1:0-4529 GCA_963643205.1 bacterium | reverse complement strand
GTTTAGTGCATGCTATTTCATGTGCGCAACGAAGGTGAAAAGTATACCGGACAGTCTATATTTCTATGTTAAGCGTGAAGGGTCAATAATGAGCGAACATTCTGCAATAAATAACGTTGCGATCATCTCGGATTTAAGCCAAAGATTATTTGAATTCTGCAGGCAACAAAAGAATTGCGAATGGGCTGTTGAAAAATTTGCACTTATCAATTATCTGATAATAGGTAACGAGTTGAGAAAACTGGTATTAAACCTTAACATGAACAGAAGACAGATACGTACAGAGATTATGTGTGAGGTTGATAATATCGAGTTTGTTATGGAACAATTCAAGCAACTAAAAAAATGTCGTAAAAAGTTGGCAGAACTGCATGGAAAATACAGGGCTGCAAGAGAGCTAAGCGATGTTCAGTATTACATTGATGGAAATTATTTTAATTCCAGAATAAGGAACAGGTTAATCCTAATACACGAAAAATTATTTGGGGAAAAGCAATGAGCAATTCAATTTCCATCATCGTCCCCGTCTACAAGGTAGAGCCGTACATTAGGCAATGCGTAGAGAGCATACTTGCGCAAACATATACGGACTTTGAGCTAATACTGGTGGACGACGGTTCGCCGGACAACTGCGGGGCAATCTGCGATGAATACGCGCAAAAGGACAGCCGTGTGCGGGTGGTGCATCAGCAAAACGGGGGACTTTCCGCCGCGCGCAATGCGGGGCTTGATATAGCCAAAGGCGAGTATGTAACATTTATAGACAGCGACGATTTTGTGCGTGGGGATTATCTTAAAAAAATGTCATCAGCGCTTATTGAAGCAGAGGCAGATATATCTATTTGTGATATGGTGCCGTTTGATGATGGAACAGAACCGCAAAACGGAGACGAATCGAATACAATAGAGCCTAATGTAATAAGCGGGCGTGATGCCTGTCTTAGCATTTATCACATGGACGGAAAAATTCCGGTTATGGCATGGGGTAAGCTATATAGATTAGAACTCTTTGATGGTATACGCTATCCAAACGGAATGATACATGAGGACGATGCTACTACGCCAAAGCTGCTTTATAAAGCGTCTAAAGTGGCAGTTATACAAAGTAAACTATATTGCTATCGTTCACGCCCGGACAGCATTACAAGTCGTGCTTTTACCGAAAAAAGATTTGATGGTGTGAATGCTGCGGGACTTTGCATAGATTGGTTTAGCGCACTGAACGACATTGAAATGGTTCAGCTTGCTAAGATTTTTAGAGAAACACTCAAATCCAAACTTGTTATCAGGGCGATAAGTAATCATGCGGAGGAGTGCATACCCGAGGAATACAGGATTTCGGAGCGGAAGGCATTAAAAATCATCAGGCAAAATTTAACCGATGATTTATACTGCTGGTATCTTTCTTTGGTACACCCTAACTGGGTGCGTCCGCACTCATATTTACGCAAAATAAAACAAATGCTTGGCATCAGGGGGAACTAGCATGACCTACGGCTTTTTTACCGTTGCGACGGGGGACGAGCAATACTACAAAATGGCGGCGAATTTGCTGCGCACATACAGGCACTTTAGCGAAGAGCCGATGCCGTTTGCAATACTTGCGGAGCGGGAAAACGAATACACGGCCACGTTTGACTGCGTGCGCGTAATGCCGCACGCGCGGCGCAACTATTTGGATAAGCTCGAAATGTTTGACCTGCTGCCGTACGACGTGAACATTTTTATAGACGCGGACTGCCTTGCCTACGGCGACCTGAACCGGCTTTTTACTCTGTTTGAAACGGCGGACGATTTCAGCTGCTTTGGCCGCGTTCTTCCGCTTAACGACAAAACGGGCTGGTTTGAATACGATAACCTCACGGATGAGCTGAAGAAAAGCATAAGCTACGTTGTGGGTCTGCACGGCGGCATTTATTATATTCGCAAAACCGAAAAGGCGAAGGCCGTATTTGATCGCGCGAAGGAATTCAGCGAGCATTACTCCGACTATGGGTTTAAGGGCAAGTTTGCCACGCCCGGCGATGAGCCGCTTATAGCCCTTTCCATGGCCGTAAACGGATTAAAGCCCATTCCGCACGATCTGCGCGGCATACTCTGCTACTGGGAGCACCTTGGCCAAATGAAGCTTAGCGTTGCCGCCGGTACAGCCCTTGCGAAAGATATAAACCTTAAAACCGATCTCTTGCACTGGGGAACAAGATTCACCCGCACCCCGCTTTACCGTAAGCAGATTGCCGACCTTGACTGCATAGAGCGCGGCGGCGGTATCGGCCTTGCGCTGAATCGGGTTAAATACTCTTTGCAAAGCGGTTTTGATGGAACGAAGCGTTTCTTCCTCCGCTGCGTGAATAAACTTAAACGAATGATTGGTATAAAGTGAAACCGACCAAAGCCTTGCGAAAAATAGCGGCGCTGCTGCTTATTCTCCTCGCCGCCTTTGGGGTATCGGTACTTGTCAGCGCGGAGTGCCTGATTGATACGCACTACACCGTTGCGGTGGAGGGGCTTACGAACGCCGTGCGCGCGGTGGTAATATCGGATCTGCACGGCCGGGAGCTTGGCAAAAACAACGTGCGCCTTATAGCGAAAACGGCGGAGCAGTTTCCGGACGTTATATTTCTTGCCGGGGATTTGATAGACCGCAACTCGGGAGAGGAGGACGTGCGCGAGCTTGAGCGGCTTATACAAAGCCTCTCTGAAATCGCACCCGTGTTTTTCTCGTTGGGCAACCACGAGCAGGCGTATATGCAAAATGATGATTCTCTGCTTGAGCGGATCGGGGCCGCGGGCGCAACGGTTGTGAACGACAGCTTTGTTGATGCGTCAATAGCGGATCAGGTTCTGCGCGTAGGCGGAACGCTTGGCCACGGGTTTTACTTTGGCCGCAGCGAAGAGGAGTTTACGTCGTCCGCGGAGTATGTTTTTCTAAAGGAATTTGAGAATACGGACCTGCCCACAATCTGCCTTGCGCACAGGCCGGATACGTTTATATTCAACGGTGCCTACAATATGTGGGATATAGACGTTGTTGTAAGCGGCCATACCCACGGCGGGCTTGTGCGGCTGCCGTTCGTGGGCGGACTTTATGCCCCGATGCAGGGCTTCTTCCCGGAATACGACCGGGGATATTTCACCCTTGGCGACAATATGCAAATGATAATCTCATCGGGCCTTGCCGGGCACGGCGCACTTCCGCGCGTAAACAACCTGCCGGAGATAGCCGTGGTCGACCTTGTACCCGAGGGGTAAGGAGAAACTTTTTCTGATGACCAACCAATTCCTCGCCATAGTTCGCGGCTTTGTGCAGGGCACGCGGCCGGAGGCGGACGGACAATGGAATACGGCGGAGCTTTTTCAAACGGCGGCGGCGCAGAATCTGCTGCTCATTTTGGCATACGAAAACAAGCTTTGGAAACTGCTTGATGATGAAGCCGCGTCAAAAAGGCTGGAAAGCCTGCTTTATAATTCCGTAGCCGGCAACCTGAATCGGTGTGTGGACTTTGAGTCGCTCTCAAAAAAACTTACAGAGCAGGGCATTGCGCATATGCCCGTTAAGGGCTATTACCTAAGGCAGCTCTACGCTGTGCCGGAGCTGCGCACGTTTGGCGATATAGATATTCTTATTCATCCGGAAGACAGGCGAAAAACGCACGATCTTATGCTGGCCTTGGGCTACACGGTAAAGCAGGATTGGGAACCGACCTACGCTTACGTGAAAAATAGTGAGTATTACGAAATCCATACAAATCTTATGGACGGCAATCTGGACGGGCGCGCGGATCTGAAGGCGTATTTTGATAAAGCCTGGCAGCACGCCGAAGCCGACAACGGCGAAAGATACAGGCCCGCTCTCGATTTTCACTTTATATATATCGTGTGCCATCTGGCAAAGCATCTTTACGGCGGCGGCGCCGGGCTTAGAATGTATCTCGATGTCGCGCTTTATGTAAAGCACTATGATGCCAAGCTTAATTGGGCGGAAATAGAAAGCGAGTTCGCGGACATCAGTCTTAGCGACTTTTTCCATACCGTTATGAATGCCTGCAAAAGGTGGTTTGAGGTCGAAACCGTGTGTCCCCTGCCGGAGCCGGATGCGGATGCCTTGGACAGCCTGCTTGTGTATACGCTTGACTCGGATCTGTTCGGCCATTTGCGGGATCATTCGGTTGTGAATATCCGCAATGCCGACGGCGGCAAAAAATCAAAGACAAAGCTGATGCTGAATATGCTCTTTCCTTCCGCCGAAAGCATAGAAAGTCGCTATACATTTCTGCAGGGGAGGCATTGGCTGCTGCCAGCGGCGTGGGTCGCCCGCCTTTTCGCCAATATTCGCCTTATACCCAAGCGTATTCGCAACCTTCGCGGCGTGAAGAATGCCGATGCCGGTGAGGTCAGCTCCTACGACGCGTTTATGAAAAAGCTTGGGCTGTGAGAACGGCACACAAAATTATTTTTGACTGTAATTACAAAGTATCAGAGGGCACCGCGACAGCGGTGCCCAAATTTTTTCAAATAAAAAAGGCCGA
>CAVIJJ010000063.1:0-4532 GCA_963643205.1 bacterium | reverse complement strand
TCTTATCTCTGCCATATCTTCCCTCAATTAAAAGTGTTTTCAACGCTGGTCTTCATCGCCTGATACATATCGTTAAGATAGTCAATCATGCCTAATCCATTCGTCTTTTCCGCTTCCAGGTTGCCTATTTCCGTATTTATCGCGTCCAAAGCGTTATCCAGGCGTTTGTAATACTCGTTCAGCGATTTTTCAAGATCTTCTCCCGCTCTGCAGAAGCTTTCGTATTTTTCGCCTCTCCACTCGATATCCTTGTCATCGAATATCTCTATCATTTTCCTTTTCTCTTTTTTGAATTCTTTTTTTATTTCTCTAAGATTTTTGTATACGGGCTCCAGCTTGTCGATCTTTTTCTGGAATTCTCTGTTTCTCGCCTCATAGTTTTCTATTGTTTTCATGATTTCATCTAATGTCATCCTTTTCACCCCCATTCGTTTTTTACATGCGTTATCCTTACCGCCCGGGTAAGGGACAGCTCGGTATCTTTACGCGCGCGATGCTGTTCGCGAACACCAAATACCCGTCATCCTTTTTCGTTGCTCCGGAAAACTTTTTAATTCCGGAATACGGCAGATCGCCTATTTTCAGGCTTTCAATCCTGTCAAGGAACACTATCTTGCGGTTGTCCTTGAATTTTTTCAGCACCTCCGCGCTGTATGGAATCGCGGCGTTTTCAAGCGCGCCGAACACCACGCACACCTTCATGCTCTTAAGCTTGCCTGTAATCGCGTTCCAGTAGCCCATTGCGGTTTTGTCCGCGGATATGGCGTTTATAACCTCGGCACTGTTCAGCATAAGCACAAGCGTGGGCGAATTATCAAGCGCTGCCGTATCGCCCCCGGCAACGCGGGCGTAGCGCTCCTCCGCGCGCTCGTATACCTCCTTCAGAATCTGCGGCGCCTGCTCCGGCAAAAACGCGTATTCCGTTACGCACGGCGTGTTTGAAAACGGCTGCAGCGTGTGGTCTATGCCATCCACGATGTAATACTCCGTGCTGTGCTCCGTGTCCGCGTTCGCCGCCGTAAGCATATAGCGCTGAAAGCTCTTCACCGCGCTCTCCTGTCCGGAAATCGCCATTATGCCAAGGGACGAAAGCTTTTGGGATACGGGCGCCACGGTTTCGTAATCTATGCCAAGCATCAGCCCTCCGTTTTCGAACGCCTCCGGATAATCCCTTAAAGCGTCGTCCACACTAAGCGTTTGGGGTACGCTTGGAATAGCCCGGGCATGCTTCCCGGCGCAGCTGTCCGCCGCCTCGCGGCAAAGGGCGCGAATTTCGTCCGCGCGGTCAATCTCGCGCTCGGAATCAAACGCCAAAAAGCTTTGGCATTCGTATGTGTCGTTTTCAAGCGGCACAAGGCACCGCCCCGGAATTTCCTTTGGTCTCAGCTTTGTGTGGCCGAGCAGGGTGCTGTAAACCGTGCTGTCGTTATTGTAGAACGCTATGCGGTTGGCAAACGTGGGCAGGTATGATATGCCCCCTACGGGCTGCATGGACGTTGCCACAACGCTTATGCCAAGCGAAAGTCCTTCTTTGCAAACGGCAAGCAGGGGATCATCATCCGATTGGAAATACGCCTTCGCCGCGGCGAGATCATCAACAATCAGCAGTATCTGCGGCAGGTCCCTTGCCCCGCTCTCGCGGTAGGCGGAATAGCTGCTTACGCCAACCCTCATAAACTTTTCCTGCCTTGTCCGCATTTCCTTGTTCAGCAGGCGGAAAAGATTGGTAATCCTCTCCGTTTCGGGCAGTGTGACCGCTCCGCCAACGTGGGGCAGCGGCTCAAAGTTTTTAAGGAAGAAGGACGAAAAGTCCATTATGTAAATATTCACGTCCTCAGGGGTATACGCCGTGGCCGCGCCGCGTATAATCGCCTGCAGCAGGTTTGATTTTCCCATTCCCTGGGAGCCCGCTATAAGCGTGTTGCGTGAAAACACGTTCATGCAATATTCGCCCTGGAACTGCGTTTCGGGATCGTCCCTTAAGCCTATGGGCAGCGCTCCGAACTGGCGCGGGCGCGTTTGCCTGCCGGGATACGCCGCGGATGCCGGCAGGGGAGCGCGGAATATATCCGGCAATTTTTTAATGCCCTTCCTGCGGCAGTATGTGGCCATGGCGCTTATGGCCTCATAAATCTCTGTGCTCTCGCCGCCCCAAACGCGTATTTTTCCGCCGCCGTAAGCGGACTGGAAAAGCTGCAGATCCTCGTCCACCTTAAGGTAGCCCCGGCCGGGGTTCTTAATGCGTGACGCTAACGCGGAGCCTATCATTTCCCGGCTTTCCGAAGCGTTCGCGGCCTTAAGGCACATGCGTTTCAGTATATTGGCCTGAATTTTGCCGTCCACCACGCCCGATGGGCTCTGCGTAGCCAGCACCAGATGAACGCCCAACGAGCGGCCGACCTGCGCCGTTGAAAGGAACTGATCCATAATATCCGGCAGCTGTCTTTTCATTTCCGCGAACTCGTCCACAACTATGAACAGGTGCGGCAGCGGCTCCTTTGCCTCTCCGCGGCGATATTTTTCCATATAGTCGCGAATATCGTTTATCTTCTTCCCGTCGTATGGGTGAGAATCGTTATATTCCTTAAATATCCTTTGGCGCTTTTTGTTCTCCGCGTTAATGGATATAAGCGAGCGGCGCAGCTCATCGCCGTCAAGGCTTGTTATAATGCCGCGAAGGTGCGGAAGGTCGGTAAGCTTTCCGGCAATACTGTCGCCCTTAAAGTCGATTACAAGGAAGCCAACCTCATCGGGCGGATAGCGCAGGGCGAGCGACACTATAAGCGAAAGCAAAAACTCGCTCTTTCCGGAGCCTGTGGCGCCGGCAATCAGTGCGTGCGCGCCGCCGTTGTCGCCCGTGGGCGGGGAATTGAAGAAAACCTTGTTTTCGTTTTCAAGCACTCCGAAGGGAGCGGACGGCGCGAGCTTAGACGAAAGAATGTCCGACGAGGCCCACACTCTTCCTATGTCGTACTCGCTCATGGAGGACACGCCCAGCATCTGATAAAGCGTATAGCTCATCGGCAGTGCGTTAACGTCTATATTCTCGTCGCAATACAGCGGGCGCATGGCCTGCCCGAATTCCCTCGTAAGCTCGGGCGATATTTTATCGGCGATAAAATATCGGCGCTCCGTGGCGCTGGCGGTATTGTATATTTCCCCCTCGCCATCGGCTATTGTTATAATTTCGGTGCATTGCTTGGGCAGCTGCTGCATCTTTTGCGCCGCCATAACGCACCCTATGCCCAGCCCCTGCTCCATGAACAGATATTGGTTGATCGGGTCTGACTTTTTCAAATATTTGGGTTCGAATAATATAAAAAGCATATACGGCAAAAATTGCTTTTCCGTGCCGTAGCTGCTCTCCTCGCCCGCTTCCTTTTTGCGTTCCTTAAACATTTCGCAAAGCGATTTGAAAAGCTCGTTCGCCTCTTCCTGCGTATACGTAATCAGGCTTTCCTCGTCCGACGCGCCGTGTGTATGGGGCAGATCGTTAAGCCACGCGAGCTCGGCGCGGTCTTTTTCGTCGCAAACGCACACAAGCCTAAGATCCGTATAGCAATGGTTCGCGCTCAGGTGGAATATCATATTTTGAAGCTCTCGGCGCACCGAGTCCTCTTCCCCCAAAACTCCCACAATGCCTCTGCCGCGTATATCGCAGCATATAGGCGCGTTTTCAATGCTAATGCCCGCGTTGAAAGCCTCGTCAGCCGCCTGCTTCAGGTCCTTCTCCGCGTCCAGCGTCTCGTTTTTGCGGTATTCAAGCGTAGTCGATAAACGAACCCTTCCCGTGCCTATGCGAACGGATACAAAATCCGCGTTGCCCGGTTCCCTGCACCAAAGGCTTGTGCTGCGCCCATTTACGGCCTCAAGGCATTTTTCCGGGGCGGGGTCGGCAAGAAGCATTGCCTTCATCTGCGATTCCTGCGCCCGGCCTATCCGTGCCTTAACCTCGTTCAGCCTTCTCAAATAGGCGTTTTCGGATTCTATTAGGTTCTTTTCGTATTTTTTATTGCCGCGCTTATAGTTAACTATTGAAACAACCAATCCCGCCGCCGTCATGGGGAGCGTATAGAGCATCATCATGGGGCTTAAGGATATCGCCGCGATAACAACCGCGATAATAACCGTTACGCCGGCCGGCAGCAGGGTTGAAAGCCAGTTGATTTCCGGCTTTGACGGTCTTTGAGGGGGTAATGGAATTTCGATTTTTCCCTGGGGAAGCCTTTCCTGCACGCGCGGGGAACGATGAAACAGCTCCTTCGGTTCCGCGCCTGCCGCAACCGGGTTCACTATCTCCTTCGCGCCGCCTTCGAGCGTTTCATTGTCATCGGTAAACGCGGACGGTTTATGAAACGGATCTACGTCCCCAAGGTTGCCCGCGAACTTAAATAAGCTTTTTTCCATCACTCGGTATCCCGCCAATATATATTTAAATAGTTATGTATGGATAAATTCTGAGTTTATATTACAATATATCCCCCTCTTTTGCTCACTCTTTGCACAATCGACACTTTTTTAGGCACAATCCG
>CAVIJJ010000062.1:0-4567 GCA_963643205.1 bacterium | reverse complement strand
CCCTCAAAACTTCCCGCTTCGGCCGGAGCCGCCGCCGCCGGAGTGGGAACGGCTGCCGCCGGAGGAGCCGGAATCAACCCTGTGGCGTGTTTCGGTATGATAGGTGAACACGTCGCTTTGCGCCGTAAGGTTGAGAGTTCCGGTCACGTAGGCTGACGCGGTCTTCTGCTTGCCTACGCTGTTCATGCCCGCCCACAAAATGCCTACTACGATGAAGGCTATAAACAGCGATATTACAGCCATGATTATAATGTAAGCCGCGGGGCTTTCCCGCACCGGGTCTCCGTCCGCCGCTTTTTGCAGATAGGCGGAGCATTCGGCGATGTAGTCCTTAAAGCCGCCGAACCAGTCATCCTCGCCGAAATTATCAAGGAAAACGGCCTCCAGCTCTTTCTGGCCATAGCTGTTAAACGCGTATTCGCAGCGCTCACCGTAGCAGAAAAACGCCCAGTCGCGCTCCGCCATGCTGAGCAGCAGCATTATGCCGTCCCGGTTTTCGCCCTCGCCCATTGTGTATTTATGGTATATGCCGTAGGTTGTTTCAAACACGTCCCCGGACCAGTAATGCCGATAATCGTCCAGCGTTATAATATAAACCCCTACGCCGTATTTTTTGGAAACGGTTTCGGCCATTTTCTCAAGATACACTTTTTCGGATCCGCTGAGCAGTCCCGCCCAGTCGGAAACATAGGAAAGCTGTGCCTCGGCAAGAGCCGTGCTTACGCATACGGCAAGTATCACCACGGCGGCGAGCAGGGAGAAGAGAAATTTCTTTTTCATACCGTCGCCCTCCTACCTTACCAGCCAAAGCGCGAACGCCGCAGTAATCGCGATTAGCGGCACCGCGATAGCCGCGAACAGCAAAAATGCCCGCTTTACGCTTACAGGCAGCTTGCCGACCAGCTTGCCGGTCTGGGCGTTCATGGCGAAAAGGAAGTCCTTATCGTTCCACCTTGTGTTCAAAAGCCATACGGGGAGCAGCGCGTAACGCACCTTGCCGCGGTTCAGGTGAATATCGCAGGATTTTTCCACGCAGCTTGTGTATCCTGTGGCGGTATCCGCCAGCGCTTTTTTGAAAGAAGCCTTGCAGCGCGTGTCCGCGCGCTCAAAGCAATCCTCGGCGGAAACATCGTATTTATCGGCCAGAAAGCCGGGCAGGTACGCCGCGGAAAACGGCTTTAGCTCGGAATAATCATACGGCTCTATGGAGTCCATATAGTCGTCCGGCATACGCGTGGAAGCGTCCACCGGCACCTTTTCAAATGTGAGCTCGCCGCTTCTGTGCACGTCAAAATGCTCCGTTTTCGTGATTCGGTAGTCGCCGGACTTATGCGTGTGCACGCGGGTGGCATCAAACGTTACGCTGCCCTCGGCCTTGCCGTCGAACATCCAGAACGGCACATAAACGCCCTTAACCTCCGCGATATGGTTTTTATTTGAAAATTCCCTCGGAAGGAGCGCCTTTTTGCCGTAGAACTTTTGAAGCGCCTTTATAGCGTCTTCCTTAGTTAGCTTGAAGGGAATAACGTAGTCCGGCTTCAGATCTCCCGCGAACCGCCCCTGAATTACGCTCGGGTTTCCGCAGTACGGGCAGGAGGTGGCGGCTGTGGTGGCATCGCATATAAGCTCGGCGCCGCAGGACGGGCAGGAATAGCTTTTCATTCCGCTCGCCTCGCTGCCCCAGTCCCCCTGCAGTTCCGAAATATCCCATTGTGAGGCATCCGCCGCCGCCCATGCTTTGGCCTTTTCCTCCGCGTCCTTCGCGGCCTCCGCCGCCCTTGCCTCCCTTTCGGCGTACATCGCCTCAATTTCGGCAACATCAAAGCTTGATTTGCAATAGTCGCATTCAAGCCGCCCGGAGGCGCTATCAAAACGCAGCGGCCCTCCGCAGGACGGGCATTGATAATTGATTACCTGCGTTGACATTTATCGTTCCCCCCTTACCGTCTCGGCGCTTATTTATATCCCTTCCCCACGTACTCGCTTGTGAAGCAGGAGAGCACGCCGCCGTAGGAGGGGCGGAAGCGGAGCACGTCGCCTACGGCGAATGAGCCGGCGGCGTTGGTAAGGTTTACTATAAGGTGGTCGGAGCTGGCGCCGAGTACCTCCGCGCCCTCCGTTAATGGCGTAAGTGAATCGGGGTTCACGTCCTGGCGGCCTATGGCGAGTATGGCGCGGAGCATCTCTCCCCTGTCCTCAAAGCTGACAGGCTCGCCGAAGGCGTTAAGACCGCTTGTGCCGATGGGCTTTGACGGCTTGCGCTTAAGCTCGGCTATGCTTGCCTTAAGCGTGAACACATCGCCGTAAAGGCCGGGTATAAGGGTGCCGTTTACGGTTTCGTTGCCAAGAAGGAAGCCCTCCCCTATCCTAAGATTGGTTATGCCCTTTGGCAAAGTGTTGTTAAGAAGCATGGGCAGGCTGCTTGAGTTTCCGCCCGAAACAAAGGGAATTTCAAGCCCGGTTTCCGCCCTAAGCCACTCGGCCGTTTGAACAAGGCCCGTTAGGTTGGTTTCGTCCGGTATTATGCCGCCAAAGCAGGTTAGATTTACGCCCACGCCGTACAGCTCCAGCATTTTCGCTTCCTTTACGGCGAGCGCCAGGGTTTTAAGCTCCTCCCTGTTTTTGAAGAAAACGCCCTCCCTCAGGTCGCCCATGTCCACCATAAGCACTATTTTGTGCTTTTTGTTTCTCAGCTCCGCTTCCTTCGCAAGAAGAAGAATCGTGCCAAGCTCGCTCTGCTGGCTGATGTCGCAATACTCAACGGTGTCCGCCGCCTCGCACTGCTGGGAGATTCTTAAAAGGTACTTCGGCTTGTCGGTTTTAATTCTTTTAAGGTTCGGTATGCGCGAATCGGCTATAAAGTCCGCCTCGCTTTTGTTTATAAGCTCAACTATCGGCTCCGCGGCGCATACGCATTTGGTCACGATTCCCGCGCTTATGCCCCGGCTGTGGCAGGCGGAAACGATAAAATCAAGGTTATGCTTAAGCTTATTAAGGTCGGTCACTATCTGGGGATACATTATTTTTCCTCTGCCTTTCCTTTTATGCCAAGGGATTTATTAAGAAGCGTCAGCGCCGCTTCGGGATAATGCGTGCTGAGTACGCCAAGGGACGCCATTATGTAATCATTATCAAAAAGAAGCTTCAGCTTGCCGGGCTTGGGATAGAGCATCATGCCGGACGTGTTGCAGTCCGCCAGCGCGCGCAGCAGCTGCTCGCGGTGAGGAAGCCTTGTAAGCGCGCCGCCCGTGCCTATTATGGTTTTTACGGCTGTAAGGTCCTTGCCCTCGGCAACGGTTTTGCGTCCGTTAGGGGTATAGATATACCTGAGCGCGCCCGCGTGCCGCTCAAGCGCCACAAGACCCGCCTCCTTGCAAAGGCGCTCGGTCAGCTTAAACTGCTCCTCGCTTTCGGGTATGGGCAGGTAGTTCGCCATGGTTTCGGCCATGTTTATATTAAGCTCGTGCTCCAGCGCGTCCGCGCCTATGCGCTTAACAAGGTTTTTCGCGTTTACATAAAGGCCAAGGTCGCCTTCAACCGTCCTTTTGGCGAACGGCTCGGGGGTTGTCATAAGAATGGCTATGTCCTCACTGCCGCCGGTTACGGAGTGCACGTCCGTTGTCGCTCCGCCTATGTCCACGGCCACAACATCGCCAATTTGATTATACGCGAGCATTACGCATTCCATAACCGCGCCGGGGGTGGGCATAATATGCCCGGTTACCATGTCCCTTATATGCTCCATGCCGGGAGCCTTTACTATATGCTCCTCAAAAACCCGGTGAATTATTTTCCTGGCGGGTTCTATATTCAGCTTGTCAAGGCCGGGGTAAACATTGTCCGTAACGGTGCAGCTTATGCCCGCCTTTTGGAATATATCCGCTATCTGGCGGCGATTCTGTATGTTCCCCGCGTATATCACGGGCGCCTTTATGCCGCTTTCGGCTATCATTTTAGCGTTATACAGGGCGGTTTCCTTTTCGCCGTAGTCCGTGCCGCCCGCAAGAAGAATAAGGTTGGGATGCGCGTCCTTAAGGTCCTCTATGTCGTATTCGCTCATTTTGCCCGCCGTGGCGAGGGATACTATCGCCCCCGCGCCAAGCGCCGCGGCTTGTGCCGCCTTAACGGTCATATCGTAAACAAGGCCGTGCACGCACATTCTAAGTCCGCCCGCCGCGCTTGACGTGGCCAGCATCTCGTCGTACTCAATCTCGCTTACGCCAAGGTTTTTCTTCAGATCCTCAACCGCGCCGGTTAAGCCGATGCGAACATCGCCTTCCAGCACGCTCGTGGGCGCCTGTCCCTGACCTATAAACTTCGGCTCGCCGCTTTTTATGCCGTCAAACGCGTTAACAAGCGTTGTTGTTGAGCCGATTTCCGCTACAAGAATGTCTGTTTTCATAAATACCTGCCTGATGAGTTGAAGTTTTGTTTGTATGAAAATTTGTTTAATTTCGTTGTTGCGGCGGGGCTGACTGAATCCCGCCCTGGTAAAGTAAATATCGGTAGCGACTAAGCGCGACTGATGCGGTTTTATTGAACTCCCTCCGTCAAAATGACTAAAGTC
>CAVIJJ010000061.1:0-4579 GCA_963643205.1 bacterium | reverse complement strand
AAAGCCCGCGCGCGTTGTCAAGCATATACTCGCTCCGCGCGTCCCGACACTTAATCACATACAAAACGGGCAGGCCGAGGCGGTGGCAGCGGCGTCGGGCGACTTTGTGCGCTGCGTTTTCGGCATACCCGTTGACTGTGTAAATATAAAAGTTTCTATATCCTGCGATAAAAACGGAAAAATCTATTGATCCGTTTTACTCCAAGCCCTTTATAACCTCATCTATTCTGTGCGCCACGGCTATGAAGTCCGCGGCGGTGTAGCCCTTTGTGGTCATGGCGGGAGTGCCTATGCGCACGCCGGACGTTTGCATGGGGCTGCGCGTTTCGCCGGGTACGCTGTTTTTATTAAGCGTTATGCCCTGCTTATCAAGCGCCTCCTGCACGGCCTTGCCGGTAACGGTGGGATGGGTATGGGTAAAATCAAGAAGGAACATGTGGTTATCCGTGCCGCCGGTAACAACATCGTATCCCATCTTCATGAATTCGTCGGCCATGGCCTTGCTGTTTTCAACAACCTTGTGGGCATATTCGCTGAATTCGGGCGTAAGCGCTTCCTCCGCGGTAATGGCCTTTGCGGCTATTGTGTGCATGTGCGGCCCGCCGGAAGTGCCCGGGAAAAGCGCGCTGTCCACCTTTTTCGCCAGCTCCTCGCGGCAGAATATGAGCGCGCTCCTTATTCCGCGAAGGGTTTTGTGGGTTGTGGTGGTTACTATATCGGCATAGCCGAAGGGGGAAGGATGCGCGCCGCCGGCCACAAGGCCCGCCACGTGCGCCATGTCCGCCATGAGCAGGGCGCCGTTTTCGTGCGCGATTCTCGCGAATTCCGGATAGTTTATAATTCTGCTGTAAGCGGAGGCGCCGGCTATAATAAGCTTTGGCTTAAACTCGCGCGCTTGGCTTTCAACCTCCGCCATGTTTATATATCCGTTTTCGTCAAGCCCGTAGGACACAATATTATAAATCCTGCCGGTCATGCTTATGGGCAGGCCGTGGCTGATATGCCCTCCGCGCTGAAGGTCAAGGCTCAGTATGGTATCGCCTGCGTTAAGTACGGCGGCGTACGCGACCATGTTCGCGTGGGTACCGCTCAGGGGCTGAACGTTAACGTGGTAATCCGTTTTGAATACCTGCTGCCAAAGCTGCTGACAGTAAAGCTCCAGCTCGTCCACCACGTCGCATCCGCCGTAGTAGCGCTTGCCGGGGTAACCCTCGGCGTATTTGTTGGTAAGGCAGCTGCCCGCCGCGCGAAGTACGTTTTCGGAAACAAAGTTTTCCGAAGCTATAAGCTCTATCGTGCTTTTTTGGCGCTGCTGCTCTTTTTCTATAAGTTCAAATACTCTGTTCATGTTCGTGTACACCTCCTTTAATGATGAAATCCGGTTTTATTTGCTGCGCTTCTCGGCATCCTCGCGGACAACGTTTATAAAGTATTTGAACAGCGGCGCAAAGTCCGGGGTGCGGCCGTCGTTATACTTATCGGTAAGGCGCTCGGGGTGGAACTGGGTGCCGAATATGGGCAGAGATTCGTGCTCATAGGCCTCAACAATGCCCTCTATGCTGCGCGCGGTAATCTTGAATCCGGGCGCGGGGGTCTTAATGGCCTGGTGATGGGTGCTGTTTGTCTTGAACTTTTCGCCGAAAATGTTGGCCAGAATGCTGCCGGGCTCGGCGTATACATAGTGGCGAATCTTGCCGTTCATGTGAACGTAGCCGAATTCCTCAACAAGGTCCTGGTGCAGATTGCCGCCGAGTACAACGTTCATCATCTGGGTGCCGCGGCAGATGCTCATTATGGGCTTCTTCTTGGCGACGAACGCCTTTATAAGGGGAACCTCAAACTGGCTGCGCAGGGGGTCTGTGTTTACGGTGTCGTTCAGCTTCTCCTCGCCGTAAAGGTCGGGATCAACATCCGCGCCGCCGGAAAGAAGCAGGCCGTCGCAAAGCTCGCTCAGCTCCTCCGGGCAAAGCTCCGGCGCTATAACGGGCACGCCGCCGCCTACGTATACAGCCTGGGAATAGGTGAGCGGAGTGCGAATCTCGCGCAGAGCGTCGGGCTCCGTGGAGGTGTAGCAGGTATCTCCGGTAACGCAGATTACCGGCTTTGAATTTATCATTTTCAGAAACTCTCCTTTGCACAAAATGCTAATCGTATCGTATCATATTTCAAACCCAATATCCACATAATTAACTAAATAACATACTTTTTGAGTGTTGACAAATTCCCAGTAAGGTGGTATGATTTATCTCGGTTAGAGAACTCTAACCACCATAAATACTTATAGCAGGGAGGGATTACGAATGAAGCTTCTTAAAAGCAGACTTATATTTACAGGCGGCTTGCTCGTGCTGCTGTTTATGGTAACTCTCCTTGGTAGGTTAGTCTCCTGATTATTCTGAATTAAGGGGGAGACGGCATTCCTCCCCCTTAACGAACCCTTCGTGCCTGAACGACAAAGCGCGAACCGTCCGCCTCGTATGTGCAGGTTGTAAGCGTAAGCACCTGATCCGTGCCGCTTACCGAGGCCGAATCGGAAACAACGGAGCTTTGCGCCGTGCGCGCGTAGGCTATCATGTCCGTCATGTAGTCCGCGAATTCATCGTTGTCGTCAAAGCGCGTTTCAACATAGTTTATCATGTGCCCGTCAACAAGCGGTATCACCGCCGCCAGGTATATTTCCCACATTGTGTCTGTTCCGTTCCAGTTGAATGAAATGATGCGGTTTTCCGAGAAAAAGCTTTTTTGCTTAAAATTAAGAAGGCTGTGGAACATGGTTCCGTTCTTCATATTGTGGGCGTATATTATAATATGCTTCTGCTGATCGGCGTTCGCGTTCCTGAAATCCATGAATACGGCGCCGTGCTTGCTTTCTTCTTTCAAAATATTGTGATTAAGATAATATTCGTTGTCCGTTGTGCGAACAACGGGGTAATCAACGTCCGTACCCGGCACGTTAAGCCAGCCTATAACGTCGCTGTTTTGCGCCTTTGCCTCGCTGTATGTAAGGGTGGGCAGCACGTCGCCCCGCTCGGCCACGCCGTCAAGGTATGAATAATCGCTGTTTGGCTCAATGGCCGTTCCGGCTGTGGGCGCTGGTGTGCGCACGGGGGCGGAGGTTGTCTTTGGCGGCAGCGTAACGGTTATTACGGGCAGATCGCCTGCCGCGTCAGGCTTCGCGTCGGTTGAAACCGGGGAGCAGGCGCACATAAAAAGCGACGATGAAATAAGCGCCGCCGCGGTTAAACGAACAAAAATTTTGCCTGCCATAATTCTTTCCTCCGATAAATAAAGCCGATGCCCAATGATTATATCCGATAATTCGCCCGCCAACAAGCCGCCATACCGCCCAAAGGACGCAATGCACGGCAAATTTACAAATTTTTATAATTTGTTCAAAAATTGCTAATGCGTATGGGCGTGCGTTGTGATAGAATATTGTTATTATTGGGATACGAGTAGTTTCCCCGGCGAAGGGAGTTTATTATATGGGTCTGTTTGAGTTTAACGACGTTGGCATAGACCTTGGCACGGCAAGCATTCTTGTTTACGTTCGCGGCAAGGGAATTGTATTAAGGGAACCGAGCGTTGTAGCGGTTGAAAAGATAACGGGACGAATCCTTGCGATAGGCGAGGAGGCGCGCCGCATGCTTGGGCGTACGCCGGGCAACATAACCGCCATAAGGCCCCTTAGGGACGGCGTTATATCAAATTACGACATTACGGAAAGATTGCTTCACCATTTCCTTAAAAAGGTAGTGGGTACGCACGTGTTCTTTAAGCCCAGGGTGGTTGTTTGCGTGCCGAGCGGCGTAACGGAGGTTGAGAAGCGCAGCGTTATAGACGCTACCGAGGAAGCGGGAGCCAGGCATACATATCTTATAGAGGAGCCGATAGCCGCGGCCATAGGCGCGGGCATAGACATTGCGGAGCCCCGCGGCAACATGGTGCTTGATATAGGCGGCGGCACGAGCGACATAGCGCTTATTTCTCTTGGCGGCGCGGTGCTTTCAACATCAATCAAAATAGCGGGCGACAAGTTTGACGAGGCCATTGTGCGCTACATGCGCAAGAAGCACAACCTGCTCATAGGTGAGCGCACGGCGGAGGAAATGAAGATTCGCATAGGCTCGGCCTATCCCCGCAAGGAGCAGCTGTTTATAGACGTTAAGGGCAGAAACCTTATATCCGGCCTGCCGCAGACAATCGTTGTAAGCAGCAACGAAATGATAGACGCGCTTGAGGAGCCGCTTCAGGCCATACTTGAAAGCGTAAGGAGCATGTTTGAGCGTACTCCGCCGGAGCTTGCCAGCGACGTTGCGGAAAACGGCATATGCATAACCGGCGGCGGCGCCCTGCTTTACGGCATAGACAAGTTCGTGGCCGAGCATACCAAGGTGCCCTGCTACATTGCCGAGGACCCCATCTCCTGCGTTGCCATAGGCACCGGCAAGGTGCTGGACAGCATAGACGACTTTACGCGCGGCGCGGTTTACGATTACCGCCGCGGCGAGTACTACCTGGACAATAACAACTAAAAAGAATAAGGCCCACCGCCTGACAATTGGTAATCAATGACCGG
>CAVIJJ010000060.1:0-4917 GCA_963643205.1 bacterium | reverse complement strand
ATCTCAACCGTGGCCTTCGGCGTCGGATGCCGTAGGCATGGGAAAAACAGAAAATCATCATAAAACAGAAAAGAGAAACAAATATTATGGTCGGCTATAGCGGCGTTTATAATCGCATAATAAAACGGGCGATTGATTTTATTTTTGCCATGTTTGCGTCAGTAATTGTAACGCCGATTATATTCGTAATAGGCATTTTTATAGCGATTGAGGATGGATTCCCGATTTTGTATAAGCCACTGCGCGGAGGCTACATGGGAAAAAGCTTTCGCATTATGAAACTGCGCACAATGTATAACGGTGCCGATAAGCTTGGCGGAACAACCGCGCTTAATGATCCGAGAATAACAAAAACAGGAAGAATATTAAGAAAAATAAAGCTTGATGAACTGCCGCAGATATACAATGTGCTCATTGGCACCATGAGCTTTATAGGTCCTAGGCCAGAGCTGCTGCGATATACTGATGCCTATAAGGATGAAGAGAAGCTGATACTGGAGGTGCGCCCGGGCATTACGGACTTCAGCTCAATCGAGTTTATAAATCTTGACGAGATAGTCGGCACGGAAAATGCAGACGAAATGTACGAAAAATATGTGCTGCAGAAGAAAAACGCGCTCAGAATACGTTACGCGAAAGAAGTATCATTTATAACTGATGTATATATTTTCTTCAAAACAGTTGTTGCTGTTATTAAAAAAACAGCGCGTGTAATCGGCGGGGTAAAGAAATAATGGAATATATAAATCTAAAAAACGCGGCTCTAAATGTATCGCGCTTTTGCATGGGCGGATGCCCTATGGGCGGTTACGGCTGGGGCGATGTGCGTGAAAGCGAGCTTGTGGAAGCCATTCATGAAGCACTGGACTGCGGAGTGAATTTTTTTGATACGGCGGATACATACGGCCTTGGCCAATCCGAAAAAACGCTCGCGAAGGGAATAGGCAATCATCGCAAGGATGTTGTAATCGCTACAAAGTTTGGCGTGCGCGTGGGCAGCGGCAAAACATTTTATGATAATTCCCCGCAATATATACAGCAGGCCTTGGAAGAAAGCTTAAAGCGGCTGAACACGGACTATGTGGATATTTACACCATCCATTATCGTGACGGCAAAACACCGATTGAAAATGTTATAGAAAAGCTTGATGAGCTTAAAGCCGCGGGGAAGATAAGGTATTACGGTCTTTCCAATATTCATGATAGCGGAATTGAGGAGCTTTTGCCGTATACCGGAAAATTTGCCTGTTGCCAGGATGAGTTTTCGCTTGCCTGCAGAAAGAATGAGGCTGATCTTGCGCTGGTTCAGAATAAACTGAACGTAACCCCGATGACATGGGGCAGCCTTGGACAGGGAATACTTACGGGAAAATACACGCTTGATAACGCAAAGTTCGGTTCCGATGATCGCCGTAGCAGAGAGATATATGTAAACTTTCATGGCGAAAAGTTAAAACAAAACTTGCGTATAGTGGAAACGCTGAGAGAAGCGGCGGATAATCACGGCAAGAGTATAGCGGCCTGCGCGATACGGTGGATTTTGGATACCATGCCGGAGTCCGTGGTTATTGCCGGGGTTAAACGCCCCGCCCAGCTAATCTCTAATACAGAGGCGATGGGTTGGACCCTTACCGCCGATGAAATGGCGGAACTTAACGAGGTGTCGAAATGAATGGTATAGCGACTGATAAGCGCCATTACCATGAAGTGGATATTCTGTACGCATTGGGTACCATCCTTGCTATATTAGGCCATTCTCACCCGAATGATTGGAGTAAATTTCCGGGACAATGGGTTGAGTTTATCTATTTCTTCCATATGCCTCTTTTCTTTACAATAGCCGGATTTTTGCTGGCATCGTCTGCAAGCATTAAGCGCAAGGGATATCTTAAATGGATTAGTGATAAGGCGTTGCGTCTTCTTACACCTTACTTTGTTCTGTCTTTGCTGGCATTATTGCCCAAATACCATTTGGAGCATGGCGGGTTTACAGGGCTTACCCCGTTTTACCTATTGGAAGCATTTTTTGCCCCAAGGCAGAATGTATGGGGACACTTCTGGTTCTTGCCGGTGCTGTTTTTGATGTACGTGATATTCGGAATTGTACATAACAGTATATGTGATGCATATACCAAATGGGGGGGTAAGCTAAAGGGCATATTGCTTATAGTCGCGTTAGTACTGCATTTCGTAAAACTGGATGTGCAATGGCTCGGGATTTCGGATATATGTGATTTTTCGGTTTATTTTGTGGTCGGTTATGCGGGATTTGAGCTTCTTGAACGAAAACGGGAGAATGGACATTCGCTGGCTTTCTATTCGGCAATGGCGGCAGGGCTGATCGCAGTATCTCTTTTAATTTGGAAATTCGTTGTGGCAAGCGTTTATAGGGACTTTATAATTTCGCTGTTAATGATTGCCTCATGCTGTGCGGTGAGTGGTGCACTGCGGAATAAGAAAACGGGTGCGCTTGACTATGTTGCAAAATATGTATTTACTTTCTATATATACTCCTGGCCTGCGCAAGCCGTGATTGAGCGCATTTGCAGCGGGCTTGATATAAACTGGACGATAACAACACCACTGATGTTTATCGTTGGCACGCTTTGTCCGATGATGATAATCTTTGTGTATCGCAAGTGCACCTTCCTGCACTGCCGATTTATTGATTTAATACTTGGAATGAGAAGATAAGGAGCTTTTATGACAAGTGCTCAGCTTGCGTGGCTGATACGCCGCCATGGTATAGAAATGACGCATCTTTCGGGAGGCAGCCATATAGGCGCTATTTTGTCAGCCGCCGATATAGTTGCGGTGCTGTATGCCGATGTGCTGCGCTTTGATCCGGAAAACCCAAAGTGGGATGAGAGGGACCGCTTTATAATGAGCAAAGGCCATGCAGGAGCCGCCGTATATGCGGCATTGGCTGAAAGCGGATTTTTTGACACAGCGGAGCTGAAAACACACTATGCGAACGGCAGCCGTCTTTCGGGCCATGTTTCTCATTATCTGTCGGGAGTGGATTTTTCAACCGGCTCACTTGGCCATGGCCTTTCCGCTGCCGCCGGAATGGCGCTTGCCGCGAAGCAGGATGGCAAACATCATCGTGTGTTCGCTTTGCTTGGCGACGGTGAATGCGACGAGGGTTCCGTTTGGGAGGCGGCGTTGTTCGCAAATCAATACAGGCTGGAGAATCTTGTTGCAATAATTGACCATAACCATATGCAAAGCCTTGACACCTGCGAAAAAACGCTTGAGCTTGAGAACTTTGGGGCCAAGTGGAAAGCCTTTGGCTGGAATGTGATAGAGATGAACGGGCATGACCATGCCGCGCTGCTTGGCGCGCTTAAAGATACCCATAATCAAGGGCATAAGCCAACCGTTATCGTAGCGAATACGGTAAAAGGCAAGGGCGTTTCGTTTATGGAAAACGATATACTTTGGCATTATCGTTTTCCGCACGATGGTTGGGAGTATGACGGCGCGGTTAGCGAGCTGCATGCCGCAAAGCCCGACGGCGTGGTTGATCCGTATACGCCGAACGGTATACTCGATCCCACAATGCCCGAGCCCGGGGCGGACATAGGCAACGACCACACAACGTCCGCCGGATGGAAGCCGAGCTATATCAAAAGGGAGGTTTAAGCCATGAGGGATACTTTCGTACGGACTTTGATTTCACTTGCTAAAGAAAACCCGAACATAGAGCTGATTACCGGCGACCTTGGCTTTGGTGTGCTTAAGCCGTTTTGGGAGCAGCTGCCGGATCAATTCATAAACGCGGGAATCGCGGAGCAGAACATGACCTCCGTTGCCGCGGGAATGGCACTTGAGGGAAAAACGGTTTTTACCTATTCAATAGGCAACTTTCCAACGCTGCGCTGCCTTGAGCAAATTCGCAACGACTGCGCGTATCATCACGCCAATGTAAAAATAGTCTGCGTTGGCGGCGGCTTTGTTTATGGTTCGCTTGGCATGAGTCATCAGGCCACCGAGGATATTGCCGTTATGCGGGCGTTGCCCGATGTTGCCGTGCTTTGCCCCGGTGATTTGGTGGAGGCGGAGGAGGCCACCAAGGCGATAGCCGCATACCCGGGAACGTGCTATCTGCGGCTTGGCCGCGGCGGAGAAAAGCGCATACATGACAAAATGGATAATTTTAAGATAGGCAAGGCCATAAAAATACACGATGGCGAGCGCGTAGCCGTGTTTTCAACCGGAGCTATATTTGAAGAAATTGCGGGCGCCGAGCGGCTGATTGCCGAGTGCGGCATATATCCCGCGGTATACACGTTCCCCACGGTAAAGCCCATGGATCACGAAACCGTGCTGCGCTGCGCCAAAGATTTCGATATGATTGTTACCGTTGAGGAGCATAACCTTTCCGGCGGATTCGGCGGCGCGGTGGCGGAGGTTTTGTGTGGCATGCCTGCCCACGCGAAGCTGCTTCGCATTGGCTTGAGCGACACATATTGCTCAGTAGTGGGCAATCAAAAATACCTGCGCGCGCAGTTTGGCATTGACGCGAACGGTATAGCCGAAAAAATATTGGAGGCACTGCGATGAAGAGGCTGCTTTTAACCTGCACGGATTTAATGGCTATTCAGTTCCTTGTTCCGCATGTAAAAAATCTTTCGGATCACGGATTTTTTGTTGAGCTTGCCTGTTCAAACGTGGGCGGGCGCATGGAAGTGCTTAAAAGCGTGCTTGGCGACGTGGCTGAGGTGAATACGGTTCGGCTTTCACGTAGCCCGTTTTCGGCGGGAAATAAGGATGGCTACGGCGATCTTAAGCGCATAATAAACGGCAGCAAGTGGGACTATATTTGGACAAACGAGCCTGTGATGGGCGTAATGACCCGCCTTGCCGCGCGAAAAGCAAGAAAGCACGGCACAAAGGTATTTTATACTGCTCACG
>CAVIJJ010000059.1:0-4971 GCA_963643205.1 bacterium | reverse complement strand
GTGCCGGCGGTGGTGGTGGTAGTGCCGGCGGTGGTCAGCTTAACGTAAGTCTTAAGCACGTAGCCGGTCTTTCCGTTGCAGGAAACCTTATAGTAGCTGCCCTGCTCGCCGAGTACGCTTACGGTGGTGTTAAGGGCAAGCTTGGCAAGGCGGGTAGAAGAGCTGCTCGCGTCGGCGCGAAGGCTTACCCAGCTGGTGCAGTTGTAAATGGTGCCGGTGCTGGTTTTGGTAGTGGTGGTGTTGCCGGAAACGGTTACGCTGCCGGTGGTGGTGCCGGTGGTAGTGCCGGTGGTAGTGCCGGTGGTGGTATCGGTCTTAAAGGGGTTGGTTATGCCCTGACCGAAGGTGGTGGTCCAGCCGCCGCTTGTGGAGGAGGTGGTGCCGCCGGTAGTGGTGGTGCTGCCGGTTATAACGGTGCCGGTGGTGCCGGTGGTGCCGGTAGTGGTGTTTGTGGTGTTAGTGGTGGTCAGGCGGACATAGCTCTTAAGAACATAGCCGTTGTAATTGCCCGCGGTTACCTTGTAGTAGCCGTTCTTTTCGCCGGTTACGGTAACGGAGGTGTTAAGAGCAAGCTTGGCCACGCGGCTGGCGGAGGAGCTGGCATCGGCGCGAAGGCTTACCCAGCTGGTGCAGTTGTATATAACGCCCGTGCCGGTAGTGGCGGCGGTGGCAGTGCCGGAAGTGGTGGTGGTAGTAGTGGTAGTGCCGGTGGTAGTGGTTCCGGTTACGCCCGCGTTGGCAAGAAGCTTCTTAATGGAGGCGGTGTCGCCGTTTTTAAGGGTTATGGTGTCCGTAAGGCTGGAGGTTTTAACATAGCCCATGTAAACACTAAATCCTATATAGCTCCATTCGCCGGTATCGGTTATGCCGAAAACTATAACGCTTGTGTCCTTTTCAATGTATCTTTTGCCCTGCACATAGGAATAGCTGGTGCCGGGGCCCTGATAGAAAAAGTCACCCTTGGCCATTGTGGTGGTGCCTACATAGTTGGTTACCGTTTCCGCCATCGCGAAGGACGCCGTGGCAAGAGCGGTAATCAGCGCCATTATAAGCGCCAGTACACGAATACTCTTCTTCATCTTATTTAATCCTTTCCTTTGATTTACGTTTGTTGGTTTTATTATGCCAATACGCTTTCACGTATGTCATCAATAATTATTCGCCGTCGTTCTTGTTGCCGTCCTCGGTATTTTCTTCCTTTTCGGCCTCTTCCTTGGCCTCCTCAACGGCTTCCTTTATCTCTTCCTCGCGCTCGGTCTGCTCAGCCTCCTCGGCCTTTTCGCCTTCCCATTCCTTTTCAACAACCTCGGCTTCCTCGGCGGCTTCCTCGGGCTCGTCATCAAACTCGAACGCGGCGCGCATCTTATCGCGCTGCTTGCGCATCATTTCCTCGTCAGCCCTTTTCTGCTCCTCGGCAACGGCCTTGCGGTCCGTCATAACAATGCTCAGCACCAGCATGCCCACAAGCGAGAGAAGGCCCAATATCCATAAAACGGCCTTAAGCACCCTGAAGGTTGCGGTATCGGGATAAAGATATTCAAGCGCCCCGTCAGCAAGCGTGAACACAGCGCCCACGCCGGCTATTATGCGCATATACAGGCGGAATTTCTTCTCTTCCATTTTAAGGTGCTTGTTCTCAAGAATTTTGCCCTTGCCGAGAAGACCCACATACAGAAGATAAAGCCCTATTACCAGCTTGAAAAGCGGGCCCAACGTGGTTTCATCCGTGGCGGCGGCGGTTTGTGCGGCGGTTGTCGCCGTGTTAGAGGCGAGTATCGCGTAGCTTAAAAGGTTCATGCTTAGTTCTCCAGTCTTACTTAATGAATATAATACCAACTCAAGCGGCGTAAATAAATACGGTTCCGCCATTGTTCAAAAATTGTTAACGCTTATTCGCGCTCCGCAATGAAGCGGGACGCTATAAGCGAGGCCGACGCGGCGTTAAACTCGTCGTGCGGATCAAGCCTGTAATCCACGGCGGCGTTGCGAATCCACGCGCTGTCCGTTTCTATATAGGGCGCTCTTGCCGCGGCAAGCTCCTCCGCGGCCTTGGCGAACGCGTCAAGATCAATTTCGCCAAGCTCTATTCTTATAGGAAAGCCCGCAAAGCCGGCCGCGCTGCCGCTTGTGGCCACGCAAAGCACGTTTTTCGGAACGATTGAGCCCGTGCAGGCATTCAGAAGCGGCCTCCACGCGGGGGAATAACTGTCCGCATTTTCCATAAGAAGCATAAACCTAAGCGGCTGCGCGCCGAGAAGCGCGAAAAGCTCCTCCGCCTCATTGGCGCTCATGGGGTGCGCCGTAACAAGCCTAAGCTCCGGAAACTCATCCGCCATGGCCTTGGCAAGCGTTGCCTTGCCCATAGCCTCCGGCCCGAATAAAAGCACGCATTCCGGCTTTGAGCCGCGCATGAATGAAATTACGCTGTCGCTCAGCGCCTGCTTCGCCCTTTCCTGAAAGCTCAGCTGAACCGCGCATTCTCCCTGCGCCGCCGGGGCAAGATATACCCCGTTTTCGTTCGCCCTCACGTCAAGAAGCCTTGTTTTAAGCAGCACGCCCGTGCCGGAGGAGGCGAAAAGATTGAACAAATCCTGCGCCACGCTCTTCCAGTTTTCGCTTTCCGTAAGGGATATGTATATTTCCTCAAGCACCTCGTCCGCGGCGTATTCACCGCGAAGGCCCTTTTCACCGTAGTTCCAGTCCGGCCAATCGCCCTCCGCGGGCGGCTGAAGGGGCGCCGGAGCGGCTCCCTGCATGGAAATTTCCCTGCGCTGCACGGTTTTCGGGTCGGTTCCTCCCCATGCCGCCGTGCTCATAACGGATATTTCGTCCCTGGCGTAACGCCCGCGCGAGGAAAGCTCCCTGGCGCGCTGAACGGCCATTCTTGCCAAATCCCCGGCCTCAAGCAGCGAAAGCTCACCCAGGGCCGCAAGGTCGCTGCGGAAAAGCATAAGCTCCGCCTCGTCAAGCATACCGAGCGCGGCGCTCAGCGCGAAGCTGTGATCCCTTTCCACGGCAAGATAAATAAGGTAGTCCGCGAACATGCCGCCGCTTATCCGCCTTGCGGGGGACGCGGCAAGCGCGCGGGTCAACGCGGCGTGCTTCATGAAGGCGCCCATGCAATCCCCATCCAAAATGCACACGGCCTCCTCGCGAAGAAGAGAAAGCGGGTTCGGCTCGGTTTTTTCGCCAAGCACGGCCAATTTTCCCGCAAGCGTCAGCAGCCTTGCCGCGCCGTCTTTCGCCGAGCAGTCGTGAAAATTACGCATGGGCAATCCTCCCTAATATACATACCTATTCCTTTATATAATACCACATATCGTTTTATTTTCCATCCATAATTTATGCCCCGCCGCGCGGCAATATGAACAAAATATGAAAAATGCGATTTTTAGCAACCGCATTCGCTTCAGTTGCGTTATAATTACAGAGATTTGAAAAACCCCGCCGCGTTGGCGGCAGGAAAGGAAGGATTTTTATGAACATTTCATTTATTAAAAAGGCCGGGGCGCTCGTATGCGCGCTCGCGCTTGGCCTTGGCGTATTGGCCGGCTGTTCAAACGGCACGGAAGCGACCGACTCCACGGACACCACCATAGCCAACCCCATAGTAACCGTTGACTCCGCGGACGCGTTCAGCGCGCTTGGCGTGAAGATAGACGCTCCCGAGGGCGCGACCGACGTAAGCTACTATACCATCAGCGGCGAGATAGCGGGCGTTGAGTTCACCTGCGGCACGGATAAATACGTTTACCGCGCCAGCGCCACCCAGGACGACATTTCCGGCATCTACTACGAGCTTAACGCCCAGTATCAGATGAGCATAGCAGACATGGGAAACGGCGACGAGATAGAGGCTACCGTTTACGCGGCAGAGGACAAGGGCATTGTTGTGGAGTGGGCCTACGACGGAGTGAACTACGCGCTTTGGCACGAGGGCGAGCTTGACGGCAAGATACTTTCCCAGATTTTCTCAAAGCTTGTTGAGATTTCCATTCCCGCAAGCGATAGCGCCGATGAGCAGCAGCAGGTTGAGGAAACCGCTACTGCCGCGCCCGTTGACTTCAGCGCGGAGGGTACCTGCACCGCGGATCTTGACGGCGACGGAACCAACGAAACCATAACCCTCAGCGATATGGACGCGAATGACGAATTCAGCGACTACATGCTTGTTGTAACCACGGCCGACGGCACGGAATACAAGGCCGAGCTTGATTTTTACAGCCTTTCCGCGGCCTATGCCTACGATTTTGACGCCTGCGGCAAAACCGAGCTTTTCATAAGCGGCACCATTGAAAACGACTACGGTTTAAGCTTCGTCGCGCGCTTTGACGGCACCGAGCTTGTGTTCGCGGATCCCGAAATTCCGGAAGAGCCTTTTGACGATGTTGACGATACCGACGAGGACGAAATGCCCGAACCCGACACCAGCTTTGACGGCATTATAACCCTTGTTCAGGATAACGCCATAGCCGTTATGCAAAAGGTTGACGTGCTTGGTACCTACATGGGCACCACCACCTACAAGATGGACGCGGACGCTTTCCGCTTTGCCAAGGATCCCGAAACCGTTTGGACCACCGCGTTTGACGCTTCAAGCGACGACAGCTGGGAGTTCGCCAGCCTTACCACCGCCGCCGAGTTCCCCGTGCGCATGGACGGCACGCAGGAGGATTCCGCCCTGCCCGTAGGCACCGAAATAGGCATTACAGAAGTAAATACCGCCGACAGCATAACCTACACCTGCCGCTTCGTAACCCGCGCGGGTGAGGAGGGCACACTTACCACCGTATATAACACCGGCGACATCTTCGGCTTCACCATAAACGGCGTGTCCGAATATGAATGCTTCACCTATGTTCCCTACGCCGGTTAAGCACACAATACCAAGCCGACCATATTCGGCCCGGATAACGAAAAACGCTCAATACATCAGCAACCCCCGCGTCGCGGGGGTTGTGGTGGTTTTGG
>CAVIJJ010000058.1:2237-5138 GCA_963643205.1 bacterium | reverse complement strand
TCGTTGCAACGTTCGGCAACTCTTACCAAAAAATATAGGTAGCTGCCGGATACCAAAACGAAAAGCATCCATAAAAAATGGGTGCTTTTCTTAGTATATCCGGCGTTTTTTGATTGCTACGGCGGCTATATGTTTTTTTGCTGGCAACTTTCCGGCAACCTTTTTGAAAAGGCCGTTTCAATCTGCTGCATGCTTTCGGACTGTTTTTGTGCGGAAAGGTGTGAATAAATATCAAGCGTGATTTTTGCGTTCGCATGGCCAAGGTAACGCTGCGCCGAAAGAACGTCAACCCCTGCGTTATATAAAATGCTGGCGTAATTATGTCGGAGGTAATGCGGAGTTATTACCGAAATCATGCGGCCGTTTTTCTCAACACATTCTATTCCCGGCGCGATATTATAGAGCCTCGCCATTAAGTCCTCCCACAATCTGTAACGTTGCGTATTCCGGTAATAGGATCCATCCGTGGCTGGCACAACATATGACTGCGGCAATCCGCGCGCGGGCCGTAACTTTTCTGCAAGCTCCGTCGGCAGCGGTATTATACGAACGGAGTTTCCTGTTTTCGGCGCGCCTATTTCTCCGGTCTTGGCTGTCGCTTGCTGCTGCACATGAATTGTCCCATTTTTGAAGTCAACGTGTTGCCATTGTAGCCCACAAGCCTCGCCATATCTCATGCCGGTGTAGTAGAGTAATGCAAGCATGAGGGTGCCGGCCTCCCCGATCAGGCGCATAACGGCCTCCGTTTCTTCGTCCGTTAATGCTCGACGCGATTCTTTCTGCCTTGATGGAATTTCAAGCCCTGCCGTTATATCGCGCTGAATCAAGCCTTGTGCATAGGCCCGCTGGAATACACCGTGCAGCACGGTCGATATGTTGCCGATGATAGCTGCACATGTATTGGCCTTGCTGTTTAACAGGCGCTGTAAATCCTCGGTTGATATTGCCGTTAATCGCCGCCCGGCAAGCGCAGGAAATATGTGCTTATAAAACGTGGTCCGGTATGACATCTGAGCCGAAACGCCAATATGCGGCTGCTTATATACTTCGTACCAGTTAAGCGCATAGCGTTCAAACAGAACACCTTCCGGCGCTGCGCTTGCACCGGTTATATACTTTTCACGCGCTGCCGCTTTTGCAGCCTCAAGTTCCTTTTTTGTTCGGCCGGAAACATATTTAATAACGCTTTTGCCGTCGGCGTCTTTGCCGACTGTTATTTTCGCCCGGTATCGCCCATCCTTTTGCTTTGCCATATCATTGCTCCTTATACAGTTTTTGTGTTATAATCGGAGCGAGTGATTGCCCATGACTCACTCCTTTGTTCTCTCCCCGCGCTTCCAGCTTTAAGCAGGGGAGAGTTTTTATATGTTCATGAAGCACACTATACCTTCCATCCGGTAAAATTGCTCTGCATAGATTCAATTTGCCTCCGGAACCATCCGACCGAGGGGTTGAGAATATCAAAGACAAACAGGCCAACAAATATAGACGTTACGCTTACGCTGTAAACGACTATCAGGCGCAACCATGCATTAAGCTGCCGGATCCGCGCGTCCTTCTCGGCGAGCAAAAGCTTAACCGCGGCGGTTTCGTTTTGTGATGCTTCCGCGCTCTCCAATTTCTGCGTTTCGGATCCGTAAATCTCAGCAATAAAATCGAACATCGAAGCGCCCAACCCTTTTGTTACGAGTATTTCATATGTTGCCATTGGCGTTCCTGTTGACCCTTGCAATGTGCGTGTTATGGTGGAAGCTGCAATGCCGCTGCGTTTGGATATATCCTGCAAAGTTAGCCCGCACCTTTCGCGCATGCGCGTGAATGCCTCTGCGTATTTCTGATTATGCCCTTCAAATTCGCCCATTTTTTACTCCTTCCATTTTTGACCTTGGTTTTTCCAAATATTAACGGCTAAATTCCATTTCTGAAGAAGATTTCCGATTCTGACTATATCAATTCCGCGCTTCAAACATTAAGCTATAACTGCGTAAGGGCGCGCCGGGGCGGCGTTTCCATCTCTTGCTTCTTCGCTGCCCCGATTCCTACGGTTGACATTATGGTTCAAAGCCATATGATTTAATACAAACTAAAATTTAAGGAGGAAGTATTATGACGCGTAACGATCTATCACACACCATCGAGCCACTAAATGCAGAAGGAATCAACCTTCTCCTTTGTTATGCTGCGCTGCTAAAAATTGCGCATAGGACGAAAGAGCGGCCCGCCCTTCCTCATCCAGAGAATCATAAAGACTAAGAATTTCTAATTTACCCGCTTCAATCTGCGCCGGGGCTGTGTCGGCCAAATCGTCCAGCGAGCAGCCCAAGGCGCGTGCAATCGCTTTCATTGTTTCAAGATTCGGGTTTGTTGTGGCCCCGCTGCTGATTTTGCGCAATGTACTCAATGGAACCCCGGAAACGGCCGCGAGCTGCTCGAGGTCCATGCCGAGGGCCTTTCGTAAACTGGTCATCTTCTCGAATTTAGTGGGCATTTTCTCGCCTCCCTTTATATTATCTTAAAATCATTATATAACGCCTATCACATCAATTCAAGGATAAAAAGCCCATCAATGGAACAAAAAATAAACAAGATATCTTTACAAATGCCGACTACGGTATTATAATGACAATATAAATACCAATGGTGGAACTTTACCATGGAAGGAGGAACCCGAATGTACAGCTACTTAAAGGGGAAAATTGTAGAAAGGGGAATGCGTCAAAAAGCCATTGCAGACGCGCTCGGCATAACGCCAAAGTCAATGTGCCTTAAAATCAACGGCAAGCGGAGCTTCAAATGGGACGAGGTTTGCGTTATACAAAACAGATTCTTCCCGGATATTGACAAAGACACGCTTTTTGCGACGGATGAGGAAAGGAAGGGAGCATAAGCACAATGTGGAAA
>CAVIJJ010000058.1:0-2227 GCA_963643205.1 bacterium | reverse complement strand
GCTTAATTCCATTAAAAAAGAAATGTTTTATAACCGTACACAATCTGACATGATTCGTGAACTTGTGTCGGCTGGAGTACGAGCATTTAAAGCAGGGAAAACAGCAAAAGAAAACGGGTGCGAGAGGGCGTCCTGAGACGCCTATCCACCACGAAGTTGGAATACCCGCTTTTTGCGACGGATGAGGAAAGGAAGGGAGCATAAGCACAATGTGGAAATGCCCGGAATGCGGAGCAAATCTTGACAGCGGCGAACAATGCGACTGCGGAGAAAGGGAGCAATCACATGGAAATAGAAAAATTACTGCGAGAAATGATTCAACAGGCAGTAGACGAGCGTATAAACTCGGTAGAAGCGATGGAAGATCGGATGGTTCGAGCACATGGCGAGTTTGTTTCCATAGCACGAGCCGCAGACCTGTTAAACGTAAGCACGTCAACAATCCGGCGGATGCTGGATGATGGCCGGCTCATAGGAACCATCGAAGGGCAACCGCTGGTAATGGTCCGGAGTATGGCTCAGATGACCAGCGCCGGCATAACGCGCAAGCAGAAATACCCGGAATTCGCAATTATACGGAGGTAACCTATGGCGAAGGTTCTTAGTAAGCCGGAATTTATGGCAAAGGTCGCGGCCGAGAAGGCACGGAAGGCCAAAGAAAGGCGGCAACTGAGAATACGCGGGTTGATTGAAGCGAGCATAGCGGTATCAGACCATATAGAGCAATGGAGGAGAAAAAGAAAATGAACATTTGGCATATAGCATTTTGGATCTATTACGGAGTAGGCTGCGCGGCCATGATAGCAATAGCGTTCACGATCTGCCGGGCAGAGGTGGCAAAGGACAAGAAAAGGGCCATAAAAAAGGCCCACCGTGGGAGTTAAACAACGGTGAGCAAAGAGATAAAACACCGGCCGGAGCCGTTACGGATAATATAGCACATCTTATTGCATGATGCAACAGCCCGAAACGGCATAATACAAAAGATTTTAGGCGGCGGCACGTTAGCAAATATAATCAAAATTAAGATTATGGTCTTGCCGCTTAGAATAAAACAGCGCCGGGGCGGAGCTGTGATGCCGCCCTATATAGGAGATAAGACAATGAAGTATCTTAAGGTTTATACAGATTTCGAGGAAGCCATAGAGATGCTCGGAGACGCGGAAAAGGGACGTTTGTTTGTAGCTATGCTCAGATACGCAAGCACAGGGGAGCTGCCTGACCTCCGCGGGGGCGAGCGGATACTATGGCCCACAGCGAAATTGAATATTGACCGAACGAGGGCAGAAGCCGAAAAAAACAAGACGAACGGTGAAAAAGGCGGAAGGCCCAAAACCCAAAATAACCCAAATAAACCCAAAGAAACCCTAAAAGACAAAGACAAGGAAAATAATGTTATCCCCCTATCCCCTAAAGGGGATATCCCCCCTAAGGGGGGCGCACCTGAAAAGCGATTTGTTAAGCCTACGGCCGACGAGGTGCGGGAATATTGCAGCCAGCGGGGAAATAGCGTGGATGCGCAAGCGTTCGTTGATTTTTACGCAGCGAAGGGTTGGAAAGTGGGGAACGCGCCTATGAAGGACTGGAGAGCTGCTGTGCGGACGTGGGAAAAGCGCGAAGAATACCGACGGCCGGCGGCAGCCCGACCGAACCGTCAGCGCGATCTAAGCAGGGGCCGGCAATATGGCGAAGGCGAGCTTAACAATATTGGCAACGACCTGCTGGGAGGTGATTAAAATGAATCGAACCTATACACCGACGGTACCGCTGGAGGATGTGGAACAGCGTATGGTTTTTAAGTGGGCCGAACTTGCGAGCGCGACTTATCCGGAATTGCGATTGCTTTACGCGATCCCGAATGGCGGCAAAAGGGCCATTAAAACGGCCATAGCCTTGAAGGCTCAGGGCGTAAAGGCGGGAGTGCCTGACATGTGCCTTCCTGTACCGCGCGGCGGCTATCACGGCCTTTACGTGGAATTGAAAAGACAGAAGGGCGGCACGGTTAGCGATTATCAAAAAAGCTGGATAAATGCGTTAAACAATCAGGGATATAAAGCAACCGTTTGCAGAGGTGCCGCCGAGGCCATGGAAACAATAAGTGAATACTTGATGGAGAAAATATAGCGAAAAGCGGAGGCGACTAAATATGCCGGCTTATGTAAACAAGAGCCTCAAAGAGCTGATAATCAAGCTTGCGGCGGTGATAGGGATGTTTGACCAACTGCAA
>CAVIJJ010000057.1:0-5193 GCA_963643205.1 bacterium | reverse complement strand
ACCGACGTGGAAGCCATTACCGTAAACGGCGAAACCATCACCTCCTATCGCACCCGTACCGAGCGTACCGGCTTCGGCAGGAAGGCGCAGAAGGTAACCTACAGGCAGTTCACGTATACCGTAACTGCCTCTGAAACCGCGGATTACACTGTAACCGCCGTTGATGCGGAGGGCACCGAAAGCGCCGCCGTTACCGCTGCATTGACCGTTACTGAGCGCGGAAGCTTCTTCAGAAACTTCTGGAATTCAATCAAGAGCTGGTTTTAAGGAAAGGGGTGAAGAGCAATGAAAAAGACTTATGTTAAGCCCGAGCTTTACTTTGAAAGTTTTGAACTGAGCTCGAACATAGCGGCCGGATGCAGTCCCACTGCCATCGTGAATCACGCTGAAAATACTTGTCCTTACGTTGTGGAGAATGTTTTTGCGGTATTTCAGAATGAAACATCCGGGTGTAAATATACGCCCGACCAAGTAGGGAACAAAGTGTGTTACGGTGTACCAACGGATGATAAAAGACTCTTCAGTTCCTGATTGATCGGCGCGCCCGATAAAGCCGTTTTTTCTAAAGCCTCTCGAGTTTTCGAGGGGCTTTGTTTTTGCTAAAAAAAGTGCTTTAGAGCGCCCTTGGCTCTTGAAATATTTATCCGTCAATATTACAATATATGTTGTATTACCATTGCTATGCCTGTAACTATATGCATTGGTATTAAGAACTCTAGGAGGAAGGGAACAATATGAAAAAACAAGCGTCAAAAAAGCTGCTTAGTGTGCTGCTTGCGCTGCTCATGGCTGTAACCGTACTGCCCATGGCCGCGTTTGCCGAAGGGGAAACCGGCACCGATGCGGTAACTGCCGCGCCTGAAGCCGAGCCTGCGGAAACGGAGCAGACGGAAACCGAAACTGTGGTAACCGAGGATCTTGCCTCGCTTGAGCAGTTCGCTCAGCCCGCCGCGGAGACTGCGCTTACGGCAACTGCGGAAATAAACTACGTTACCAAAACGCAGAGCGTGCCTCTGCCGGACGGAACGTTTTACCGTATTGTTCATCTTGACTGCGGCAGGAAATACTTTACGGTTTCCGAAATCGAAAAAATAATCGATTACGCTAAAAAATATAATTATACTCATGTAGAGCTTGCCTTCGGCAACGACGGCCTGCGCTTCCTGCTTGATGATATGTCGCTCACCGCAAGCGGTGTTACGTATACCGATGATGCGGTTACCACTGCCGTTCAGGCCGGCAACAAGTCTTATTATAATGCCGGAACAAATGAACTGACTGAATCGGAAATGAATACGATTATTGCTTATGCAAAGAGCAAGGGCATAGGCATAATCCCCATGTTCGATGCTCCCGGCCATCTTCAGGCGGTTGTAAAAGCAATGGAGAATGAGAATATCGGGCTTTCACCCGTGTATACCACTCCTACCAAGAGCGGCACCAGTTATAACTACGCTATCGATGTTACCGATGTTACCACGGTAAACTTCGTTCAGGCTTTGGTGCAGAAGTATATTACTTACTTTGCTAGTAAGGGTTGCACTTTGTTCAACATTGCGGCTGATGAGTGTGGCTTCAGTGATATGGGTACCGAAAAATATACAGCTTACGCAAAGTTTGTTAACAGCCTTGCGGCGGCGGTACAGAACGCCGGTATGACCGCTATGGCGTTCAACGATGGTATATATTATGTGGGCAAAACCACGAGCGTGGACTTTGATACTGATATAGCTGTTTGCTATTGGGACGCCTCAACTGACAAGTATGCTCAGGCATCAACATTGGCAGGGAAAGGCTTTAAGATAATAAATACCCATAACAAGTGGTATTTTGTCCCCGGCAATTCTGATTCAGCTTGGTATGGCTATACGTGGTCTCAAAGTTATATGAATGGTGATGCCAAGGATTGCAAGACAACTGATGGCAACTACAGCGGTGATAATGTAAAGGGTTGTATGAATGCAATTTGGTTCGATTCGCCCAGCACGACCCTGACGAATGATATTTGGACGAAGATAGAGAACCATATAGCGTTGCTCTCTACTAATAATTCATCCGTATTCACAGCTACCACCACTACCACCACCGCCCTCACCCTCACAGCCGGCACACCTTCCACCGGCTTGACCTTGAGTGAGACAAAAGACGCAAACGGCGCTTATGCCGTAAAAATTGAGAGCGGGCTTCCTTCCAGCCCCACTCTTCAGCTTACTCTTGGCGGCAAAGCCGAGGGCACAACTTATGCTTGGTCAAGCACCAATGAAGATGTTGCTACCGTGGATAGCAACGGCCTTGTAACCTTCCTGGCCTCCGGCGCCGGCACTGTTACCATAACTGCCAAGGTATCCACCGCCACCAACGCCATCTCCACCGCCTCCTTGGTGGAAACCGGCTCGGTTGATTCCGTGAGCATGACTTTCGCCGTAACAGTTGCGGATAGCAGCGGCGAAAGCGGCGGCGAGGAAACTTCAGAGAAAAATCCTGTCGATGTAACGGTTGAGGTTGGCGGTACCAAAGCGGTGACCATTACCGGCACTAACTACTATGATTCGACTAAAACCTATACTACCGACAATTCGAACATAGCTACCGTAACCGTTACCGGTAAAGATGCTAGCGAGGGTACTACTTCCAAAACCGAGAAGTATGATATCAGTACTCTTACAAGCGGTTCAGTTACCGGTTATATAGGCGATGGTATCGGCAGTAGTGCTAACTATCTTACCATAAGTGGTACTTCTCTTAAAAACAGCAACAATATAAGCGAAGCGACTGAGTTTACAATAGCTTATACTAGTAGCGGATATACGATAAGTTACAAATCCTCCTCTGGAAGTACAATGTATTTTATAGCTTCAGGTAAACAAGGTAGCTATAGCATCAGCACATCGTCAAGTGCTGGCTACTGGCAGTATGACAGTTATGGCTTTTGTTATCAGGGAACGAAGAATAAGTACTATCTTTGCTACAACAGCGGTTGGACTTTGTCGTCTAAGAACAGTACTACTCATACTGCCGTAGGCCTGTATCAGGTGACTGGTAGTGAATCCACTCCCGCCTCCACCACCATCACATTCACCGGCGTGGGTGAGGGAACTACAACGTTTACTATTGGCGACAATGTAACCTACAATGTTAATGTAACTGCGCCGGAAAATAAGCAAGATCTGGCGGTTTCCATCAACACCACGGCATTGACCCTGCCCGCGGGTACAACGGTTGAGATTACGGCTCAGAAGGACACAACCGGCGCAGAAGCCACAGTACTTACGCAGTCCACGGCTGAGGACGGAACCATTACAATCGTCGCGGGCGCGACCGAAGGCACCGCCACCGTTACCTGTGTAACAAAGAATGCCGGCGGCTTCGTTACCGCAAAGTATACCTATAATGTCACCGTCGCCGCGATAGACTTCAGCAAGGTCGCATCTTTGCCGATACAGCTTTGGATAACCAATAACACAATCCAGGTTGACGAAACCGAAAATACAAAAACTGGCTCCGGTTGGGGCGGTGACAGCTCCCTTGGCACAGCGAATTATGTGTCCATTTCCGCTGAGAAAGCTTATGGCGAGCAGGGCATTGATCTTAAGGAAGCAATAGGTCTCGAAGAACCGCTTGTGCGTTATGAGTGGGGTGGAACGAGATTTATTACTGCCAAAGACGAAAAGGCTTCTATGAAACTTGTTTTCTGGACTGCTCGTATTCATAATAGCAGTGATGAAAATATACAAACGGTTTGGGGTACTGACTACTCTAACAGCGGAAAGTACTTTAACCGCGTTCGTTATTATAACGGAAAGTGGGAAGCGTATACAGGAGCTGACAAGGTGTGGGTCGAAGTGTCCGGCACCGGTTCTACCGGTACGCAGAGTGGATGTACTCAGCAGCTTGCCGCGTATTACATGGTCTACACGACGATAACTAAAGAGGTAGATACCGATGTTGCCGACTGGGGCTATGTGAATACTGACTCACAATATAGTACGACTATCGATGGTGACAGCTATGTAATGCTTGACTTCGCCGTTAAGTATGAAGATGGTACGCGTAACCCGGATACATTCCCGCAGAATGGCAAAACGCAGGTATTCCATTGCAACAGCGGAGCCGGCGGTGTTGTCGGAACAGATAGCGCTACACGTTACCGTCAGCTGAATAATTTCCGTGGCCAAAACACTGACGGCTTTGAGGTTTACATGGTAACCGTTACCATGACAAACGACAGTTCCGGCACTAATATTGATGGTAAAGAAACTGACTATACCTACGATGGTACTGAGCAGATTATTTGGGCGATAGACGAGGAGACTCGCGACAATAGCGGCCTTGAAGAGTATGTTTCAATCTCCGGCAGTACAAGCGATTATAGCGGCTGCAGGATCGGCGATGAGGCTTATATCCGCGGTGTTGAGGTTTATAATCGCCATGGCGCTCTCATAACCTACTACGTGCGCGTTAAGAAGGCTGACCTTACCGTTAACTACTATGTACAGGGCGCGGAGAATCCGTTCTATACCTACGGCCTGTCTGTAGCTTCAACAACAACGTTTGATCCGAATTTCGGTATGGTTGAAGGACAAGATAACACGCTGCAGAACAACACCGTTGTGAACAGCCTTGGCGTAACCCAGACCATTCAGGCGGACCTTGTCAAAATACCCTCCATACCGGCTCGCTATCGCTACTCTGATTATACTCTCATAGAGGTAACGAAGGCCGATGACCTTAAGACGGTAAACCTGTACTACACCTTCAACGCGTCCAAGACCTTTGTTGTTGACTTCGGTCTGCCGCTGAAGATAGCGCCCAAGGATATTAACTCAAATCTTGAGGGAACCGGCGTAAGTATTACCGGCGTTACTGTTTCGAATAAATCAACGTATGCGGACATTACTACTGATGACGAGCATGTAATCACTTACAAGCTTAATCAGATGATAAGCGGCAGTGATAGCTTTGGTGTGCAGTACTCCGGAACCTTGTTGGTGGATGGGGAAACAACGGCGCAATCCGGCAAAACCGCCAACTACACCATCACCATCATCCCCGCCACCACGGTATACTACGAAGACGGATTTGCGACGTTTACCGACGGCGATGCAAATTGGGAACCCGTAGGCACAGAAACTACCGCAAATCAGGCGCTTGAGGAGCTTGGCGGCAAGACCAATGTATACGGCACCGACTCCG
>CAVIJJ010000056.1:0-5206 GCA_963643205.1 bacterium | reverse complement strand
TTTCTCGCCGGTTCCGTTTTAATGAAAACCAAGGGTTTCCATTCTTCGTAGGTTTCGCCGCCCGTGAGCGGAGCGAGAGGCAAAACCCCGATAACAAAAAAATCGAAGAGGAGGCTTTCGCCACTTCTTCGATCATGACTATTATAACACGAGCAGTGTGCGCGTCAAGTGACACATCAGAAAAATCGAACTTTTGTTCGGTTTATTTGAAAATCCTGTTTTTTATAGGCGTTACGGCACAAAACAGGGGTATACCCACCGCGTAGCAGCTTATGGCCTGCCCCACGCCCACGCCTAAAACGCACAAAAAATAATTTATTCCAACCTTGTATCCAAAGCAAAGCACAGCCCCGACCACAAGCGCGTTTATCAAAACCGCCGGCAGGGGAACAAGCCATTTGCTCATGCCGCGCTTGCCCATATACGCCGCCATAAGCCCCGCGATAAGCGTGGCAAGGCTGCCGAACACAACATCGAACCACATGGCCCCGGTAAGAAGATTGGCTATGGCGCAGCCCACAAACAGGCCTATCGCCGCCTCGGGCGCGAAATAGGGCAGCACACAAAGCCCCTCCGAAAGCCTAAGCTGCGTTACGCCGCTGCTTATGGGGGCGATTGCTACGGTAAGCAAAGCATAAAGGGCTGCCACGGCAGCCCCTCTCGCAAGCTTTATTACTCCCGCGTGGGAATTATTTGTTGGCAAGGTAGTCATTCAGCTGCTTGGTAAGCTTGTCCGCGTCAATGCCGTGCACGGCGCAGGCCTGCTCCAGGTTTTCGCCGCTGGCCATTATGCAGCCCAGGCAATGCATGCCGCTGGAAAGCAGTATGTCCGCAAGGCCGGCATCGGTGCGCAGTATCTCTTCGATGGTCATGGTCTTCTGTATCATTTGTGTGTTCCTCCGTTAAAATATTCTTGCTTCGGCTCATGGCCGTTTTTTGCCGCGCATATTCTACCACATTACTGGGATTATTTCAACAGCGCCATGCCGTACGGCGGCAATTCAAGGCCTATTTTTTCGCCTTTTTTCCTGTATTCCCGTCCGCTAAGCGCGTCAACCATGCTTTCTTTTATAATAAGGCCCTGTATATCCGGCCCTTCGGTGAACGTGTTTTCGCCTATCGTGATAAATTTCGCCTCGTTTGAGCGGTTAACAAGGCTAATCGTAAGCTCATCGCCAATAAATCTCGCTATTATGAATATGTCCTTATCAGGCGCGGCGAACGCGCATTTGCCCAATCGCATGGCTCGGCTCTGTTTCCTTGCTTCGGCCATTTTTATAAATCTGCTCTTTATGCCCTCGTCCTCGCGCCCCCATGGATACGCGCCGCGGCAGAACGGGTCCGCCATGCCCTGCATGCCCGCCTCGTCGCCATAATAAACGCAGGGTATGCCGGGGTGCGAAAGCTGAATAAGCTCCGCCATGCTCATAAGAAGCTTTGCCCGCTCAAGCTCCTCCGCCCCGGGCGCGAACGCCGCCTGCGTGTCCCTTGGGGTGTGCCTGTCCGGCGCGCCGCAAAGAACGGTAAGCGTTCTTACGGTATCGTGGGTTGAAAGCACGTTAAGGCAGCTTAAATAAAACGCCTCCGGGTAATTCTGCCGCAGCGCCGTAAGCGAAAGGCTAAGGGCGTAAGCGTCGCTTTTGCCGGAAAGGAACGATATTACGGCATTAGCGAAAACGTAGTTCGTAACCCCGTCAAGCTCAAGCCCGTCGGTATATTTTCTTCTGCCCTCGCCGCCCGTTTTGGTGCTCGCGTCCTCCCAAACCTCGCCTATAAGTATGCCCTCTTTTTGCCTTGCCTTAAGCTCCCGCCGTAAAAAGGCTATAAATTCGTCCGGCAGCTCATCCGCCACGTCAAGCCGCCAGCTTGCTATGCCAAGGCGCGAATAGTGCTCGATTACCCCCGCTATAAACGCCATGTAGCCGCGGTTTTTCTCGTTTACCTCGGGCAGGGTCTTAAAGCCCCACCAGCAGCCGTATTTATCGGGGAAGGAATCGAATTCGTACCAGTCGTAATACGCGGAATCCTTGCCCTGATACGCGCCAAGCCCCGGATACGCGCCGGATTTATTGAAATAAACGCTCTCGTCGCCCGTGTGGGAAAAAACGCCGTCCAGCATCAGCTTAATGCCGCGCTCGCGGCAGGCCGAAATAAGCCGCTTAAGCCCATCCTCGCCGCCAAGCATCTCGTCCACCCGGTGGTAATCGCCGGTATTGTAGCGGTGGTTGGACTGCGCCTCGAATATGGGGTTCATGTAAATAACGGTAACGCCAACGCTTTCAAGGTAGTCAAGCTTGGCCTCTATTCCCTCAAAGTCCCCGCCGTAAAAATCCACGGGGTCGTAATCCTTTTCCCCCGGCAGCGCCTGCCACAGAACCGGTTCGTCCCAATTATCGTGGCGAATCGTTCTCCAGTTAAGCTCCTCGCGCCTGCTCAGCCTGTTCAGCCCGCCAAGGCCGGTTCTGTTGAACCTGTCCGGAAAAATCTGGTACGCCATAGCTCCCCGGGCATCGTCAGGCACTTTGAAATCCTTATCATATACGCTTATCTGCCATGAATTCGGATCGTGCGTAAAAAGCCGGCTTTTCCCGCAGCCAAGCGGTGACTCGCTGCCTAAAATATAATTGCCGCTTTCGGTTTCAATTAAAAAATAATACCATTCAAGCCCGCGCCTGCCGGCGGTATGGCAAAACGTAAAGCCGGTATCCGTACGCGTGCCCTGCTCAACGCGCTCCCGCCCCTCCATCCAAACGCGGAGCCCGGCGGAAACAACGCTTTTGCCGCATTCTATATTAAGCTCAATTTTCTCGCCCTCTTTTACGGCGCCAAACGGCCGCCTGAAGGGGAGAAGCCGCGAATCATGCGCGGCCAAAACGCCAAGCCCGCTCATTTTTGCCCTTCGTATTTAAGCACAATCACCTTTTTGCCCGCGCCGCCCTTTGAAACGCTAAGGGTGCTCTTTTCGGAATACTCAACATAATAATCGGAAATGTTGTTTATAAAGCCGCTCAGGCTTTCAAGCTCAAACCTAAGCGCGTCCGTTTTATAGTGCATAGGCACCGCTATTTTCGGGGAAGCGAGCCGCACGGTTTCCGCGGCCTCCTCGCCGCCAACGGTGTAAACCCCGCCCACGGGTATAAGCAGCGCGTCCGCGTTCTTTATGGCGGCCATGGTGCGCTCGTCCGGCACCTCGCCAATGTCTCCCATGTGCACAATCCTAAGCCCGTCCGCCTCAATCACGTAAACCGTGTTGCAGCCGCGCCTTTTGCCGCAATGGTGATCGTGGTACGTTTCAAGCCCCGTAACCTTAACGCCGCGCGCCTCGTACTCGCCCGGCCCCTCAATTCCTGTATAATCGCCAAGCGCCAAAGCGGCGTTATTATGGTCGTGGTGCGGGTGACTTATAAGAAGCAGCTCGCATTCCCGCGGCGCAATCTCGTACCCCGTCGCCTCGTCCGACGGATCGCACATAATTCTCGTCCCGTTCTCCGTTTCAATAAAAAAGCAGCTGTGCCCAAGCCATGTAAGTTTCACGCGTGATCCCTCCGAAGTAATCAGGTTATGTTTCGCTCTACGAATGATTTTTGCGACTAATCGCGGTTTTCATTTCTATTATAGCCGCAACTATCGGTTGAAGGCAAGAAATACGCGGCGCATGCAATAATTATCGACCGCACACGCCGTTCGCCTCCGCTTTTCCCAAAAGATACAGAAAAGCAATGGCGGGTACCCGTAAAATAGGCACCCGGGTTTCGTGCTTTGTAATACCGAAATCATCCGGCCGCTTTGTTATAAGAAAAGCGCTTGTTACGTTCGCGCCCTCGTCCCTGCACAGCTCAACGATAGCGTCCGATGCGGGTATTTGGGAGTTGTTACGGTATTTTACCTCGCAAAGAATCTTTTCACGCGGCAGCTCAATTACCACATCAACCTCTTTCCGGTTATCCTTTGCCTTTCTGAAATAACCGAGCTGCGCCGTGCTGCCCCGGTAGAAGGACACAATATGCTTATACACACTTGTTTCCACCATTGCCCCAAGCTCCCGTTCATCAGAAAGGACATCGTCCGTCATTAAAACGGCGTTGCGTATGGCCGCATCCGCGATATATATCTTAGGCTTTCCCTTTAAGGCGCCCTTGCTTCCCACGTCTATCGGCTCATCACTTACTATTGCCATATAAGCGCCTCCAATGCTGTTTTTGTGGAGTTATGTTGTCATGTTTACGCATCTCTGCGGGAGTTATGCAAATAAATTATAACAACAGTCAATTAAATGGCGTAAGGGAAATTTAATGCACAACAGGCACCGTAAAAACCGCTGTTGCGATTCACGATGCCTGCCTCACTTTGTTTTTATGCGATTTTATCTTATAATCCCGTTTTCGTAAACCGGCACTATGTCGGTTGTGTCCTCGCTGAAGCAATACTTTATGTCCTGCTCAAAGCCAAGCTTTATAAGGCGGGCGCAGTGCTTGGTAACGGAAAGGTCCGCCCGGCCCTGCTTCCAGTCCGCGTAGAGCATGCAGCAGACCATTGTTATGTCCGAGGCCTCTATCGGCTCGCGGGACAGGCGGTTTATGGCCTCCGCGATGGAGCCGGCGCAGAGCAGATCGTCCGCGGAGATCTGACCCGCGGTGCCGGAGCAGACTATTATAATGTCGTTCCCCAGCTCAACGGCCCTTTTCGCCACGGCCGTGCGGTTTATCATGCCGCCTATAAGAACGTCCTTCGCGGCGGACATGCCGTGTATTGCCGCGGTGCCGTTGGATGTGCTTATAATAACGTTGCGGTCCTTAACCACTTCTTTTGTGTATTCATAGGGGCTGTTGCCAATGTCAAAATCCGGCAGCTTTATGGCGTCCCTCTCCCCCGCGAGCACGGTTTCCTTTATTCCAAGGCTGCTCGCGAGCATCGCCGCCTCGCCCGGATCCGTTGCCGGCACGATCTTGTTCGCCCCGTTGCCCACGGCGGTGATAATGCAGCTGGTGGAGCGCAAAACGTCCACAACTATGGCTGTGCAGGATGAAACATGACTGCTGAGAACCTTTCCGAATACAGGTATAACGTCTATTTTCATAAGCTCCTCCGTGTTCCGCCATAAGGCATACAACCGGCGAAAAAACCTTTTCGCCCAACTTACGCATATTATACCATTGTTTTAGGGATTGTGCAAATTGGGAGGAATTTGCGGCGGCGATGTTGTAAA
>CAVIJJ010000055.1:0-5278 GCA_963643205.1 bacterium | reverse complement strand
ATGCCATGTCTGGAATAAGAACAACATTGTTATAGTTTTCCTTCATTCGAGCAAACGATATTTTCTCTCTTGCACAAAGCAATAAATTATTATGTGCATTATATATCTCACGAGATTTTTTCAAATCCTGCTCACCCTCATCAGATTGCTCATAAAACATTGTATTTGGCAGGCATATAATCGGCGATTTCGGCGCGCTTTGTATAACCCTACGGAACAGTTTTTCAACCTCCGGCCAAAGCGTGCCCAAATTGCCGCCACCGTTCACAAGTATAGGACGACCGTTCATAACACCGAGTTGGTTATAGTGACTCAATAGCTGAAGCTCATTCGTTGTAATTTCCAAATAATTCATCCGCAGATCATGCAAAATGTTTATCGCCGCCTCCGCTATCGCATGGTCGCCCATGTTGCCGTGTGTGGGAGTTAAAACGAATAATACCGTGCCTTCACTTGCTGATTTTATTTTTTCAGCTATTGCTTTAGACCATTTCCTTCTCTGTCGCTCCTCATATATATTTCCATGTAACCGACGAAGCGGAAAAAGTATGTCCTTCATAATGGTTTTATCCTTGGATGTTGATTTCAAGTTCCGGGAACATCATATATCCCCACCAAATGTGATTCCACGCCATGTTATTATTTTGACTCATTTCCTGTTCTTTTTCAAAAGCAAACGCATTTTCTACTACATCGTGCATTTGGTTTGTTCCAAACTTGTTTACCGAATATCCGGTCAGTTTAACAATATATTTACCGGGTGCAAGCCAATCCATATCAAGTGTAAGTTCAACCGTATTATCGCCATTTTCGGCTTTAATAATCGGCTTTGACGTAGCAAGCCCGACAACAGTTTTGTCTGCCGACTCTATTGTCATTCTGAAAGCCAAGTTTTCCAGTTTTTCTTTGGCTTCATACTCAACCTTCGCCCGCACTCTTTCCGCGCCCGAATAAGTGGCATTATCCTTCCCCTCAAGAGTTATGGTATTTATATGCAGTCTTTCGTCAATTATGGCCTTATTTCTTTTTATACCGGAGCAGTCATTCACAACATTAGGTACTTTAGACATATCCGAATAAAGTTCTATCGCCCTCTCCGTATCCCCGTCGAACACGAGCCGGCCATGGTCGAGCACTATGCAGCGGGTGCAGAGCTGGCGGATGGTATTCATATTGTGGCTGACGTAGAGCACGGTGCGGCCCTCGGAATTGGCGGCATCGCCCATTTTGCCCAAGCACTTTTGCTGAAACTTCATATCGCCAACGGCCAGCACCTCGTCCATTACCATAATCTCGCTGTCAAGATGCGCGGCAACGGCAAAGGCAAGCTTAACATACATGCCGCTTGAATAGCGCTTAACGGGCGTGTCTATAAACTTTTCCATCTCCGCAAACTCAACAATCCGGTCAAACTTGCGGCTTATCTCCGCCTTTGTCATGCCGAGTATGGCGCCGTTCATATAAACGTTCTCCCTCCCGGTAAGCTCCGGATGGAAACCCGTGCCAACCTCCAGCATGGACGCGATTCTGCCGTTGTAGCTTATTGTTCCCTTTGTGGGCGCGGTAACGCGGGAAAGCAGCTTCAAAAGGGTGCTCTTCCCCGCCCCGTTGTGGCCTATTATGCCGAGCGCCTCGCCTTTTTTTACCTCAAAGGACACATCGTCAAGCGCAAGAAATTTTTCGCCAATATGCTTTGAAGCATCGGAACCGATTTTGCTGTTCGGATCCTCCTTGCCCTTCACGCGCGCCGCCCAGCTTTGCAAATCTCCCCTGAGTGTGCCGCCGCCTATGGCGCCAAGGCGATACTCCTTTGAAACATTTTCTATTTTTATAGCAAGCTCTTCCATTTTTCAAAAACCTCAAACCGTGTCCATAAATGTTTTCTCAACCCGGCTGAAAAGCACTATGCCCGCAAAAAGCAGAACAAACGTTGTGCCCCAGCTTAAAAGATAGTAGCTCCACTCCACGCCGCCCGTGCCAAGGAACGCATAGCGGAAAAGATTGACCACAGGCGAAACGGGGTTGCACATATAAAGCGCGTGCCACTTGCCGCCCGGCGCGAACACGGAAAAGCGGAACATATCATAGGCAACAGGCGTGGCGTACATCCAAAGCTGCACACCGAAGCCCACAAGCATGGCAAGGTCGCGATACTTTGTGGTAAGGGCGGAAATGATTATGCCGCAGCCAAGGCTGAGCATGGCAAGCTGCAGCACTATCAGTGGGGTCATAAGAATATATATGTTCGGCCGCACGCCCTGAGCGGTTATAAGATAATACAAAATGAAAATAATCAGGAACGCGAACTGTATGCCCAGGCTTATAAGCTCCGAAAACACGGTTGATATTGGCATTACAAGGCGCGGGAAATACACCTTTCCCATTGTGCCGCTGTTCGCGACGAATGTATTGGCGGTTTGGGTAAGGCAATTTGAAAAATATGTCCAAAGCACGGTGCCCGAAAGATAGAACACAAATGAAGGCACACCGTCCGGCGCAAGGCCGGCTATGTTTCCGAACACAAGCGTGAACACAACCGTTGTGAGCAGCGGCTGTATAACAGCCCAAAGCGGGCCAAGGATTGTTTGCTTGTATTTGGATACGAAGTTTCGCTTAACAAAAAGGAATATAAGATCCCTGTAAGCGAAAACCTCCTTAAGATGCAGGTCAAACCAGCCGGATTTGGGCTTGATGACCGTTGTAAAACGCTGTTCGTCCATGAATTCTCCTTATGTAAAAAGCGAATAAAGCCGCCGCATAACGGCCGCGTTATCGTCCGCAAAGCTGTGGCGCGAAAGGGCCTCGGTAAAGCTCTTTCGCGTTTGGGGTTCATTATAAAGCTTAATTACGCCCTCCGCAATGCTTTGGGCAGAGCAATCGCAAAGCAGTCCGGTTTTGCCGCTTTCGATAAGCTCCGATGCGCCGTCGGTTTTTGTTGAAAGAACGGGAGCGCTCAAAATCTGTGCCTCACGAACGGTTAAGCCGTATGCCTCAAACCTGCTCGGCTGAACATACAGATCCGCCCGGCGAATATACGGATAAGGGTTAGCCTGCATGCCGTGCAGAACAACATAATCACCAAGGCCATGCTCGGCTATTTTCCGCCTGATGGCGCCTTCTTCCGGCCCGCCGCCCACAATATGCCAGCAAAAGCCGGTAAATCCGGCCGATACAAGCCGGGCGCAGGCATCAACGGCAATGTCCATGCCCTTAGCAGGTGAAAGCCTGCCGCAGGAAACGATATTGAATTTGGTTCGGTCAAACGGGGCATCGGGCGGTTCAAGGCTTTTTTGCCGTACGCTTTCCGCATCTGTCAGATTGTTTACTGCTATTATCTTGCCCGCGTATTTGGGCCGGAACGCGCGCAACTTTTCGGCCAGCGCCTCGGACACGGCTATTACCTTTTCGGATTTTTTATAGCCCAAATAATCGTGGTATTCCCGGCGCATAGCCCCGTGATGATAGAACATAAGGAACTTTTTCGCGTTCACGGCACGCACGGCGGTTTCCGCGGCACGGTCGCTGTATATTACGGCGGTGTCAAAGCACTCGCCCGCAAGCTGAGCTTTTATATAATCGGCATAAAGCCTTGCCTCGACCGCGCGCAAAGTAAGGCGCAGTGCACGCCAAATCAGCCTGCGAAGCTTTGAAGCGTTTTGCGGCTCCTCCATCAGGTTATACATGCGCCTGTGCTTATACGCTTCATTGAACGTAACCGCGTGCTGCCTATCCGCCACAATAAGGCGGCACTCGGGCGTTATCCGCCCCGCCATCTCCTGGCTGTCCCTAAGCACAAGGCAGGTTACGTTAAAGCGAGAGTAGTCAAGCGAGTTTATCAAATTCACCAGCGCCGTCTCAATCCCGCCTATCCATAGCGCCTCGGTGATGAAAATGAGATTGAGTTTCATCTTATGCCAAGCGCCTTCAGCACGGGGTACGCGAATTTCTTCACCATACTCCTAATTTTTGCCTTTATCTGCCGTTTTGATATTGTCTTCGGTATTTGCCGATAATCACCGCCACGCAGCAGCTCAAGAAAGCTTCTATCCTCCGGCGCAAGATAGTAATTGCTGCAAACGTCTATTGCTTGTTTATAATCCGGCTTTGAAAGCAGAACCTCAAACTCGCTCATTTTTTCTGCCTTGCTTTGCGGATTTTTGTCGTTAAATATCTGGTTTTCGGCTATAACGCGAATTTGATAAATAAGGCTCGACAAATAATTTTGCGTATACCGTTCCGCTCTATCACTATACAGGCGTTCTATAACGGCTTTAACACAGCTGTCCCTTAAATCAAAAACTTTCGTCAAATCGGAAATATACGACCGGGTTGCGGAAACATTGTCCGTTCTGTATATATACAAAGGCTTTTTAATTATAACGCCCGATTCAGCATAGTTCAAAATTTCAAGATTAAGCAACCCATCTTCGGAGCGCTTTATGCCTTCCGCATAACGGATATTATTTTCCTTATACAGCGATGCTTTATATACCTGCATCCAGGCCGAAAAGCTGCTTATAGGATGGTACTTGCCGTCTTTATTATCCACTTCCGGCGTATGATAAAGAGCCGCCGCGGAAAGATAGGCCGTATCTTCTTTGGTAAGAACGGTATATAAATCCTTTACTTCGGCCCTTGTTCTGTTTTTATCGGTACCATACAACGCGTAAAAGTATATAACATCGGAATTATAAATCTCCGAGGCTTTGACAATACTTTCTACATAATCCGGAAAAAGCACATCGTCCGAATCAACAAAGCATATATAATCTCCCGATGCTATATCTATGCCGCTGTTGCGCGCACCACACACACCTTTGTGGTTATTTTTAAGCAGTTTGCAATTTGCTTTGCCATTTATCAGTTTTGCCACTGTTTCAACGGAACGGTCGCAGGAGCCGTCGTCAACAACAATAAGCTCAAAATCGTCGCTTGTTTGCGACAAAACGCTGCTTATACATTCCTCTACGTATTTTTCCGTATTATACACCGGTATTATAATGCTCAGCTTAGGCATAAATTACTTTACTCCTTTTCAAAGCTACACTTTTCGGGCAATAATATTTGGAATATGTCTATCATCCTTTGGGAAAGCACAGAAAAATCAACAAAACAATCGGGATCGTTCAGGCAAATCATTTCTGTTTTCTGCTTGGTAATAATGTTTTCTATGTTTTCCATCTCATTATCTATAATCCACATAGGGACGCTGTTTATATTTCTCGGCGCAAAATTTCCGCTCGCGATCTGCCACCACAGGCAAACCCACTGGTTCACG
>CAVIJJ010000054.1:0-5782 GCA_963643205.1 bacterium | reverse complement strand
AGTCCCGTACCCCTCGCGGAGCGATCGTTTCAAATGGGGTAGGGGGTCGCCAGGGGGCCTAGGGGAAGAAATCGAAATCTTCCCCGGCCCCTTGGCATAAAGAAAGGGCGGGGTTGCGGTAAACCCCGCTTTATTGTTCCAAAGGTGGGATATTGCCGGACGGGTTTTATAAAGTAAGTAGACAACATCAAAAGCCGCCCATCCGGGCGGCTTGATTCGTCTTAATTCGTCTTTGATTTTTTAATTCTTAGGCTTTACTCCTCCGTTCCGAAGAGGACGGCCGTGTAGAGCGCGGACGCTTTGGCGTTGCCGAGCTGCTTGGTAAAGAGGTCGGTTGAGGGACCGCCGTGGGCGAGGAGGGCGGATACGTAGTCGGCGGTTTTGCGGCGCTTTTCATCAAGAGAGGCGGGCGCGGCGGCCGGAATGAGAACATAGGCGCTAAGCATGGCCCGGGCAAGCTCATCAAAGGCGGGAGTTTGGTCGGCACCGGCTTTTTTGAACAGGCTTTCCTTAAGCCTTACGGAGTCGTACCAGTGCGCGCCGGGATCAAAATCCGGCAGGGCGCGGCCGGAATCCTTGGCCGCTTCAACCGATGTCATGTCGCAGGGGGCGGTAAGCGTATCGTAAAACTCCACAAAGAGCGTGTCCGTACCCATAGCCGATATTCTGTCGTATGAAAGAAGGGGCAGATCCTTTTCGTACGGCGCGACAATAAGCGTATCCAGCGCCATGGGGGCGAATGAGGCTTGTCCGTGCATAAGCGAAACGTGGCCGAGTCCCGCGGCATTGAATGACGAAATATCAAAGCTTATGCCGTTTACGGTAACGGTTGCGAATTCGCCGGCATCCTTTGGCGAAAGGGGGTACCTTTCACCAATTGTTTCAAGGAGCTCTTTTGCCGTCATATGTTTTCCTCGCCTTCCCTTAAAACAAGCTCACCAAGTCCGTTTTTATGCAGAATTACCGTACCCGCGAGCAAAGTGCCCTGGCCTATTATGTTCACAAGCTCCGCTATCCAGTTCATGGAAGCCTCGGCAAAGTCCCGAGAGGAAAGATAGCCCATCATAAGAGCAAATATGAACGAGATTACGAAAAGAACGATAAGCCATTTCTTTTTAAGCCTGCGTGAAAGCACGCACAAGCCCGCGTCCATAAGCCCAAGACCCAGCACCATAAGCGTTACAAAAACGAACGTTCCGCTGAAGGCGGCGGGAGCGGCGGCGGCAAAAGCGCCGTCTTTTTTCTGCCTATGCGTTATAAGGGCAAGCATGCCTACGCCGGCGAGCAGGAATCCGAGCGACTGCATGGGGAAGAACACTTGGCTCAGCGCCTCAAAGTCGCACACGCCTAAGGCGTAGAGCAGCTTATACGTGGCCTTCAAAAAGCCCGCGCAGACAACGTCTATCGTGCCGGCGGCGAACAGGGCGAAGGCGCCCTTGCTCATCTTGTTATAAAGATCCCTTATCAATATTACGGCGGCTATGGCGAACAGGGCAACGGGAACATAGTCCGCAAGCGCCATCGGTACGGAAAAGTCCTTCATACTGGCTCCTTTTTGCTTTTATTTTTCCTTATTCAGATGATAAATGGGCAGAAGCGGCAGGATAATGGGAGTTTTGTCCGCGTACGCGCGGTACTCCTCGCTCTTGCCGTATGTGGCCATCTGGCGTTTTTCCATGCGCTGGGCGCCGTTGAACATTATGTAAACAATGCATATAAGCGCGACTATGGCCGTTATCCACTGACCAACCGTTTGATACGCGGTGATGCCGGCCACGAATACGCCCACCCAGAACGTAATCTCGCCCAGGTAGTTGGGGCAGCGCACCATTTTATAAAGTCCCTTCATGGCTACCATGTCCGGGCGCTCCTTCTTCTGGGCAGACTTCTGCGCGTCCGCCGCGGACTCAAGCAGAATGCCGCATATTGAGATTATAATGCCTATTACGGGCAGAACCGCGTCCTCACAGCCGTTCACAACCCTGAAGAGCATGGGGCTTACCTGCGCCACGTACAGGGCGGATACGAATATCCAAATGAAAGCAAGCACGAAAACAGGCATTTTCTTTTCGCCGTTTTTGGCAAGGGATGCCTTGGCAACGTCCGTTTTCTTAAAGTTCGCGTTCTTAAGCTCCCTTACGAGCAAAAAGCCGGAAAGCCTCGCGCCGTACGCAAGAAACAGCAGCGCCTGCAGCACCACGAGCCACACGGGGGTGGCGGTGGGGTTTATAAAATACATTATAAGCACGGCGATGCCGCCGCCCGCAACGGCGAATCCGTAGCCGATGGAGAGGAAGTATACGAACTTATAAAAGCCTACCGCGCACAGCACGGCGCATACGCAATACAGTATTCCGAGAAGTCCCCACGGCATATTACGCACGCTCCTTCCCGAAATACGCCTTCAGATATTCCTTAAAGCTGGCGTCGCCGGTCTTAGTGTCTCCCACAAGGTTGTGGCTGAGGGTCCACTTTGAGAAAAGTATAATGTCGTGCTTGCCGGCCTTTTTAATCTTGGGCAGGTTGGCCAGTATTCCGAAAAGCCATATGGGCGCCCACTTAATCTTAAGCGGCTTATTGGCGGCGTCAAAGCACATCTGGGCCATTTCAATATAGGAATAGGTTTCCTTACCGCCAACGTTATAGGTAACGTTTGTGTCAAACATATGCTCAACAATGAACGCCGCGAAGTCCGGGCAGTCCACAACGTTTGCCTTAACGTCGCCGTAGCCCTTAAGCAGCTGCATCTCGCCCTTGTCTATATAGGGCTTGAAAACCTTGGCAATGTCGTAAAAATATCCGGTCGGGCGATATATAACGTATTCAAGGCTGTCCTTTTTAAGCTCCTGCTCAACCATGTATTTGGCGTGCAGCATGGGCACCTTCTCCGCGCCCGGCTCATCGCAGGATATAACGGAAATGTAGTTGAACTTTTTAACGCCCGCCTTCTTCGCCTCCGCGTAAAGGTTCATGTTGCCGCGGTAGTCAATATCGTATGACGTGAAGCGGGTGGACGCGCCTGTGAGGCCCATGGTGGTTATAACAACCTCCGCGCCGTCGCAAACGCCCTTCAGGGTTTCGGGGTTGGTCGCGTCTATGGACACAAAGCTGTATTTACCCTCCGTGCCCGCGACCGGCTTCTCCTTCAAATCCGCCGCCACAACATCGTAGCCCTTATCGCAAAGGCATTTCAATATCTCCGCACCCAGGTTGCCGAATGCGCCTGCCAACACAACTTTCATGGTTTTTTACCTTCCTTTTTTATAAATTCTGATCTGAATATGATAATTTCCGACAGGGCCGAGCCCCATCGTTTATATTATATCATAGTTTTGCGGATATGGATAGGTGGCGGAGAAGAATATAGAGGTTATGTGAAGTAGGGAATGCCTTATCCCCCATACAGCCACTTTGCCGTTTTTTATGCTATAATAGCCCCATACCACACCGGAGGGGCAACGATGCAGAAGGATACGAACGAAAGGCCGCTGATACTGGCGCCGGTAGGCGGGGCGGAGCAGCTTAAGGCCGCATTGCGCACGGGCGCGGACGCGGTATATTTGGGGGCGAAGGGATTCAACGCCAGAAGGAACGCCGAGAACTTTGGCGAAACCAGCCTTGACGACGCCGTGAGAGAATGCCACGAGCGGGGCGTGAAGGTTTTTGTAACGCTGAACACGCTTGTTACGGACGAGGAGTTTCCCGCGCTTACCGAGGAGCTTGACGAGATTGCTTCCGCGCGGGCGGATGCCGTTATAGTGCAGGACCTTGGCGTTATGAACCTTATAAAAAGTCGCTATCCCGCGCTTCCTGTTTACGCGTCAACCCAGACCACGGTGCATAATGCCGAGGGCGCGGTTCTGCTTGAAAAGCTTGGGTTTAAGCAGGTGGTTCTGGCAAGGGAGCTTTCCGCAAAAGAAATAAAGGACATACAGGCGGCGTCCCCAATTCAGATAGAATGCTTTATACACGGCGCGCATTGCATGTGCATGAGCGGGGCGTGCTACCTTAGCGCGATGATAGGCGGCCGCAGCGGAAACAGGGGCCTTTGCGCACAGCCGTGCAGGCTTAATTTTAAGCTGGGCAAAAAGGAACGCGCGCTTTCGCTGAAGGATATGTGCCTAATAGGCCACATGGACGAGCTTATGGAAAGCGGAATACACGCGCTGAAAATAGAGGGGCGAATGAAGCGGCCGGAATACGTCGCGGCGGCTGTTACGGCCTGCAGGCAGGCGGAAAACGGCGAGAAGCCGGACATTGACACCCTGCGCGCGGTGTTCTCCCGAAGCGGCTTTACTGACGGATACTATACGGGCCACCGCACGAGCGATATGTTCGGCGCGCGGAGCAAGGAGGATGTGCAGGCGGCGGCATCGGTTTTGCCAAGGCTTGCCGCGCTTTACGCGAACGAAAAGCAGACAGTGCCCCTTTACGCTAAGCTCACCGCTCACATAGGGCAGGAATCGAGGCTTTATATTACGGACGGCGTGTTTGAGGCGGAGGCGACGGGTCCCGCGGCAGAAAGCGCGCTTAACCGTCCGCTTGGGGAGGACGCGGCTGCAAAGGCCATATCCCAAACCGGCGGCACAATTTATTATATAAATCAAATTGAATTCGACATGGACGCGGGGGCGATACTGCCGCTTTCCGCGCTTAAGGCGATGAGGCGCGAGGCTGTGGCGAAAATAGCCGAACTGCGCGCGTACAGGGAGCCTTATGAAAACACATTCGCCGAGGCGGAGGAGCTTGACGCGCACCCCGCGAACGAGAAAACCGCCCTTCGCATGCGGTTTGAAAGCTATGACCAGCTTTTTGACATACCCGAGGCGGAGGCGATAATACTCGGCGTGGACGAGATTCTTTCCCACCCGGAGCTTATAAGCTCCCTTGGCGACAGGCTTTTCGCGGAGCTGCCCGCGCTCTGCTTCCCGGACGATATGCCGCGCCTTAGGCAAAAGCTTGAAAAACTGAAAGGACTTGGGCTTACCCATGTTACGGCGGACAATCTGGGCCAGGTTAAGCTGGCGCTTGACATGGGCTTTAGCGTGCACGGCGACAGCTCACTTAACATACTGAACAGCCAAACGCTTGAGCAATTCAGAAAAATGGGGCTTACGGACGCGACCGTTTCGTTTGAGCTGAAAATGAACCGCATACAAAAGCTGAGGGGCACCCTGCCGCGCGGCATAATTGGCTACGGCTATCTTGGCCTTATGAAAATGCGCGCCTGCCCGGCCCGAGGCGAGAACGGCTGCGGCGCCTGCACCGGCAAAAACGTGCTTATCGACGAAAAAAAGGAGCGGTTCACGCTCCTATGCCGCGGCAGGAAATACAGTGAGCTTCTCAACAGCGTGCCGCTTTACATTGCCGACAAGCCGCACTCCGGCCTTGATTTTATAACGCTGCGCTTCACCACCGAAACCAAATCCGAGGCCATGCGCGTAGCGAATATGTTCCTTTCCGCCTCTGCTCCCGACTTCCCCCGCACCGGCGGGCTGTACTATAGGGAGCTGCGGTAGGGGGCCTTTGAGGGAGTCCGGAAAGCGCCAAACAGCCTAAATCCCACTTTCATAAAGTAAATATCGATAGCAATTAAAAGACGGTCGGCGGTTCTTTTGAACTCCCTCCGTCTTTCGCTTCGCGAAATCCACCTCCCTCCACAGGGAGGCTTTTGGTTTTGACCTAATTCGGGCTTTTTCAGTAAAACTCACTTTACTTCAATCCCGCCTTTTCTTTATGCCAAGGGGCCGGGGAAGATTTCGATTTCTTCCCCTAGGCCCCC
>CAVIJJ010000053.1:0-5798 GCA_963643205.1 bacterium | reverse complement strand
CGCTCTGCCTTTGCTTTTCGCTTTGAACCCTAACCGCCTCGGCATCCGCTATCGCCGTATTCTTTTCAATAAGTGTGTTAAGTGTTTTAAGCATGGCCGAGTTTTCCGCCATAATCGCGCTCAGCAGCGGATACTCCCTTGTGGCGTTCAGCGTATCCGTGTTTAATATTCCGCGCCTGCAAAGGAAGTTGAACCGGGCGGAGGTTATAAGCGTTGCCATGTCCTCCCCCGAATAAACCTGAATCTCGCTTTCAACCATGCCGGGCGAAACGGAGGAAGCAAAAAGGCTTATTCTTATCACGTTCGCGCTCTCTCCCTCAATGCTCACCCCGCCCTCGCCCTCGCCGCTGTCCTGGCAAACGGTCTCCCCGTTTGATTTTGAAAAAAGCGCCAGCACGCGGCAGCCCGTAAGGTCAACGCTTTTGCCGTTGTCGGTAAGGGTTATGATAAGCTCGTTGCCCGTGTCCCCCTCAACCACGCTGAATTCCCTGTTCGATATGCTCTTTGATATGTCAAGCGATACCGAAAAGCTCTTTTTCACCTCGCTCATTTTCTAAGCTCCTTTGCCTTGTTTTTGCTTTTCCACGCCGTGGAGGAAAGATCAACCTGCCCTATTACCGGAAAAGCCGAGCGCAGGGATTTGTACCCTTCGTTGCCAAGCGCGTCAACAAGCTCCGTCCGCATGGCGCTCCAGTCCGTATCGGCTGAATTGTAAAGCTTGTTCCGCTCCGCCGTGTTCAGCCCGCTTACAAAGCTTATGTAGTCAAGCGCGCTCATGCCGCTTTTCTTAGCCGATTTGCCCGATCCGCTCCCCGATGAGCCGGTACTTTTTGATGAGTTGGCCAGATACGTGCCGTAAAGCTGACTCGCCAGGCTTAGCGCGGTGCTCTGCGCGTTGTAGGCGTATTGCGCGTTCTGCATCTGCGCCTGCAGGCTCATTGATTCGTATTTTTCGAGCGCGGAGGCTATCCTTTCGGCTAATGTGGCGGTATACTGCGCCTCCATCATGGAAACGTCGTCCTCCGTGTCGTCGTCCTCCCGCTCCTTCATGCTTGAAACGTATGTTGAGCTGCCCATGCCGCGGCTTACGGCGTCCGCGTCAAGCTCCGCCTTCGCGCTCTCGCCCCTTGTTCGCCGCTTTTCTATCGCCAGATCCACGCTCGGCCTAAGGTATGACGAAATGTCCTCCTTAAGCTCCGCCTTTGTGGGAACCGATACGGATACGCTCGGCACGCTCAACGAATTCATAATCATGCCGTAGTATTCGCCGAATTTGTTCGCGCCGTTCGCCGCGGAGTAGCTTTCGTACGCCGCCTGCGTTTTCGGCCCCCATATACCGTCCGCCTTTACGCCCAGCTTGTTCTGCCAGTCCCTAACGTCCGCTCGGCTGCTTACGCCCTCGGGCACCGCGTAGCCCGATAAATAATAACTTGCCATTTCTGTTTTCCTCCTTTAATTCTCGCTTTCAAGGGCGCTTAAGCGCTCCTCAAGCTCCTCTATCTTCTGCGCTATAATGCTGAAATTCCGGTTCAGGCAGTTTTCGTTTGCCTTCATGTCGTCATCGGCCGTTGGGCTGTTCTTCTCCGCGCTTAAAGCAATCGTGTAAAGCGCGCGCATGTCCATTGCCATTTATTCCGTTCTCCTCCTTGTTTCAAATTCCGTTTCCATGCCGCCCATAAGCTCAAAGCGGCCTCCCGCCTCGTTATAAAGGCGCATTGAAAATGTGCGTCCCTCGTTTTTAAGCGGCACCTCCAGAACCTCGGTTTCGCCTTTGGGCAAAAGCGTTCTGTATGTTGTTTCGTTCTCCCCTATGCGCACGTTTATAAGCGTTGCGCTGTCGCGGCCGTCGCTCCTTCCCCTTAAATAAAGCCTTCGCATGCACTTTATGCTCCCCTTGTCGTAAAGGTCGCTTACGGGCGTTTGCCAATAGGCGTTTATGTCCGCCCCGTCGTATGTGTCCCCCTCGTCAAGCGCGCACAAGCGGCGGTTTTCGTTGGCTATGTACACCCGTCCGTCAACCGAGCAGAGATCGTATGCCCTGAAGCCGCGCCGCAGCATATATATTCCCCGGGAAATATCGTATTCAATAAGGGCGTTGGCCTCGCCGTCGCCTTCATCCAGCGTAAAATACAGCTTGTCGCGGCATATCGCCCCGCGGCTGTTCGCCACGGATGAATTATCGAGTATCTTTTGAATTCGCTTAGCGTCGCTCATAAGGGCGGCGTTCACCCCGTTGAACATGGCAATGCCGCCCCTTGTCAAAAAGAAAAGGCTGCCCGCGCGCTTTACAATCGCCCTGTAATTCGCGCGCTCCACGCAGCCCTCCACCTGCTCTATTATAAAATTGGAAGGTTTGTCGCCAAGCAGCCTGAATACGCTGTCCCGCTTGAATATGATAAGCTGATTGCCAAGGGCGCTTAGCGCCACAATCGGGTCGCTCTTCATGCTGCCCACCTCCGTGTGCCCGCCCTCAACGTTCGCGCTCGCCTCAACGCTTGCCCAGCTTTCTATGCTCCTTGTGCCGCCGGGGAGGCAGGACCAATAAAGCCTGTTCGGGTGCTCCTTATCCCCCGCGGCGAAAAGCCTGCTTTTGTAAAGGGCCAAATAATTCGCGCTTATGTTTGAGTTCCCCTCGGCGGAGCCGAAAAGCGAAACGGTATCCCCGTCAAACTTAAGCATTTGCCCCTCTCCGGTGGCTATTATCAAATAATCCTTGGAGTTTATGTCCGCCTGGGCGAAATCAAGGCGGTGGTTTTCAAGCGCAGGGGAAAAGGCGTATATCTCCCGCCAATCCCCGTTTTGGTAGGCGTAAAGGCTCTCCCCCGCCGCGGCTATGAATATGTTTCCCTCAATCGCGCGGAAAACCCTGATCGCGTGGATTTTGCCCGTGCCGGGTATGGGCTTATCTATCGCCCTTTTCATGCCCCGGCATACCTTTAGCCCGCCGCCCTGCGTATCCATGTTGCAGGCATCGGGGCTCATGCCGCTTTTAAGCGCGTTTTCGTCGCTTGATTGGTCTATGCCCAAAAATTCGTTTATTCTGTATATAGCCCTTGCCATGCTTACCACCTGTTCTTTATCAAATAGCTTTCGCTCGCGCCCATGTGGGGCCTAAGCTTGCTTTTGCCCGCCTCGTAAAGCTGAAAATATATGTTTCCCCCGCGCTGATTGGCGGCGTCCCCGCTCGCGCGCTCCCGCGCCACAACGTATGTTATAATCAGCTGCCCGGCCGCCTCGCCAAGCTCCGGCTCGTCGCTGGCGTTTGAAAGGCGCCTTGGTATAAAGCGGTATGTTATGTCCGCCTCGCCGTCCCCCGCCGCAACGCTTACGCCGCCGCTTTTATTTTCGCTTTCATAAAAGGGCACGTCCTCGCCGTTTATTTTTACGGCCGTAACCCTTACGCACTCGCGGCTGAGCTTTGTGCAGTCTATCTCGCCGCCCTTTACGGCCGCCTTTTCGGTTTTGGTGGGCTTAACGCAGTGTGAAAGGTCCACAATGGCGTCGTTCGCGAAGCCCGTAAGCTTGTCGCGCCAAATGTCCATTGTCTGCGCGTCGTGCCCATGCCCGGTTTGAATAAGGGCGGATACTATAATGTCGTTAAGCGTCACGCTCCCGCCCCCTTATCCAAGCCTTTTGCCCATGCCGCGGGTGTATTCCGCCGTATCAAAGCGGCTTTTTTCCCTAAGCTCCTCGCTCTGCTCAATAAGCCTTGCCACGTTTTCGGGTACAAACACCCTTACCCCGCGCTTAATCCTGTAAAAAGTGCCGTTCACGCCGCCTTCCCAGGGGTAGTTATTCTCCCCGGGGAGGGGCGGCAGCATAATTTCTCTCTTTGCCGCCGCGTCCATGCCCGTTTTCTCCTTTCCTTTTTATTATTCGTTATTCGCTTACGCCGTGCTCTATGCGCACTATCCAAAGCTGGTTCAGTATTACGGCGGCGAAGCCGGATACCTTCGCGCCCACGGTTGAGCGCTGGTCCAGCGGGTCGTCCGCCCCGGCGCTGCCGCGCGGCTTTACTATGCTTTCAAGCGCGCCGTTCTCCAGGTCTATTACGCCGTAAGCGTCCTTGCCGAATATAACGCTCATGTGCACGTCCGCGCACTTCTTGTCGCTGTCCGGCTTGCCCGCGTCCAGCGTATAAATAAGGGTGCCGGCGCTTATGGCGCTTGACGCGGGGGTTTGAAGCGTTATGGTCTTATTCTTCGCGTCCGCGCTCTTTATGCCGTAGTTTATGCCGCCTATGTTCACCTTCTTAAGGCTCATAAGCCCCGCCGCGCCCTGCTCACTAAGCTCGTCAACCGTTATGGTGTCGCTCCCCGCCTGGTGGGAAACAACGCGGGCGTATATGGATTGCTTTATAACCTTGGCCTCGGTGGACTCAACGAACACAACCCCGAAAAGCCTGCCTATTTCGCCACTGTATATGTTCTCCGCGCTGCTGTATTTTGAAACGTCCTGCCAAAGGGGATCCTCCTGCAGGTCGTAAACCGCGTCCGGTGAGCAAACGCAAATGTAGTGCGGCCTGCGGCCGTCCCCGGCGAAGGGGCGCGCCTTTGCCTTTTTAAGCGTACGCACGGCCTTGCGAACCTCGCTTACGGTAAGGGTATCGGCGGCGGTTATTTCCTCCCTGGCGGTTTTGCCGCCAACGTACTGCACGTTTGTGCCGGAGCATATAACGTCCCTTGTAACCCATTCCATAACGGTGCCTATCTGCTCGCCCAAAAGCTCCGCGCTGTCGCTAAGAACCCTGTCGTACGCGGTATCCTCAAGCAGGTCGCTTATTTCCACATACGCGCCGTACTGTGAAAGGGCGGCCTCAACGGTGCTCTGCGAAAGGGACTGACCCTCCGGCGTTCTGCCCTCCTCAAGGGCGCACATGTTCTCGTCAATATCAAACAGGTTCCACCTGCGAAATTCCGCGTAGCGGCCGTTGTTGAGCGGCACGGTGCGCTTCTGGCCGTATTTGGTGAATACAAAGCGGGTGCGCGCGCCCTCAAGCAGCTGCCTGTCGTAATATTCCTTGTTAAGGGCGGTTGTGTTAAGGGTTGAATTGGTAGTGTTGGTGTTCATGTTTTCTTTTTCCTTTCTTTGTTTGATTTGTTTTGGTTGTTTTCGCTTCTTTGATTACATTCCGAAGCGGCTCTTCTTGAATCTTATAAACTCGTCCGCGCTCATGCGCTTAAAGTCCGGCTCACCGCTGGCGGGCATATTCGTCCGCATCTGCACGGGCATGCTCTTTTTGGCCAGTATTCTCTCTATCGCGCTCCGCTCGCCCTCGCGCCTCGCGTTTTCCGCGCCTTCCGCCGCCCATTCGGCTTCCCTAAGCCTTATCGCAAGCTCCGCCGGCATTTGCCTAAGCATGCTCAAAAAGCCCTCGTCCCCAAGGTAGCTTTCAATGCCCCTTTTAAGCTTGCCATCCTTTTCAAGCAATTCCAGCGCCTCCGCCGCCCTCGCGCCCACAATCTGCGCGCTTTGCGGGGCAAATTCCCCCGTAAGCATGCTTAGCGCCTCCTCGCTTGAAAGTGAATAGCGTTGAGTAAGCTCATCAAGCATTTTGCAGCCAAGCTGATACTCGGCGCTGTTTTCATAGGCCTCCCTCACGCGGCGGATAAGCTCCGCCTCGTTCGCGTTGTTCGCCTCAATAAGTGCCTCCGCTTCCGTTTCGGCGTTCTGTTTTTCCTTCTGTTCCATCGTTTTTTCTCCTTTCTTTTTATTTTTTGGTACAAAAAAAGAACCCGCGAGATTTCTCGCCGGTTCCGTTTTAATGAAAACCAAGGGTTTCCATTCTTCGTAGGTTT
>CAVIJJ010000052.1:0-6152 GCA_963643205.1 bacterium | reverse complement strand
ATCTCAACCGTGGCCTTCGGCGTCGGATGCCGTAGGCATGGGAAAAACAGAAAATGGGAATAAAATATGTATCTTAAATTCTGGAAACGCGCGATTGATACGCTTCTTTCTTTAATCGCGCTTATTGTTCTTTCACCTATTATCATAATAACCTCGATTGCCATAAAGCTTACATCAGCGGGGCCTGTGCTTTTTAAGCAGCGCAGATTGGGACTTCATGGGAAGGAATTTACGATTTATAAGTTCCGTTCCATGAAGGTTGGCGCGGAGCATACTGGCAGCGGGGTATACAGCGCAAAGGATGACCCGCGCATCACGAAGGTTGGCAGGTTCATACGCGCCACAAGCATTGATGAGTTACCGCAGCTTATAAACATAATTGCGGGAGATATGGCGATAGTCGGCCCGCGGCCACCGCTTACATATCATCCCTGGCCGATAGAAGAATATACCGAGGAACAGCTACATATGTTCGATGTTCGCCCGGGCATTACCGGATGGGCGCAGGTGCACGGGCGCAAGGGCGTTGAGTGGCATGAGCGTATTAAAATGAGCGTATGGTACACAAGAAATGTTTCGCTTTCGTTGGATATAAAGATTCTTTTTATGACCGTATTCAAGGTTTTGCGCAATGAGGACAACGTAAACACGGGCGCTACGGTTTGAGGTAAATATGCTTAAGCTGATGTACATTACAAACAATCCGGCCGTTGCTAAGATTGCCGCCGATGCGGGTGTTAATCGCATCTTTATTGATATGGAGGTGCTTGGCAAGGCGGAGCGGCAGGGCGGCATGGACACGGTGCAGTCGCACCATGTGCCTAATGATATAGCTGCTGTTCGTGCGGCGATAGGCAGCAGTGCGGAAATAATGGCGCGCGTGAACCCGCTTAATCCTAATTCACACTCTGAAATAGATGCCTCAATACAAAACGGCGCTGATGTTATAATGCTGCCTATGTGGCGTACGGCGGATGATTTGCGCAGATTCGTCGCAATGGTAGGCGGGCGCGCCAAGGTAATGCCTCTTCTTGAAACCGATACCGCCGTGGATAATATAAACGATGCGGTTAAGGTCCCCGGTATTGACCAAATGCTCATCGGTCTCAACGATCTGCATCTGTGCTATAGGCTTAAATTTATGTTTCAGCTCTTGGCAGATGGCACGGTGGATAGGCTTTCCGGCGTTCTTGGCGGTGCCGGGATTCCTTTTGGCTTTGGCGGTGTGGGAAGACCCGGCTCGGGCATGCTCCCTGCGGAGTATATAATAGGCGAGCATTATCGCCTTGGTTCAAGCTATGTTATACTCTCCCGCAGCTTCTGTAACACGGAGAAAATTAAAAATTTGTCTGAGATAAAGCGCATTTTTACGGATGGCGTTGCCGATATTCGCAGGGTGGAAAGCGAATGCGCGGCATGGAGCGCGGAGCAATTTGAGAAAAACAGGCTTATGGTTTGTGAATGCGTTGATAAAATAGTGAAGGGCATGGGCGCATGAATATACTTATTACCGGGGCGTTTCTGATAAACGAGGCCGAGCTTGCGGAGCTGAGAGCCATGGGGCACAATGTGTTCGTGCATAATGATGAGCGCGCGGGTGTTAACAATCCTGAAATATACGATGCGGTTGTGTGCAACGGCTTATTTCTTTATAATTCCATCGAGCATTTTACAAACCTAAAATTAATACAGCTTACAAGTGCGGGGCTTGACCGCGTGCCGCTTGAATATATTAAAAACCATGGTATTGAGCTTCGCAATGCCGCGGGTGTGTATAGTATCCCTATGGCGGAGTTTGTAATTGGCGGCATATTGCAGCTATATAAGCAAAGCCGTTTTTTTGCTGAGAATCAGGCACGGCATAAATGGGAGAAGCATCGCGGCATGCTTGAATTGTCGGGCAAGCGTGTATGCATCCTCGGTTGCGGAGATGTTGGGCGCGAGATTGCGAAGCGGCTGAACGCGTTTGGCTGCCGCGTTACGGGAATAAACCGTACGGTAAGAAAAATTGAAAAATTTGACGAGATTTTACCGCTTAGCGAGCTTGAAAGCACCGCGAAGGATTGTGACATATTGGTTTGCGGCATCGCGCTTACTCCTCAAACGCGGGGCATTGTAAGTAAGGCTGTTTTTGAGAGCTTAAGCAAGGATGCCGTGTTTGTGAACGTTGCCCGCGGCGCGCTTGCGGATGAAGAAGCACTAATTGAGTGGCTGCGTGGTGGTGGCAGGGCTGTGCTTGACGTGTTTGAAGAAGAACCGCTCAGCGATCAAAGCCCGCTGTGGGATATGGAAAACGTGATACTAACCCCGCATAACAGCTTTGTAGGCGACGGAAATAGGGCAAGGCTGTGGGGAAAAATAAAGGAGGGGCTGAAATGAATGAAAATTGGCCGTATATACGGGAGAATATTGAGAAATTTCCGGAATATAAATCCTCTTTGTTTGAGCAGGGCTTTTTGATTACAAATCAAGATTTGAGTTTGCGGGAGGAGTTTCCTTTCTATGAAAACTGGCGACAGGAAAAACTTACAGAAAAGCTTAACGTTTGGGTTCATAGCAGACAAAAGCTGTATACCGCAAATAAAAACGGAACAACTTATTTTTTGATAGGGCATGCGTACAATCCATTTTCTTATCAATGGGACGAAAATGAAATACTGAAAACACTTGCGGAGAAGTCCAATGGTGATTTTGAGGTGGGACTTCGGTTTATCAATGATTTAACCGGATTATTTGTTCTTGGCATGATTCCTGCGGGGGATGCGAATGTAACCTTCTGCGGTGATTTTGAGAGTATGCGTACCGCTTACTATGGAAACATTAACGGACATTTTTATATTTGCTCTCATGAGGAACTGGTCGCGCAATTTGAAGAACTTCATCGTGATGATTATGTAACAAAGCTTGAACATTATCGATGGTATCATCTTTATGGCGAGGGGTTGCCGGGAGACATAAGTCATTATCATGAACTGAAAAAGCTGATTGCCAATAATTATGTTGATTACGCGGATGGCAATTTTAGAATTGTACGTATTTGGCCGCGCAAGCCGCTGAATATGTGCGCCAGTGATAGGGAGTATGGTGAGGTTGTCCATCAAATTTCAGAAATGATGAAAAATAACCTTAGCCTGATAGCAAAGAAGTGGGAAAGACCTGCGGTATCGGTTACCGGCGGGCGGGACAGCAAAGGCTCACTTGCGGCATCGATTCACGTAAAGTATAAATACAGATACTTTTCATATAACTCACAGCCCGCGGAAAAGGTTGACTGCGATGCGGCAGAGAAAATATGTTCGGCCGTGGGAGTGCCGCATACAACCTATGATATACCGTTGGATAAATCGTTATATCCTGAATACGATTTAGTTAGGGCAATACTTTGCGTAAACAGCAACAGACGCTATTTCAACCACAATGATATTATGAAGCGGATATATCTGAAAAAAGCGAATCCGTTTGACATTGAGGTCAAGTCCTGGACATCCGAGGTAGGCAGAGCGTTTTATTATAGACGTTACGGCGTAAAACAAATGCAGAAAAAGTGCACGGCGCGCAGGGTAAACGCGATGAACAACATATATTTGTTTAATCCCGCGCTTATGTATGCGACAGATGCGCGTTATCGCGATTATCTTGAAAAAACAGCCTATAACGAGCACATGTTCAATTATGACTGGAGTGATATCATTGATCTGGAGATGCGGGACAGCCGCTGGGGCGCTGATGTTCTGAGCTGTGAACATATGTTTTCCCATGATGTGACTGTTCCGTATAACAATCGCCATCTTGCGGATCTTATGCTGATGGTGCCTCTGAAGGATCGTATTGCAGACCGGACACATATTGATTTTACGCATGAGCTGTGCCCTGCAATTGATGCAACGAATATAAGCGTAAAAGATGTTTCGCACGATAACAAACGTATGTGGATGGACAAGATTTACTATTTCATAACATCCATAAGACCATTCTGACAGGAGAAGTGCAATGGACTATTTGAAAGATGTTATAAGCAAAGTTGATTATGTGTTGAACTCGATCAAGGAAATACGCATGAATGGTAAAAAAATAACGGGGGGGTAACATGGTATGCTGACCTGTTCTGGTGCATGATCAGATATGGGGCAAGCCCCCGTAATTATTACTGGTTTGGTTTTTATGAGCTTGATGCGAGGCACAGGAAAACGTTTGTTACGCACAGACTTAGCCAGAGAATGCAGCGGGTAAACAATGACCCAGAGTTTGAAATCTACTTCGATAATAAGAAGCTTCTCTGCGAGAAATTTAAGGATTTTATGAAGCGGAAATGTATGTTCAACAGGGAATGTACAGAAGAAGTAGTATCCAGACTCGGAGATAAGATCATTTATAAACCAATCGCAGGTTCAATGGCACAGGGCATCATTGTAATCAAAACGGAGAAATATACGAAAGAGCAGTTAGCTGCTTACCTGCAGTCTCTTCCAGATGGAATGGTTGAGGAATGGATCGTCCAGCATGCACTTATGGAAAAGTTCAACCCGAAGGCGGTCAATATCGTTAGGGTTGTAACGGCACGAAACAAGGAGAGATTCGCACATTTGGCAGCAACTTTTGCAGTTGCCAATGACAAAGAGGTTACAAATGCTTCTGCAAATGCAATGTTTGCAAACATTGATATCAAAACAGGTGAGGTAATCAGTGATGCCTGCGATTATGAAGAGAATCTTTACACCGTTCATCCAAAAACCGGTGTGAAATTTAAAGGTTTTGTAATACCGTTTTGGGATGACGTTCTGAAATTAGTTGAGAAAGCAAGTGCAATTGTGCCAGAAGTTGGGTACGTCGGATGGGATGTTGCAATTACTCCGGACGGACCAATTATTGTGGAAGGAAATAACTGCCCAGGCTACGAATGGATGCAAGTTAGAATGATTAATCCGGAAGGCTATGGAAAGAGAAGTATATATGGGCAGTTTATGTGATTTATGAAGAAGATTTTACTTATTGCCACCGTACAATCGCATATTTGCCAGTTCCACAAGCCGCTTGTTTCCATGCTGCACGAGCGTGGGTGCGCGGTTCATGTGGCGGCGCGGGACAACCTTGCCGAGAAGAACGGACTGAAGTTGGATTTTGCGGAGCAAGTATTTGACGTACCGTTTCAGAGATCCCCGTTTTCAGCGAAGAATTTTGGGGCGTATAAGCAACTGAAAAAGCTTATCGATGAAGGCGAGTACGATGTGATTCATTGCAACACTCCCGTAGGCGGAGTGCTCGGCAGGCTTGCCGCGCGAAAAGCAAGAAAGCACGGCACAAAGGTATTTTATACTGCTCACGGCTTCCATTTCTACCAAGGCGCGCCGAAGAAAAACTGGCTTATATGGTACCCGGTTGAGAAGCTTATGGCTCGGTTTACGGACAAGCTTATTACCATAAACGAAGAGGATTACGCGCTTGCGCGGAGCAAGTTCCCCTGCGAGGTTTGCCGTATACACGGCGTTGGCGTTTCAACTAATAGGTATTTTCCCCATAGCGACGAAGAGGCGCTTGCCATGCGTGAAAAGGAAAACCTTGGCGCGGGGGATTTTGTAATTCTCTGCACTGGGGAGTTGAACGAAAACAAGGACCAAAGCACGCTTATAGACGCGGCTGTGCTCTGCAAAGAGAAAATCCCCGCCATTAAGGTGCTGCTTGCCGGTAACGGCCCCATGAAAAACGCTCTGCAGGAGCGGATTAACCGCTGCGGCGCCGCCGAATATATACGCCTGCTTGGCTACCGCACGGACCTTGAGCGCGTTGTTCCCACGGCCGATGTGATAGTATCCTGCAGCCACAGGGAGGGCCTTGGCTTAAACTTGATAGAAGGAATGCTTTGCGCAAAGCCTATTGTGGCTGTGATGAACCGCGGCCATCGCGAGCTTGTGGAGAACGGCAAAACGGGTTACCTTGTGCCGGTGGGGGACAGCGAAAAGCTATCCGAAATGCTGATAAAGCTTTATACCGAAGGAAACGGAAAACAGCTTGGCATGGCGGGTTATGAAAAAGCCCAAAGCTATACCGCGGAGAGTGTGCGGCACGAGCTTGAGAAAATATATGAGTGCGGTGAAGCATGATGAAATTTTCCCTTATCGTTCCCGTATACAACGCGCAGTCGACCCTATGCCGAT
>CAVIJJ010000051.1:0-6344 GCA_963643205.1 bacterium | reverse complement strand
GCTGGACAAGCAATGTTACCAAGGGCAGGACGGCCACCCTTACCGTAAAGACCTCTACCGACGTGGAAGCCATTACCGTAAACGGCGAAACCATTACTTCCTATCGCACCCGCACCGAGCGTACCGGCTTTGGCTGGAACGCGCAGAAGGTAACATACAGGCAGTTTACTTATACCGTAACCGCCTCTGAGTCCGCGGATTACACTGTAACCGCCGTTGATGCGGAGGGCACCGAAAGCGCCGCCATCACCGCTACATTGACCGTTACCGAGCGCGGAAGCTCATTCTGGAACTTCTGGAATTCGGTTAAGAGCCTGTTTTAAGGAAGGGGGTAAAGAGCAATGAAAAAGACTTATGTTAAGCCCGAACTTTACTTTGAAAACTTTGAACTGAGCTCGAACATAGCTACCGGATGTGTTACTATAACAAAACTTCAATCAAAGGAAACTGCTTGCGGGTATAATGATGGCGCAGATGTAATCTTTACCGAGGCAATGTCAGGATGCGTTGTAAAAGATGACGGAACCGGCAAAATCTGCTATGATGTTCCCTTTGATTCGAACAGACTCTTTACATCCTGATTGATCGACACGGACAATGTGCCCTGCCCGAAAGGGCGGGGCATTTTTTACCAAGGGGGATTTTATGAAAAAACTTATTTCAATCATGCTTGTTCTTCTTCTGGCTCTGCTTACGGGCTGTGCCGCGGAAGAGGAGCAGGCCGAAGCCGTGGAGGTTCCCGCGGATACTCCTACTGCCGCCGTACCTATAGAACCCGCCGCCGAGGAGCAGCCAACCGAGTGGGATGCCGGAAGCGGGCTTAAGGTTGTAAGCGTTGGCAAATACGCGGGCTACTACGTGGAGGATGGTTCGGACGAAACCGTTTCGGACGTGTGCGCCATAACCGTGGAAAATACCTCCGATAAAACCGTGCAGTACGCTAACCTTGCCGTAATCATAGCGGGTCAAACCTATGAATTTGATGTAACAACCCTGCCCGCGGGCGCGAGGGCGCAGCTATTGGAGCTTAACCGCAAGGCCGCGCCGGAGACCACCTCCGGCCTTTCCGCCGTAACCGTAATGTATGGCGCGTTCGATGAGGAGCCCTCCTTGAATTCCGATGTTCTTGAAATAACCGGCGAGGATACCGCCATAACCGTAAAGAACATATCCGATAAGGATCTTGGGCAGATATATGTTTATTATAAGGTAGCGTATGACAATCTTTATATTGGCGGCATAACCTACCGCGTGGGCATATCCTCACTTGCCGCCGGGCAGAGCGTAACCTGCTATGCCGGCCACTATACGGTTGATTACGCCTCAATCATGTTCACCACATATGAACAGTGAGCGTTTCACGTTTGGCGGCATAACCGTTGAAATCCGTGGGGAGGGCAACTGGATTCGTTCAAAGCAAAGCGCCCTTTTCCATGCCGAGCCGTCCGCCAAAACCGATCACCTTATATCGCTTGAATATGCTCGGTCCGCGCCGGCCGTGCCGCCCTGCGCCGTGAAAAGCGGCCCCGTAAGCCGCTGGACGGAGGGTGAGGCTGTACATACGCTTAAGGTGTACGGCACAGACCGGTTTGCCTATTCCGTGCGTACGCCGGGGCAAACGCGGCTTTCGTGCGGCCTTGGCTACCGCGACACTATGTATTCTCAGGCCATTCTCGAATCGGCCGATCTTTTTGATATTCTCGCGGACTATGGCCGCCTTGTGCTGCATTCTTCTTTTATTATCGTAAATGGCCGCGCCCTGCTTTTCACGGGGCCGAGCGGCATAGGCAAAAGCACGCAGGCATCCCTTTGGCAAGATTATGCCTCTGCGGATATAATAAACGGCGATAGGTCGCTTATCCGCCTTGACGATTTAACCGCAAACGGCGTATTCTATTCGGGCACGTCCCGTATATGCCAAAATGCCTCCGCGCCGATTCGGGCGATAGTTCTGCTTTCTAAGTCGGGCGAGAATACCCTGCGCGTAGCCGGGGCAAAGGAGGCGTTTGCGGCCCTTTTGAGCCAGTGCGCCTATTATCAGTGGGATGCGGAGAGCGCCTCGCGTATGACTCTTCTTGCGGCTCAGCTTGTTGAGAAGGCAAATGTGTATTGCTTAAGCTGCCGCGCGGACGAGAGCGCCGTAAGGCTGCTGCAGAACGAATTATTTGGGGGACAAAATGGAAACTAACAGCACGGAACCGCGCCTTTCGTCCTATCTTCACGCCAAAGCTTGCCGCGCGGGTACACCCCTTGCGGGAAATTTCGAGCTTACAGCGCGCTGCAATTTCAATTGCAAAATGTGCTATGTTCATTTAACCGAAGCGGAGCAGAAGCGCAGGGGAGAGGAACTTAGCGCGGACGAGTGGCTTGCCATAGCCGAAAAGGCCAGAAGCGAGGGCATGCTTTTCCTGCTTCTTACGGGCGGGGAGCCGCTTATAAGGCGGGATTTTCGGTTTATATTAACCGAGCTTAAAAAGATGGGCCTTATGGTCAGCGTGAACAGTAATGCCTCTCTTATCGATAAGGATATGCTGGATTTCTTCCGCCACGAGCCGCCGTTTAGGTTTAATATAACCCTTTACGGCGCGGGACCGGAGGCCTACGAGCGCCTTTGCGGCATAAACGCCTTTGATAAGGTGGCCGCGAATATACGCGCGCTTAAGGATATCGGCATAGGCGTAAAGCTTAATGTGTCGCTTACGCAGTATAACGCCGCCGATATGCAGAAAATATACGATATAGCCGAGTCCCTCGGCACGCCCATGCAGCTTGCCACATATATGTTCCCGCCCATAAGGCGAAGCGAGGCCATGGTCGGCGAAAACGATCGCTTCAGCGCGGAGGACGCCGCCAAATACAGCGTAATGTGGGACAAATTCCGTTTCAGCGAAGAGCAGTTTCGCCTGCGCGCGGAGGCCATGCGCCGAGGCATAAGCGTAAGCGAGAATACGGATTGCGAAGGCACCCCCGGCGAGGGCATAATGTGCCGCGCCGGCAGGAGTGCGTTTTGGTTGAACTGGCAGGGCATAATGACCCCCTGCGGCATGATGACGGAACCGGCGGTATCCGTTAAGGAGCTTGGCTTCAGCGAGGCTTGGAAGCGGATTAAGGCATCTACTGCCGAAATACGCTTGCCCGCGGAGTGCGCGGTATGCGGCTATAAGCACGCCTGCCATGCCTGCGCCGCCATGTGCGTAACGGAAACCGGGCATTTTAACGTAAAGCCCGAATACGTTTGCCGTATGACGCGTGAAACGGTTCGGCTTACATTGGAGGAGGATAAATAAATGAAAATACTAAAAAGACTTGTGAAGCGGAATATAGCGGGCGATGTTATATTGGTGCCCGTGGGCGATGCGTCGCTTGATATAAAGGGGCTTATAACGCTCAACGAAACCGGCGAGTTTATATGGGATTCGCTTGAGCGCGCCAAGGATGCGGAGGACCTTGCTAACATGCTTGCCGCGGAATACGATGTGGATGCGGCCGCCGCGATAAAGGATACAAACGAGTTTTTAGCGAAGCTTAAAGAGCTTGGCATAGTTGAATAACGCGTTAACTAAGGGGGTAAGCAATGGGGGTATATTGCCTTTTTTGCAGAACCGGGTTCGAATCGGGAATAAAGTCCGCCCTCGTGCGGAGGGGGTACGACGTGCTGATTCCCAAGATTATCAAGTTTAAGCCCGTAAACGGTAAGCTTGCCGAAAAGGAAACGCTTCTTATGCCCGGCTATGTTTTCTTCGAGTGTGATGAGGAACCCGACGTCAGGGCCGTGAATTCGCTGCAAAACGTAATTAAGCTGCTGCAGTATGACGATGGTGAGTATATGCTGCGCGGAACGGATGCGGAGTTTGTAACCTGGCTAAAACGGCATAGCGGCGTGATAGAGCCTACCAAGGTGATTAAGGAGGGTACTAAGATACGCTTTTGCGAAGGCCCGCTTTGCTCACTTAACGGCAAAGTGCTGAAGGTAAATAAAAGCCGCAGGCAGGTGCAGATAGAGCTGAACCATGCCGACGGCCTGTTGAATACAATTTGGTGCGCGATAGAATATGTTGAGCCGGAGCAGGTTTAGAATTGACCGCTCCGGTCTTTTTTAGCCCTGATTTATTCGCATTATAAGATACGCCGCGGCCAGGTTAAGCACTGCCAGCAGCGGCATGCCTATTTTGAAAGAGGTGTGCTTTGTCTTGTGCCTGAATACCTTCATGCCCAGCACGCCGCCTATGCCGCCTCCTATAGCGGCCGTAACAAACAGCGCCTTTTCGCTTATGCGCCATGCGCCCTGCTTAGCCTTGGCCTTATCCAGCCCCATCATAAGAAAAAGTATAAGGCTCATTATGCCAAGGTAGCCTATAATAAGCAAAAACAGTGTCTTTTCTTCCATGTCAGTTCTCCTCTTCTTCGTTATTGTTCGGGGTGGTTTCGCATGCGGCTTTGTCCGCAAGGTCCCTCGGCGGCAGGCGCAGATTGTCCCACATGCCGTATTTTTCCGTGTCCGCTATCGCGTTCATAATGCGCTCCTCGGCGTCCGGTATAAGGCTTGTAAAGTAGCGTATAACGTCCTTCATTTCCTCGCGCTTTGTGTGGCCTGCCGCGGGGCAGTTCGGTTTGCGTATGGGCAAATCAAGCCGCGTAGCAATGCTTAGCGCCTGCTTTTCGGGCAGGAACACCATCGGCCTTATAACCGTAACGTCCTTGCGGCCAAGGTATGTTACCGGGCCGAATGTGTTAAGCCTGCTTTCGTAAAGAAGGCTCATGAAAAATGTCTCTATAACGTCGTCCCTGTTGTGCCCCAGTGCCACCAGGTTGCAGCCGCGTTCGCGCGCGGCGTCGTTCAGCGCGCCTCGCCTAAGCTTTGCGCAAAGCGCGCAAGGGTGACTTTCTTTCCTAATGTTGAATACAACGTCGCCTATGTCGGTTTTGATTATGTCAAACGGCACGTCTATGCTCCGCGCAAAATCCTCAACCGGCGTAAGATCCTGATCCGTAAGTCCCAGGTCCAGCATAACGCCGCAAACGTCAAAGTGCCTGTAGCAAAACCGCTGATAAAGCTTTAATCCGTAAAGCAGTAGCAGGCTGTCCTTGCCGCCCGATACGCCAACGCATATTTTATCTCCTTCGCGTATCATGTTGTATCTTTCATCCGCGCGGCGGATGCAGCCCAAAACCCGTTTCATGTCCTTAGTCCCTTTTTTATCGCTCATTCTAACAGTATATCATGAATGGACTTTGAAAAGAACATATTGAATATATAAAATGTATTTATGTATTTAAGGTGAATTTGTATAAACCGCTATTGCCCAAACGCATCAAAAAAGGTTATAATAATACACGAACATTTCATTAGCGTTGAAAAACGCAGAGGAGGCTCATCTTGATAAAGGTAATATTCGGCGAAGCCGGCGCGGGCAAGACAAAGCGCATAATCGACATTGCCAACGAAACGCTTAAAACGGCAAACGGCAGCATAGTTTTTATTGATAATGACAATCAGTATATGTATGGCTTAAAGCACGACATCAGGTTTGTTGATGCTTCGGAGTGCCATATAAAAGGCCCTAAGATGTTCTTTGGATTTGTGTCGGGTATTGCGGCGCAGGATTTCGATCTTGAATACCTTTTCGTGGATGGATTCATGAAGATAGTTCATCATAAGCTTGATACCCTTGAAGAGCTTTTCAAGGAGCTTAAAGACTTTGCGGAGCGCAGAAACATAAAGCTGGTGCTCAGCATCGGCAGCGAGGAAGCCGCGCCGGAGTTCCTTAAGCCCTATATAGATAAGGAATAACAAGCAAAGCTTTGCCGCGGCGGCGCGATATGCGCCGCCCGTGGTTTTGTGCGCTTTCGATTGTTGTTGCAATGCGGGCGCATCTGTGATAAAATGCAAACTACGCCGGAATGATGGAATTGGCAGACGTGACGGACTCAAAATCCGTTGTTGGCGACAACGTGTGGGTTCGAGTCCCACTTCCGGCACCAAAAAAGAAAAGCCTGTGCTCTGCACGGGCTTTTCTTTTTGCCCAAACCAGCGGGAGTGGGACTCGAAGGGAACGTCCCCGTGAGGGGGAAAAACCGTCCGGTGAACGGTTTTTCAGTTCCCCGGGCTGGCGGCGACACTGCCCCAGTGTCGCCGGGAGTCCCACTTCCGGCACCAAAAAAAGAAAAGCCTGTGCCTGGCACGGGCTTTTCTTTTTGCCCAAACCAGCGGGAGTGGGACCTTTTTGGTGGTGACGCTATGGCATACAGCCTTCACTTTTCAACGCTTCTACCGATCATCTCGTTGAATTCATCTTCCGTTATGCGCTTAATGCCAAATTCGATAGCTTGTTTGTTCTTTGCCG
>CAVIJJ010000050.1:0-6409 GCA_963643205.1 bacterium | reverse complement strand
ACTCCCTCAGGAGGGAGGCTTTTGGTGGTACCTCAAACCTTCTTTTGTTCACCGTACACCCAAATTAGTTGAGTCCCGTACCCCTCGCGGAGCGATCGTTTCAAATGGGGTAGGGGGTCGCCAGGGGGCCTAGGGGAAGAAATCGAAATCTTCCCCGGCCCCTTGGCATAAAGAAAGGCGGGGTTGAAGTAAAGTGAGTTTTTATTGAAAAACTCCCGAATTAGGCCAAAACCAAAAGCGCCGATATTTTCATCTTTCCCTCATATTTTGTGCGAAGCGGCGGATTATTCGCTCATTTTTTGTGCGAAGTGATGAGTTATTCGCTCAGTTTTTGTGAAAGCGGTGTTGAAATTCGCTCATGAAATGTGTAAAATAAAGGTGCATACGGGACGGAGGAAATGAAGAATGTACCTAAAAAGAAAGGTTGATCTGTTTTTGAGCGAATGGAAGGCTGACCCTAAGCGCAAGCCGCTCATAATAAGGGGAAGCCGGCAGGTTGGCAAGACCGAGTCAATAAAAACATTCGCTGCAAAAAACTATAAAAGCGTTATAGAAATAAACTTTGTGAGTGAGCCAAAATACAAGGCCATTACAGCGGACGGGTATGGCGCGGAGGACATAATAAAAAACATTTCTCTGATAGACCCATCTAAAAAGTTTATTCCCGGAGAGACGCTTGTATTTTTTGACGAGATAACGGAATATCCCGAAATAGCCGCGTCCCTCAAATTCTTCTTCCTGGACGGAAGGTTTGACGTAATCTGCAGCGGATCCATGCTGGGCATAAACTACCGAAAAATAGAAAGCAACAGCGTAGGTTACAAGAAGGATTACGATATGCGCTCCTTGGACTTTGAGGAGTTTCTATGGGCAAAAGGTTACGATGATTCTACGATTGAATCCGTTTTTTCGCACATGAGAGAAATGCGGCCGTTCAGCGAAAACGAGATGAATGTTTTTGCCTCACTTTTTACGGAGTTCGCAATACTGGGCGGCATGCCCGCCGTGGTCAGGGAATATATTGATAAGGGCTCATTCGAGGGATCACTTGATACGCAAAATCAACTCATCGCGGACTATAAGGAGGACATACGCAAATACGCGCAGGGGGTTGACCAAACAAGAATACTTAATGTGTTCAACAGGATCGCCCCGCAGCTTGCCAAAGAAAACAGGAAATTTCAGATATCAAAGGTGGCCTCCGGTGCGAGATTTCGCGATTATCGCGGCTGCGTTGAATGGCTTTGCGACGCGGGCATGGTGAATATATGCCACTGCCTTGAGTTTCCGGAGCTTCCGCTTGGAGGCAATTTTGACCCGGACACATTTAAGCTCTACCTCGCTGATACAGGCCTGCTCGTTTCAATGCTGGACGATGAATCCCAGCAGGATTTGCGCGCCAACAGAAATCTTGGTGTATACAAGGGCGCTCTTTACGAAAACATTGTGGGGGAGGCGCTTACTAAGCAGGGTTATAAGCTTTATTACTATAAGCGGGACGATTCAACGCTTGAGCAGGATTTCTTCATTCGCTCAATAAAAAGTCTTATCCCCGTTGAGGTAAAGGCAAAAAGCGGCAAGACAAAATCCATGAAAACGCTAATTGAGTCCGACAGGTATCCGGACATAAGATACGGCATTAAGCTTTCCGGCGGGAACATAGGGCATGAAAACCGAGTGTACTCGTTTCCCTATTTCTGCGCGTTTCTGCTTAAGCGGTTTATAGCCGATTTCAGTCCCGAAGAGGAGATCGACGTTGCCCAAAATGACTGCAAATGATATACTTAACCCCATAAAGAAAGGCGGAAGAATATGGCAAAACGAATTGTATTTACGGGCGGCGGGAGCGCCGGGCACGTTACGCCCAACATGGCGCTGTTTCCGCAGCTGCTGAGCGAAGGATATGAAATTCACTATATAGGCACGGCGGACGGCATCGAGAAAAAGCTGATGGCGGACAAGGACTTTATAAACTATCACGAGATAAGCGCCGGCAAGCTGAGGCGGTATTTCTCGCTTAAAACGCTTGAAACGCCGTTTAAGGTGCTGAAGGGCGTTGCCGAATCGAGGGCAATTATAAAGGAGCTTAAGCCGGACGTGGTATTCTCAAAGGGAGGGTACGTGAGCGTGCCGGTTGTTGTGGCGGCAAGCGAATGCAAGGTGCCGGTTGTTACGCACGAAAGCGACTACACGCCGGGCCTCGCCAACAAGATAAACTCCCGCTACGCGGACAAAATATGCGTAACGTTTGAGGACACTCTCAGATTCACCGGCAATAAGGGCATACACACGGGCACGCCCATACGCCCGGAGCTTTACAACGGAAACAAGCAGAAGGGCCTTGAGTTCCTGGGCTTCACAGGCGAAAAGCCCGTGCTTATGATAATGGGCGGAAGTCTCGGCGCGGCGGCCATAAACCAGGCTGTGCGCGAGGCGCTCGACAAGCTTGAGCGCACGTTTGACATTGTGCATCTTTGCGGCGCGGGCAAGGTTGAGGAAGGGCTGAACAGCCAAAGCTACAGGCAATACGAGTTCATATCGGCGGAGCTTAGCGACGTTTTCGCGGCGACGGACATTGTTATAAGCCGCGCGGGCGCGAACGCCGTGTTTGAGCTGCTGGCTCTTTGCAAGCCAATGCTTCTTATTCCGCTGCCGCTTAGCGCGAGCAGGGGCGACCAGATTCAGAACGCGGGCTATTTTTCCCGCAAGGGCTACGCGATGGTGCTTGAGCAGGAAAGGCTTAACGCGAAGTCGCTTCTGGACAGCGTGAACGATCTTTACGACAGGCGGCTTTCATTCATAGCCACCATGAGCGCGGAGGCGAAGGCGGACGGTACGGACGAGGTGCTGGACGTTATACGCGCCGCGGCCAAGGAAGGGAGAAAGAAATGATTTACATGAGCCGTGAAAGGGTGCTTAAGGCGCTCGGCGAACCCAACGGCCCTGAAAAGCTGGCGGAAAAGGCGGCGCAGGCGTTTGAGCCGGCGTGGGAGCTTTATATAAAAGAAAAGAACGCCGCCGCGGGCGCTTTCCTTTGCAGGCTGGCAAAGCAGAAAAAGTTCCGCGAGGACATTATAAAAAAGCTTGAGGACAGCGAAACTAACCTCGCTTTCGCCTCCATGCTTACGGGCGAGGACGCCAAGCTTAGGAAAAACACGGCGCGCGTTATGGGCGCGATAGGCAAAAAGGAGTACGCGCCGCTTCTTATGACCGCGCTTAAAAATGAGCGGACGCGCTTTGTGCGGCCGAGCATAACGCTCGCGCTCGGAGCTATAGGCGGGGAAGACGTGAAGGCGTTTTTGGACAGCTACACCGTGCCATCCGCCAACGACGAAAGCGAAAAAAGGCATTACGCCGAGGAGACGGAGGCGCTCACAAGCGCAAGGCAGCGGCTTATAAAAACCGAAAAGCACACGTTCCGCGCGCTGGATACGGAATATGAATTTGAGCTTCGCGCGCCGGACAGGCTGGTCGGCTCCCTTCTTTTTGACATGGAAAACGAAGGCTTAACCCCCGATTCGCACAAGGAGAACCGAGTTTTCATAAAAACAAAGCACGTTGAAGAGCTGCTCAAGCTCAGAAGCATGCAGTCCATGCTGATGCCCATAGCGAAGGATATTGACATCAAGAGCGCGGCGGAGCTTTTGCAATGCGGCCGCTTTATGCGTGAATTCTTTGAAAACTGCTGCGAGGGCAAGCCGCCCTACGGATACCGCATTGAGCTTAGGGGCGAAATTGAGGACAGGGCGCAGAAAACGCGCGCGATAGCCGCAGTAATAAGCAGCGAAAGGCTGCTGAACGCGCCATCCGACTACGAGGCGGAGCTTATATTCGAGGCGGACGAAACAGGCCGCTCCGCCTGCTACCTGAAGCCCACTGTGTTCAGCGATACCCGCTTTGATTACAGGGTGGAGGCTCTTCCCGCAAGCATACATCCCGCCACCGCCGCCGCCGTGCTGAGGTACGCAAGGGAGCATCTGAAGCCGGGCGCGAGGGTATTGGATCCCTGCTGCGGAAGCGGCACGCTGCTGCTTGAAAGGGAAAAGCTAACGGATGTCGCCTCCCTTACGGGCGTGGACATTGCGCACAAGGCCATTGACATAGCAAGAAGAAACGCCGAAAAGGCCGGGAGCAAGGCAAAGTTTGTTTGCAACGACATGCTGCGCTTTGAGGCAAAGCGTCCCTACGACGAGGTTATAGCCAATTTGCCCTTCGGAAACAGGGTGGGCACGCACTCCGCGAACGAAAAGCTGTACGCGGGTCTGCTTGACAGGCTGCCCGGCTGGCTTAACGAAAACGGCACCGCCGTGCTGTACACAATGGAGTTCACGCTGCTCAAAAAGCTTATACGCGAAAGGCCCAAGCTTAAGCTTGTTACCGAAACCCGCACCGAGGCCGGCGGACTGATGCCCGGCATATTCATAATCAAGCTAAAGTAAATGTTTCACGTGAAACAACGCGGAGGTGGAGGAGAAGCTGGGCGAAAGTGAGGGTAAAATATGATTAACAAAGGAAATGCCGATTCCGGAGAAATAATAATTTACCAAACCGATGACGGCTATACAAAAATTGATGTTCGCCTGATTGATGAGACTGTTTGGCTGAACCAGGCACAGCTGTGCGAGCTGTACCAAACAAGCAAGTCAAACATAAGCGAGCATATCAAACATATTTTCGAAGAGGGCGAACTGGACGAATCTTCAGTTGTTCGGAAATTCCGAACAACTGCAAGCGACTCAAAGCAGTACAATTTAACCTATTATAACCTTGATATGATTATATCGTTGGGTTATCGCATAAAATCCAAAACCGCAACGCATTTTCGCCGCTGGGCAACGGAACGGCTGAAGGAATACATGATAAAAGGTTTTACAATGGATGACAACCGTTTGAAGAACCTTGGCGGCGGAAACTACTGGAAAGAGCTTCTTGATCGCATCAGAGACATTCGTTCATCCGAAAAAGTCATGTATCGTCAGGTTTTGGATTTATACGCCACCAGCGTGGATTATGACCCTTCAAGCAGTGAATCCATCGCTTTCTTTAAGATGGTTCAGAATAAACTTCATTATGCCGCGCATGGCCACACAGCGGCCGAAGTTATATATGAAAGAGCCGATTCAAGCAAGCCGTTCATGGGACTTACCTCTTTTTCGGGTGACTTCCCGACCGCTAAGGATATAGGGGTTGCGAAAAATTATTTATCCGCCGAATAATTGAGCATTCTTAACAGGATAGTTTCCGGATACTTTGATTTTGCCGAGGTTCAGGCTATGCGCCACAACCCAATGTGTATGAGTGACTATGCCAAGCATCTTGACCTTGTTCTGTCATCCACCGGTGAACAACTGCTTACCGATTCCGGCAAAATAAGTCACAAGCAGGCCATGGAAAAAGCTAACCATGAATACCAGAAGTTTTTAGTGCAAAATCTTTCTCCGGTTGAAGAAGCATACTTTAAGGTTATAAAGGCAGCCGAAAGTGCCGTGAAAGGCAAATTGGAAGAGCATTAGTTTTATGCGGAGGTGGCTAAGAAATGTATGAGGATATGAGAGGCGTTATCGCGCTTAGGTTATTCAAGGGGGAAAAATGCTTCGGGCCGGGCATAGCGGAGCTTGTTGAGGGCGTGGAGGAGCTTAAGTCCCTGCGCGCCGCCGCAATGCGCATGGGTATGGCGTACTCAAAGGCCTGGCGAATAATGCACGAATGCGAGGCAAGCCTTGGCGTGAAGCTTATAATCTCCTCAACCGGCGGCAGAGGCGGAGGCGGAGCCGAGGTGACCGAGGAGGGCAAAAAGCTGCTCAGTCGCTTCCGCGCGCTTCAAAAGGAGCTTCGTGAAACCGCCGAGCGCCGCATAGAAGAATGGCGAGAGGAAGAAAAGGAATTGAATAAACCCGAGTAAGGTCGGGGTGTAAGAAAAGAGCCGGAGAGGGCTCTTTTTTTAATCAAAGGTGAGATTGCCGGACGGACTTTGTAAAGTAAGTATAGATAGAGTTAAGCAGAGTGGAGCGATTTTATTGGACTCCCTCCGTCACGGCCGGCCCTGCCACCTCCCTCAAGATGGAGGCTTTTGGAGAAATTCCGGGTTTAGTAAAGTAATATTCCATAAAACGGATAAGAAAGTTAAGCGGTTTCACCGGACTCCCTCCGTCAAAATGACTAAAGTCATTTTGCCACCTCCCCCCCATTGGTGGAGGCTTTTGGTGGGGCTTAGTTTTTGTAGAAATTATCTATGTTTTTTGGTGTTTAGGAAGTATATTGCTTGCCGGACTCCCTCAGTCGCCTGCGGCGACAGCTCCCCCAAGGAGGAGCCTTTTGGTGATACCTCAAACCTTCTTTTGTTCACCGTACAATCAAATTAGATGAGTCCCGTACCCCTCGCGGAGCGATCGTTTCAAATGGGGTAGGG
>CAVIJJ010000049.1:0-6493 GCA_963643205.1 bacterium | reverse complement strand
ATCAAACTCGGAACATCGCCAAACTCCTCCCACCGGGGAGAAAGCACACAAAAAAGAGCCCCCTCGGGCTCTTTTACTTTTATCCTTTACCTTGTCTGAATCTTCCGCGCGGCCAATATGAAGCGGTGCTGCAGGCTTTCTATGCAGCCCATCTCCTGCACCTCCTCATTGAGGGCGAGAAGCTCGCGGGCGCAGCGGTCCACGGAGAAGCCGGGGAATTCCCACTGCACCGTGCACGCGAAGTACACAAGCGCGCCTACGTCCATAAAGCGGAGCTTGGGGAAATATTCCTGGCCGTATATAATGTCAAACCCGTTTAAGCGGAAGGCCTCGGCCGCGTTTTTCAGGCAATGACCGGGGAACGGCGGCTCAAATTCCGGCAGCAGTCTGCGGGCGAGGGCGCGGTTGTCGCGCTGGCCTATCTGCTCGGTTATGAACAGCCCGCCGGGCTTGAGCACGCGGAAAAGCTCATCCTTCATGTATCCGCCGTGACGGCTGAGCACAATGTCGAACGAGTTGCTGTCAAAGGGCAGCTCCTCCTCGTCCACATCGCAGTACATAACGCGAATGCCAAGCGGGGCAAGCTGCTCAACGCATATTTCATAGTCTCGCCCGTCGGACTCGGTCGCGCTGGTAAGCTCATAGGGGTGGCGCAGGCTTAGAAGAAAGCCGCCGTCGCCCGTATCCATGTCAAGAAGCTTGTCCGTGGGCCTGAGCCGTTTCAGGACCTCTTCCCTGTAATCCCAAGGCAGGGGCTCGCTGTCCCACCGCCCGTCAAGATGCATCAGATCCCAGCCTCCGAAGGGAAATCTCTCCTCGAAGTGCCACATGTCCAAAAGCTGCTTTTCATCCGCGTAATACATAATTTCGCTTATATCCTCCGCATCAAAATCGCGTTGTCAGTTTCGGTATATTTGCTTTACAGCGTTGCTTTAAGCCTTTCGCGGCTCTTGTTAAGCCTTCTCAGGCTTTCCTCACGGCCCAGAAGAACCGCTATCTCTATCGCGCCGCCGGGCGTTACCGCCTTGCCCGCCATGCCTATGCGCACGGGCCAAAGGAGCGTGCCGTTCTTCATGCCGTTGGCCTCCGCCATGCCTATAAGGCAGCTGTGCAGGCTTTCCTCATCCCATGAGGGCAGTGCCTCAAGGGCGGGAATTACCATGTCCAGCACATTGGCCGAAACCTCTGAATTGGTCTTGGATTTTTTGTTTGTGAAAAGCGCGATGTCGAATTCCTCGTCCATTTTGGTAAGGAAATCGGTTATCTCCGCGGTTTGGGAGAATATCTCAAGCCTCGGCTGAAGTATGCGCCTTAAAACATCCTTGTTCATGCCCGCTATGCCGGCCTTTTCGTACCAGGGCTCTGCCGCCGCGTCGAACTCCTCGGCGCTCATGCGGCGAATGTACTCGGCGTTCATCCAGGTAAGCTTGGCAACGTCGAATATGGCGGGGGACTTGCTCATGCCGGATACGTCAAACGCATCGACAAGCTCGTCAAGCGTAAAGAACTCCCTGTCGTCGCCGGGGTTCCAGCCAAGAAGCGCCACGTAGTTCACTATGGCGTCCTTAAGATAGCCCTTGGCGAGATAATCCTCGTAATAAGCATCGCCGTCGCGCTTTGAAAGCTTGTGCTGCGCGTCGCGCATTATGCTTGTCATGTGTATATAAACGGGCTTTTCCCAGCCGAAGGCATCGTAAAGCAGGTTATACTTGGGGGTGGAGGAAAGGTATTCCATGCCGCGCATAACGTGCGTAATGCCCATGGTGTGGTCGTCTATAACGTTAGCGAAATTATAGGTGGGCATACCGTCCGCCTTAATAAGAATCATGTCGTCAAGCTCGGAGCAATCAACCTTGATATGGCCGTAAATAGCGTCGTCAAAGCTGGCCTCGCCCTGCTCGGGCACATTCTGGCGAATAACGTAGGGTTCGCCCGCGGCAATGCGGCGCTCAACCTCCGCCTTGTCAAGGTGCAGGCAGTGCTTGTCATACTTAAATGTTTCGCCCCTCTCGGCGGCCGCCTTCCTGCGCTCGTCCAGCTCCTCGTTTGTGCAGAAGCAGTAATACGCCTTGCCCATCTCAACAAGCTGCTTGGCGTAGGGCAGGTACATATCCTTTCTTTCGCTCTGAACATACGGGCCGAATTCGCCGCCCACGTCCGGGCCCTCGTCCCAGTTCATGCCAATGCTTTTAAGCGTGCGGTATATAACCTCCGTCGCGCCCTCAACATAGCGGTTGCGGTCGGTATCCTCAATGCGCAGTATGAATTTTCCGCCGTGGTGGCGCGCGTAAAGCCAGGTGTACAGCGCGCTCCTAAGGTTGCCTATGTGCATATACCCCGTAGGCGAGGGTGCAAATCGGGTTCTTACGGTATCGGACATTGTGCTTCTCCTAAATTACTTCTTAAAGCTATCCTTCAGCCCAACGGAGCGGTTGAACACGGGGTGCTCGGCCGTGTGGTCAAGGTCCGCGCAGAAATAGCCTATGCGGATAAACTGGAACTTGTCGCCGGGCTTGGCCGCGGCAAGGGCCGGCTCAACATAGCCGTGCTTAACGGTTATGGACTCGGGGTTCATAAGCTCAACAAAGTCCCTTTCAACTCCGTCGTTGGGATCGTCAAGCATCATTGCCTCATAAAGGCGGAACTCCGCGCTCGACGCCGTTTTGGCGTTTACCCAATGCAGCGTGCCCTTAACCTTGCGCTCGCATTCGCCGCTGCGGGTTTCGGGATCGTATGTGCAGTAAACGGTTGTAACGTTGCCGTTTTCATCGGTTTCGTAGCGGGTGCACTTTACTATGTATGCTCCCTTCAGGCGAACCTCGCCATCGGGCTTAAGGCGGAAATACTTCTTGGGCGGATCGTAGGAGAAGTCCTCGCGCTCAATGTAAAGCTCGCGGCCGAACGCGACCTTCCTCACGCCGGCGGTTTCGCTGCCGGGCAGGTTCTCAAGCTCAACAAGCTCTTCCTTATCCTCGGGCCAGTTTTCGATAACAAGCTTTATCGGGTCCACAACGGCGCACATACGATAAGCCTTGGTGTTCAGGTCCTCCCTTAAGCAGTGCTCAAGTATAGCGCTGTCAACCACGCTGTCCGCCTTCGCAACGCCTATCCTGTTAAGGAAATCCTTTATGGCCTCGGGCGTGTAGCCGCGGCGGCGCAGGGCGCAAAGGGTGGGCATACGGGGATCGTCCCAGCCGGAAACATAGTGCTCCTCAACAAGGCGCCTTAAATAGCGCTTGCTCATTATGGTATTGGTCAGATTAAGCCTCGCGAACTCAATCTGCCTGGGCTTGTGCTCAAATTCGCACTGCTCAACAACCCAGTTGTAAAGCGGCCTGTGCGCCTCGTACTCAAGGGAGCAGAGCGAATGCGTAACGCCCTCTATGGCGTCCTGTATCGGGTGCGCGAAATCATACATGGGATAGATGCACCATTTGTCGCCCGTGTGGTGGTGGGTAACGTGCTTAATCCTGTATATGGCCGGGTCGCGCATGTTTATATTGGGGCTTGCCATGTCTATCTTGGCGCGAAGGGTGCGGGCGCCGTCCTCAAACTCGCCGTCCCTCATGCGGTAGAACAGGTCCAGGTTCTCCTCAACGCTCCTGTCGCGATAGGGGGAATTTTTGCCGGGCTCGGTAAGCGTGCCGCGGTATTCGCGCATTTCGTCCTTGGAAAGGTCGTCCACGTACGCTACGCCCTTCTTTATAAGCTTTATCGCCAGGTCAAAGCACGCGTCAAAATAATCGCTGCCGTAGCAAAGCTTGTCCCAATTAAAGCCAAGCCAGTGTATGTCTTGCTCTATCGCGTCCACAAACTCCTCTTTTTCCTTTGTGGGGTTCGTGTCGTCAAAGCGCAGGTTGCACTTGCCGCCGAATTTTTCCGCCATGGAAAAATCTATGTACAGCGCCTTAACGTGGCCTATGTGCAGATAGCCGTTAGGCTCCGGCGGAAAGCGGGTTTGTATATGGGAAAGCCCTTTCTCCTGTATGTCCTGCTCTATGAATTCCTCTATAAAGTTCTTTGGTGCAAGCTTAAGCTCTTCCATTTACCGTTCCTGTCCTTTCATCAATCAAAAGCATGTGCCGCCGCGTATACAACAGCACATTACATTATCTGTAATTTCTCCCATATTGTCAAGGTTTTTCGCCCGTTCAAACGCTTACCGCGCGCACCTCGTTGCCCATGGCCTTTATAAACGCCAAAAGGTCGCTCAGGCTTATCGCGAGCGAAGCCGAGCTTACGCACGGATGCACGCAAACCATGTTCATTTTGAGTATGTCCTCATCTATCGCAACCACCACGTCCCGCGCGGATTCCCTGTAAAGCGCCATGGGCGTTACGCTGCCCGGTATAAGCCCAAGCTTGTCAAAAAGCTGAGTGTCGCTCGCGAAGCTTAGCCGGGATGAATTAAGCCGCTTTGAAACTTCCCCCGTGCGGAAAGGCTTATCGGCGCATATAAGCAAAAGATAGAACTTATCGCCCTTGCGGTTTGTCAGAAACAGGTTTTTGAAATGCTCCGCCCCAACGTCCGCTCCGATGCCCTCGCAGTCCTGCATGGTGCGCGCCGCCGCGTGCTCATACCGGCGGTACTTTATGCCCATTTTGTCAAGCAGCTCCAGCAGCTCCGCCTCGTTCTTGTCAACGCTCATTCAATCCTTTCCGCCTTTCCCCTTCGTTCAACCCTAAAATTATACCACCCCCGCCCCAATGACGCAAAGGGGAGGGGGTACGGGCCAAACAAAATCTCACCAACTTGCCGAACAAAATCTCGCCAACTCGCCGATTTTTGTTGAAAAAGGCAGAGAAGTGTGGATTTTTTGCTATGCCGATTGTGGGGACTGGCACACAAAAAGGAGCAGGCCCGGCCTGCTCCTTTTTGTACATTGATTAAATTTATATTCCCTTTAGTTATCCGCTCTCTGGTAGCCGCAGCGCATGGCTATGCTTGCCTGGCGCAGCACCTTGCCGAGGGTTGATGTGGCCTCCTCTTTGGCCATGGCGGCGAGGGCATCGTTGGCCTTGGCGGTCATTGTGAAGTCGTCCGCGTCGATCATCTTCTTGTCGTATTCATAAACAAGCGCCGTGCCGCGGTTCGCTATGGCCGCCTGGTAGCGTTCTATCAGCTGTATGCACGCGCCGTAGTTCGCGTCCGCCATAGCGCCGATAAGGCGATTTGTCCAATAAAACGTGTCGGTTGAAACGTCCATTGTGACCTTGTCAAGGTACGCGGGCATCTTGTCCACGTTTGTGTAAACCGGCAGGGCGGCGTTGAAGGGATTGGCGCCGAAGCATATCCACTCAATCGCGCTTATTTCGTCCGGCACATAGCCGCGCAGCTGCAGTATGGCCATAACTCCCGTGCGGCTTATGCCTATGGGGCGGTATTTTGCCCTTTGCTCGCGCGAAATCTTGCAGTACGGATCAAACGGCGTCCCCTGGTAATAGGAGGAAAGAATGTATTTCACGTCCTCAACCGTAATCTTGTGCTCCGGCACAAAGGACCAGGGAATATTGTCGCTTTCGGGCGTGTAGTCCGCGTCCGGCCCGTCCCAACGAACGGTTGTGGGGTTAAAGTAGCGCCCCATGAACCAGGCGCGGGGAGTATTGTAAACGTGATCCGCGTCGCTGTGGGAGCCGAAGGCAAGCCTCGGGTTAAATTCGCCCTCGGGATTCAGGTCCAGATGGTTCTTCTCAATGAACTCCTTAAGGTCTTCGGAGCACATATAGTTCTTCTTTTCGCCAAACGCGTCCGCGAAATCAAAATTATCAAGGCCGAACTGATTGGGCATTATAACGTAGCGGTCGTCCGGCACGCGGCAGGCTATCCAATGATGCCCGCCTATGGTTTCCATCCACCATATCTCGTCCTTATCCGAAAACGCGATGCCGTTGGATTCATACGTTCCGTATTTTTCAAGCAGCATGCCAAGCCTTTCCACGCCTTCGCGCGCGCTGTGAATATAGGGCAGAACTATTACAACCAGGTCCTCCTCGCCTATGCCGCCGGGAATATCCTTGCCCTTGGCGGTCTTTTTGGGCTGAAAGCGAACCATGGGGTCCGCGCCGAGCACTCTCGGGTTGGTGGTAATCGTTTCGGTTGCGGTCATGGCCACGTTTGCGCTGTTTATGCCGTTAGCCGCCCAAAGGCCGTGCGTCGTGTCCACGCTCGGGGTTGAGGTGTAGCGCAGGGGATTTTCCGGAAGCGGTATTTCAAGATGCCCTATTTTGCTTTTATAAACCTTCGGCTGATCCTTGGGAAGAACCACCGTAAGCCGCTTTTCGTCAAAAAAGCCGTCGTCGTTGCGGGCGATCATTGTTGAGCCGTCAAAGCTCGCCTTTTTGCCCACAAGAATAGTTGTGCATGCCATAAAACTCTTTTCCTTTCATTACAAAATAAAATCTTGCTCCGCCCTAAGGCGCGTTGTTTTCCGTATACACAAATGATACCACAGTATTCATTAAACCTCTATCGGGGAATTGTGAAAAAGGGGGA
>CAVIJJ010000048.1:0-6759 GCA_963643205.1 bacterium | reverse complement strand
AGCCGCCTCCCTCCCGCTCAGCTTTATCGCCGCTTACTTTACTAATCATCACAGCGCATTTATAAATCGCCCTACCCCCACATAAACTGTAGCGCGCAGGCCGAAAATAGTATATAATATAGGTTGCGAATTGCCGCTTTGCGGCAGGCGAACAAAAAATCTTAATTTTTCATCGTTTCGGAGGAAGTAAAATGGGCGTACAGAGCAGCTTCGGCTTTACCCTTGGCCGTATGGAAAAGGGCAAACTTAATAAAATAACGGACGTTCCCGGCGTAAAGGTTGGCCAGGTTACCGTTCACGATGGCGAAATTCATACGGGCGTTACCGCCATACTGCCGCATACCGGCGATATGTTCCACGATAAATGCCCCGCCGCGAGCCACGTTATAAACGGCTTCGGCAAGAGCATAGGCCTTGTTCAGGTAAACGAGCTTGGCACCATAGAAACCCCTCTTATGCTTACAAACACCCTTTCCGTAGGCACCGTATCCACCGCGCTTGTAAAATACATGCTTGAAAAGAACAGCGACATAGGCTGCGACACCGGCACCGTTAACCCCATGGTATTCGAGTGCAACGACGGCCATCTTAACGATATCCGCGGACTGCATGTAACCGAGCAGAACGCGTTTGACGCTCTTGCCGCCGCGGGAGACGATTTTGAGGAGGGCGCGGTTGGCGCCGGCAGCGGCATGTGCTGCTATTCGTTAAAGGGCGGCATAGGCTCCGCAAGCCGCACGTTTGAGCTTTACGGCAATAAATACACCGTGGGCGCGCTGCTGCTTACAAACTTCGGCACCCTCAGGGACCTTACCGTAGGCGGGGAAAAGATAGGCGAGCGCCTTTATCAGGAAAAGCAGGCCAAGGCCGAGCAGAAGGACAAGGGCAGCGTTATCATAATAATCGCTACCGACGCTCCCCTCAGCGCCAGGCAGCTGCAGCGCGTTGCCCGCAGGGCGCAGAGCGGCATAGCCAGAACCGGCAGCATATCCGGCAACGGCAGCGGCGAAATAGCCCTTGCCTTCACAACCGCGAACCGCGTGCCGCACTATTCCCCCGAAAAGCCCCTTACCATGGAAATATTCTATGAGGACGACATGGACTATATGTTCCGCGCGGCCATAGAGTGCGTTGAGGAAAGCGTTATAAGCAGCCTTACCCACGCCACCCACGTTAAGGGCTTCCGCGGCCACGAAAAGGAAAGCCTGAGCGAGCTGCTCAATAAATAAGTTACGAATAAAGCGCCCTGCCGCCGCGTTGACGGCGGGCGCGATAAAATAAAAGCATCAATATCCAATCGCCGCAAGCGGCAAAAAGAAGGAGAAGCAAATGAACAAAAAGGCCATCATAATCGTTCCCTGCGCGCAGTATTACTGCACCCCCGCTTTTGACGCGGAAGCCGACGACGAGGGCTGGTACGGCCACGTTGTAACCTGCACCGAAAAGCTGGAGGGCGGCTGGTACAAAATACTTACCCCTTACCGCTACGAAACATACGCCCATAAGGACGACATGCTCTTTGCCAAGGACGAGCTTACCCGCCGCGAAAGCGCGGATACCAAGCTGGTTCGCGTATGGGCCGCCGCCGGGGACGTTCACGCCAAGCCCGGCCACAACGGATTTGTTATCACCACGCTTTATCGCGGAGCGATAGTTGAAAAGCTTGAGGACGAGGAAACTCCCTCCGGCTGGACCCATGTTCGTCTTTACGGCGGGCAGGAAGGCTATATGCGTTCATTGCAGGTAGGTCCTTATTACTGCGTACCCACCCTGGGCGAAGAGGAGCTTAGGAACGCGGTTGTAAACCTGGCCAAGCAGTATCTGGGCACCCAGTACCGCTGGGGCGGCAAGGGCCCGCTGGGCATAGACTGCTCCGGTCTTGTGGGCAGCTGCTATCTTATGTACGGCGTGGATATGTACCGCAACGCGGATATAAAAGAAGGCTTCTGCGTGCATGAAATTGAGCGCAAGGATATAAAGAAGGGCGATATGCTGTTCTTCAAGGGCCACGTTGCCATGTATATAGGCGACGGCAAATATATCCATTCCACCAGCCGCGCGGGCAGTGACGGCGTTGTTATAAACAGCCTCCTTCCCTGCGATCCGGACTATCGCGCGGATCTTGCCAACGGCGTGCTGGGCGTAGGCAGCGTATTTTAAGCCAAATTAAGGAGTATTTATCATGAATCAGAATGAGGACATTCGTTATCTGGACATAGGCCTCCCCGAGGACATAGCCCGTTACAAGGCCATAGGCGATTTTGAAAACGCGCTTCGCCTTATAGAGATGCGCCTTGAGGACCCCAAGACCACCGCTCCCCTTGCCGCCTGCCTTAGGGTTGAAAGGGAGATTATGATCCGCCTGCCCCGCAACTATCCTTATACGTTTGAGCAGGCCATGGCGCGCGTGCGTAAGGATATCCCCGATTTTACGGAGGAGGAGTTCAACCACCTTGTGGACATAAACCGCATAGGCTGGATATACGTGAACGGCGAAAAGCATTATTTCGGCCGCTTCCATCAAACCCTGCTTAAAACCGATCCCGTCTATGCCGAGCGCGCCCGCGTAAAGGACACCGGCACCAGCCAGGGCGAGGATAAGCCCACCGAAAAAAAGAGCCCGCTTGAGTATGCCATGGAGGTTATGCGCGAAAAAGGCGGCATGGGCGCGCATATTAAAATACGCAGCTCCATAAAGATTGATGACGACGCGTTCATACCCGGCAAAACCGTTAAGGTGCATCTGCCCCTGCCCGCGAAGTGCCTGCAGCAGAGCAATATGAAGATAGTCGCAACGTCTCACGAGCCCAAGTTTATCTGCCCCGAGGATGCCCCCGTGCGCACGATATACTTTGAGGAAAAGCTTGATAAGAACGCGGAGTTCTTCGTTGAGTACGAATACGATAACTATGCCCCTTATCACGACATAGCTACCCTTACTCCCGACAAGGAGCAGCCCACGTTTGAAACAAACGAGCAGTCCCCGCATATAACGTTCACCCCGTATATAAAGGCTCTTGTTAAGGACCTTAGCGCAGGCTGCGCCAACAACCTTGAAAAGGCGCACGCATTCTATAACTTTGTTACAACAAAGGTTATGTATTCATATATGCCGGATTATTTCTGCCTTGAAAACATATCCGAATCCTGCGCCAGAAACCTTAAGGGAGACTGCGGCGTGCAGGCGCTGCTGTTCATAACCCTTTGCCGCTGCGCCGGAATACCCGCCAAGTGGCAGAGCGGCCTTTACGCCGGTCCCTACGACCTGGGTCATCACGACTGGGCGCAGTTCTATATAGCCCCCTACGGCTGGCTGTTCGCGGACGCCTCTTTCGGCGGCAGCGCTTACCGCGCGGGCAACCTGAACCGCTGGAACCACTATTTCGGCAACCTTGACCCCTACAGGATGGTGGCGAACAGCGAATTCCAGTTCCCCATGCAGCCGGAGGAAACCTACTGGCGCTTTGATCCCTATGATAACCAGGCCGGCGAGATGGAATATGACGACGGCCCCATTTCCCCCGCTAACGTTACCACAGGCATGGTAATGACGGACTATAAAGAGCTTGACTGATTGATTTTAAGGAGGATATTACAATGACCGATAAGAAAGTACCTTTTACCAAGGCACAGATGGAAAAGATTATTGAAAAGTACCCTACCCCCTTCCATATCTATGATGAGAAGGACATCCGCCATCGCGCCCGCGCTCTTCGCGCCGCTTTCAGCTGGAACGAGGGATATAAGGAATACTACGCCGTAAAGGCCTGCCCGAACCCCGTGCTTATGAGCATTCTGCGCGACGAGGGCTGCGGCATGGACTGCTCAAGCTATGCCGAGCTTATGCTTTGCGACGCCATAGACGTTGTGGGCGACGGAATAATGTTTTCCTCAAACGACACCCCCGCCAAGGACTTTGAGTATGCCCGCAAGCTGAACGCGACCATCAACCTTGACGACATTACCCACATAGAGTTCCTTAAGGAGCACGGCGGCATACCCGAAACCATTTCCTGCCGCTTCAACCCCGGCGGCGAGTTCCGCATTGGCACCGCCATAATGGGCAACCCCGCGGACGCGAAATACGGCTTCACCCGCGCCCAGCTTACCGAGGGCTTCAAGCAGCTTAAGGCGCTTGGCGTAAAGCACTTCGGCCTGCATTCCTTCCTTTCCTCCTGCAATACGGACAATATGTATTATCCCACGCTCGCGAAGCTCCTCTTCACCGTGGCCAAAGAGCTGCACGACGAGGTTGGCGTGGAGATAGCGTTTGTTAACCTGTCCGGCGGCATAGGCATACCCTATCGCCCCGAGGAAACCGCCACCGATATAGCCTTCGTAGGCGCAAAGGTACACGAGGTTTATGACGAGGTGTTCGGCGGCACCGATATGCATCCGAAGATATTCACCGAGCTTGGCCGCTACATGACAGGCCCCGCCGGCTACCTTGTAACCACCGCCATTCACCACAAGGATACCCATAAGCACTTCATAGGCACCGATGCCTGCGCGGCTAACCTGCTCAGGCCCGCCATGTACGGCGCTTATCATCACGTGACCGTGCTTGGCAAGGAAAACGCGCCGCATGACCACATTTACGATATAACCGGTTCCCTTTGCGAAAGCAACGACCGCTTCGCCATCGATCGTCCCCTGCCGGAAATCACCGAGGGCGACATAATCGTTATCCACGACACCGGCGCGCACGGCTTCTCCATGGGCTATAACTACAACGGCAAGCTCCGCAGCGCGGAGGTTCTGCTGAAGGAGGACGGCTCAACCGAGCTTATCCGCCGCGCGGAAACGAACAAGGATTATTTCGCAACATTCGATTTTCTTAATCTCCCCAGGCTTAAAGAGGAGGAGTAAAGCGATGGCAATGCCTAACAAACTCAGCCTTGGCCAGTTCCCCACGCCCATGTACAGGCTTGACAACATAAGCCGCGTACTGAACAGGAACGTGTATATAAAGCGCGACGATATGAGCGGCGTAAGCACCGGCGGCAACAAGGTGAGGAAGCTTGAGTATCTTCTTTATGACGCTCAGCAGAAGGGCGCGGACTACGTGCTTACCACCGGCGGCGCGCAGAGCAACCACGCCATGCTTACCGCGGCCTGCTGCAACAGGCTGGGCATAAAGCCCATACTCGTGCTTAAAAAGCGCGGCGTACAGGGCAGGGTAGGCAACCTGCTTATAAACGAGCTTCTCGGCGCGGACGTGCGCTTTGTGGATACGGATACGTATGACGACGTATATAAGGAAATGGACCGCATCGCGGACGAGCTTCGCGCGGCGGGCCATACGCCCTACCTTGTGCCCGTTGGCGGCAGCGTGCCGCTCGGCACCCTGGGCTACGTTGACTGCGCAAGGGAAATATTCACCGAAGCCTTAAGGCAAAACGTTAAAATAGACCGCATCGTGTCTACCGCGGGCAGCGGCGGAACGCTCGGCGGCCTTGTGCTCGGCTCCATTCTTTACGGCCGCGGCTGCAAGGTTACCGGCATTGCCGTTTGCGATGATCCGTTTGAGGAGATTACGGCGGAGCTTGTTAACGGCGCGGCGGAGATAATGGGCGAAAACGTGCATCTTGAGCCCAAGGATATAGACATCCTGCGCTACTACGGCGCCGGCTACGCCCAGCCCTCCAAGGAAGGCCTTGAGGCCATAACCCTTATGGCGCGCGAGGAAGGCCTTATACTCGACCCCGTTTACACCGGCAAGGCGTTCGCGGGACTTATGCATCTTGTCCGCACGGGCAACATAGGCGAAAACGAAACCGTGCTTTTCCTGCACAGCGGCGGAACGGCATCGCTCTTCGCGGTTGACCCCACGGATATAAAATAAAGAAGGAAAATATGGAACAGAAAAAGAAAATAGTAGGCATAATCGGCGGCATGGGTCCGCTGGCTACGGCCGACCTGTTTGAAAAGATTATTTTGAACACAAAGGCGGATTCGGACCGCAAGCACATTCACGTTATAATAGACTCCGATACCGATATACCGGACCGCACCGCGGCCATATTGGGCTTGGGGCCCGATCCCACGGATGAGCTGAAGCGCGCGGCAAAGCGCCTTGAAACCGCGGGCGCGGAGATACTGCTTATGCCCTGCAATACGGCGCACAATTTCTATCCCGCCGTGCAGGATTCCGTATCCTGCCCCATTTTGCACATGCTTCGCCTTACCGCCAAGGAAATAAAGAGCCGCGGCAAGATAAAGGTTTGCCTGCTCGCCACCGACGGCACGGTTAAAACCGGCATATACGCTAAGCTTTTCGAGGAAAACGGCATAGACTATATGCTGCCCGAGCCCGATGAGCAGAAGCTTATAATGAGCATGATTTACGACGGCGTAAAGGCCGGCAACGACAATTTCGACACCGCCCCCGTAAAGGCCGCCCTCAAGGCCATGCAGCAGCGCGGCGCGGACGCCTTCGTGCTCGGCTGCACCGAGCTTCCCATAGCGTTTAAGGACTATAAGCTGGATTTCCCCACCGTGGACCCCACGCTTGTGCTCGCCAAAAACGCCATAACCGAAGCCGGCTACGAGCTGAAGAACTAACGAATAATTATGGAAAAGAGCCCCGATGGGCTCTTTTTTTGATGCGAAGCGTTTCTTGTGGTTCGAAATGATCTCATCTATATAAAACTTAGTATATCCCCCCAACGCACAAACCGCACCCCTTTGGGGTGCGGCTGTCACCGGTCATTGATTACCAATTGTCAGGCGGTGGGCCTTATTCTTTTTAGTTGTTAT
>CAVIJJ010000047.1:0-6870 GCA_963643205.1 bacterium | reverse complement strand
AGGGAGAATTGCGAGCGGCAGCGAACAAGGCGACCATGTTCCAACCAGTGCGTGAACGCGAGCGTAGCGGGCAGACGGAGGGAGTTCAATAAAACCGCCTCGGTTACGCTTAGCTTCTATAGATACTTATTTTATGAAAGCCGGACTTATGCGGCTTGAATTATAGCCTAACTCCTTCAGTCGCCTGCGGCGACAGCTCCCGCAGGAGGGAGCCTTCTGGAAAAACTTGATTTTATTGAAAAACATACGAATTTAGGCCATAAAAGCTTCCCTCTTGATGGAAGTGGACGCGAACAAAGTGAGCGGACGATAGGAGTTCGCTTATCCCCCCGTATCTGAACGGACACCCGGGCTTGGCCGGGACCGATTTAAGATAAAATAACAATAGGAGATGACGACATGAAAAAGAAACTGGTTGCCCTGATTCTGGCAGCAATGTTCATCCTGTCCGCCCTGACCGCCTGCGCCGGTAACACCACCACTACCGACACGACGACCACCGAGCCCGTCGACAGCACGACGACAACGCAGGAAACAACAACTACTACTGAGACCACTACCACCGAAACCACGACTACCGAGTCCGATGGTAAGGTATACCGTACCTACCTTTCCTCAGACTGCCCCATCCTCAACGCCCATGACTCCGTTGAGAGCACTCTGCAGACTCCCTATAACTACTGCTCATCCCCGCTTTTCCGCGCCATACCCACCGACGATGGCCTGGGCTATGAGTACATTGGCGACCTTGCGGCCGAGCTGCCCATTCAGATTGACGATTACAATTGGCAGATAAAGATCCGCGAGGAAGCTCACTGGAACGACGAGGCACAGACCCCCATCAATGCCGACACGTTCATGTATTCCTTCAAGATGCAGCTTGACCCCATCCTCTCCAACCAGATGATGGACTTCCTGGCCGACTACACCATCACCATAGTGAACGCGGCCGATTACGCCAGGCAGGGCACCAGCAACACCATCCCCTGGGAAAACGTTGGTATTAAGAAGATTGATGATTACACCATCCAGATCACTACCGTTGACGTAAACACCCAGAACGAGGTTTGCAACCACTTTACCGATCGTTCCACCTTCCCCGTGTACGAGCCCTACTACGAGGCCGGCATGAACGCGGACCGCACCGAGACCACCTACGGCACCACCCTTGACAACTGGATGGGTTGCGGCCCCTACACCTTCGAGACCTGGGAATACGACAACATTCATGTTTATAAGAAGAACCCCGACCACTGGCTGGCCGATCTGTTCAACTATGATACCGTTGAAATCCGTATAATCCCCGAGATGAACGCCCGCGTTGAGCTTTGGGAGCAGGGCCTGCTTGATGACCTGTCCCCCGACGCGAACACCATTGAAACCTACATCGATGACCCCCGCATGGTCAGCTATCCCAGCCTCTCCGTGTACCACATCGATATAAACTGCAAGAACCCCAATAACCCCATCTGCGGCACCGTCGCTTACCGCAAGGCCCTCTATCACGCCATTAACCGCGAGGTTATAGCCCGCGATCTGTTCGGCTATATGGAGCCCACCGGAACTTACGTAAGCGGCATGGCCGGTATAAGCAGCGAAAGCAAGCTTACATACCGCGAGTCCGAACAGGGCCAGGCCGTAACCGCAATGGTTGAGGAATGGGGCCCGTACGGATACAATCCGGACCTCGCCCGCGAATACCTTGCCCAGGCTTATGCCGAGGCCGGCGTATCCGAGGATACCGTTGTTGAAGTAATACTCGCTATCGACTCTACCGACTCCGCCTGGAAGGCCACCGGTGAGTACCTGCTCGAGGAGTGGAACGAGATATTCGAAGGCAAGATCGCCCTTAAGATAGTCACCTACGCCGGCATGAGCGCGACCGACTGGAAGTCCACCGGCGACGACAAGTGGGACCTGAGCCCCAACGACTGGACCCGCGGCGTATCCCGCACGCTTCCCTTCACCTGCTTCTACTACTACCTGAGCAGCTACGGCAGCCATCCCAACAACTACTTTAACGAGGAGTTCGAGGCCCAGTACGCCCTGTGCGATACCGCCGAGGTTAAGGCCGACTACAACCGCGTTCTTGACGAGACCAAGAAGCTTGAAGAGCTCTACCTTGAGTACGTAATCCATATCCCCGTGATACAGGTTGTCAACTACAATATGTTCTCCGATCGTCTTGTACTGCCTGTATCCACCTACATCCCGGGCTTCGGCTGGGGCACCATGTACGGCGATATAGCCGAATAAGCTTTCGGCAAAACGCCAACTTAATGTGGTGAAAGGGTGTGCCGCCGCCACCGCGGCGGCACATCTTATAGCTTAAAATACCACTACCCTTACACAATAGGCATATCGCAATGGTATTCCTCTGGAACAAATTAGGAGGACGTTAATGTTCAAGTACATTTTGGGACGAATAGGCGCAATGCTGCTTACGCTCTTCCTCATAATGACCTTGTCATTCTGGATAATTCGCCTGATGCCCATGAGCATTTTTGAAAACCCGGAGGTGGCTCCGGAAATTCAGGCGATGCTGGAAGCGGAAATGCATCTGGATCAGCCCATGATCGTTCAGTATTATTACTTTATAGAGGGAATCGTTACCGAAGGCGACTTCGGCACGTCCGTAAAGGTTCGCCCCGGCATGGACGTTTTCGAGATTCTTTCTTCCCGTATTCCGCCAACCGTTTTGCTAAACGTGGTTTCGCTCATTATTTCGCTGCCCTTGGGCATTATAGTGGGCACCTGGGCCGCGCTTAAGCGCAACAAAATGACGGATACCGTTATATCGGTTCTGATAATTATTTGTATATCCGTGCCGTCGTTCGTATTCGCGTCGCTTTTGCAATATCTGTTCACGTTTAAGTGGCCCTTATTCCCAACGCTGTATGAATCCACGGCCACGTCATTCGGCGGCGTAATGTATTCACTCACTCTGCCCATAATCGCGCTGGCCCTCGGCCCCATAGCCACAATCGGCAGGTACCTTCGCGCGGAGCTTATAGAAACCCTGTCATCAGAGTATCTGCTGCTTGCCCGCACAAAGGGACTTACCCAGTCACAGGCCACTGTTCGCCACGCGTTCAGAAACTCGCTCGTACCTATCGCGAATACCATAATCCCCATGGTAACCGGCATAATGGGCGGCTCACTGGTGGTTGAAAAAATGTTCGCGGTGCCCGGCATGGGCGGCCAGCTGATAAATTCAATACTTGCCGGCGACCATTTCCTTACGGTTGCCCTGCTCATTTTCTATTCAACAATATCCCTTGTAACAATTCTTATCGTGGATATTTCCTACGGTATAATTGACCCGCGCATAAGAATAGGAGGCAGAAAATGAACATAATAGATAAAAGCAAAGGCATACCCGAAGAAATTCTGAATCTGCCCGATTCCGATTTTGAGCTTGTGCAAAGGGGCGCCATAAAGGACGAAAAGTTCAAAACAAAGCCCATAGGCTTTTATAAGGACGCGTTCATTCGCCTTAGCAAAAGCAAGGTTTCCGCGATATCCTTCCTGGTTATAGCGTTCATAATACTGCTGGCGCTTATAGTGCCAAACATTACCGGCTATACCTATACCGAGCAGAACGTTGCCCAGAAGAACCTGCCGCCTAAGATTCCCCTTCTTGAGGATATCGGCATAGCGGACGGCACAAGGGTGCTTACCAACCGCAAGAAGAGCAGCCTTGACGACACCAACCGCTTCCCCGAAGGCTCCATTGTTGAGATTATCAAGGAATACGAGGCCAACGGCGTCGCTGTTGTGGACGTTAGGATAGACGCTTACGCTTACGCCGGCGTTCCCGACGACGAGTACCATTGGTTCGGCACGGACTATCTTGGAAGAGACCTTTGCACAAGGCTTTTCAAGGGCGTCAGAATTTCGCTTATAATAGCGTTCTTCTCCGTTATAACAAACGTTATAATCGGCGTTATTTACGGCTCCGTCGCCGGCTACTACGGCGGCAAGGTGGACATGGTGCTTACGCACTTTGCCGAGGTTCTGGACGGACTGCCCTACATAGTCGTTACGATTCTTTTCATGATACTGTTCGGCTCCGGCATGCTTTCCATAATTCTTGCCCTGTGCATAACGGGCTGGATAGGAACGGCCAGGCTTATAAGGGCGCAGTTCTATCGCTTTAAGGGCCGTGAATACGTGCTTGCCGCGCGTACGCTGGGCGTTGTGGACTCAAAGCTTATATTCAGGCACATTCTGCCCAACTGCATAGGCCCCCTGATCACCCGCGCCATGATAGCCATTCCGGGCGCCATATTCTCGGAATCCTTCCTTGCGTATATCGGCCTTGGCATAAAGCCGCCCGAACCCTCCATAGGCGTTCTGCTTTCGGATGGCCAGAGCGTGCTGCTGCAGTATCCGTATCAAACGCTTTTCCCGGCCATACTTATATCCGTGCTGATGATAGCGTTCAACCTGTTCTCTAACGGTCTTAGGGATGCCCTCGATCCTACGAGGCGCGGAGAGGAGAGCTGACAAATGGCAATTAACCCGAACGAAACAATTCTCAAAGTTGAGGACCTGCGCATATCCTTCAAGGCATACGGCGGCATGGTACGCGCCGTGCGCGGCGTGAACTTCGATCTTAAGCGCGGCGAAACGGTTGCCATAGTGGGCGAATCCGGCTCCGGCAAATCCGTTAGCATAAAGGCGATAATGGGCATATTGGCGCCCAACGCCGTTATAGAAAGCGGCCGCATAGAATACGACGGCATGGACCTTACAAAGGTAAGCGAGGACGAATTCCATAAAATTCGCGGCAACCGCATAGGCCTTATATTCCAGGATCCGCTTTCCGCCCTTAACCCCATAATGAAGATAGGCAAGCAGATTACCGAGGTTCTTCTTCTTAACAAGAAAATAAGCAAGGAAGAGGCCAAGGCCCGCGCGCTTGAGCTTATGCACGCCGTTGGCATTCCGGAGGCGGAGCGCCGCTTTGACCAATACCCGTTCCAGTTCTCCGGCGGCATGCGCCAGCGCATAGTTATAGCCATTGCCCTTGCCGGAGACCCGGAAATACTTATCTGCGACGAGCCTACCACCGCCCTTGACGTTACGGTTCAGGCGAAGATACTTGAGCTTATAAACAAGATCAAGGAGGAAAGGCACCTTTCCGTTATATTCATAACCCACGACCTTGGCGTTGTGGCAAACATGGCGGACAGGGTAAACGTTATGTACGCCGGCAAAATAGTTGAAACCGGCACAAGCGAAGAGGTGTTCTTCGAGCCCGCGCATCCTTACACATGGGCGCTTTTGAGCTCCATGCCGGATTTGCAGACAAAGGAACGCCTGCTGGCCATCCCCGGCACCCCGCCGAACATGATCTATCCCCCCGCGGGAGACGCGTTCGCCGCGCGCAATCAGTACGCGCTGAAGATAGACTTTGAAAAGGAGCCGCCCTACTTTAAGCTTAGCGATACGCATTATGCCGCAACGTGGCTGCTGCATCCCAAGGCACCAAAGGTAGAGCTTCCGGACGTGCTGCGCGCAAGGATCGAAAGAATGAAAGGAAGTGGAGCAATCGATGGCTGATTCCAACTACATTTTAGAGGTCAAGCACCTTTGCCAGTATTTCACAAGCGGCAGGGGCAGCAAAAAGATGCACGTTAAGGCCGTGGACGATGTAAGCTTCGGCGTAAAGCCCGCGGAAACGTTCGGCCTGGTTGGCGAGTCCGGCTGCGGCAAAACCACCACCGGCCGCACCATAATAAGGCTTTATAACCCCACCTCCGGCGAAATGTACTTCAACGGCCGCGATATAGCCGGCCCCATGAACAACGATCTGCGCAAGTACTTAACCGACAATGTCGCCATGATATTCCAGGATCCCATAGAGTCCCTTAACCCCAGGATGACCATAGAGGAAATAGTGGGCGAGGGTCTGCAGATGCGCGGCATAAAGGACAAGGAAGAGATAAGGCGCCGCGTTATAGAAATGCTTGAAAAGGTTGGCCTTACCGAGGAGCACGCCACCCGCTATCCGCACGAGTTTTCGGGCGGCCAGCGCCAGCGCATAGGCATAGCGCGCGCCATAATCGTAAAGCCCAAGCTTATAATAGCGGACGAGCCGGTTTCCGCGCTGGATGTTTCAATTCAGGCGCAGGTTATAAACCTGCTTAACGACCTTAAGAAGGAAATGGGCCTTACCATTCTCTTTATAGCGCATAACCTTTCCGTGGTTAAGTATTTTTCGGACCGCATAGGCGTTATGTATTACGGCAAGCTTGTGGAGATTGCCAAGGGCGACGACCTTTACCGCAATCCTCTGCACCCCTATACGAGGGCTCTGCTTTCCGCCATACCCGAACCCAACCCCATTACGGAAAGAAAGCGTAAGCGTTTTGACTACGACCCCGCCAGGGATCATGACTATTCCGTTGAAAAGCCCGAGATGCGCGAGGTTGAGCCGGAGCACTTCGTTTATTGCTCCGAAAGCGAGTTCGCGGCCTATCAGAAGAAGATCAACGGCTGATTGCGGCATAAAAGCCGTGGGGCCCTGCGGCTTTTAACCAATATGCACAAAGAAAAAGCGGCACTTCGCCGCTTTTTCGCTTTTTGGAGATTACGCCCTTCTTTATGCCAAGGGGCCGGGGAAGATTTCGATTTCTTCCGTAAAGTAAATATCAACAGATGCTAAGCGCAGCTGGTGCGGTTCTTTTGAACTCCCTCCGTCTGCTCGCTGCGCTCGTCTCCACCTCCCCCCATCGGAGGAGGCTTTTGGTTTTGGCCTAAATTCGGGCTTTTCAATAACAAACTCACTTTACTTCAACCCCGCCTTTTTTATGCCAAGGGGCCGGGGAAGATTTCGATTTCTTCCCCTAGGCCCCCTGGCGA
>CAVIJJ010000046.1:0-8013 GCA_963643205.1 bacterium | reverse complement strand
ATCGCATCAAAACCTCCGCCCGGGCACCCAGCTTCAGGCGGAGGTTTTTTCACGGAAAGGAAATTTGGATACTTTTGGTTGACTTTGGGCCGATGTTCCCTTATAATATCTTTGTTTGCGGATATAGCCCATTATTTTTGGATGGAATACCGCTATGCTGCATCAGAGGGGAGGGATAAAGAAATGGAAATTCGTGTAGGCGAAAACGAGTCCCTGGAGAGTGCCCTGAAACGGTTCAAACGTAAGTGCGCGCGCTCTGGCGTCCTCGCTGAGGTCCGTAGGCGTGAGCATTATGAGAAGCCCAGCGTAAAGCGCAAGAAGAAAGCCGAAGCCGCCCGTAAGCGCAAGTATTAATTTTGCCGCGGCAACATAGGCATACTTAAAAGAAACAAATTAGCCGAACGAGATTTATCTCGCTCGGTTTTTTTGTACTGAATTGCAATAACGCAACTCCTGCATCATTTCTGTATTATTGTTGATATATGTGCGCGATTCTGTTAAAATATGAAGGATAAGAATTAAAGTGAAAGCGAAGAGAAAAGATGAGGATTCTTTTGACAAATGACGATGGGGTTTTTGCCGCGGGCATAAAGGCTCTTGCGCTGGCCCTTTGCGATAAGCATACGATTACAATCGCGGCACCCAGCGAACAAAAGAGCGGCGCCAGCCATTCATTCACCTGCTCGGAGCGTGGTCTTAGCGCCGAACGCGTGAGCGTAGAGGGGCTTGAGCATATAGAAACATACGCCGTCGGCGGAACGCCTTCGGACTGCACAAAGCTTGGTATGCAGCTTATGGGCGAATGGCCGGACATGGTTATTTCCGGCATAAACCACGGCAACAATCTGGGTACGGATACGCTTTATTCCGGAACCGTGGGAGCCGCTATGGAGGCGACCGTATACGGCATAAGGGCAATAGCGGTATCGGATCAGGTATTCGAGCCCACGAATTTCGATGCCTGCATATACGCGCTTGAGGAAGCGATGCGCATGATGGAGAAACATAAGGAGCTGATGCTTCTTAATGTAAACGCGCCGGATTGCGCGCGGGAAGAATGCAAGGGAATAAAGCTTACGCCTCTCGGGTACCATAGGTATCCCACGGAATACGAGCTTAGGGAAAACGAAAACGGCGAAAAAATGTTCTATTCACATCATGGCATAGTATATATGAGCCAAGAGGATGACGATGTGGACGACAGATGGATACAAAAAGGTTACGCTACCATAACTCCCATGCAAATGAGCTTTACGGATGAGCGTATGCTTGAAATTTTGAAAAAGGATCGGTGAGATTAAAATGCGCAAGGAAGCGGAAAAGAGCGAGGGCAGCGATCTGCTCGTAAGGCTTAACAAAAGCTATAAAACGCTGAGCAAGGGGCAAAAGCAGCTTGCGGCATACATAACCGAAAATTACGACCGCGCGGCGTTTATAACCGCCTCCAAAATGGGGCGCATAGTCGGCGTGAGCGAATCAACCGTGGTTCGCTTTGCCTACGCGCTGGGGTACGACGGATATCCGGAGCTGCAGAAATCCCTGCAGGAGCTTATAAGAAATAAGCTTACCAGCGTTCAGCGCATTCAGCTTACGGGGGATCTTCAGCCGAACGATGTGCTTAAATCCGTACTTAAATCGGATATGTCAAACATTCGCTCAACCATAGATTCAATAGACAATGAATCCTTCAATGCCGCTATAAACGCTTTGCTCGGCGCGAAGAAGGTATATATTCTCGGCCTTATGAGCGCCGCGCCGCTTGCCCAGTTTCTTTCCTATTATCTGGGCTTTGTTATGGATAACGTTATTATGGTATCCGGCGCCATGGGCAATATATACGAAGATTTGTTCCGCATAGGCAAGGACGATGTTTGCATAGGCATAAGCTTTCCGCGCTATTCAAACAGAACCATAGACGCGCTTGATTTTGTGCGCGGCAAGGGCGCGACTATAATCGCCATAACGGACAGCGTTTCGTCACCAATTGCCGAAAAGGCGGAATACGCGCTTATCGCAAGAAGCGACATGGCGGGCTTCGCGGATTCGCTTGTCGCTCCTTTAAGCCTTATAAACGCCATAATAGTGGCCTGCAGCTTAAAGCGCAGGGAAGAGGTTTCAAACTCGCTGAACCAGCTTGAAGGAATTTGGGGCAGCCATGGTGTATATGTTACCAAGGAGAATGGCAGGGAATGAAGATTATTTTGGTTCGCCACGGGCAAACGCAATGGAATAGCGACGCCAGGGTTCAGGGCAGGACGGATATTCAGCTGAACGCGCGCGGAGAGGCGCAGGCAAAAGCCGTTGGTGAATGGCTGAGCGGCAGAAGAGTGGACGCCGTTTATTCGTCGCCCCTGAAAAGAGCCTTTGCCACGGCGGAGGCAATTGCCGAAAGGCACGGCCTTAGCGTTAAGCCGCTTGACGGAATGATAGAAATAGACTTTGGCCTTTGGGAAGGCAAAACGGCAAGGGAAATCTCAAAGGAATTTCCAAGTTTCTGGGAAGACTGGTCATGGCATCTGGACGAGGAGAAGAGCGCAGAAATGCAGGCCGAATCAGCTTATGCCATACTTAAAAGGGCAAAGAGCGCGCTTAGATGCGCCGTGGAGGAAAATTCCATGGATTCGACCATTGTTATAGTAAGCCACACAATGCCAATAAAGCTTATTATGGCGGACGCGGTCGGTATCCCGCTTGAAAACATGCGGCAGATAAAAATAGACAATTGCAGCGTAAGCGAGCTTGAAATGCGAAAAAATGAGCCTATAAAGCTTATAACCTGGAACGAAAAGGGCTTTTTGAGCGGAAAGGGACTTATATGAGCCGGGTGGCTGTAATAGGCGGTGGCCCCGCCGGCATGATGTGCGCGACAGAGGCGGCAAACGCCGGCCATAGCGTTACTCTTTATGAAAGAAACGAAAAGCTTGGCAAAAAGCTGTTTATAACGGGCAAAGGCCGCTGCAACCTAACAAATTCGGCGGATATAAAAGATTTTTTTGAGAATATACCCCGCAACCCCCGCTTCTTGTACAGCGCGCTGTATGGCTTTACCAATGATGAACTTGTTGCAGCCGTAAACGCGGAGGGCGTGCCCACAAAGGTTGAGCGCGGCGGAAGAATTTTTCCTCAGTCCGATAAATCAAGCGACATTCTTCGCGCCCTGGCGAACCGGGTTAAAAAAGCGGGTGTTGATATAAGACTGAACAGCCGTGTTCGCGCAATTACAAAAGAGGAAAACGAATTTGTAGTAAATCTTGGCGGCAAAAGCGAAAAATACGATGCCGTGGTGCTTGCTACCGGCGGTGCGAGCTATACCTCAACCGGCTCTACCGGGGATGGGTATGAATTCGCAAAAGCCTTCGGGCACAGCGTAACAAAAATAGTGCCCAGCCTTATCTCTCTTGAAACGGAGGAGGAATGGCCCAAGGAACTGATGGGGCTTTCGCTGAAAAACGTTACGCTAAGCGCCTATAACAAAAAGAAAAAGCTTGTTTACAGCGAGCTTGGGGAAATGCTTTTCACGCATTTCGGCGTGTCGGGACCCCTTGTACTCAGCGCGTCAAGCCGCATAGCGGACGATCCCGCCGGGGCAAAGCTTACAATAGATCTTAAGCCGGGGCTTGATTTGGATGAGCTTGACCGCCGCCTTGTCAGGGACTTTCAGCAAAACAGCCGCAAAAGCTTTCAGAACGCGCTGGATGGGCTTTTCCCAAGAAGACTTATACCCGTTATGGTCAGCCTTTCGGGCATAGATCCGAATACGGAAACAAATTCCGTAACAAGGGAGCAGCGGCACGCGTTCGCAGCGCTTATAAAAAATGTGCCCATAACGGTAAAGGCCGCTATGCCGATTGACCAGGCGATAGTGACGCGCGGGGGAATAAACGTTAAGGAAATCGATCCGTCTACCATGGAGTCCAAGCTTGTGCCGGGGCTGTATTTCGCCGGTGAGGTTATAGATGTGGACGCTTACACGGGAGGATTCAATATTCAAATAGCCTGCTCAACGGGCGTACTTGCGGGAAGGAGCATAGCGTAATGCATATAAACGTAGCCATAGACGGGCCTGCGGGCGCAGGTAAGAGCACGGTAGCCAAGGCGGTTGCCAAGGAGCTTGGTATACTGTATTTGGACACGGGCGCGATGTATCGCGCGGTGGCGCTTAAGGCGATAAGGCTCGGTATAGATCCGGGCGATGCCGAGCGAGTACGGCCCATGCTTAAGGATACTCATATAAGCGTTGAAAACAACGGCGGCGCGCAGAAAACCCTGCTTGACGGAGAGGATGTTTCCGGCCTTATAAGAACGCAGCAGGTTTCAAAGGGCGCGTCGGACATAGGCGTTATACCCGAGGTAAGGCTGATGCTTGTGCGTGAGCAGCAGAGGATTGCAGAAGGCACGGATCTTGTAATGGAAGGGCGAGACATAGGCTCTTATGTTATGCCCGCTTCCCCCTGCAAATTTTATATTACCGCAAGCAGCACGGAGCGCGCGAAAAGAAGGCTTAAAGAATTGGTAGCCGCAGGTAAGGACGAGGGCAAGTCGCTTGAGCGGCTTAAAGAGGAAATAGAGGCGCGCGATTATACGGACAGTCATCGCGAGTTCGCTCCGCTTACGCGCGTGAGCGATGCCGTGCTTGTGGACAGCACCGATATGACAATAGATGAAACAGTAAACGCCGTTATAGATAGAGTAAAGCAGGTATATTACAATAAAGCGGAGGGTGAAAGCTGATGCTGTATATTTTGCTCAGAACCGTGCTGTGGCCGCTGCTTTTCCTTATATTTCGTCCCATAGTTTACGGTAAGCAGAACCTTAATGTTAAGGGCAAGGCCATATTCATATCAAACCATCGCTCCATGTGGGATCCGCTTATAATAGCCATAGTCACCCCGCGAGTTGTGCATTTTATGGCTAAAAAGGAGCTTTTTCAATCAAAGATAGGCAATATTTTCTTCCGTTCGCTGTGCGCTTTCCCGGTGAACAGAAAGAATGTTGACCTTATGTCGCTTAAAAATGCGCTTAAGGTGCTTAACGACGGCAAGGTTTTCGGCCTCTTCCCGGAGGGCAAAAGAGAGGTCAGCGACTCTTTGGATGAGTTTGAAAAAGGCACCGCGTTCTTTGCGATTCGCTCCGGCGCGCCGGTTATACCCATATATATTCATCCCGATTCTCAGCGCAGATTAAGGCCGGTTATAATGGTCGGCAAGGCGATAGACGTAAGCGAGATTGCCGCGAACGCCCAGAAGAGCACGCTTATAGAGGTTGTTACCGATGAGCTTGCGGATGCCGTGGCGGCGCTCGGAACGGAGCTGGAGGAAATACTTTGCAGCTGATTCTGGCAAAAAACATAGGCTTTTGCTTTGGCGTGAAGCGCGCGATAGACATGGCGGAAAGCATACTGGCCGAGCGCGGCAGACTATATATACTCGGCGAGCTTATTCATAACGCCTCCGTTATACAAAAGCTTGAGGCAATGGGCGCCATAACGGTTAACGATGTTCACGAAGTGCCGCGCGCAGAGGTGATACTCATCCGCTCGCACGGCGTTTCGCCAAGCGTTATGCGTTCCTGTGCCGAGCGTGGGCTTGACGTAAGAAACGCCACGTGCCCGTTTGTCGAGAAGATACATTCAATAGTAAGCGAACAGCATAAGAACGGCAAAACCGTACTTATATACGGCAAAAAGGATCACCCGGAATGCGTGGGCATAAACGGCTGCTGCGAAAACACGGCGGTGTTTGTGCACTCGGCGGATGAGATAAACGCGCTTGACGAAGCAATGAATGTTTGCCTCGTATCCCAGACCACGGCCGACGCGGAGGGCTTTGAACTGGTAGCGGAGGCGGCAAAGGAGCATTTCAAAAACGCGGTTATAGAAAAAACGCTTTGTCCCACCACGGCCGCGCGCCAAAAAGAGGCGGAGGAGCTGAGCAAAAAATGCACCCGAATGCTGGTCATAGGCGATAAAACAAGCTCGAATACGGCCAAGCTTGCCTCTGTTTGCAAAAAATACTGCGAAGAAGTACATTATATATCAAAAGAAAGCGAACTTTCTCTTGAAAAATTAAACTGTAATGATATAATAGGAATTGTGTCAGGCGCTTCTGCGCCGGATTGGAAAATTAGGGAGGTTATTACCAGGATGAGCGAAATGGAAAAGACGATGGCTGGAAACCCCGTAGAAAACGATGGAGTCGAAACGGGAGCTGCAGCTGCCGTTGAAGAGCCCATTGTAGCGGAGTGTGACTGCAAGAACGAGGCTGAGTGCGCTTGCGCGTGCTGCGCCGAACAGACCGAAGAACCCAAAGCGGAAGAAACCGCCGAAGAAAAGGGCGAGGGCGATACCGATTTTGCCGCGGCCTTTGAAAAGACTCTCGTGCGTATCCGCAACGGCCAGATTTTGACCGGTTCCGTCGTGCAGATAGTGGACGGCGAGGTTTGTGTAAACATTGGCTACAAATCCGATGGGTTCATTCCCCGCAACGAGTTCTCCTCTGATGCGGACGTGAATCCCGCCGACGTAGTCAAGATTGGTGATCCTATTGAAGTAGAGGTCATCAAGGTCAACGACGGTGAAGGCAATGTGCTGCTTTCTCACAAGAATGTAGAGAGCAAGAAGATGTGGGATACTCTTACTCAGGACGAGAACATCTCCGAGAAGGTGTTTGATGGCGTGGGCAAAGAGGTTGTCAAGGGCGGCCTGATCGCCACTATCGAGGGCGTACGCGCTTTCGTTCCCGCTTCTCAGCTTTCCACCAAGTATGTTGAAAAGATAGAGGACATGGTCGGTAAGCCCATAACCCTTAAGGTTATAGAGGTAGACAAGAACCGCAAGCGTATCGTAGCGTCCCACAAGGCCGTTATGGTAGAGGAAGCCGAAGCTGCCCGCAAGCAGCGCTGGTCCGAGCTTGAGGTTGGTTCAAAGGTAAAGGGTATTGTCCGCAGGCTTACGAACTTCGGCGCGTTTGTCGATATCGGCGGCGGTATAGATGGCCTTATCCATGTTACCGATGTTTCCTGGAGCCGCGTAAAGGATCCCAAGGAAGTCCTGAGCGTTGGTCAGGAAGTTGAAGTTCTTATCAGGGACGTAGACGTTGAAAAGCAGCGCGTATCCCTTGGTTATAAGCAGCTTCAGCCCAAGCCCTGGGTTACCGCCGATCAGAGGTATCCCGTTGGCGCGATAGTAGAAGGCAAGGTTGTTCGTATAGTGCCCTTCGGCGCGTTCGTAGCGCTTGAGCCCACCATCGATGGCCTTATCCATATTTCTCAGGTTGGCGTAAAGCGCGTTGCCAATGTTGAGGATGAGCTGCATGTTGGCGATGTTGTCCGCTGCAAGGTTCTGGATGTTAACACCGAAGCCAAGCGCATAAGCCTCAGCCGCCGCGAAGCTCTGATCGAGGAGAATCCCGAGATCGCCGAAGAGCTTGCCAAGGAAAAGGCCGAGCGTGAACGCGTTGCCGCCGAGCGTGCGCAGCAGCGTGCTCAGCAGGATGCTCAGCGTCAGCAGGAGCGCGAGAATCGCCGCAGCAGCAGCGAGCGCCGTCAGCAGCAGGGCGACAAGCCCGAGCGTACCGAGCGCCGTGAGCGCACCCGTCGCGACGAGGATGCGTACGATCTGCCCCCCGTGGAGCAGTCCACCACATCCCTTGCCGGTCTCTTTGCCGCGGCCATGGCCAACGCCGAGAAGAAGGACGAGGAGTAATCCTAAAGCAAATCATAATCAGGGCAGCCTGCGGGCTGTCCTGTTTTTTTGTGTTCAATCAAAAGCGGCCGTTGCTATTGAGATTTTCGGTATTTGATTATATAATGATAAAGGGGAAAGTATATGTACCACGTTTTGCGGCATGATGGCGCATTTTTGTTGCGCCTTTAATTTACTTTTCGCCACTTCAGAGCCGGCGGCGAAACCGACGCACCACTGTGCGCGGCCAGCAAGTACCGACGGCACCACAGCACAAATCTCAACCGTGGCCTTCGGCGTCGGATGCCGTAGGCATGGGAAAAACAGAAAAT
>CAVIJJ010000045.1:0-8031 GCA_963643205.1 bacterium | reverse complement strand
CGCTCAACTCTATCTATACTTACTTTATCAATTTCAAAAAACTCGCTTTCATCTCTCCCCTATATCCCCGCGGCAATATATGATATAATTTATATGTTATGGACTTTTGTTGGCCGGGCGGCCGATTATTTGGGCTGCTTTTATATTACGGGAAGGAGGAACGGCAATGCTGAGGCTTGTTTGCAAGGCGGGGAAGCACGACGCGGAAAAGGTAAGGAAGCTGGCGGATGAGCTTGGCGTTAGCGCGAGGACGGCGCAGCTGCTGCTTGACCGCGGAATAGAGAGCGGCGAGGAAGCGGCAAGGTTTTTGAACCCGAGCGCGGCGGCGCTTGAAAACCCGTTTCTTCTTAAGGACATGGACCGCGCGTGCGCGAGCATAAAAGAGGCGATCGCGCTTGATGAAAAGATAGTTGTGTTCGGCGACTATGACGCGGACGGTGTTTGCGCGACGAGCATTATGCTAAGCTGCTTAAAGCGGCTTGGGGCAAGGGCTGAGTATATGATTCCCTCCCGGCATGAGGACGGCTACGGCATGACCATGAAAAGCGCGGAGCAGCTTTTCAACATGGGCGCGAACCTTATTATAACCGTTGACAACGGCATAAAATCGGTAATGGAGATAGCGCGCTGCTACGAGCTTGGCATGCGGGTTATAGTAACCGACCACCATATACCCGGGGACACGCTGCCCGTGTGCGAGGCGCTTGTGCTTGCGGATAACGACGATAATTACCCGAACCGCCATATATGCGGGGCGGGCTTGGCGATGAAGGTTGCGGAGGCTCTGCTCGGGCGCGAGGCGGCGCTTGAGTATATACCCCTTGCGGGCATAGCCACGGTTGCGGACATTGTGCCGCTTACGGGGGAAAACAGGGTAATAGCGGCGCTTGCGGTAAAGGCCGTAAGGCAGGGCAAATGCCAGCAGGGCATAAAGGCGCTGTGCGAGGCGTCAAAAACAAGGCTTAGTGAAATAAGCGCGGGCGGCTTCGGCTTCAGAATAGCGCCGAGGCTAAACGCCGCGAGCCGCATAGAGGAGGCGGACGACGCGGTTGAGCTGCTTAGCGAAAAGGATACAGAAAAGGCGAGAAATATAGCGGCAAAGCTTGAGGAGCTTAATTACAGGCGAAAGGGCGAGGAGGACGCCATACTTGAAAGCGCCTGCGAAAAGCTGAAAAACGAGGACCTTACAAAGCGGCGCTGCATTGTGCTGCACGATGAAGGCTGGAACAGCGGGGTTGTGGGCATAGCGGCGGCGAGAATAGCCGAAAAGTATTATAGGCCCACCGTTCTTTTAAGCGGAAAGGACACGGTTTCCGGTTCCTGCCGCAGCATAAGCGGGGTAAACATTCATTCCGCCCTTTTAAGCTGCGAAAGGTTCTTTTCCCGCTTCGGCGGGCACGCTTACGCCGCGGGGCTTACGCTTAAGGATAAAGGCAGCGTAAACGAACTGTGGAACGCGCTGGACGAATACTTTTGGCAAAACGAAAGCGAGGAAATGTTCATTCCCGCCGTTCAGTACGATTTTGAAACGGAGCTTGGCGGCCTTACAAAGCGCTTCGCCGAGGAGCTTGAAATGCTTGAGCCATTCGGCGCCGGCAATCCGCAGCCGGTAGCGCTTTCCCGCTCGGTCAGGCTTACAAACATTGAGCGCATGGGCGCGGACGGCAAATACGTACGCTGCTCGGTTAACAAAAACGACCAATATCTGCCGGCGGTATGGTTCAGCGTAAGCGCGAACTTTAAGGACATTATAAAAACGGACAGGGTGGATTTGATATACCTGCCCGGCATAAACCGCTTTAACGGAAGGGAAGAGCTTCAGCTTACCATAAAGGGTATGCGAGGGGCGGAGCCTGATAATACGGACGCGTGGGCGGAGCGGCAAAAGGGCAAATTTGTTGATGCAATCTGTAAAAATGTCCTGTATAATAGTACGCGTGTTCCCGAGGGAATAAGCTTTACGAACGCGGAAGAGAAGCTGAAAGAGCTTATTCAAAAAAGCGCTATGGGCACGCTTGCCCTGTGCTTTACGGTTAACGGAGCCAAACGCCTTTTGGCCACGCTTAAAAAAGAGGGGCTTTGGAACAGGGCGGACGTTGAGTTCTCCTGCCCCGCCAAAAGCCTTTGCGCCTACAACGCGGCGATTCTGGCGCCAAGGCTTGAGGAGCTTGAAATAAGCCGCTATAAAAACATAGTGGTAATGGACACGGCGCCGAGCGCGGGCATTATAGATCGGCTGAAAAAGCTTTGCCCGGCGGCGGAGATATACTTAAATAAGCCCGACAGGGCGGAGATAGCCGGGGTTCTTGACGGCGTGCCTACGAGAAGAGAGGACTTTGCCCCGCTATATAAGGCGCTTATGCTGACCACGGGACGGTATTATAACCTGCCGGCCATGGCGGACGCGTTGACATTGGCGAGCGGCGCGCCGGGGTGCGTATGCGCGCTGGCGGCAAGCGTGTTTTTGGAGCTTGGCTTCGCCACCAAAACCGCGGGCGGAATAAGGCTTGAAAAGAACCCGCCAAAGAGATCGCTTGAGGAAAGCGAAACGTTTATCGCGCTTAACTCCCTTGAGGAGATGAACGATATGTACCTGCAACTATACAAGGAGGCAAACCATGAAGCTTGAGGATACCATTCGCACAATACCCGATTTTCCCAAACCCGGAATACTTTTCCGCGATGTTACAACGCTTTTTAAGAACCCGGAGGCCTTCCATACGCTTATAGCGGAAATGGCGGAGGAGCTGAAGGACAAGAATGTGGACATAGTTGTGGGGCCCGAGGCTCGCGGCTTTATAATGGGCAGCGCCCTTGCCTACGCGCTGGGCGCGGGCTTTGTGCCGGCAAGAAAGCCCGGCAAGCTCCCCTGCGAAACCGTAAGCTACGAATATCAGCTTGAGTACGGCACGGACTCCCTTGAAATACATACGGACGCCATAAAGAAGGGGCAGAGGGTTGTTGTTGTGGACGATCTTCTCGCTACCGGCGGCACGGCGCTTGCGGCCATAAAGCTTATTGAGCAGATGGGCGGCGAGGTTGTAGCGGTTAGGTTCGCCATAGAGCTTAGGAGCGAGCTTAACGGCATAGAGGCCCTGAAGGGCTACGACGTAAAGGCCAGCATTGTATACTGAGCCCGGGGCGCATATTAAATAAGAAAGGAGGTTTGCCGGAATGGAGAAAAAAATAACCGAACAGGTAATAGACAATAACGACACCATGCACGCCGAGGGCGAGGACTTTGAAAGCATAGAGCGCGAGGTTAACGCCGCGGAGCATCACCTTATAGACAACGAAGAAGTAAAAATACTGATGGACGAGCTTGAAAAGGCCTGCGCGGAAAAATTCAGCGCGGAGGACATGGCGCGGCTTAAAAAGGCGATGGGCTTTGCCTATAAGGCGCACGAGCCGCAGAAGCGCGAATCCGGCGAACCGTATATAATCCACCCGCTCGCGGTTGCGAAAATGCTTTTTGAAATGGGCATGGACGCCAATACCGTTATAGCCGGCCTTCTGCACGACGTTGTGGAGGACTGCGCGAGCGTTTCGGTTCAGGACATATCCCGCGAGTTCGGTCAGGACATTGCCGAAATGGTGGACGGCGTTACAAAGCTGACCAAAACGGGCAAGAGCGACATTATAAGCAAGGAAGAGGCGCAGGCCGAAAACCTGAGGAAGATGTTCCTTGCCATAGCCAAGGACGTGCGCGTTGTTATAATAAAGCTTACGGACAGGCTTCACAATATGCGCACGCTTGAATACTGCAGGCCCGAAAAGCAGCAGCGCAAGGCGCGGGAGGTGCTGGATGTTTACGCTCCCCTGGCCAGCCGCTTCGGCATGGGCGCCATAAAGTGCGAAATGGAGGACCTTGCCTTCCGCTACCTTATGCCGGAGGAATACTCCGGCCTTGAAAAGCAGATTGAGCCGCAGCGGCGCGAGCGCATGCTTACCCTTACAAAGGCCATAAAGACAATTGAGCAGCAGCTTGAGGCGGCGGGCATAAAGGCGCAGGTAAACGGCAGGCCGAAGCACCTTTACAGCATTTATAAAAAATTCCTAAGGCAAAACAGAAGTCTGGCCGAGATATACGACCTTATAGCCGTGCGCGTTATAGTTAATACCATAAACGATTGCTACGCGGCGCTTGGCATAATCCATTCAATTTGGAAGCCCGTGCCCGGCAGGTTTAAGGACTATATAGCCATGCCCAAAACGAACATGTACCGTTCGCTGCACACAACGCTTTTTTCAGATACGGGCATGCCGTTTGAGGTGCAGATAAGAACATACGAAATGCACCGCACGAGCGAATACGGCATAGCGGCGCACTGGATGTATAAGGAAGGGCGCGCCAGCCAGGACGATCTGGACAGCAAGCTGGCGTGGCTCAGGGAGGCGCTGGAGCTTGAGAACTACGCGGACACCACAAAGGAATTTGTGGAAAACATTCGCAAGGACTTTTTCAGCGACTATGTATACGTGCTTACCCCGCGCGGGCAGATAATAGACCTGGTTACGGGATCAACCCCGCTGGACTTCGCCTACCGCATACACTCAAACGTAGGTAACCACGCCCAGCACGCCAAGGTTAACGGCGCCATAGTAAGGCTTGATTACAAGCTTAAAAACAACGACGTTTGCGAAATAGTAACCGCGCCGAACGCCACCCCGAGCAGGGACTGGCTTAAAATAGTAAAAACCCAGCAGGCGAAGGCGAAAATTCGCCAGTGGTTCAAAAAGGCGAACCGCGAGGAAAACATAATCCGCGGCAAGGAAATGCTTAGTGACGCCGCAAAACGCCAGGGCAGGCAGCTTGGCGAGCTTACGAAAAAGAGCTATTTTGACGACCTTCTTAAGCGCTTTAACATGAGCGACATAGAGGACATATACGCCGCCATAGGCTACGGCGGCATTACAACCGGCCAGGTTCTTCATAAGCTTATCGAGCAATACCGCAAGGAGGAAAAGGCGGCGCAGCTTGCCGCGAGGCTTGAGCAGAAGGAGGAGCAGCGCGTACAGAGCGCGGTGGCCAACCACGGCATAATAGTTAAGGGCGAGCCAAACATGGCCGTGCGCTTCGCCCATTGCTGCAGCCCCCTGCCGGGCGACAAGATAGTGGGCTACATTACCCGCGGCCGCGGCGTTTCCATACACAGGGCGGATTGCCCGAACATGAGCGACCTTATGCTTGATAAGGAGCGGCTTATAGACGTTGAGTGGGCAAGCACGGAAAAGGCGAGCTACCCCGTTACGATTCATATTATGGCGGGCGAGCGGCCGGGCCTTCTTATGGAAATATCCCAGCTGCTTATGAATTTGAATATAAGCATACTGGCCATGAACGCCAAAACAACGGAGGACGTTGTAACCGTTCAGCTTACGTTTAATGTGTCGGGCGCGGCTCAGCTGGACAGCATTATGAAGGGCATGCGCAAGATTAAAACCGTAAACGACGTATACAGAATAAACACATAAGGGGAGAAAGCATGAGAGCCGTTGTGCAGCGCGTGGACAGCGCGAGCGTTACAATATCCGGCCGCGTAAACGGGCAGATAGGCAAGGGATTCATGGTGCTTTTGGGCGTTTTTGAAAACGATACCGAAAAGGACCTTGACTATATATGCGATAAGCTGCTGGGCCTTAGAATATTCGAGGACGCGGAGGGCAAAATGAACCTTTCCATACTCGACGTGGGCGGGGAGATACTGCTTATAAGCCAGTTCACGCTTTATGGGGACGCGCGCCACGGCAAGCGCCCCAGCTTCAGCCACGCGGCAAGGCCCGAAAAGGCCATTCCCCTTTATGAAAAGGCGATAGAAACCCTTCGCGAAAAGCTGAATGTTCAAACGGGCATTTTCGGCGCGGAAATGAAGGTTAGCCTTGTGAACGACGGCCCCGTTACCATATTGCTGGACAGCGAAAGGACGTTTTGATTATGGAAATAGCTTATCTTATAACCGGGCCGATAGGCGTGAACACATATATTGTGTACGGCGCGAGCGAGGGCGAATGCGTTGTTATAGACCCTTCGGACACCCTTCTTGTGAACAGAAAGCTTGCCTCCCTTTCGCTTAAGCCCACGGCGGTGCTTGTTACACACGGCCACTTTGACCACATATTGAGCGTTGCCGATTTACAAAAGCAGTACGGCGCGCGCGTTTATATTCACAAAATTGACGAGCCGGGCCTTAGGGACGAAAGCGTTAATTTAAGCTCCATAGGCCATATTGTCGTTCCCCCGTGCAAAGCGGACGTATTATTGAGCGGCGGGGAAACGATTCACGAGGCGGGCTTTGATTTTCGCGTGCTCTATACTCCGGGGCACACAAAGGGCAGCGTTTCGTTCGCGGTGGAGTCCGGCGGGCGCAAGGCCGTTTTCACGGGCGATTGCCTTTTCCACGGCTCCATAGGCCGCAGCGATTTTCCGGGCGGGGATCAGGACGAGATACTCAATTCCATTGGCACAAAGCTTTTTACGCTTGACGGGAACTACGAGGTTCACCCCGGCCACATGGAAGGCTCCACGCTTGATTTTGAAAGAAAGCACAATCCCTTTATGCTTCGCTGGGAGAGAATTTCATGATAACTTTATTCACGAATAAACCCGAATACACAGCCGATATAGCCGACGAGCTTCGGCTTTTTTCGATAAAGGAGGAAATAACGGAGGCGGAAAGCGATGAGTCCGCCGCCGTTTCCGTTTGCCTGTATCAGGACGGCGAAAAGAGAAGAGCGGCAGCGAATATTAGGCTTGACCGGGGCAATGCTTCCTATTCATGGGACGCCGTTATACCCGAAGGCTCCGACACGCTGGAAATAAAGCGGCGCGAGAAAAGGGCCGTTAAAATAGCCGCGTTCAGGGCAATGGCCCAAATTTACGGCTTTATGCCGCCGTGGGGATCGTTAACCGGCATTCGCCCAACCCGCCTTTTAAGGGAATTATACACTCGCCACGGCGAGGCGGAGGCCGTAAGGATGATGAGGGAGGATTTTGACGTAAGCGATGAAAAGCTTTCCCTTGCCCAAACCATAAACGCCGTTCAGCGGCCCATACTGGAAAGCCAAACCGAGCGCGACGCGGACATATACATTGGCATTCCGTTCTGCGCCTCCCGCTGCCTGTATTGCAGCTTCGCCTCCCAGGTGCGCACAAAGAAAACCGACATGGCGGCATACCTTAACGCCGTGAAAAAGGATATTTCAATAGGAAGCGCCATATTAAAAGAGGCCGGGCGGCACATACGCGCCATATACATAGGCGGCGGCACGCCAACCGTGCTTACGGCGGAGGAGCTTGACGACATTATTACGTTTGCCCTTAACGCGTACAGCGGCTTTAAGGGGGAATTCACGGTTGAGGCCGGAAGGCCGGACACAATTACAAGGGAAAAATTAGCTGTGCTTAAAAAGCACGGCGTAACAAGGCTTTCCATAAATCCGCAGACCATGAACGATTCCACCTTGGAGCTTATAGGCAGAAGCCACAAAAGCGCGGACATAATAGCCGCGTTCGGCATGGCGCGGGAGATGGGATTTGACAACATAAACATGGACGTAATAGCGGGCCTTCCGGGGGAGCACACGGAAAACATGGAAAAAACGCTTAACGCGCTTATTCCCCTTTCGCCCGAAAACCTTACCGTGCATACGCTCGCGCTTAAGCGCTCAAGCCGCCTTGTGACGGAGGGGGAGAAATACCCCATGCCCACGGCGGAGGAGGTTGAGGAGATGGTTCGCATGGGCAGCGAGGCCGCGAAGACCTTAGGCATGCGGCCGTATTATATGTACCGCCAGAAATACATGAGCGGCAACCTTGAAAACGTGGGCTACGCCAAGCCCCAAACGGAGTGCGTATACAATATAGATATGATGGAGGACACAACCGCCATCATGTCCCACGGCGCCGGCGCCATGACCAAGTGCGTTTACGATGCCGCCCGCCGCGTTGAGCGCGTGCCCGCCCCAAAGGAGATTTCCACCTATATAGCCAAGGTTGAAAAGCTTGGCGAGGAGAAGAGAGGGCTGTTTGTG
>CAVIJJ010000044.1:0-8544 GCA_963643205.1 bacterium | reverse complement strand
GAGCGCCCATGGAAGAGGGACAGGTGTTCTGCGGGCGCTGCGGCAAAAGCGCGCATATCAAAAAACGAAGGAGTAGTCAGCTGCTGCAGACAATTTATAGCCAAAGTACTGCTGATATAGTTTTTTTAATCATAATCTCTTCTTTAATTCTGCGGCTTTCCGGCAATTTTCTTAAAAAGCCAATTGGTGATAAACGAGAAAAACGTTATCACACCTCCGAGTATCAGCATCGACGGAATAAGAAGAAGTATCAGATTAAAGACGTCTGCATACGCCCCCTCGGTTATGCCGTTTGTGATTTCCATAATGGCCGTTGTTGCCGAAAATGCCTTTGATGCAAAGCCGTGTACGGAATAACACCGATTCTTAACATCAGCGTTTTCGATTTTTCTGCCCCACACCCCCATAATGATTGAGTAAATCAACTTTGGAACCCAGCACAGTGCAAATATTACAAAGTTGCTTTTGCTTTCTCCATCCCCGATTGGCTCAGTATAAAGCATAAAGCAAATCTCAAGCACCAGAAACAGCATCGAAGTCAGGAAAATGAATTTTCTATACTGCGTGCGCGTTGCCGGGGCATCTGTTTTTTTACCATGAAAGCGTACTATGCTTATCAGAGTAACAAGCGGACAAAGGCCGATTATTATGCTTCGTATTACAGCCGTTGACTCCATGCCGTTCTGATTCATCTTCCAGAAGCCCACAAGGGGAAGTACGATTAAAATGATAAACAAAGGAATTCCCAAAATGGTTAAAAATGCTCCAGCCGCCACATCGCCAACCCCGGGATTGCCCGGTACTCCGGCTGATGATGTGCCGCCATAGCCTGACGAGCCGTTAAACGCCGGGCTACTGTCACTGTCTTTTTCGTTGTATTTCGTCTCTGTGTAATCTCCGCCCAGAAAGTCGGTATAGTTTTGGCTTTCACCGATTACATTGCCATATGCATCCCTGTGTTCTGTCCTTAAATTGCCCCAAAAATCGGTATAGGTCTGACTTTCTCCCGTCCTGTAACCATGAATATCCCTATGTTCAACCTTTTCGTCTCCCCAAAAGTCCGTATACGCCTTGCTTGAACCTATTCGGTTTCCTTTTGCGTCAAAATGCTCGGCAACCTTGTCTCCGGACATATCCGTGGTAAACTTCGTCTCTCCGATTCTGTTTCCGTGGTCGTCATAATGGGTGATGATCTCATCGCCCCACAAGTTGGTGTCCTTAACGCTTCTCATACTGTCACCACCTTATTGCAGATTGTATCGATTTCATGCCTATTTAATATCGACGAAATAGGAACCATCGTCTCTTTGATCTCACCAGTTGATTTTTTAAATTCCAGGTTTTCTGTTTTCTTGCCCAGATTCAGGCCATGCCTCTTTTTTAGTAACATTATTGTATATCAAAATGACATTTTTGTCGGTATGTAATCTGCTATATAAGCCCGGATACGCTTGGCGATTTCATAACAAAACCTCCTAGCAGCGTCGCCTCAGTCTTTTGGTTTCTACATATATTTACTTTATGAAAGTGCGATTTAGTCGGTTTGGCTTATCGCCGCCCCACCCCGGCATACACAAAAAGGACGGAAATCTCCGTCCTTCTTTTATTCCTATTATTATTTATTCTTGTTATTCACCAAGCTCTATCACGCCGTCGGAATAGTAGCCGCCGAATGTACCGGTTATGGTGAAGTCAACCGCCTCACCTTGGGAGAAGTCCACGTATTCCGTGTACTTGGCCGCGTCCTTGTAGGCGCCGGTTATGTGGAAATTCTTGTTGAGGGACTCAAGGTAGGCGTTCAGCTCCGCGTTTTCGCTTGAAACTTCGGCCTTAAAGCCCTCGTTAGAGGTGGTCTGGCCATCGTCCGCGGTAATGTCCTGCACGGCGTAGGCGGTGATGTGAACGGTTATCTTTTCGCCGTACCATTCGCTGTGCGATTCCGCGGGCATGTATTCGGTTGTAACGTGGAAATCCTTTGTAACGTTGTCAAAGGGGGCTGTTTCGCCGCGCATGGATACGAACAGGTTCGTAACCTCGTCATTATCAAGGAATATGGCCTCGTATATAACGCTGCGCTCCGTCTGCTCCGCGGTCGCGGTGGCGGTATCGGTAGTATCCGTTGTCTCGGTCGTGGCGCATCCGGCCATAAGGCACAGCACCGCCATCATGACAGCGAGAATTGCCGTAAGTTTATTCTTCATATTTTCCTCCGAATTATATCCTCGCGCGGCCGAAAATCCGCGCTTTTTCCCGCATAATTTACCACTGTGAGCCCAAAAGGTCAAGGGGAAGGGAACGGCAAAAGCTTCGAGTTTAACCTAACCAAAAGCTGTCACCATTCAGCTCTCCATTACCGCCATCACGGCGCGGATACCGATCCTTTTCAGCTCGTCCGCGTCAAACTCGGCGTTCGCTGCGCTGTCCAACTGCGCGTGCACACAGCTTTCCAGTATGCCGACGGCCACAATCAGCCGTTCGCGAAGGTTCGGGAGGCCGGCGAATTTTGCGGGGAGCTTTCGAAGCAGGTTTTGCAGGGCATCGCGCTGTATGTTATCATAAGCCGCCCTGACCTCCGCATCGCTGTGGCGCAGACTCTCCAGCTCCTCGTGCATTGAGTAATATTTTTTGTGCAGAATATAAAACCGCTCCAACGCGTAGGCAAGCATTTCTTCCGGCGTGGAAAACTCCTCTAACCTATTGTCCGTTGTTTGGGAAAGCGTTTGAATATTCGCGTAGCCAAAGTCTATGGCCGCCAGAAGCATTTCCTTTTTGTTCTTAAAATAGCGGTACGCGCTGCCGGTGGACATGCCGCACGCCTTCGCAATATCGTCCGCCGTAACGTTGTGGTAACCGCGCGCGGAAACCTGCTCAATCGTGGCCATCAGAAGCCGCTGCCGGGTCTCGGCGGCTTTTTTTGTAAGCGCTGTTTTATTCTCCATGGCTGTTTATACCGGCATTTCCATGCATGCGTATATCGTTTCAAGCACGGGCTTTGTCCAGCCGTTGTCGCCGAACAGCCATTGCTCGTGCTGCATATTGAATTCATGTATGTCCGGGTTGCGGAAATATTTTCTGTACCGCTTCTCGTATTTCTTTCCCATTTTGTTGGCGTAGATAAAGTGCGCGCGCGTATGAGGCACGTTTATATCCTCGTCCAAACACGTAATCAGGTCGGTATAATATTCATTCAGTATTGATTCTGGCTTAAACTTTGCGAAGCAAGCCATGAATTTATCCGCCGTTTCCTCGCTCATCTGAAAAGTGTCGGTCATTATTTTGCGCATTGTCTTTTGCTTTCCGTTCTTCTTCGCCGCGCTTGAAATGATGGGATACATTATCCTGGTCTGCAGCTTTGCCGAGAATACCCCGCTCTGGTCAAGGTCACAGCTGCCGAAAATGCCGTGATCCACGTGCACGTTGCGCCGCATAATCAGCTGCCCCACAAAGCTTCCGCCAAGCGAGGAGCCAAGCGCGCCGTCTACTTTTCCGGAGTGGTTTTCCTTTATATAATCCTCTATCTTTGCCGTAACGGTAAGAATGTCCGGAAAAACCGAATCAGAGCCGTCAAACCCGTCGTAATTTACGCAGATTAAATGATAGTGTTTTTTTAGCTCTTCCAGCACCGCGCCGAAGTTTGTTTCATAATCGCAGCAGGTTCCCGGAAGAAGCAGCAGCGTTTTCCCGTGCTCCAATCCCATTTCATCAAAAACCATAACATTATCTCCATTTCGTATTTTCAATAAAAGTGAGATTTCTCTCACTTTTTATGATACGCCTGATTAGTTGCCGCGTCAAGATCAAAAAAAGAGCCGGCGAACCGACTCTTTTCGTTGCTCTTTATTTGGTTTTATTTGCCCCAGGTGGCGCTGGATCCGGTGTTCCAGGCTGAACCATAGCCGGTTCTGCCGGTGGTGGGCACATTCTCAACCCAACCGTAGCCGGGAACGTAGCCGCTGGCGGTGCCGCCGATTACTATATTGCCGCTGCCGATGGTTTTGGTGGTAAGGTACTTGGTGAAGAGGTAGCCGGTGTAGCCGCCGCAGGATACCTTAGTCCACTTGCCGCTGGTGCCGAGATATGTTACGGGCGTGCCGGCATTGATGGTGCCTATAATGCCGTACTTGCTGCCGGGGCCTTTGCGGAAGTTAAGGTTGGCGGTGGTGTAAAGGATAGTGCTCTCGGTGGGCTGTACGGGCTGCACGGTGCTGCCGCCGACGGGAGCGGTGGCGGTGAGGTACTTGGTGAATACGTAGGCAACCCGGCCATTGTATATTACCTGAGACCACTTGCCGGTGTACCCGGTCAGCTTAACCTGCTCGCCCGCGTCAAGCGCGCCTATAACCTTGTAGCTCGTGCCGGGGCCGGTGCGAACGTTTACGCGCTCGGTGGCGTAGCGGTATTCATAATAGGTGTAGTTCGGCTCAACCTTAGCGGAAGAGGAGGAGCTGCTCCAGCCGTTGGTCCACTGGCTGGCCGCCGTTTTGTTGAAAACGAATACCGCGGAAACGGTTTCCCTTATGCCGCAGCGGGTATCGTACGCGGTTCCCACAAGGCGGTAATAGGTGCCGCTCGTGAGGACGTATCCCGCAAGGCTTAGCTTAAGCGTTGTGCTCTTGCCGGGGGCGAGGGAGTAGCCTGACGAGGCATAATATCCGCCGTAGCCGCTTACGTTTGACCATTTGCCGTTTACGGCCGCCTCAAGCGAGAAGGTGGTGCCGTAGTTGTATGTGGTGTAGGTGGATTTATTGGTAAGAGTAATTTCTATTACGGAGTTGTTGTCCGTAACAACGGTTGGAGACAGCGTCATTTCAAGCGCGCTCTCCGGCACAGGTTTTGCCGAAGCGGAGCCTGTTCCCGCCGCCATAGCCGGCACGGCACTGAGCAGCATCGCGGCCGCGAGCACAAAGCCGAATAATTTACGAAGTTTCATGGATCAAACCTCCCTTACGGTTTTTTATTTTATGCCTTAATTATAGCCGCTTTTCGGTTCAAATCAAATGAACAATCCGTTAACAAAAATCATTTTCTGTTAAAATTATTTTTCCTCTGCCGCGGCGGAATCAACCGCGCCGAATTCCTTTTTGAAAAGGCGGGAGAGAGGCTTGTAAACAAAAAACGTTACAATCGAGTTTATAACGGCCTTGGCCGCGTTGAACGCCACAAAGCTCCACATTATGCTCCAAATGTAGCTCTGCGCTTCGGCGTATGTCATGCTCGGGCCGCTTACGAAAATGGGCGTCATGTAATAATTGAGCGGAACCATAACCAGCACCATCGCGGCGGAGCCGACTATAAGCCCCTCTATGGCGCCGCGTATATTGTGGTGCCTGCGGTATATAAAGCCCGCTATAACGGCAAACGCGCCGGTTGAGAAAAAGTGCATGGCGAATCCTACCCAGCCGGAGCTTGCGGAAACGGTAACGGCCTGAAGCAGGCTTACCACAAGCGTAAGCGCAAGACCCTCAAGCGGGCCGAACATAAACGTGCCTATAAGTATGGGCACATCCGCCATGTCGTATTCCAAAAAGGCGAGGGTGGGTATTATAGGGAAACGGACTATATACATGAGCACGAGGGACATGGCGCAGAGCAGCGCCAGCCTCACTATTTTTCCTGTTTTTTTGCTGCGCATTGATTTTTCCTCCAAACAAAAAAATTCCCCGCGTTCGGGGAATTGAAAATAGCAATAAAAACCGCGCTGAAACAGCCGCTTCTACCATCCGGACTTTAACCGTCGGCCCCGGAATCTCACCGGCTCGGCCCGCATTAGCGGGTTCGCGGGCTTGTCGGCATAATGCCGCATCACCGCCGGTATGGACTTTCACCACACCCCGAAGCGACCCTATTATAGACCATATATAAAAACCGCGCAACAGGAAAATTTTACTCTTCCTTCTCTTTTTCGTACCGCTCAACCTTTACGCCGGCCATCTCGAACATCTGCATGGCGAAGTCGTCGGGGTAGCCTTCGCCGTAAACCACGCGGGTTATGCCGGCGTTCACTATCATTTTCGCGCATATTACGCAGGGCTGGTGCGTGCAGTAAAGCGTTGCCCCGTCAATCGATATGCCAAGCTTTGCCGCCTGAATTATGGCGTTCTGCTCCGCGTGTATCGCGTAGCAAAGCTCATGGCGGGTGCCGGAGGGTATATTAAGCTTTCTTCTCATGCACTCGCCGCGCTCAACGCAGCTTTTCACGCCCGCCGGCGCTCCGTTGTATCCCGTTGTTACAATGCGCTTGTTTTTAACTATTACGGCGCCTATTTTTCTGTTTTCCTGGTAGCAGCTTGCCCATTTGGCTATTGTGTACGCCAGCTCCATAAAGCGGGCGTCCCATTTATCAAAGCTTTGCATTTTGTTTTGCCTCCTTAGGGGGATTTAACTAAGTATAGCATGCTTCATGCGAACATTTAAGCAGCATTTTCGCAAAAATGGAAAGGAATTGTGAAATATGGATAATGCCCTTGAATTGCGCGCGGTATTGGGTTATCATACGCAATGTGGATTAGCACTCAAGGCAATCGAGTGCTAACAATAAAAAGCGTTAAACATTCATTACATAAGGAGGCATTGAAAAATGAAACTCAATCCCTTGGCCGACAGAGTCGTGCTGAAGAGCGCAGAAGTTGAAGAAACCACCAAGAGCGGTATTATACTTACCGGCAGCGCAAAGGAAAAGCCCGTTGTAAGCGAGGTTATAGCGGTTGGCCCCGGCGGCACCGTGGACGGCAAAGAAGTAAAAATGTATGTTAAGGCCGGCGATAAGGTAATATTCTCCAAGTACGCCGGAACCGAAGTGAAGCTTGACGGCGTGGAATACATTATCGTCCGCCAGAGCGACATACTTGCGATAGTAGAGTAAATTAAGGAGGAAACAGATTATGGCAAAGCAGCTTAAATACGGTGAAGAAGCCCGACGCTCCCTTGAGAGCGGCATGAACCAGCTGGCGAATACCGTTAAGATTACCCTTGGACCCAAGGGCCGCAACGTAGTACTTGAAAAGAAATACGGCGCTCCGCTGATCACTAACGACGGCGTGACCATCGCCAAGGAAATAGAGCTTGAGGACCCGTTTGAGAACATGGGCGCTCAGCTGGTGCGCGAAGTAGCCACCAAGACCAACGACGTAGCCGGCGACGGTACCACCACCGCTACCCTGCTCGCCCAGGCCATTATCCGCGAGGGCATGAAGAACGTTGCCGCCGGCGCTAACCCCATGGGTATAAAGCGCGGCATCGAGGCCGCTGTTGACGAAGCCATCGCCGGCCTTAAGAAGATCTCCAAGCCCGTTGAGAACAAGCAGGCCATTGCCCAGGTTGCCAGCATCTCCGCCGGTGACGAAAGGGTTGGCGAGCTTATAAGCGACGCTATGGAAAAGGTTGGCAACGACGGCGTTATCACCATCGAGGAATCCAAGACCATGAAGACCGAGCTGAACGTTGTTGAAGGTATGCAGTTCGATCGCGGCTATGCCTCCGCTTACATGGTAACCGATACCGACAAGATGGAAGCCGTTCTTGACAATCCTTACATTCTGATCACCGAAAAGAAGATCAGCAACATTCAGGAGATTCTGCCTGTTCTTGAGGCCGTTGTGCAGCAGGGCAGGAAGCTCCTTATAATCGCCGAGGATGTAGAGGGCGAAGCCCTTGCCACCCTGGTTGTCAACAAACTGCGCGGCACGTTCACCTGCGTTGCCGTTAAGGCCCCCGGCTTTGGCGACAGGCGCAAGGCCATGCTGCAGGATATAGCCGTTCTTACCGGCGGCCAGGTAATAAGCGAAGAGCTTGGCATGGAGCTGAAGGAAACCACCGTTGATCAGCTCGGTACCGCTCGCCAGGTAAAGGTTGACAAGGACAACACCACCATAGTTGAGGGCGCAGGCGATCCCAGCGAGATCAAGGCCCGCATTAGCTCCATCCGCGCTCAGATAGAGGAAACCACCAGCGATTATGACAAGGAAAAGCTGCAGGAGCGCCTTGCCAAGCTGGCCGGCGGCGTAGCCGTTATAGCGGTTGGTGCCGCTACCGAGGTTGAGATGAAGGATGCCAAGCTCCGCATTGAGGATGCTCTTAACGCGACCCGCGCGGCCGTTGAAGAGGGTATCGTACCTGGCGGCGGCGTAGCTCTGCTCAACGTAATCCCCGCCGTGAAGACCCTTGCTTCCAAGTCCGAGGGCGACTTCAAGACCGGTGTAAATATTGTTCTTCGCGCCCTGGAGGAGCCTATCCGCCAGATAGCCATCAACGCCGGCGTGGACGGCAGCGTTGTTGTTGAGAACATCAAGCGCTCCAAGAAGGTTGGCTACGGCTACGATGCCAAGGTTGACGAGTACGGCGTAATGACCGATCGCGGCATTATCGATCCTACCAAGGTCACCCGCAGCGCCCTGCAGAACGCGGCCAGCATAGCGGCCATGGTCCTCACCACCGAGAGCCTGGTCTGCGACATTCCCGCTCCCGAGCCCGCGGCAGCCGCGGCCCCCGCAGGCGGCATGGGCGGCATGTATTAATCGCCCAAACAAAATAACATAGTTAGTTTTA
>CAVIJJ010000043.1:0-9334 GCA_963643205.1 bacterium | reverse complement strand
AGTAGTCAGCAAACACCAAGCGCGGCGGTCAGCTTGATGAATTTGGCGGGAATGGGGGTATCCAGCCGCCATATAACGTTCATCGGGCGGGATCCGCTGTGCTTATCGTAATGCGCCGTGCCAAGGAATGTGTATGACTCGGCGGAGGCGGTAAGCGGGCAGGTTTTGCTTTCTCTTACAAACAGCAGTACCCTGCTTCCCTGCGAATCGTGATTGATGTAGCGCCGCCCCGTGGGGGATGCGGCGGACGTGGTGGACTGGGATTGCCAGTGAAAATACCGCTCGTTTAACGAATAGTCATTGTACATGGTGGTCGGGGAATAATCCTTGTCCGACTTGTTCAGGGTTATAAAAAACACATCTATCTTTTTATCGCTTAACCACTTTACACCCTCCCGCACGGTTGAGGGCTGCAAAAAATCAAGGGCTGTAAGTATTTGGTCGCGGCTGTATGTGCAATGCACGTCAAGCGGGCAATCAAAGCCAATGTTAGCCTCGTAATCAATAAAATCTATATTTTCATAGCGATAGCGCAAAAGTTCCATAAGCTCATTAAGCATTACGGTGCTGTCCGACAGGGCATATATATTGTCAAGCACCTTGTCGCTCGTCCAGCTTAAGGCCGCCTCTCCGAACACGGTTACGTAAAACATCTGCATCATGCGCTTTTCAATATCGCTTAATGAATCAAAGTCCGTATCATCAAGCCTCGGCAATATATCAAGCAAAAATTTAATCCACCTGCGGGAATCCGTTGCCGCAAACTTAATAAATGCCTTGCGCATTGTTTCCTCAAGCGGTTCGGAAAAATCCTCCCTTGCGTCCGCCCTTGCTAAAAGCCGCGAAAACGTAGTGTATTTATAAATCAGGCGCGGGTCAATATGGTAGTAATCAAGGAAGTTTTTAAGATTAAGCTCCAGCCCGCTGTCCGCAGTAAACGTTGAAGCCCTTGAAACAAGCCCCGCCGTAGAGCCGTATGAAGCACGAATATTATCAAGCACATACCTTGCGGCTTTCTTTTCAAGCTGAATATAACAGCCCTTTGGAAGCGAAACAAAGCCCTCGTTTATCTCCCTTGTAACGCTCCGTGTGGTGTTATTCAAAAGCGAAGCAAATTTAGATTCAAAGTTATAGCGTTTGTTCGCCTGCCCTATAAAATCAAGCACGGTAAGGCAATCCTTGTTCTCAGCAAGGCGAAGCCCTCGGCCAAGCTGCTGAAGAAAAACGGTAAGCGATTCCGTGGGGCGCAGGAAAAGAACCGTATTAACCTCCGGAATATCAACGCCCTCGTTATAAAGGTCAACAACGAATATAAAGCGAATCTCGCCGTTTACAAGCCTTTTTTTAGCCTGCCGCCTTTCATCGTCCGACGATAATCCCGTAAGGCTTATTGATGGAATCCCCTGCTGATTAAAATAGTCGGCCATATATTTTGCGTGCTCAATCGAAACGCAAAAGCCAAGCCCCTTTACGGTATCCATATCGGTTGTGTACTTAAGAAGGGAGTTAACAACAAGGTTTGCCCTTTGCCGTGCGCCTGAACCCGAAAGAGTATAAACCTTTGTAAGCTCGGCTTTATCGTAGCCGCCTCTTGTCCACCTAAGCTCGTCTAAATCAACGGTATCGGTTACGCCAAAATACTGAAACGGACAAAGAAGCTTTCTGTCTATTGCCTCGGGCAGGCGTATTTCCGCCGCAATGCGGTTTGAAAAATAGGGCAAAATGTTTTTGCCGTCCATGCGTTCCGGCGTTGCGGTAAGGCCAAGCAAAATTGCCGGATTATAGTATTCAAGAAGCCTTTGATATGTTGGTGCCGCCGCATGATGGAATTCGTCCACAACTATATAATCATAGTAGTCGGGCGCAGTTTTTGCCGTAAAATCCTGAGAATTAAGGGTTTGTATGGATATAAAAAGGTGGTCTATACTATCGGGCTTGCTGTTTCCGACAAACATTTCGCCAAAGTTTGGATCTTTAAGCACGGCGCGGAACGTATAAATACTTTGCCTTAATATTTCCTCTCTGTGCGCAACAAAAAGAAGTCTGCACGGCTTATTGGGGTTTTGCTTAACAAAGCGTTTATAATCCAGGGCTGATATAACTGTTTTGCCCGTTCCTGTTGCGGCAACCACCAGATTGCGGTAATGGTTGCGCACCTTGCGCTCCGCTTCAAGCTTATCTAAAATTTCCTGCTGATATGAATACGGGTTTATATCAAGCGTATAAATATCGGGATTGTTGCTGTTAAAATACTTTTCGGCCTTTAGTGCGCGCGCAAGCCGCTCCCGCTCGGTTTCGGAATAATACTCAAATTCGTTTGAATTCCAGTAGCTTTCAAACGTAGCGGATATTTTGTTTATGGTTTCGCCTAAATCCTTTTTAGTAACCTTTATATTCCATTCAAGCCCGCTTGATATTGCGGCATTCGACAGGTTGGACGAACCTACATAGGCCGTTGTAAATCCGCTTTCCCTATAAAATACATATGTTTTGGCGTGAAGCCTTGTGCGTTTTGTATCGTAGCTTACCTTTATTTTTGTGTTCGCCAGTTTCCTAAGCTCCTCTATGGCCTTTATATCCGTTGCGCCCATATATGAGGTTGTTATTATTCTAAGCTCGCCGCCGTTTTGGGTAAACTCGCTAAGCTCGTTGATTATAAGCCTAAGCCCGCTCCACTTTATAAAAGATACAAGCATGTCTATCCTGTCGGCAGTTGCAATTTCTTTTTTTAGCTCCGTAAACATCTGCGGCTCGTGAAGTGCGCCTGTGAACAGAGAGCTTTGCGCAACCGAGGTTTCGGGGCGCACAATATCCTCCGCGGTTTTGCCTGCGGCAAGGCGAGGGTCTGCGCTTTTAAGAAGGGCCATAAGCTGCTCCGCTTTCTTATCCACGCCCATCTGCTCAAACTCATTTTCGTTTGTTGTGCGCTTTATAATGTCAACAATTTTGTTTATCAGTTCAACCTGCTCGCCTATATCTCCGCCGTTATCCAAAACGTTATCAAGCCCCTTTTGCACAACGTCCGCAAGGTAGCTTGACAGCACCTTTGAAGCCTCCGCCCTGTCTATCGGCGCAACAGCTTTGCGCTCCTCTGGAATATCCGAAAGAGCATCACTTATTTCGTTATTTATAACCTGTTCATATAAGCCCGGCCGCAAATCCATATCTTTTTTCTCCGAATACTAAGTTATATTATCTTACCCTTTCCCTCCACCCTCATCAACCCCTATTCCGAAAAAAGGCACAGGGCGACAATAATCCGCAGCAGGCGCGAATGGGATCGCCGCGCCGGGCGTTTCTTCTTTTGTGAAAACACGAAGGGGGAATTTTCTTGACAACGGGGAGGGCGTATATTACCATAAAAACGGTAGCTTTTCCGGCGGGGAAAGGCTAACTGTATGACACTTAAAAGTCCGGAGGCCGGCGCAATGCTAACGCGAATGTATCGCTTCAACCGTTCCGCGGAAAACGCGCCGCTGCCCGACAACCGGCTTATGGCCTGCCTTTTCGGACGCCGTTTTCCAAGAGCGGCGTCTTAATTTTTTATCGGGACAAAACTGAGGAGAGTTTTTATGAAACGAAGGCTTTGGCGCGGCGCGGCGGCGCTGGTTACGTTGATTTTTCTGCTTACGGGCTGCGCGTCCGGCACGGTGCCGATTTCCGGCCTTGAGGACGTTAACCGGAGCGAATTCCGCCTGGGAACGGAAACGGGCTCCCACACGCAGGACCAGGCGGAGGAGGTCTTCCCGGAGGCGGAGCTGCAGCTTTTCGCCACGTTTATGGACGGCATCGCCGCGCTGAAGGCCCAAAAAATCGACGGCTTTCTTTTCGATAAGGTCGTACTCGACCAGATCTGCGCGGAGGATTCCTCCCTCGCTGTGCTGGATGGAAGCATCGGCGGCAGCGACGTTGCCATCGCCCTGGCCAAGGGCAGCGAAACGCTGCGAGAGCGCGTCAACGCCGTACTCGCGGCATTGAAGGAGGACGGAACGCTGTCGGATATGGAGCGGCGCTGGATTGACGGCGAGGATCGAACCATGCCCGCGCTGGAGGCGCCCGAAAACCCCACGGGTACGCTCCGCATACTGACGGAGGGCATGACAATTCCCTTCGGCTACCTTGACGGCGGTGAGGACGGCGAGGTTATCGGCTTTGACATAGAGCTGGGCGCCCGCGTCGCCTACGCGCTGGGTATGGATTATTCCGTGGAAACAATGAGCTTTTCCGCCCTGATTCCCGCCCTTATCGCGGGAAAGGGCGACATTGTGCTGGCCAACATGGTCATAACGGAGGAGCGGAAGAAGGAGATTCTTTTCTCCGACCCGTATTACTTCACCCCCACAGCCGTGGCCGTTCGGAAGGACCGGCTTTCATCCGCTGTCACGACTATCGATCCAACGGACGAGGAACGGGAGGCGTATCTTTCCTCCGCGAAAATAGGCGTGCTTCTTGGCACCATACCGGAGCTGTACGCGGAGGAGCATTATCCAAACGCGGAAATATTGAAATACGATGCCCGCACGGACGAGATTGCCGCCCTGATGGCGGGCAAGGTAGACTGCGTGCTGCTGCCTAAAACGCAGGCGAAAATGTTCGTGCGCCAGCAGGCGGGCTTCAGCTACAGCACAAATCCGCTGTATTCCAACCCCGTGTATTTTATTGTCAACACAGGCAAGCAGGATTTGCGCGCGTCTCTCAACGAGGCGCTGGCGGAGCTGAAGGCGGACGGAACGGTTGACGCCCTTTATGAAAAATGGACATCGGGCGATTACTCCATGGAGGACATTCCTGTTAATGAAAACGCTCCGGTGCTCCGCGCCGCGGTCTGCTCGACCAGCGAGCCGCTGAGCTTTGTTTACAACAACGAGATTGTTGGCTTTGAATGCGAGCTGATCGCGCGCCTCGCTTACAAAATGGGCATGCGGGTGGAATTTCAGGACATGTCATTTGGCGCGCTGCTTTCCGCCGTAGCCAGCGGCAAGGCCGACATTGCCTCCGGCCTCGCCTATACGGAGGAGCGGGCGAAGGAAGCCGATTTCTCTGAGCCCTATTATTCCGAGGATATCACATACATAATAAAAAACGGCACCGCGACGGAAACGGGCTCGTTCGCGGAGAAAATCAAGGATGATTTTACCGGCACGTTCCTAACGGAAGGCCGCTGGAAGCTCTTCCTGAAGGGCATCGGCATAACCATATTCATCAGCGTGTGCGCCTACGCTTTGGGCACGGCGCTGGGGCTGGGGCTGTGCAAAGCGCTCAACTCCCGCTCACGTCTGTGGCGCAAGGCCGCCGAAATATACGGAAAAATCGTTACCGGCATCCCCATCCTGGTCTGGCTGATGATACTTTACTACATGGTGTTCCGCAGCGTGGACATTCCGGGCATACTCGTCGCTATCATCGGCTTCGGTCTGGAGGGCGGCGCGTCCCTTTCGGGCGTGTTCAAAACGGGGCTGGACTCCGTGGACAAAGGGCAGATCGAGGCGGCGTACGCCATCGGCTTCCAGCAGCGCGCCATCTTCCGGCGCATCGTGTTCCCGCAGGCCGCAGCCCATGTGTTTGACCTGTATACGGGGTATTTCGTGTCGCTGGTTAAATCCACGTCCATCGTGGGTTACATCGCCATCGCCGACCTGACAAAGGTTTCCGATATTGTCCGAAGCAGAACGTATCAGCCCTTCTTCCCGCTGATCACCACGGCGCTGATCTATTTCGCCATCACCTGCGTATTCATCGCGCTGCTTCGATTCCTCCGCAATCGGTTCGATCCGAAACGGCGCAGGAGCATGCTTAGGGGTGTAAAGCTCAGATGATTAAGGAGCCCGGCAGGCGACGCGGGCTAAACGCCATATAATATACGCGATTTTTCCAAAAACCGGCGCATACAAAACCGGCCTCCGCTTTTTCGGCGGAGGCCACAATATGATTTACACTGATTTTGCGCGGCGCGCCGGGCGAGCGTGAGCGGGCCCGGTTTTCGTCCCGTTGTTTATTCCCGCGTTTTTTGAAGGGTTATTATCTCTTCCCTGTCGTTTTCAAGCTCTATCTCCATTTGAATCGTTCCGGTCGCGGAATCGTAATAAAGGTCGTCCGCTTCGCCTATAAGTGTGCCGTCCGCTTTTTTTAGCTCGTCGGGTTCAATTTCAAGCTCCGTCCGCGCGGCCCCGCCCGGCTGAAGATAGGTGAACGACAGCGAGCTATTCAGCACCGTTTCGCCGTCCATCGTGAGAGCTATGCCCGTATTCTCGCCTATAACCGCCTGCCAGCGGCCGTCCTCGCTTGCCCACGTGCCTTCAAGAGCGGGCCAAAGGGCGGAATTGTCAATATAGGTTTCTCCGCCGTCCAGCACCTCTATATCCCCCGGGTCAAATGTCCCCTCACCGCCGCCTGAAATATTATCCGCGACAATTTGCTTAAGCTGTGAGCAGCCCGCCAGCATAAAAACCGCCGCGAGCGCGATAATCAAAACGAGCCTTCCCGCGGGTCTCGCGCCGAAAAACGAATCAAGTGCCGCTTTAATAATTCCCATTTTAATTGTCTCCTCCGCTGTGTTTATAAAATTCCGCCGTCACGGACCTGCCTATTATACTTATTATATCAAATCCGTTTGCGAAAAAAACCATACCGATGGACAGTATTTATGCGTATATTCGCCCTTCCCGCCGCATGGAAAAAAGCTTCCCTTGACAACTGTACGAAATCGGACTATAATAAAAATAGTACGAAATCGGACTTTTCGGAGGGTACGCATGGAAATGAAGTTTGCCGGGGTTATGCGGCGGGTGAACATACTGGCAAGTGAGCTGGATAATTCATACCACAAGGCCGCCCTTAAGCTTGGCATGGCGGACAGCGTTATGCTGGCGCTGTACATAATCTATGAGCGCGGGGGCAGCTGCCCGCTCGGCACAATAACAAGAGAGCTTGGCATGAGCAAGCAAACGCTCAACTCGGCCGTTCGTAAGCTTGAGGCGGACGGAACGATTTACCTTGAGCAGACGGGCGGCAGAACAAAAACCGCGTGCCTTACCGACGCGGGCCGTGAATACGCCGAAAAAACCGTGGGCAGGCTTTTCTGGGCGGAAACGGCGGCGTTTGACGGCTGGAGCGAGGAGGAGATAAGCGAATATCTTCGCCTTATGGAAAAGTATAACAACGATTTCAAGCATAAAATAGAAATTTTATAGGAGGATTTTTTTATGAATATCATAACCATAAGCCGTGAATTCGGAAGCGGCGGCAGGGAACTGGGCAAGCGCCTGGCGGATCAGCTCGGCTACGATTATTACGACAGCGAAATCATATCCGCCGTTGCCAAAAAGAGCGGGCTTGACGAAAACTACGTTGAGAACACGCTCAATAACCACGGCTGGCAGAACATGAGCCTTACATTCCGCGGCACGCTCGGCTCCGCGTCATACATTGCCGAATCGTCCGTCGCTCTTCTTATAAAGCAGAAAGAGGTTATAGAGAGCATTGCGGCGCTTGGCAAGGACTGCGTAATAGTAGGCCGCAACGCGGACGTTATACTGGAAAAGTATAAGCCGTTCAATGTGTTCGTTTGCGCGTCAAAGCAGGCAAAGCTTATGCGCTGCGTTGAAAGGGCTCCGCAGGACGAAAAGCTTACGGAAAAGCAGATTCTTCGCAAAATGAAGCAGATAGACAGTTCCCGCGCGCAGACCAGGGACCTTATGACCGGATCCGGCTGGGGCGAAAGGGATGCCTACCACCTTATTGTAAACACAACCGATTGGGATATAAAAGAGCTTGTGCCGGCTGTCGCGGACTTCGCGTCGCGCTGGTTTGGGAGACTTAAACGATAAATGAGCGATAAAAACCCCATACAGCTTTCGGATCACTTTACCTACGGTAAGCTGATCCGTTTTACCATGCCCTCGATAGGCATGATGATATTCACGTCCATTTACAGCATAGTGGACGGCTTCTTCGTATCCAACTACGCGGGAAAAACGCCCTTCGCGGCGCTGAACCTTATATTCCCCTTCTTGATGATACTTTCAACCGTGGGCTTCATGTTCGGCACGGGCGGCTCCGCAATAGTGGCCAAGGCCTTCGGTGAGGGCGACAAGGAAAGGGGCAACCGCTACTTCTCGCTTTTTGTTTATATAACGGCGGCTCTGGGCGCGGTGTTCGCCGTACTCGGCATTATATTCACCCCGCAGATAGCGGCACTTTTGGGCGCTGAGGGCGAAATGCTCACAAACGCCGTTTTGTACGCGCGCATAATACTCATGGCCCTGCCGTTTAACGTGCTGCAGATGCTTTTCCAGTCCTTCTGCGTAACGGCTGAGCGCCCGAAGATGGGGCTTTTCACAACCGTGCTTTCCGGCGTAACAAACATGGTGCTTGACGCTGTGCTTGTAATTCTTCTGCCGCAGGAGCATAAGCTCGCGGGCGCGGCTGTCGCCACCGCCATGAGCCAGGTTGTGGGCGGCGGAATTCCGCTTATATACTTTGCCCGCAAGAACACAAGCATACTCAGGCTCGGCAAAACCAGCTTTGACGGCAAGGCCGTGCTTAAGGCCTGCACAAACGGCTCTTCCGAATTTATGAGCAATATTTCAATGAGCCTTGTGGGTATGCTCTACAACATTCAGCTTCTTAAATACGCCGGCGAAAACGGAGTTGCCGCGTACGGCGTTATGATGTACGTAAGCATGATATTCTCCGCCGCGTTTATAGGCTACTCAATAGGCACCGCCCCCATAATAGGCTACCACGACGGCGCGAAAAACTATGATGAGCTGCGTGGCCTGCTTAAAAAAAGCCTTATTATGATTGGCAGCTTCGGCATTGTGATGATAGTGGCCGGCGTTGCGTTCACCCGCCCGCTCTCCGCCATATTCGTAAGCTATGATGAGGAGCTTATGGAGATGACCGTAAAGGGACTTAGGATTTACTCCCTCTCGTTCATGTTCATGGGGTACGCGATCTACGGCTCCGGCTTCTTCACCGCGCTGAATGACGGCCTTACGAGCGCGCTCATATCCTTCCTGCGCACACTTGTTTTCCAGGTTATTGCGGTGCTTGCCCTGCCCGCCCTGTTCGGCCTTGACGGAATATGGTATTCCATAATCGTGGCCGAGTTCATGGCCATGGCGCTCAGCTTAACATTCATGGTGACAAAGAGGAAGAAATATCATTATTGATGTTGATTCATTGATATAACGTGTAAGACGAAAGACGGCTAAGGCCGTCTTTTTTGGTGTTCCGGGGTGATGAAGTAAGTATAGATAGAGTTAAGCGTAACGGAGGCGGTTTTTTGAACTCCCTCCGTCAAAATGACTAAAGTCATTTTGCCACCTCCCCC
>CAVIJJ010000042.1:0-9415 GCA_963643205.1 bacterium | reverse complement strand
TTGCGAGCGGCAGCGAACAAGGCGACCATGTTCCAACCAGTGCGTGGATTTCGCGAAGCGAAAGACGGAGGGAGTTCAAGAAAATCGCTCCGCTTACTCTTATCACTACCATTACTTACTTTATCAATCTTAGCTTATAAATGTAGGGAGTCCGGGGACGCAGAATTTCATCGTCCCCTCATCGTCCCCTAAAAAACCTAGAGTTTCTGCGGCTTGGGGACGCAGGGACGATGGGGACGCAGATTTATTACCCGAGAAATAATCAAAAGGGACGGCCCCGAACCGGACCGCCCCATGCATACTAATGTTATTGTCAGCTTACTATATCGCCCTGGTGGGAGATGAGCGCGGCGTCATACACGCCCTCCACGCGCAGGAACTTTTCAACAAAGCCGGTTTCGTTGTCCTTAAGCCTAAGCTCAAGCGTCATCTCTATGCCGTCGCGCTGCACGGTTTTGCTCTTAAGCCTGGGGGACGGCAGCTGCTTTACCATCTGCTTTATCTGGCCGGAAGCGGACTCATCATAATGCAGAATAAGTATATACGGCCTTGTGCCCTTAAACTTGAACGCGCCCATGGCGGCAAGCACCACGCCTATCACTATGGCGGATATAACGGCTATGTCATAGAATTTTGTGCCTATGGCTATGCCCTCGCCAACGCTCCAGAACATGAACACGGTATCCATGGGATCCTTTATCGCGGTACGGAAGCGGATTATTGAAAGCGCGCCGACCATACCAAGGCTCAGCGCAAGGCTGTTGTTTATAAGCATGAGCATAAGCGCGGTTACCATGGTAAGCACAACAAGGCTAAGGTTAAAGTTTCTTGAGTACATTACCCCGCCGAACGTCTTTTTGTATATAAAGCATATAAAGCCGCCTACTATAAGCGCCATCACAAGGGTTACTATAACCTGCAGCGGGCTCATGCTGAGCGAGAAAAGATCTGACAAAGTAAAATCGTTCATATTGTCCTCCGTAATGTTTTTTGTAACTTAGGTGCCGCAGCCGAACCGCTAGAGCTCAAATTTTCTGCAGAGCACGTATTTGCTTATGGCGCTCCGTTGGCAGCGATCCAGCTGCAGAAGCGACCTTACATAGGTTGAAAGATATTTGTTGAACTTAACCTCCAGCACCATGCCGCCGTCAATAACCGGGTAAGTGGGCAGGTTCGGGTTAAATATATCCGTGGCGCGGTACGCCGTGCGTATATCCTTATCAAACGTTACGCGCACGTCCTCCAGCGGGAAAACATAGGGCTCGCGCCAATAATCCACTATCACGGCGGGCTTAAGCGCCCTTTCGGCAAACTCCAGATACATTCTTTTCGCGAACGGCTCGGGCCTTGAAAGCAAAAACGTCCTTTTGCCGGCCATAAGCTGCTCATACTCGCGCCTTGATAGGTTTACCGATTCCTTTTTAATATATCCGTTGGACTTATGCTTGCACTCAAGCTTTATAACATCGTCGCGCATATTGTATATGCGTACGCGAAACTTGTCGCGCTCGTCCACGCCGTCCAGCTTTTCCCTGAACGCGGAATCGTCCCTGTCGTCAAAATACAGGCTTCTTATAAAATACTCGCCGCCGTTCTTCTTGGCGTTTGAGTCCTGCTCCATTGTAAGGGAAAGCTTGCGGCTCAACAGGGCGTAGTCACCATCGGTAATATAGTATTTAAGCTCGTGCCGGTAGCCTTTTTCGCCAAGCTGCTTTTTGTTGCTCATCCGAACACCTCCGCCATGTAGCTGTCGCTTAAGCCAAGCACGCTTTTAAGCTGCTTTTTCAGCTCTTCCGGACGCTTTTGGGCAAATTCCTTTATGCGCGCTATCTCGTTTTCAAAGCTTTGGTAGGTGCCCAGCACCTCGCTTGGCTGCTTAACGCCCATAAACGTTTCGCCGTTGAACTTTTCGCGCTCCCTCGCTATCTCCGGCTGAACATAGCCGTAAAGCTCATCTACAAGCGCAAGCACCCGCTCCGGCGCGAATGCCGTATTCAATAGCTCCGCGAACCTTCGCACAAACTTGTCCTTCCATTCGCTGTTTCCGAGCAATGCCTTAAAAAGCCTTGCGCTCGCCACGTCAGCGCCGGTGTCGCCCATTCTCGCGGCAAGCGACTGATGCGTTACGCTTTGGAATCCCCAGCAGAAATCATAGTATATCCATTTCCATTTTCCGCCGGGCAGCTTATAGCACTGTATGTTATACGTGTCCGTATTGCCGGTATAAATTTCGGCAATCATATAATCCATAAAGCTGTCCACGTCCATGTTGTCCGTAACGTATTTGTAGTTTTCCGCAACGGAAAGATCCATCTTGCTCGCGGTATCGTAAAACGTTACCCATTCAGAAACGTCGCCATAGGTTTTCTGCTTATAGCCCTTGGCTATTATCAGGTTTTCGGTATCGTCCGTACCCTCGTGCTGAGCCACAAAGAAGCGGTTGCGCTTTTCCTTAAGGAAATATACGCCCCAGTATTCGCCGTTCAGATACAGCACGCACGGCCTGTACGCCTGATAAAGGAAGTTCACGTCCGTGCCCTCAAGCAGGCCGGATGCAAGCTCGTCCCTTATTTTGCTGCGGTTCTGGTCCTGCGCTCCCGCGCGAAGCACCAGCGACTTATATTCGGTATAATCCCTGTTTTCAAAGAACTTATAGGCCATGCGGCTGTCGCCGTATTCATCGCGCGCTATTATGTTAAAGCCCTTCTGCGCGCGGCCCCTGCCGAAACTGCCCGCTATGCGTATGCCTATATTCTGGTTGAATACCTGCTGCTTGCTCTCTTCATCAAACAGGGCAAAGTTAGCCTCCCTCTCCCACGCTCTCGCGTCCGTTTTATCCTTTTGATAATAGTTCGCGGTTGTAAGAAGCTGAGCGTAGGGAAGGTCCGGGTCGTAATTCTCGCCGTAGGCATATATGCCCGTTTTCTCGTCCCAAAGGTTGTCCGGGTCGGTTACAAGCGTAACTATGGGCAGGGAATGATCCACCCCGTCGGACGTGAAAAGAAACGTTCCGCTCGTTACGGAGTTTGTTATATATCCTTCCCTTATGGATATTGCCCTTATAACCGTGTTTTTCTCGGCAGTGATGGGGCCTGTGTACACGGGGGAATTCTCGTCGGGCGTGGTGCAGTCCAGCGTATAGTGCACGGTTTCGCCATCCGGAACCTGAATCTCTATCTGTATTGTTTGCTCATAAACGCCGGGCGTCTTTGAAAAAACAGGCACCGCCGTGATGCCTTCATAGCCGGTACCATTGGCGGCGCCCACGGTGGGTTCCTTAAAATAGGCAAGCTTTCCGGTTGAGTCTCTTCCGTAGCTCACGTTTGGCAGAAAGGATGCCGCCTGCAGCTTGTCGCAGATTACTCCGCCGGAGTCAAAAAGATAAACGCTGTCTCCGTCCTTGTTTATGCCAAAGTCGCAGCAAAGCTCACTGCCGGTGGTTTTAACCTCCGCCCCGCTGCCCTTGGCGTAAACAACAATGTATCCCCCCGCGGGAATCGTAACATCGCCAAACACGTAGCTTGCGGGGTTCTTGGGGTTTGTGCTCAGCGCGTACCCCAAAAGAGAGACCGGCTCGCTGCCGGTATTCTCAAGTTCTATTATGTCGTAATAATTGCCGTCCGGCGCCTGATACGCGGACTGGTTGCGGCCCATTATCTCGCTTATTACTATGTTTCCCTTGGGCAAAGCCGCCGTTGCCATAAACTGGCTGTATCCGGCGTCATCATTCGGATAACCCGGTGTGGGGTGGCTTGTCTGCTGCCAATCACCCGTGCCGTCAACGGTGCGCGCGGTGGATGAATCCGTCTGCTGCAGGCCGTAAGAGTAGCTGTCTATTATTGAGCCGTTGCGGGAGGCAAGCACAACATCCTCGCCGTATGCCTTAAGCTTAAAGGGCGCGTGAAGCTCTCCGGTTTCGCTGAAGCCCTGATTGCCGGAGCAGAATATTACAAGGTAGCCCTTGGCGGGTATAACTGTGCCCTCGGGCAGCACGTATTTCTTAGGCTGGGCAATATTATCGCTTATGCCGTAGCCCGAAAGATCAATTTCGGTATCGTTTGAATTGTAAAGCTCTATCCAGTCGCTGTAATTGCCGTATGAATCGGCAAGCGTTGTGGCGTTGGACGCCATGAATTCGTTTATATATACTCCGCAGTCCTCGCCCGTTTCCATAAGGTAAGCCTCATAAGCGGTTATGCCCTCATCGGTATTGGGGTAGCCCGGAGACGGCAGCATCTGGCTCCAAAGGCCGTTTTCGCCCAAGGCATAGCTGTTTCCGCTTTCAACCGCCTCGGTTATAACGGTATCAACCGTGCCGCCCGTTGAATTATAAAGTATCACGCTTTCGCCCGCGCTAAGCGCAAACGGCGCGTACAGGCTGCCCTCATGCTCCCCGCCGGCGCACCAAACAACAATGCGGCCTGAAGCCTCCAGCTTGGTTCCCTGGGGGAACACAAACTTGGCCCCGCTCGTAATATCGTCGCTCAAACCGTAGCCGGATATATCAACGGACTCGGTTGAGGAATTATAAAGCTCCACCCAGTCGTAATATTCGCCGTTTTCGTCGGCAACGGAACCCTTGTTGCTGGCCATAATCTCGCTTATTCTAACGGGAGATTCAGCCCTCGGGTTCTCCTTCGCGCTTTGAGACACGTATATTATGAGCGCGACCGCAAGCAGCACGCACATCAATGCGAAAAATAATACTTTTGTTTTCTGCTTCATATTTCAGGTATGGGAGCCGGTATAAACTCAAACACGGCGGCGGCCACCCTTTCGGGCTTCTCCTCGTGCATAAGATGACCGGCGTTGCGGATAAGGGTATATCCGCAGTCCTTTATCGCGCTGTGCATCAGCTCCATGGCCTGGCTGTTTGCCGGGTGCCACTTATCTTCCCCGCCGGTAAGTATAAGCACGGGCACCTCAATGTCCCTAAGCCTCGCTATAAGGGGCTCGTCATCAAAGCACTGCAGCGCGTGCCTTACCACGCGGCGGCTTACGCTGTCCGCAATAGGCTTATAGTATTCATCCACCACGTCGGGCGTTATGTTTGTAAGATCAAACACGGCGTCGTTAAGCAGCTTTTCAACCGTGTTCATATTATAGAGCATGCCGGCGACAAAACCGAAAAGCGGGCTGTCTATCATCCTTATTGAAAGCGGCATTTCCTGCGTTAAGCCGCCGGGGGAAAGCAGAACAAGCCTGCCCACGCGCTCAGGATGCTGCAGAGCGAAACGCGCGGCGTAAGCGGCGCCCATGGAAAAGCCCATAATGTGCGCGGACTCGATGCCAAGCGCGTCCATAAAGCGGCCTATAACCTCCGCGTAGTCCTCAACGCCGAAGCCAAAGCTTTCCGGCCTGTCCGAATATCCGAATCCGGGCAGGTCAACGGCTATAACCCTGTACCTAACGCTTAGCAGATTGAATACCCCGCGCCATGTATAAAGGGACTGACCAACGGTGTGTATAAGCAGCATAGGCTCGCCCATGCCCGCTTCCATATAATGTATGCGGCAGCGCTCGGGCGCGTAGCCGCTGTTTATATCCTGCGCCTCGCCCTGTTCCTCGTCCGCCTCGTCCATAGGATCTTCCGGATCAAGGTTGGCGGCGTCGGCCTCAACGGGAGCCGCGCTCGCCTTCTTGGGCTTCTGCTTAATGCTTAACGCGCTGTTTATGCCTATCTCCCCGGGCAGAATTATATCCACATATTCTCCGCTGTGTTCGGAGTTGATAAACTTCTTTACCTTAAGCGCCAAACTCACAAAATACCTCCACTGACGCTGATTTTAGCGTCTGAACATCGATAATCAGTTTATTCTACTATTTTTCCCCGATTATTGCAAGCCATTGAACCGCTCTGCGCCCAATAGTCACGGATAATTAACAAACTTCCTTTCTCCCGCCGCGCCGCCCGCGGAAACCACAGATGTTTCCTTGCGTTTTTTCTAATGCCTCCATAAATAATATTTCTATATAAATTTTTTATGCTTTTCAGGCAAATTTTAACTTGCATATATCCCTTATGGCCATTATACTATTAAAGGTTTTTATCGGTATATAAATTTTTGTATAGGAGAAATACAAAGTATGGACATATTCTCGGTTCTTTCGCTGCTCGGCGGACTGGCCATGTTCCTTTACGGAATGAACACCATGAGCTCCGGCCTTGAAAAGCTTTCCGGCGGCAAGCTTCAGTCCACGTTGCAGAAGATGACCTCCAGCACCTTCACCAGTCTTCTTTTCGGCGCGGGAGTAACAATAGCCATTCAGTCGTCATCCGCGCTTACGGTAATGCTGGTCGGCCTTGTAAACAGCGGCATACTTCAGCTTGAGCAGACCACCGGCGTTATAATGGGCAGCAATATAGGCACAACCCTTACCGCCTGGATACTATCCCTTACGGGTATAGACAGCAGCAATGTGCTTTTAAGCCTGCTTAAGCCCGAAAACTTCTCCCCTGTAATAGCGCTCGTAGGCATTATAATGATAATGGTATGCAAAACGCAGAAGCGCAAGGACATAGGCGGAATAATGGTGGGCTTCTCCATTCTTATGTTCGGCATGACCATGATGGGAGACGCTGTTTCCCCGCTTAAGGATATTCCGGAATTCTCAAGCATACTTACTTCATTTAATAATCCAATTCTCGGCGTGCTCGTCGGCATGATATTCACGGGCATAATACAGAGCAGCGCGGCCAGCATGGGCATACTGCAGGCGCTCTCGCTTACGGGCATGATAACCTACGGCATGGCCATTCCGGTTGTTATGGGCCTTAATATAGGCACCTGCGTAACGGCCCTCCTTTCCAGCATAGGCACAAGCAAAAACGCCCGCCGCGTGGCAATAATACACATTATGTTCAACATTGTGGGCACCGTTATAGGCCTTATAGTGTTCTATGGCGTGGGCGGCATAGTGGGCGGCTTCTCCTTCCTTGATTCCTCCGCGGACGCCGCGGGCATAGCCCTTTGCCACAGCGTATTCAATGCCGCAACCACAATACTTCTTCTGCCCTTCGGCAAGCTCCTTGTGGCCTTCTCCCGCCTTGTTATACCCGTTGGTGAGGACGAAAAGCAGCGCGAGAAGATATTCCTTGATGAAAGGCTTCTGCTCTCCCCCGGTATGGCGGTGCATGAAAGCTTTAACATGACCTGCACCATGGCGCGGCTGGCGCGCACAACGGTGCTTGATTCGCTTGAACTGATGAGGAAGTATGATCCCCAAAGGGCCGCGGCGATTGCCGAGGGCGAAAGCGAGCTGGATACATACGAGGATAAGCTTGGCAGCTTCCTTGTAAAGATTTCCTCAAGCGCCCTTAATGAGGACGACAGCCAGGATGTATCCAAGCTTCTGCACTCCATAAACGATTTTGAACGCATAGGCGACCACGCGCTGAACATAAAGGACAGCGCGGACGAAATGAAGGATAAGGGTCTGCATTTCTCGCCCGAGGCAGTTGAGGAGCTTGAGCTTCTGTTTGCGGCGCTTAATGAAGTGCTTACGCTTTCAATAGACGCGTTTATCGAAAACGATCTTAACAAGGCCGCAAAGGTTGAGCCGCTTGAAGAGGTTATAGACGTGCTTATATCCCAGATTAAGCGCCGCCACATAGAAAGGCTGCAGGGCGGCCGCTGCACGATAGAGCTTGGCTTTATATTGAACGACCTTCTCAACAACTGCGAGCGCATAAGCGACCATTGCTCGAACATAGCCGTTTGCGTAACGGAGATAGACCGCGGCGAGTTCGATACCCACGAATACCTGAACAGCGTGAAGAGCGGCAGCGACGCGCAGTACAAGGCGGACTTTGCCGACTACGCCAAGAAATACGAGCTTAAATAAAACAAAGCGCAACAAACAAGGGGACGGAAATCCGTCCCCTGTTTTTATACAGTCAGTTCATGTTTATTTCGCGGCAAGGGCCAGTATTGCGTTGGCCATTATCTTCGCGTCCTCAATCAGGTAGTCCACGCGGATATTTTCGTTTGCCATGTGCAGGCACGCGGGTTCGTCCGCGCGCTCGGTGCCGAACGCAACGGCGTTTGTCAGATGGCGGGCGTATGTGCCGCCGCCTATCGCCATGGGCTTGGCGTCCGTTTTGAAGAAATCGTTATAAACGCCTATAAGCTTGCTTACAAGCTCGCTGTCGGGAGAAATGAAATAACCCTCGCTCCAGCTGTGGCGAATTTCGCTTAAGCCGGCGGTAGCAAACGCCGCGCAAAGCTTTTCCGTAATAAGGTTGCCGTCCGCCGAAATGGGGGCGCGGATATCCATGGTCAGGCGCTTTATGCCGGTTTCGTCCCAATCGACAACGCCAACGTTGGTTGTAAGCCTGCCGGAATCATCCTGCGCGTCTATGCCGATGGTCTCGCCGTGACAATCAAACTTAAGCACGTTCGCGAGCGCGGCAACGGTTTTCGCGTCTTCCTTGGGAAGGCTCAGCGTGTTCAGCAGCTGCAGCGCCGCCAGGAACGCGTTCTTTCCGTCAAAGGGAGCTGAGGCGTGAGCCGCAACGCCGTTTACAACAATATTCGTGCCGCCCTCGGCATCGCTTATATCGTACGTGAAGCCGGTATCGCCAAGCTTATCCGCGGCAGCTTGTACCATAAATGAGCAAAGGGGAACGAATACATGCGCCTTACCGGGAACGGCGTTGGTCACGGTGCCGGCCTTTATGCTTATCGCGGAGGAGTATTCCTTGCGGTAGGAGCTGTTGTATATAATCTTTTCGGAATTTACAATGGGGTAGCTCGCGTCCGGAGAGAAGCACAGGTTGGGCATTTCGCCGACTTCTTTATAGTGGTCCAGGCACTCCATGCCGCATTCCTCGTCGCAGCCAAGTATTATCCTTACGCGGCGCTTTGTTTCAACACCGCTTGCCTTAACCGCCGCAAGCCCGAACAGGGCGGCAAACGCGGGGCCCTTATCGTCCATTGTGCCGCGGCCGTAGAGGCGGCCTTCGTGAATTTCTCCGCCGTAGGGGGGATATTTCCAGTCATCACCCTCGGGCACAACATCAAGGTGCGCCAGTATGCCAAGCAGCTCTTCACCCGTGCCGTAATCAACCGTGCCGCAGTAGCCGTCAAGATTGGTCGCCTTAAAGCCCAGCTCGGACGCGGTTTTAAGCGTGCTCTCAAGGCACTTGGCGGGGCCCTCTCCAAAGGGCGCGCCTGCTCTTGCCGTGCTGTCGTCACGCACGGATTTTATACTTATGCACTGCTGAAGCTTTTCTATAAGCTCGTTCTTATGCTCGTCTATCCATTTGTCTGTAAAAGCGCTCATTTCAAAACCTCCGTTGAGTTTTGACATTATTGTACATTTATGCGCCCGGTTTTACAACAGCGGAATATAAAAAAGAGCGCCCCGCGTGTGCGGGGCGCCTTTTAAGGCGTTAGCCTAATTACTCGATGAT
>CAVIJJ010000041.1:0-10578 GCA_963643205.1 bacterium | reverse complement strand
TGAGTGCAAAGGCCGAGATGACGGCGTTGTTATCAGGGGCATTGACACGACAACAAATTACTGGAGCTATTTTGGGCGGCCAGTTGATATATACTAATCTGCAAAGGAGAACGGTTAATAATGGATAAGGTTTTAGACGGCGTGAAATTCGCCGCAGCCGGGATAGGCGGTGTGCTTGCCTATATTTGGGGGCCGTGGGACGCGCTTATAATCGCTTTGGTGGTGGTTGTTGTGATTGACTATATTACCGGAGTGATTAAGGCTGCACTTAACGGCAAGCTATCGTCAAGCGTTGGCTTCCACGGCCTTGCGAAAAAGGTGCTTATATTCCTGCTGGTTGCCGTGGGAACGACTATTGACCACATTATCCCGGCGACTAATGATGCGGTGCGGGCGGCTGTTATCTGCTTCTTTATAGCCAACGAAGGGCTAAGCGTTCTTGAAAACGCAGGGGAAATGGGCTTGCCGCTGCCCAACTCTTTGAAAAAGGCGCTTGAGAAGTTGAAGGAAGAGAACGACAAGACGGACGAGGATTCCGGGGAATAACGGCCGCGCCCTTGCGACTAAAAATGCCGGAGGTGTACGGGCCGTTGAGAAGCCGGCCCCCATGGTGGACAAGCAAATATTGCACGCACTTTCCCGCGCAGAGTGGGAAGCGATAATTTATCAGCGCATTTTTTGCGAGCGCGACCGCTGGATCGTAACACGCCACATGCTTGATGGCGTACCCTACGAGCGTTTAACCGCAGAATATCAGGCGCGTTATACCGATGTTCCTTTAGAATATGACCAAATTCGGCGCAGGTGTAGGGCTGCGGAACGCCGCATTGAAAAATATGCTCCTGCCGGCAGAAACTGAAACGGCCCGCGGGCAGACCCGCAGAAAGGACGATTAAATATGACGATTGCGGAAATACTTCAGGACAAATACACGGTCTGTCATCCTCCGTACATGGGCGATGCGCCTGAATATGTCACCTATCAAATGCAAGGTCAGTCAACATTATATGCTGATGACCGCGAGTTAGTTGTGGGCATGAACTACGCAGTGGATCTGTACACGCAGAAAACGCCGCTTGCCGCGGCGGTGAAAGACATTAAAAAGCGGTTGATTGATGCGGGCTGGACTTGCGAGGTATCAATGGAAACCTATGAGGAGGACACAGGCTTCTATCACATATCAATGGCAGCCAGCACAGCCGAGGAAGTGTACGGTTGAAGCCGCGTATAACATGCTTTAACGGATCCGATCGGGAGGGGGCGAAGGCCCCCTCTTTTTTTATAAAAATTGCCGAAAAAAGTAGGGGGGAACCAATTCCCCTATTGACTTTGTAGCTACAATGTGGTATCATATATACAACAAAAGAAACAGGGCAACGCCCGAAAGGAGATATAAACATGAAAAAGTTTAACGAGCTTCCGGAAAACATTCAAAACGAAATCAAAGAATACTTGAAAGCCTACGACGAAGTGGATGTTACCTACGAAAACGGCATGTACCACTTTGGAACGTATTTGAAGAAACAGTACGGAACAGACTTTGAACCAATCGGGATCTTCAAAGCGAAGGAAATCTTCACTATCGAAGAACGAATTGTAAACTATGTGAATTGCTTTCACGCCTATCCCATTCAGTACAAGGGCAAGAGAGATTACGCGATTCTGAAGAATTACGATGCGCAGTATAAGATGGTAGACGGAAATATAGTAATAGCCTAACACGAGTAATGGCCGGGCGGGGGCGGCAAATCCCCCCGCAGAAAGGGGAGGGCATGAAAGCTAAATACATCGGGAAATGCCGCGACAAAAACGGATATGCCGTACACCTATTTTACGAATACAGAGGGCGCGAATATATGATAACGGACGAGCATAACGGATATAGTGAAACAACAGCCGAAAAGCACAGATGCGAACAGAAGCGAATTGACGCTTTGTTGGAGCCGGAGAAGGAACCGCAGGGCAAGGCGTTTGAATTTTCAGATTTGGACTGCCTGTATGAATGAGGGAGGAAGAACAAACGGGAGCAATCCCCGCCACGTCTTGACAAAATTACTTGATTAAACTACACTGCAATAAAAAGGAGAGAAAGCACAATGGCAACTAAGACTTATCGCATTTACGGACTTGAAGGACACAGAGTTAAAGAGAGCTTCAACGCCAGCTATATCCGCGACTGGAGCGCGGACGACGACATTCGGATAATCTCCGTTGCTTGCGCCGACCTGACCGGCACTAACGATTATGTTGACCTGACCATTACCCGCAACACCGTTGAGGAATGTCAGAGGGAACTCGAAGGCCAGTTAAGCGACGGTATTTTCGAGAACCAGCGGACCGGCAGAACATTTGAGATCCAGGTCGATGGCAGCGAGCGTAAGGTTAGCCTGTGGCCTTTCGCTTACATGGATTAAGGAGGCAATGAGAATGAAGGACGAAACCATTCGCCTGAGAGTAGACGCAGAAACCAAAGAGGCTGCCCAAGCCGCCGCCCAGGCGCAGGGCAGAAGCTTAAGCAATTACATTTTATACTTAATCCAACAAGATCTAAAAGCGCACGAACAAAAATAGCTCCTTCGGGAGCTTTTTTAATGCCTAAAAATGCCCTGTTCCCTCCCTGTTGTTAGGTGCGTAATTTTGGCACCATATTTATAGGACGTCCATATAAATTGAAAGGAGATTAAAACAATGGCTGAATTTGCATCAAGAGGCGTTGCCAATACCGGGCTTGGCCTTGGCATCGCAGGAACCGCGTTAGGGCTGCTTGACGGACTTATGAACAGGAGCACGAACTCCGAAGATAGGGCCGTAAGCCGTTACGAACTGTCACTCGTGCAGGAGAACGCAATACTAAAGGCGCAAGCGGACGTTGATAAAAAGCTCGTGGAAGTTTATAACGCCATGAACGATAAGGCGAACAGCATCCGCGACAGCTTCAACGCGTTTGAGAAGGAACAGCTTGTTTATAACGGCGTGAACACAGCAACCATAGGCTACATGCAGCAGCAAATAAGCAATCTGTTGTCCATGACAAAGACGGTAATCCCGAACGCGTCCGTTTCTCCGGGCTGGGGTAACGCGACTGTAACCGTTTCTTCCGGCACTACTACCACCACATGAGAATAGCGTATGATTACCATCCAGCAAGTAGAACAAGGCTTAACCCGCTTTATTGACGGCGAGATAATGCCGAAGTTGACTGGCTGGCGCAAAGTGGGTATGGGGGCGTATATCGCCCTCATAACCCGCAATTGCTCCAACCTGATAAGCGCGTATAAAGACCATCCCGCAATTGTCGTGCTTAACATAATTGAAGGAGATTATATCGACATAGATGCCGTGTATAATGCCCTGCTCCGTCAAATAGCAGAGCCTATCAGCATAGAAATTCCCGTTATAGGTGCTCTCACTCTGGAGCGTGCTGACCTCGACAAGCTATATTCCTATATGCGCAGTTAATTTGTTTCACCACATTTCCATGCCATCGCATATAATGTGTTTTGCCTGAAAGTTTCTTTGGGGTGTAACGCGGGGTGTAATAGCAAAGGATTTTAGAAAACTTCGTAGTATTCCACAATCAAAAAGCGTAGAGAAATAGCCCAATTTTGCCTATTATCGGTTCTTCTGAAATTCCCATACCGGGTACCAGAAGCAGCTAAAAAAGCCCCGAATTTGGGGCTTTTTTCTGTATCGGGGTGTAACGCGGGTGTAATAGGTTTCAGATTTCGTTCAAAGCATCAATCTTGACTTTTCTCGCAATATGCGTATATTCCGCAGATTGGCTGTACCGTGTATGCCTCATAATGGCTTGAATAATAGCGGGCTGTACTCCCGCTTCGGCAAGTAGTGTTGCCGTGCTGTGCCGGCATTCGTGCGGTGTATGCGCAGGTATACCCAGCTCCTTTAACATCGTATCAAAGTGTTTCCTAAAGCTGGTGTCGCTCATCGGCTTAAGCTCCCCGTTCACGATAAGCCGCTGCACAATCGGCTTGATTCGTTCAACAATGATTATCTCCCCCGCCTTACTCTCGGCCGTTTTAATTCCTCCCAGCATATAGCCCTGTTCCAAATGAACATTATCTTTATCAAGCTTCAAAAGCTCGCCCAACCTCATGCCCGTGTATATCATCAGCAGCGTAGCTCCCGCGTATACATCGCCGGTGCCGTTGTAATGCGCCCAGATCCGATCCGCCTCGGCAGCAGTAAAGGGCACCTTATGTGGTGTAGGTTCCGGAGGCAGTTTAATATATTCAGCGATGCTCTTTTCTGCGTATCCTGCGATGACCGCATACTCACTCATTCCAGCAAATAAAGCTTTTAGGTTTTTTCGTGGGTAATACTTATCGCTCAGGCCGTCAACAGCTGCTTGCATTTCCTTTAGTCCAATGTCCCGCCAGTATTCGTTATGCAGTTTAGAGCAGCTATTATAAGCAGCCGTGAGTATCTGCCGGCGTTTCTGCGTAACGCTGGGGAAATGTGTCCCCTTCCATTCCTCATATATCTCGGTAAAAGTGACCGTGGAGGCCGTCGGCTTATCAGGCATAGCCAACCATTCCAAAGCGGCCTTTTTGGTCTTAAATCCCGCCTTTTTAAGCGTTATACGTTTACCGTTCCTGTACGTGGTGTGGCAAGCCGCCCAGCCGGATCCACGTTTATATACACTCCCTTGCCCGTTACCTCTCTTTTTTTTCGGGCGTTCCGCCATGTCCTGCCGTGCTCCACATTCAATACAAAATGCCCCATCCGGCACTATTTTCTTGCACTTTTTGCAAATCATACTTGTTGTCTTTCTGTAAAAAATATGTTATAATAATCGTAGCGGATGATTGTTGTTGTTTTTCGTAGTACCATTTGTTATTCTTCTCTCCGATCTATCTCCCGTGTGTACGCGCGGGAGATATTTTTTATATCAGCCCTGCCATTTGTATCGCCTCCATCTGTCGCCGGAACCAACCAACCGTGGGGTTGCAAATATCATAAATCAAAATGCCAATGAAAATAGCAGTTAAGGCTGCTCCGAATATCGCCAATGCGCGTATTGCCTTTGTTTTCTCTGCAAGCTGTTTATCCTTTTCGGCAATCATAGCTATATAATGCTGCTCCTGCCATCCGAGCCGTTCATCACGCTTGCCGCTTTCAAACAGATCCGTCATGGTGTAACCCATAGCCAATACCACAGCTTCAAGTGTTTGATACGGAGCCGTCTCCGGTGAGGCGAAGAACCTGCTTAGTGTGCTCATCGGGACGTTTGATTTATCGGAGATTTGCTTCAACGTCATTCCCGACCTTGTGCGCAGCTTTTTCACCGTATCTTCTAACATTTTTCTACCTTCCTTCCCATATTTGATTACCCTTATCCCGTCCGGGGGAACGCTTACCAGAATTGATTATTTACACCGCGTTGTTTGATTATATATGCTGAACCTGCGCAGGGAGCGCGTGGGGTAGCGATGCTTCTCCGCTGCCCCAATTTCTACTTGACACACGTTTGTTATGTTGTATAATTCAAACAAACGTTCGAATTAAAAATTAGGAGGAACCTATGGAACCGAATCAGGAATATGCTCAAGCCATTGCCGAGCTGGTCGTAGAATGTCAAGACATCGAGCTGCTTGACTTTATTCTCGTTCTACTCCGCGAAACCGTCTGCAATCAATAAAAGCTGTTCAACCTTTGCCAACTTAGCGGCGTTAAGACCCCGCAACCGATTAACCAAACGAAAAAACTCCGGATCGGCACGTAGCCTTAGCACGATATCTGATAAAGCCTCGCTGTTCTTCCGCATCTCCGTTTTATCCTCAATAAGATCGCTTTTCAGGCACCCAAAGTAGTTGGCAAGCATTTCTATCTTATCTATACGCGGATATTTTTTAGCTTGTATCCACGCATTGAAAGTGGATGGAGCTACACTTACAACCTTTGCTAATTCTTTTTGGGTTTTGCCAGATTCTTCCATGTATTTTTTCAAGTTCCTGGCCATTACTTCCTTGTTCCCAAGGTTTGACATAGACTATCACCGCCTTGACTATCTTGACTATATAGTACACCATTTTTCGCTCTAAGTAAATCATCTTTTGAGAAAATTCGCTTTTAGCTGTTGACATTGTGCCCGCGATGATTTATTATATACTCAACCGATACACTTTAAGGGAATTTCAGAAAGGAGGTCACTATGTACAAGGTAACGCTTGAAGCAGCCAGGGTAAACGCTCATCTCTCTCAAAGGGAGGCGGCGAAAAGGCTGTCGATAAGCAATTCAACACTATGTAAATGGGAAAATGGGGCATCATATCCCCCCGCAAACAAACTGGCAGAAATGTGTGTGCTTTACGCTGTTCCCTATGACAATCTTAATTTTTGCTCTGTAAATTCACTTTAAGCGAATTGGGGGAACAGCAAATGGGAGCCTACATAAGGGCCGAAGAGGCTGCCGCAATCTTGGGAGTTAACCCGCAGAGCTTGCGCAGTCAGGCGCAGGACGATCCCCGGAAACTGGGATTTAATGTGGTGGTAGTCGGGAACAGGGTAATTATCCCCCGCAAGCCATTCTATGAATTCATGGGGATTAAGGATGAAGCTGAGTAAAGAAGATTTCCTGCAACGGATTAAGGCCGAGCATGAGCACAAAAGGAAAGTCGCCGAGCGAGGCCGGCAAGAAGCCGCCGCGGCACAACGGCAACACATTGAACAACGAATAAAAAGGAGGAATTGCAAATGAACATCTGGCACGTAGCGTTCTGGATCTATTACACGGTAATGATGGGATCCATGCTGGCTGTCGCGTTCCATATCTGCCGTAAAGACGCGAAGCGCAGTAAAAGAAAAAGCCCCCGGGTTTAACGGGGACTTCTCCATCGAAAGACAACAAATAGAAAGAAGGTATTTGTTATGGACATTATACCACGTAAGCTCCCGAAAGGGCAAGCGACAAAAGTGTTAAATCACTTAAAAAATTGTGGGAGCCTGACATCGTGGGAAGCGTTTGAGGTTTACCACATCACCCGCTTATCGGCAGTAATCAAAGTGTTGAGAAGCCTGGGTTATCCCATTACGTCAACCGTTGAAACAAGCAACGGTTCACACTATTCAAGATATGAAATAAAAGAAGAGGAGAATTAACAAAATGCAAAAAAGAGAAAGCAACCCCGTCATATCACTTAGCCCCATCACCGTAGACATTACCGGCTTGATGCAAATACTTTCCCTCGGGAAGAACACCGCGGCTGAAATCGCAGAAGCGGCAGACGCCGTTTTCATGGTTGGTCGCCGCAGGGTCTACAACGTATCTAAGGTTCGGGCCTACATAGACGCCCGCTCGGGGAAAGGAGATAATTAACAATGACACTTTACGAAATCAGAGAAGAAGTCCTCGCCCTCGTAAATGAGGATGGCGAAATAACGGACATGGAGGCTTTTGAAAAGCTCCAGATGGCCGAGTGTGAAAAGATAGAGAACGTCGCTTTATGGATAAAGAACCTGCTGGCAGAGATAAAGGCAATCCGTGAAGAGGAAAAGGCCCTTGCCGAGCGCCGTAAGAAGCTTGAAAAGAAGGTTGAACGCCTGGAGAATTACCTTGACGCTGCCTTAGACGGTAAGCAGTTTGAGACCCCGCGCGTATCGCTTAAGCGCCGTACAAACAAGTTCCTTGAAGTACTTGATGAAACCGGGCTTATCGAATGGGCACAGCAGTTTGCCCCCACCGCAGTCAGAGTTACCTACGCCGTTGATAAAATGGCTATCCGCGATTATCTCAAGAACGATGTTTACTGCCCTTACGCTCAGATGAGCGAGCGCCATTCGTTGCAGGTGGCCTAAATGGAATGGTGGCTGATGCAGCATGAGGACGTGGAAGTCCCCGACTACCCGACCGGAACCAGCGAACAAAACTGGAGAGAGGATGTCAAGTAATGGAAATCAAGAATAACAACATGGAGCTGTATGAAGTGCTCCGATCCGTGCCGAAGGAGGCGCAGAAGGAAATAGGCGCCGGCAGATTAAAGGGCATGACCGATATTAACCCGATGTGGCGTATAAAAGTCCTGACCGAAACTTTCGGCCCGTGCGGGTTCGGATGGAAATACACGATAGACCGCCAATGGCTTGAACCCAGCGACAAGGAAATCGCCGCGTTTTGCAACATTACCCTGTATGTCAAGTGGCGTGGGGGATGGAGCGAGGGTATTCCCGCTACCGGCGGTAGCCATTTCCTTGCCAGCGAGCGTAACGGCCTGTACATGAGTGATGAGTGCTATAAGATGGCGCTTACCGATGCTATATCGGTTGCATGTAAAGCCCTGGGCGTAGGCGCTAATGTGTACTGGGACAAAGATAAGACTAAGTACACCGCCGCCGTTGAGGAGCCGAAGCAGGAACCGAAGCAAGAACAGAAGCCGAAGCAAAAAGCAGATCCGAAGCGTGATGAATACTTAAAGATAATCGCCGGATCCGGCGCGAGCGCGAGAGCAATCGACAAGTCCTGCGTTAAGCGTTACGGCCGAACCTTGAACGAGTTAAGTGTGGAAGAACTTGCCGAGGTTGCGGAACTGATGAAGGGAGCGGCAAATGCGAGCGCGTAACCCGCGTTTTACGAGAGATTATACTTCGGGGAAATGGTCTGTTTCGTTTGAGATAGACCGCCCCGAAGATTTGCCGGAAGGTGAGCTTGAACTAACGATTAAGCCGTACAAACCTAAGCGCAGTCGTTCGGCAAACGCTTATATGTGGACGTTAGTCGGCAAGATTTCCGACATGGTGCAAATAAGCCCCAACGAGCTTTACCGTAAGGCGGTAAGAGAGCTGGGCATATCGCAATTACTCGTGGTTAAAAAGACAGCCGCCGCGGCCATTGACAGGGTATGGAGCGCCTACGGCCTGGGATGGTTCACCGACAGGCTGGACGATGATACCGGGGACGAAGTGATACTCCGTTTATATTACGGCTCATCCTCGTATAACAAACAGCAAATGGCCGCTCTGATTGATTTAGTCGTGCAAGATTGTAAACAGTTAGGTATTGAGACGTTGACCCCTGCGGAACTCGCGGGACTGGTAGACAGATGGGAGACAACCGATGGCAAAGTACAAAAATGCGCCGAGCATAATGCAAGACGATAAAGTATGTTTCCGCAGCGGCTCAACCGTGGGATTGGAAATGCACCATGTGCTGTTCGGTACTGCAAACCGTAAGCTTAGCGCAAAATACGGCCTATGGGTATGGCTGAGGCACGACTTACACAATGAACCGCCGGATGGAGTGCATTTTAATCGCGAAGCGGATTTAGAGCTTAAAAGGAAAGCACAAAAAGCTTTTGAAAAGCATTATCCGGAACTTGATTTTAGAAAAATATTTGGGAGGAATTATTTATGAACACCGTACATTTGATAGGGCGCTTGACTAAGGCGCCGGAGATTAGGCAGACAAACAGCGGCAAGAACGTGTGCAGCTTCACTATTGCTGTTGACAGGCGTTTTAAGGACGCATCCGGCAACAAGGTCGCGGACTTCTTCCCAATTCAGACGTGGGACAAGCTCGCGGAGGTTTGTGCCCGTTATCTGGAAAAGGGTAATAAGGTTGGCGTAGTCGGCGAAATGCACAACCGTATCTATGAGAAGAACGGCGAAAAGCGCACTATCACCGAAGTGAGCGCCAGCGAAATTGAGTTTCTCACCCCCAAGCAGGAGGCGCAGACCGCTCCCGTTGAGACATGGCAGGAGATAAGCGACGAGGGCTTACCGTTTTAAGCGAGGAGGCTGACCGTGAAGTATATCAGTCAGATTAACGCCTTTTGGAATTGGGCAAAACTAAACAAGTTGCCTTCCGGCTCTGGATATTTGTACTTTGCTATTTTAGATTGCGCAAATACGTGCGGCTGGAAAGATGAGTTTAACGCGCCTAATTCAACGCTTCAAGCGATGGCGGGACTTGATAGATACGGCCTTACTCGTTACCGTAACGTTCTTATTCAAGCGGGATTGATAACCTATAAGCAGGGTAATCGTGGGAACGCAGGACTATATACAATAACCCCCTTGTACGATGAAAACGGAGCTATTTGTTGCACTGATGCAACAAGTTTTGCAACAGAAGTTGCAACAAGTTCCGCACACATCCTGCAACAAGTTCCGCACACATCTTGCAACAATTCTTGCACACATACTAAGAGTAAGAGTAAGAGTAAGAGTAAGAGTAATAACCCTATATCTACTGACGTAGATATTGCCCCTTGCAAAAAGCCCTACGGCGAATTTAACAACGTTTTGCTTTCAGATCCGGAGCTTGAAAAGCTAAAGGCAAGGTTCACGGACTGGGAGAAGCGTATCGAGCGGCTTTCGGCGTATATCTCGAACCACCCGAACAAATACAAGAACCATTATGCCACCATTTTAACGTGGGCAGACATGGACGCGAAGAAAGGAGACGGCAATGCAAGACAAAGCAGCAGCCCTAATTTTGGAGTTACGTTCTAAGCACAAGCGTTTATCCGACCTTAGCGCGGAGGAACTTTTGCAAAAGGCGCAAGAAAAGGCCGACAGGGTAAACAAGACTTCCGGATCTCTCACGGGGTATGATTGCCCCGT
>CAVIJJ010000040.1:0-10801 GCA_963643205.1 bacterium | reverse complement strand
CTGCGTGGTGCTTTCCGGCTTATCAAGCACGTTCCCGTCCATAGCGGCAATAAATCCGGCAACCGTTTCCGCCGTGGCTTCCAGCCGTTGCGCATCCACAAACTCCGTCTTATCAAGCGGCGAATGAACGTTCTCTTCCGTTGCATCTATCAAGTCCGCAAGCGTTATGCAGAGTGTTGTGTGCATAACCCTGTTGTCTCCCGAATATACTTCGCACCTTTCCTGCGCGTTTATATTGGGCGCAAACTCGATAAACTCATTTGCAAGGGGATTGGCCCCGCTTATTTCGCTGTCCGTATAAACGTCCGTAAAATTCCTGTCTAAGTGACCTACGCAGTCTATATTTATACAGTTCACTTTTCCGTATTTTTCGGAAAGGTAGTCGTTTAACGCCCTTGCGCCATCCATGCCGCTCTCCTCGCCGTTTACTGCGGCAAATATAATATCCTGCTTAGGGCTTATGCCGCTTTGCGCGCACAAAGCCGCAGTGCGCAGCATTGCGGTTACACCGGAGGCATTATCATATGCCGAAGGATAAAGCATCTTACCGGCAATGCCGCTGCCGTCAAAATGCGCCATTACAACAATCGTCTCGCCGCTGCCGCTGCCTGCAATATATGCGCCCACATTCCATGCGATGCCGCTCTGCTCTCCGTTTTTGTTTGCCTGTATGCGTACCTGCTCCGCTTCCCGGAGTTTTGAATAAGCTTTTCCGTTAATAAGTCCTATTTGAAGACCGTAACCGTTGTTTATCCTATGCAAATAAGTCAAATCGTGGTTAAATGAATTATAAATGGCGACCCTGCCCTGATTTCCCTTTGTAAACTGCACAACATCCGCTGAATCCTGCGCAAAAAATATAAAATCGCCATTTTCACATTCCGTTTTTTCCCTGCTTATCGGGGCCTGAATATCTATATTTTCAAAAGCAGGAGAAGCTAAAAAATCCTCGCCGTATACAAGCTCCGTTTCGGTTCCGTCCGCGGCTATGAGCGTGACACTTGGGCACACGGAGGTATCAACGGTTTCTTCGGCATATTCCGCAATGTATCCGCTTTCAAACGCGGGTAAAAGGCCGAGCGACTCAAACACGTTTTCAATATATTCTGCCGCCGCTCGATTGCCCTCGCTGCCCACAACACGTCCCTGCATGTTTTCAGCTGTAAGCGCCGCCAGTATTTCCTTTGCGGAATATGTAACTTCCGCCCGCTCCGGCTTTGGTGAAGGGGGAATTGTTTGCACGGCGGCCGCGGTTTGCTCCGGGTCGGCCGTTTGCGCCGCGGGAGCGCAGGCAAATAAGCTGAGCAGAACAAATATAATGCACAGTATGCTCAAAGCCCTTAAGAATAAACCGGGTTTACTCATATTCATTTTTCTCCTATATATCAAACCTTAAGGTTTCGTCATTTGCTATATATCATTATCGGCGGGAAAGGGAGAGAACGGTCCTTCCCGCCGACGCTATTGGCAGTTAGTGATCACAAATGCGTTCAGTGCGCTTAACGGTATGGATATAAACTTCTTGTTCCGGTTCCGAATACAAATAAAAGTAATCTGTATCTAAAATCCGCATGAAGTTTATGTATCCTTCAATGGTCACAAATGCGTTCGGTTCGCGTTTTCGTGTCATAAAAGGCTTCAATCCCGCATGAGGGATTTGAGCACTGATAAAAATAGTCTACTCCCCAAACTTCCATCGTATCCCGACGGTTCGAATACTTATTGCAGGTTGCAGTATATCTCCTTACGAGGAACTCATCGGATTTATCATATAGCCTCATCCTTGCGTTACAGTAAGAACATATATTGTCGCGTGCCGAAGCGATTGATGCAACCGTCATAATTAAAATAACCAAGCTAATGATTAAGCATATTTTCTTTTTCATAGTTTTGCCCCCATTTCAATCTTTGATTTTCGGTTTTTGCTAGTCTTCCGTAATTCAAATCCGCAGCGGAATCACCTCCTGAAGAGTCACTAATAACATATAAATTTGTTTAAGTATTTAGCCAAAAATATTGGGTTTTCGGATATACGAATAAGATGGAAGATACATATCGCGGCGACACCGTATCATAGTCTGTTTATGCCGTCAATATTAACTTGCATTTATTTGCGATTTGTTAGCATGTTCAGATTATTTATTTGCGATTCCTTAACAGATCGGTTTTGCCTTGCCGGTTTATTTCCTGCACTCTTTCTATTAGGCATACATTCCCCCCGCTTATTTATCGTCTTAGCGTCAAGTAACCCACATTTGTCTCAATTAAAAGTAAAGCGCTCCGCTTTTATAAAAAAAGAGTAACTCTTTCCGCGTTACTCTTCCTGTAAACATAATTCAATTCTTGAAATCTTATACCCTCACTCCGCAAGCTCCTTGCCCGGTTCGGCGTTAAGGCTTAGCGGGCTTGGGCCCTGCTCAAGCATCGCGTAATGCGCGGCGCAGGCTATCATGGCGGCATTGTCCGTGCAGAAGCGCATATCCGGCCGGCAGAAGCGAAGGCCCGCGCGGTGCGCCGCCTTTTCAAGCGCCTCTCGAAGGGCTGTATTCGCGCTTACGCCGCCCGCAAGGGCAAGCGTGGTCACGTTATTAAGCTGTGCCGCGCGCACCGCCTTATGGCAAAGGGTATCCACCACGCTGTGCTGAAAGCTTGCCGCTATGTCCGCGCGGTTAATCTGCTCACCCTTCTGCGCTGCGTTGTGCATCAGGTTCACAACGGCCGTTTTAATGCCGGAAAAGCTGAAATCAAGATTGTCGCCCTCGTTAAAGGCCGCCTTAAAGTGATAGGCTTTGGGATTGCCCTCGCGCGCAAGCTTTTCAAGCTCCGGCCCGCCGGGATAATTAAGCCCCAATGCTCTTGCCACCTTGTCAAACGCCTCTCCCGCGGCATCGTCCCTTGTGCAGCCCAAAAGCTCAAAGGAGTTGTAACCCTTGACCAGTATTATATGGCTGTGCCCGCCGCTTGCGACAAGGCAAACGAAGGGCGGCTCAAGATCGCTGTAGCTAAGGTAGTTGGCCGCTATATGCCCGGCAATGTGATCCGTGCCTATAAACGGCTTGTTCGCGGCATAGGCAAGGCCCTTCGCGTAGCTTACGCCCACAAGCAGCGCGCCCACAAGTCCCGGCCCATAAGTCGCGCCCACGGCATCAACATCGTTTATGGTAAGCCCCGCCTTTTCAAGCGCGTCCGCCACAACGCTGCCCACCTTTTCAACATGGGATCGTGACGCAAGCTCCGGCACCACGCCGCCGTATTTGCGGTGAATGGGAATTTGGGTATAAACGCTCATGGAGAGCACCTCGCGCCCGGCGCGGACAACGCTTGCCGCGGTTTCATCGCAGGAGCTTTCTATCGCAAGCATAATTGGCGCGGATTTTCTGCGGTATTCCTCCGCCCCTATGGACGCGGATTGATAGTAATTCATTTGATTTTGCTCCTTTTCCTGCCCCATACAGCGAGCGCGAGCATAATCGCGAACGGAATAAGGAACATAAGCGCGAAGCGCACAACAATATCGTTAAAAAGCTGAAGCGGACAAATGCGAATCATGCGGCAGGTATTGTAATCCATAAGCCACAGATTGTTTGTGAAAAACAGGTGGTGGAATTCCGTCCAGAAGCTGTTGAAATCAACCGCCACCCAAATGCCCAGGGCAATAAGCACCGCGCCGAATATACACGCGGCCCATAAAAAGCCGCCGCAGAGCGCGCTCACCTTCTGCCCCTTGGGCAGCTTAATCATATAAAAGGCGATTATTATAACCGCGAGCACCGTTCCGTAATCCCTTACGGCGCGCCAGGCCTGATAAAGCGCGCGAACGTCCACCATGTGGTCAATTTCCTGCTGATTGTACATTTCAACGGTTTGCCCGTTTTCTGTAACGGTAAGCTGAATGCTGTCCACCCGGCCTTCCATATAGTCAATCAGGGTATATATGGCCTCGGTCATATCCTCGTCGCTTATAAGCGTTTGCGCGGACGTGCCGTATTTAACATAGCTTTCGTAATACCAGTTCCTTTGGTTCATGCAAATCTGCAGGCTGGTAAAAAGCACGGCGATTATTATAAGAAGCGATGCCGCGGCAAGCAGCGGCGTGTATACGGCCCGCTTCATTTGCTTTCGGGTATGGCGCCAAGGGCAACGTCCAGCGCGCGAACGGCATCCGCGAACAAATCCGGATTATTCTTTGTAAGCACCAGCGCGGCCCTTTCGCGGGGAAGATCATTCAGCGCGCGAAGAGCGGTAAAGAGTATCAAATCGTGATCCGCGCCCAGTGCGCCCTGCCCTATGGGAACAGCCATATCCTCGGTTGAGCCCAGCTCATCGTAGCGAATAAGCGCGCGGGCGGTAAGCGTTTCATCGTCGCTCTTAAGCGTTATGCGGTAGCGCTCGGCGGAGGGGGAATACGCCTCAAGCCTTGTGTTCACGGCAAAAAGCTTTGCGTCGGCCGCATCGTCGCCGGCCTTGGGCTTTATGCTGCCCATGGGGGCAACGGCGTAAAACGCGGTTGTTATAACCCTGGTACGGGGGTCCCTGTTAACGGCGCCGAACATGCCTATTCCCCTTAAGGGTACGCCGGTAACGCCCGTTTCCTCCTCAAGCTCCCTCGCGGCGGCGGCATTAAGCTCCTCGTCCATTTCAACAAAGCCGCCCGGCAGCGCCCAGTGCCCTATAAAGGGATGATTGCGGCGGCGGATAAGCATTGCGCAAAGCTCGCCCTTTTCGTTTAGTGTAAGCACCGCCATGTCCACCGTTACGGACGGGCGGCGATATTTGTTTTCATCATAGGCGGCAAGAAACTCCGCAAGCGTTTGTCCCTTTTCGTTGCGCGGCTCATTTATCTGTTCCATATATGTTCAAAGCCTCCCTTTAGTGTATTTCGGCTTGATTATACCATAAAACGCACCCGATAACAAATCGGGTGCGTTCAAAGGAGTAACACAACTGCGCTTTAAGCGCTTGTTTTATTCACCTTTCTCCATCTTCGCAAGCTTCTCACGATACTGCTCCAGCTCGTAATTGTTGCAGGTGATGAAGTGATTCGGGCGGATTTCGGTCCAGAAGGGCTTATCCTCCGTGTAGTTATGGATGGAAGGATCGTAAACTTCCAGTACCTTCTTCTTCTCCTCACGCGGATCGGGCTGCGGTATGGCGGAGAGCAGCGCGCGCGTATAAGGATGCATGGGGTACGCGAAGAGCTCCTCGGTGTCCGCAAGCTCAACTATAACGCCCTTGTGTATAACGGCGATACGGTCCGCTATGAAGCGCATAACGGAAAGATCGTGCGAAATGAACAGGTAGGTCAGGCCGCGCTGCTGCTGCATCGCGCTGAGCAGGTTAAGCACCTGAGCACGTATTGAAACGTCCAGTGCGCTTATGGGCTCGTCGGCGATTATGAAGTCAGGCTCCATTATAAGGGCACGGGCTACGCCGATACGCTGCCTCTGGCCGCCGGAGAACTCGTGCGGGAAACGGCTGGCGAATTCGGGCAGCAGGCCAACGTCCTGCAGAACCTCGGCAACGCGCTGGGAACGCTGTTCCTTTGTCATTTCCGGATGAATGTTCATAAGGCCTTCGGAAACGATGTAGTCAACCTTGGCGCGCTCGTTCAGGCTTGCCATAGGATCCTGGAATATCATCTGGATCTCATGGGTGATCTTACGGTCGAGCTCCTTGGATATCTTGCCGCTTATACGCTCGCCCTTGTAAGTAATCTCGCCCTTGGCGGCGGGGTTAATGCGGATAATGGCGCGGCCGATGGTGGTTTTGCCGGAACCGGACTCACCAACCAGGCCGAAGGTTTCGCCCTTGTAGATATCAAAGCTTACGCCCTTAACGGCAACAAACGGATTGCGCTTGGAGCCGAACTGTACAACCAGGTCCTTAACCTCAACAAGCTTTTCGCCAACCTTCTTCTTCTCGGCAGCGTGCTTGGCGTTCTCTTCCCTGGCCTTGGCAATGGAAGTGTTGGGCGGGTCTATATGAGGAGCCCTGGGGTCAAGCAGCCACGTGCGGGCCTTATGAGTGGGGGATATCTCAAAGTAAGGCGGCCTCTCCATAAGGTCTATCTGCATGGCGTAGCGGTTACGGGGCGCAAAAGCATCGCCGCGGATTTCGGTGAACAGGTTCGGGGGAGTACCCTCTATTGAGAACAGGGGCTGTCCCTTTATACCAAGCTGCGGCAGGGAGCTGAGCAGTGCCCAGGTGTAAGGATGCTTAGGAGTGTAGAACACGTCCTCGCAGGTACCAATTTCAACTATATCGCCGGCGTACATAACGGCCACGCGGTCGGCAACGTTCGCAACAACGCCAAGGTCGTGGGTTATGTAGATTATGGTAAGGTTGTACTTAGCCTGCAGTTTCCTGAGCAGGGCAAGTATCTGAGCCTGTATGGTAACGTCAAGCGCGGTGGTGGGCTCGTCGCAAACAAGTATCTTAGGATTGCAGGCGATGGCTATTGCTATAACCACGCGCTGCCTCATGCCGCCGGAGAACTCGTGCGGATAATCCTTGCAGCGTTTTTCGGGCTCCAGTATGCCAACGTCGTTAAGAATCTCTATAACCTTTTCCTGAGCTTCCGCTCCCTTAAGGCCCTGATGCAGCTCCAGCGCCTCACGAATCTGGGTGCCGATGGTCTGCAGGGGGTCAAGGCTGGTCATAGGATCCTGGAAAACTATGGCTATTTCCTTACCGCGGATCTGAGTCCATTCCTCGTTCTTCTTGTACTTGGCTATATCAACGCCGTTGTACCAGATTTCGCCGGAGTCAATCCAGCCGTTCTTATCAAGCATTCCTATGAAGGATTTGCAGAAAACGCTCTTGCCGGAGCCGGACTCACCGACTATCGCAAGGCTTTCGCCCCTATGAAGGTCAAGATTTACGCCGCGAAGGGCGGTAAGCTCCTGACCGCGCAGGGAGAACTTTACCACAAGGTCCTTTACCGAAAGGATGACGTCGTTTTCAACTTTCTGATTCTGTTCCATCTGTCATGCCCTCCTTACACGTGGTTGCGCGGGTCTGATGCATCGGCAAACTTGTTGCCAAGCACGTAGAAGCAAATGGTAACCGCGGCAACAACTACTGCCGGGAATACCAGCTGATACATCTGCGAGGGGTTCATCATAACGCGACGGCCCTCATCAATCAGGTTGCCCAGGGACGGAGTGTCTATAGGCAGGCCCAGACCAACGTAAGTAAGGAACACTTCGGAACCTATAACGCCGGGGATTGAAAGCGCCATATCCATCATAACAACGGAGACGATCTGCGGGAGCAGGTTCTTTACTATAACGCGGGGTATCGGCGTGCCGAGGCAGCGGGATGCCAGGTTATACTCACGGTCACGAATTATGATGATAAGGTTACGTATCCATTTTGCCATGCCTATCCAGTTGGTTAAGCACATGGACAAAATTATTGTCCTAAGGCTCGGGCGCAGAACGTACGCGAGCAGCGTTCTCAAAACGGTAAGAGGGATGTTGTTAAGAACGTTGTAAATTTCCGTGATCAGCGGATCGAGCGGACGTACATAACCCCAAATAGCGCCTATCGTAATACCGATTACAGTGGAGCTGAGAACGGCGACAACGGCTATGAACAGCGAAGTACGCGTGCCGCTCCAAATACGGGACCACAAATCCTGGCCGATTATGTTCGTGCCGAACCAGAACTCGCTGTTGGGCTGTACGTTATGGTACTGCCTGCCGGTTTCGGGATCCAGGAATATTTCCGTGGGGCTCTTCTGGCCGGGCAGATAGGGCTGGATGAAGGTGAAGAGCAGCAGGGCAATCAGGAAATAAAGCATAAACCTGGTTACGCGCTGGCTCATGAAGAGCTTAAGGGTGCTCTTCCAATAGGAATAGCCGGAATAAGTGACGGATTCGGAGCGCTCTTTGCTGAACGTTACAAAACTGAAAAGCTCCTCGTCGCTCATGTTGTTCAGATCTTTCATTACCTTAGTCATTAACGGCCGCCTCCTTTCTTGCCGAGGGTGATACGCGGGTCGCAAGCCATCATGGCAAGGTCACCAAGCAGCATGCCCAGAACGCTCAGCACTGCGTAGAACAGCACCAGGGTCTGAACCAGCGGGTTATCCTGAACCTGTATGGCGTTAACCAGCAGTCCGCCGGTACCGGGGATTGAATACAGGGACTCAATGTAAAGAGAACCGGATATGGTGAATATGATGGAGGAAGGCAGAACCTGCGCGAAGGGAGCGAAAGCGTTGCGCAGAACGTGCTTACGCATTATCTGCTTTTCGGAAAGGCCCTTGGCGCGCGCCAGCTTAACGTAGTCGGCGTTGATCTGGTCCATCATGTAGCGGCGAATCCACATGGCGTTTGACGCTATGCCGCCCAAAGACATTGATATGACGGGCAGGATGTATGTTACCAGTTTATCCTCCCTGTACAACATGCTTATGTTCAATACCTTTGTTCCGAAGAACTGAATGAAAAGGTATATAACCATGCTCGGCACGGCCTCGATGAACATAATGTAAATGTTGCCGATAGTATCGGCCGCCTTGCCGTATCTGCGAACCATCAGCATACCGAGTCCGATACCAAGTGAAAGCGAAACGATAAGCGAAAGTGCGCCGAAGCGGAAGGAGGGCAGCAGCTTAGGAACTATAACGCTCCAAACGGACTTGCCGGCGTAGTAAGTTATAGACTCGCCGAAATCCAGATGTGCAAGGTCCTTAAGATAATTCCACAGCTGAACATAAACCGGTTGGTCAAGACCGAGCTTATGCAGTATGGCCTGCTTGGTGGTGTCGTTCATCTTGTCTACGCGATCGCCGAAGTAGGTATCTACCGGCAGCAGGCGCATCAACAGGAAGACTATCACCAATACGAGGAACAGGGAGATCAGAGATCTGCCTATACGTCCCAATACATACTTGATGATTTCCAATTACGTGTACCCCTTTATATTATTTCTTTTGAGTTCCCGCCCAAGGCGGTCTCCGGCATATAATGAAGCCGTTCCATTATATCTCGCAGACCGGGCAGAAAATACAATCCTTTCGTGAATCCGCTCCGGCGAATCAGGTGCTTTTTATGTTTTCCTCCGCTTTTGTTAAAAGGCCATTCGGGTCTTTTTCGGTTAGGACGCCCCCATCCTTTTCAAATTTGATAAAAATAGTTTTTTTGCCGCAGATATAGACAAAACTGCAAACGAAAAAGCTTATAAGTGTTCAATTTCAGGAAAATTATACGGCATTGCGTTTTTTGTTCGCAACCTTGATACGCCTTTCCTAACTATTTCTTAACGCATCATAACGGCCTTCCGGCCTGTATCGCGCCCGATTATGTTTTGCCTATAAATAAGACGGCGGCAGCACTTATTGGGTGCTGCCGCCGCAGCTATTCACCTGGATTCAGGCGAATGCTAACTATTTGTTTTATTAGTAGTCTACGCCCTGTACTTTGCCTTCGGCAGCCAGCTCAGCCATCTTGGCGGAACGCTCAGCTTCCCACGCTTCGTAGGCTTCATAGTACTCGTCGGTGTTGATACCGTCGGTGTAGATGTACTGATACTTATAACGACCATCGGAAGCACCGAAGGGAGCGTACTGAGACTCGAACGGCATCAGGGTAGATCCCATGTAACCGGTACCGCCGCGCATGAAGGGGATGACCATGCACTGCTCGTTTACCAGCCAGTTCTCAGCCTCGGCGAAGAGCTCGTAGCGCTTCTCAAGGTCAACGCACTCGGCGTCAGCGGCATCAACCATCTGATCATAAACGATGTTGTAGTAGTACTTGCCGTCCTTGGCCTGGAAGGAACCGTCTACATAAGTATCGGAAACCTCGGAGAGACCGTCAGCCATGAAGACCCAGTTACGACGATCGGCACCGCTTGCGGTGAACGGGAAGGTCATGGTCAGAGGATCGGAGTAGTCAGGATACCAGCTGTTGAACAGCAGGCCGTAGTTACCAACGCGGAGAACGCTCTCAACGAAACCATCCTCGGCATAGCCCTCAACCTGAACGTCAACATAATCGGTACCAAGGTTGCGCTCCAGGAACTGCTCGATCAGCTGTACGCGCTGGGTCTGAGTGGTGGAGCTGGTGATGTAAGGCAGATATACGATTACGGGGAAGGTGGCGCCGGCGGCGGTCAGTTCCTCGATAGCCTTTTCCTTGTATTCGTTAGCAAGCTCTACGTTGTAGGTATCGCTGGCGGCGAATTCGGCGATAGGATCAAGGTCGGTGTAGTCCTTACCTGCGCTGTTCAGGAAGTCGCGGCAGGTCATGGTGTTCTGTACGTGGGCCTCGGCTTCGTAGGGCTCTACGATCTGTATCAGAGAGACCTTGTCGAAGGCGTGCATGATGGACTTACGGAAGTTTACGTTGTTAACAGCGAGCTTCCAGTTTTCGGGCTCGTACTTCTCGTCGAAGTTGGGCCAGAAGCAGAAATAATAGAAATAGGTCCAGAAGCTGGGACGGCAGGGACGAATCTTCTCGTACTTTTCGGTGTCGTTCAGCCATTCATCAAGCTGCTCGGTAGGAACGTCGCAGCCGCTGATCTCACCGCGCAGATACATCTCGGGCTCAACAGTGCCGGCCTCGGAGTTGTAGATCTGGGTGATCTTGGTGATGTGCATGTTCTCCATATCCCAGTAGGTGGGGTTCAGGACGGACTCGATAAGGCTGGAGGGCTCGTAAACGGTCATTATATACTCGCCGCAGTACAGCATGGTCTCGTTATCGGTGGAGAAGTTCTCGCCGCACTCCTCGATCCACTGCTTGTTGGCCGGGAAGAAGTTCTTGTAGGTCAGAGTGGAAAGGAAGTAAGG
>CAVIJJ010000039.1:0-11087 GCA_963643205.1 bacterium | reverse complement strand
CTTCCCCGGCCCCTTGGCATAAAGAAAAGGCGGGGTTGAAGTAAAGTGAGTTTTTTATTGAAAAAGTCCCGAATTAGCCCAAAACCAAAAGCCTCCTCCGATGGGGGGAGGGAGTCCAAAGATCCGCTTCCCTCCCTTATTTATTCTACCGCTTATTACTTCATCAGCACCCGGAATTACACCTATCCCCAAAACCAAACTCGCCCCCGCCTTTTGAACGGGAGCGAGTTAAATAATATTTATCCTTATCTTTCGCCTTCGCCGCCGGATTCAAGCTCGTCCTCAACGTTTTCGTTTTCGGGGGAGTCGTCCGCGAAGCTGGCCTTTTCGGGGTGGCAAAGGGCGCTGCGCTTAAAGCAAACATACATCGCTATGCTGCACACAACCCAGCCCATCGGGTAGGCGAGGGACACCAGCAGGAAGCCGCCGCCGAGCTTTGTGCCGACAAACAGGAATATCTGGCGGAACACGACAAAGCTTGAAAGCATAACTATCATGGGCACCTTTGCCTTGCCTATGCCGCGCATGGCGCCGGCGAACGTTTGGTTAAAGCAGGTGCAGAAATAGAACGGCGCGATTATGCCTATAAAGCGGGAGCCGTACTGGATAACAAGCGAATCGGTTGTGAAAAGCGTAAGCAGCTGATCCTTGAAAAGAAGAAGCAGTCCGCAGAGGAACACGGTCATCGCTATGCTCATCAAAAGCGCCTGCCTAACGCCCTTTCTAGCACGCTCAAGCTTCCTGGCGCCGTAGTTCTGGCCAACGAATGTGGTTGAGGCCATGGCTATGCTCTGCGCGGGAACAAGGGCGTATACATCAAGCTTGTTGTAGCTTGACCAGCCGGCCATGCAGTCCGAACCGAACGCGTTTACGTAGGACTGCACGAATACGTTTGAAAAAGAGGTTATGCCCTGCTGTACGCCGGAGGGCAGACCAATCGCGAGAACCTGCTTAAGTATGTCTCCCTTTACGCAAAGGTCCTTCCAGTGTATCGCGTACGGCCCGGCGGAGCGGGTGAGCACGAAAAGAACAAGCAGGGCGGAAAGGAACTGGCTGAGTATTGTGGCGTAAGCCGCGCCCGCTATATCAAGATGGAATACTATTACGAAAAGCAAATCGAGCACAACGTTCAGCACGGCCGAGAATATAAGAAAATAGAGCGGCCGCTTGGAGTCGCCCACCGCGCGCAGCACAGCCGAGCCCATATTATATATGAAAAGGCCGGAAATGCCGGCGAAGTATATGGTTAAATAATCGTGCGCCGCCTGAAAAACATCGTCCGGCGTGTCCATCATCCTAAGCATGGGGTCAACTATAAGTATGCCTATGCCCGTCGCGATAACGCCCATTATAAGCGTTACAAGAATTGTTGTGTGCACGGCGTCGTGCAGCTTTTCATAATCTTTAGCGCCGTAGGATTGGGAAATTACAACGCTCGCGCCCATTGAAAGGCCGGAGCACAGGCCCACGAGCATATTTATAATGCTGCTTGTGCTGCCAACCGCCGCAAGCGCCTCCTTGCCCACGAACTGACCCACAACAATCGTGTCCACGGTATTATAAAGCTGCTGAAACAGCAAACCCGCCGCCATGGGCAACGCGAATTTAATCAGCAGCTTCCATATTGTTCCGTTTGTCATGTCCGAATCGGCACGCTTAATGTGCCGGCCGGTACCTCGATGAACCTGTTCCAATTCCACGCTCTCTCTTTCTATTGCTTTCGCTTATACATTCATCATATATAATGATAACACATTGCATGGATTTGTCAAAGGCATGAAAAGGCCTATTATACCCAGCCCATCAGCCGAAAAAGCTATAAACAAGCTTAAGCCCGTAAAATATCATTACGGCGCCGCAGACTATATTTATAATTCTTAAAAATTTGTCCGTTATTTTGCCGCTGAAAAGCGATATTGCCGCCGTTATCCCGCTGAACCATATTACAGAGGCGCTTGTGAAGCCGAATACGAAATAAAGCGTTTCGTCGGCCGCGAGTGTAGCGCTTGCCGCGCCAAGCAGCATTGTGCCGTCAATAAGCGCCTGCGGGTTAAGCCGGGTTACGGTGAATACTATCGCCGCCGTTTTAAGAAGGGAAACGTTTGTGTCCCGCCCGCCGCTAAGGCCGGACTTTGAGCGGATAAGCCCTATGCCCATCCATATTATCAAAAGGCTGCCTATCGCGAGCACGCATTTTCTAAGCCACGGCAGGGCCTACATAAGCGCGTCTATGCCGAAAAAGCAGGCAAGGCGGTTATTTATAGGCTTAATTAAACGTATTTCTTAATATCCGCTATAAGCTTGCCCTTTTTGCTTTGGCCGGAAACGCCGGCGAATATAAAGCGGCCGAGTCCGCGGGCGGATATAATGTCCCCTTCCTTTGGGGATACGGCAGGGCCCTTTGCCAGGGCTCCGTTTATGAATACGCGATCCGATGAAAAAAGCTCCGCCGCCTCCGAGCGGGAAAGGCGGAACACCTGCGCCGTAAGCGCGTCCAGCCTTAGGGACGTAATCCTTACCGCGGCGTCCTCCGTGCGGTAAAGCTCACCCGCGGGCAAATCAACCCCCGCGCGGCAGACAACGCTTGTCCTGCCAACGGTTTCAAGCGTATCCGCGAAATACGGGGCAAGGGAGGCCTCAACAAACGCGTAAGCGCGCTTGCCCCTTAATATAATGTCGCCAATCTTCTCGCGCTCAATGCCCGTGTGCATAAGCGCGCCCAAAAAGTCCCGGTGGGAAAGATCGCCCGCGAATTTCTCGTTCTTCGGGGCTATTTCTATTATTTCTATCGGGTAATCCTCAAAGTCGTCGTCCTCGCCCGCGCCAAAGCGAGCCACGCGCCGCTCGCAGCCCTGCGCCCCGCCGTAAAAAGCAACCGGCACGGGGAGCGTACGCTCAATGCTCGATAATACCGCCTGCTCGTTAAGCGAAAGAAAGCCGCTGTAAATAAGGGAGCAGCGGCTGTCCGCCCGGCGGGCAAGCTCGATAAACCGCTTTTTTAACGCCTCCGCGTCAGTGTTCATCAGAGGAAATCTCCTTAAACGAGTTTATGTTTATCTGAAGAAGCGAAAGAAATCTGCCCAGGTGGTAGCCATCGCAAACGGCATGGTGCGCCTGAACGGCAAGCGGCAGCATGCGGCAATCGGCCTGCGTAAACGCCCTGCCCATTGTGAATATGGGCAAAAGGGAAGTACCGCCGTTATAAAGATTAAGGTTCACGGCGGTAAACGTGGCCCAGGGCATCATGGAAATATTTATGCTGTTCTCCGGCGTGCCGGGCTTTGGGGCATACGCTACGCAATTTGAATAAAGCGCGCTGTCGCGCTCGTAGCCGGCCAAAAACTCATTGTAGCTTTGGCTGTACTCGGTCCATATTCCGCTAAACGTTTTCGATTCCCTGTTGAATATGGTATAAGCCGGGTGCACATCGTCGTAATAGCCAAGCTTGCCGTCCTTTAAGCTCATGCGGAATTCGTCAACCGCGTTCGCCGTGCGGGTAATAAGCCATATCATGGCGGGATAGAGCTTTTCCCCTTTAAGGGCGGTAATGTCCATATTAACGGTCATCGAGTAATTGCAAAGGTTGTCGCCTATAAAGCTTAAATAGTGTTCCTTCCTGTTCCAGTTATCAATATCAATATAATTAAATGCCATATACTTTTCTCCTTAAAAAGGAACGCCCGTATATGAGCGTTCCGTATTGCGTTAAGATGGGTTGGCGAAGCGGGAGAACATACCCTGAAACGCCAGATTAACGGTTTTAAGCGGGCCGTTTCTGTTTTTGGCCACTATTACCTCGGCGGTGTTGTCCTCTATAACATCGTCCGGCGAAGAGCCGCTTTTGGAATCGTTCTTCCTGTTTCGCATGGCAAGCGCCTTGCGGTAAAGCAGCAGCACCATGTCCGCGTCCTGCTCAATAGCGCCGGAATCTCGCAAATCGGCCAGAATGGGGCGGTATCCGTTTTCCTTTCGGCTTTCCGGTCCTCTTGAAAGCTGGCATAGCAGCATTATTGGAACCTCAAGCTCCTTTGCCAGTATTTTCAGCGCGCGTGTGGCCTCCGCTATGTCCGCTACAAGGCTGCCGCGCGTATTGCCTATCTGCAAAAGGCCCAAATAGTCGATTATAACCATGTCAAGCCCGGTGCGCATCTGCTGACGGCGGCAGCGGCTGCGAATATCGGCAACGCTTAAATTGCCGCTGTCGTCAATATACATTTTAGAGTCGCTGAGGGTAAGCAAAGCGTCGCTCAATACAAGCAGATCCTCCTCGGTTGTTTCGCCGGAGTTTATCTTTTGCATATCAACCTTGGCCAGGGAGCAGAGCATACGGGTTGTAAGCTGCTCGTGGCTCATTTCCAGGCTGAATACGGCTATTTTCTTGCCGGCGGTTGTGGCGGCGTATTCGGCAATATTCATGGCAAACGTGGATTTACCAACGCTCGGTCGCGCGGCGACTATTATAAGGTCGCCCTTCTGGAAGCCGCTTGTAAGCTCATCAAGCTCCTTAAAGCCCGAGGGCACGCCGGTAATCTCACCGCGCGTTTTCATAAGCTCGCCTATGCGCATATACGCCTCAAGCGCGCTCTTGTCCACGGGAACCATGGTATCCTCGTTCTTTTTCATGGATATGTTGAAAACGCGCCTTTCGGCCTCGTCCAATATATCGCCTATGGGCGCCTCGCCCTCGCTTGCGGTTTTTATAATCTCCCCGCCCGCGGCTATAAGCTGCCTTAGAACGCTGCGGTCCTCAACAACCTTTATATAGTAGCTTACGTTCGCGGCGCTGGGCACAAAAAGCGAAAGCTCCGCTATGTAGGCTATGCCGCCCGCCGCGTCAAGCTTGCCCGCGCGCTCAAGCGCGTCCACGATGGTTACGCTGTCAACCGCCTGGGCGTGGGTTACAAGGTCGCACATGGCCTCGAATATATATTGATGCTGCGGCATGTAAAAATCCTGCGCCGAAAGCATTTCGCAAGCAAGCTCTGCGGCGTCGCGGCTGATAAGCATGCTGCCAAGCACGCTCTTTTCCGATTCAAGCGAATGCGGGGGAGTTCTTGGGCTCTGTTCCACGGTTTGCCTTTCCACCCTTAAGGTTCAGCTTTAGTTGTTCTGGGGAAGGGGAAGTACCTCTACTTCAAATTTAGCGTCCGCGTTTTCATAAAGATGCGCGCTTACGCTCAGCTTGCCGAGCGCCTTTATGGGGTCGTCCAGGCGAATCTTCTTTTTGTCCACGTCAAGCCCGTGCTGCTCCTTGAGAGCCGCGGATATTTCCGCCGCGCCTATTGAGCCGAAAAGCCTGCCGTTTTCGCCGCACTTGGCGTATACCTTAACGTTAAGACCGTTCATGCCGGCGGCCAGCTCCTTGGCGCGCTTGCGCTGCATTTCAAGCCTGTGCGCGTCCGCCTGCTTCTTTATATTCGCGGCGTTAATGCTGCTTGCGTCGCCGGGCAGAGCCAGCTTGCGGGGAATAAGAAAATTGCGGGCGTAGCCGTCGTTCACTTCGCAAACGTCGCCCGCCTTGCCGGTTCCTTTAACGTCCTTTTGCAGTATAACTTTCATATTTTTATAAACCTCCTCAGGTATATTTCTTATGCTTTTGTATAATCCGTTCCTATTTCGTCCAAATAGGAATATATGCTTTCGGTAAGCTTGTTCACAGCCTCGTCAATGCTTATGTCCTTAAGCTGGGCGCCGGCTATCGCAAGGTGGCCTCCGCCGCCTATGCGCTCAAGTATAAGCTGAACGTTTACCTGCCCTAAGCTTCGGCCGCTTATGTTTATGCCGGTCGCGGTTTCCGCAAGCACGAACGATGCCTGTATGCCTTTTATTGAAAGCAGGGAGTCCGCCGCCTGCGCCGCTATAAGCATGTTGTTGGGCATATCCTTGGGGCAGGTTGAAATGGCTATGCCGCCTTCCATAATGGTCGCGTTCTCAACAACCCTTGCCCTGTTGCGGAATGTTGCCATATCGTCCTGATACATAAGCTTTACCATGCTCGTATCCGCGCCGTTTCGCCTTAAAAAGCCCGCGGCCTCGAATGTTCTGGCGCCGGTGTTTACGGCAAAGCTCTTGGTGTCCATGGTCATGCCCGCAAGAAGCGCGCTTGATTCAAATGGGGTAGGCTTAAGCCCGTCCGCGAAATACTGCATAATCTCGGTTACCATTTCGCAGGCGGAGCTTGCTCCGGCCTCGTAATAATTAAGCGTGGGCGCGGGCAATGAGTCAACCGGCCTTCTGTGGTGGTCTATTATAACCGTTTTCGCCGCCTTTTGATAAAGCTGCTGCGAAAGCACGCTGCCCGCGCGCTGAGTATCAACAACTATAAGCACGCTTGTGGGACGAATCATCTGCAGGGCCTGGTCGGGCGTACGCACGCTGTCGTGATATTGCTTGCTTTCCGCCATGGAGCCAAGAGCGCCCTCTATCATGGAATTGGATTCGTCTATAACTATGTAGCCGCGGCGGGTAGCGCACTGGCAAAGGCGCATTATGCCGAGCGCCGCGCCTATGCAGTCCATATCCGCGTTCTTGTGGCCCATTACGAAAACCATGTCGGAGTTTTCCATAAGCTGCCTTAAAGCCTTGGCGAAAAGCCTTGCCTTAACGCGGGATTGCTTGGTAAGCGCTATCTGCTTCTGGCCGCCGTAAAATTCATAATTGGTGCCGCGCTTAACAACGGCCTGGTCGCCTCCGCGGCCAAGCGCAAGCTCCATTGCCTGGCGGGCGGATTCATCGCTTTGGGCAACCTGCCTTTCGCTGCCAACGGCTATTGAAAGCGTAACCGTCTGCTCCGTGCCCGTGTCTATATTGTGCGCAAGCTCCAGCAGCTTAAAGCGGTCCTTTTCAAGCGCGTCCATGTATTTGGCTTCGAATATAAGGAAGAAGCGCGCGTTTTCGTAGCGGCGGTATGTGCCCTGAATGGAAGAGGCAAATTTGCTGACAAGGCTTTCAACCTCGGAAAGAACGCTGTTTCTGTGAAACTGCTTATCGGCCGTAAGCTCTTCGTAATTATCAACGTATATAAGCGCCACAACAGGCAGGTTTTCTTCATACAGGCGGGTATAATGCAGCGCCTCCGTCCTGTCCAGCCAATACTGAAAGCTAAGCTTTCTCGCGGAAGGGTGCTCCCTCTTTATGGGGCTGCACATTATCTGGTAGGCCTTGCCGTTGTATTCAAGCGTTGTCGCCTGCGCGGGGGACTTAACATCAAGTGTGGGCACAAGCTTGGTTATGTCTCGCCCCATATAAAGCTCGTCCATAGCCTCGTTTGACCATATAATGCGGCCGGAGTCATCGAATATAAGCGCCGGCACGTCAATCGTGTTTATGATTGTTGAGGCGGCGGAGGAGTTTTCCTGGAATATATCGTCGCACTCCTGCTGCAGCTGCTTCCAGCGCGCGCCCACTATAACAACGCCTATCAAAAAGCACGCTGCCACTATGGCGGCGGAAAGCAGGCCCACCCAAAGCGGGTGAACGAAAAGCGCGAGCGCGGCAGAGGCCGCAAGCGCCGCCACAAAAAGCGGAATCAGCGCGGCATACGGTTTCTTTTCCATAAATCAAATCCTTTTCCGATGGGGTCCCATCCCGTCCCCTCAGGGTTTATTTGTTGTTTGGCTTTTTCCTTTTCTCGTTCGGCACAAAGCGGCGGCGGGTTTTCACAATCCTGTCAAGAAGGCCGGCAATCGCGAGCACCGTTATGCTGTACGGCAGCATAATAACAATAAGCACGTATATTATAACCCTTTTCGCCTTGCTGCCGGGGCGGCCCAGGCGGGTTGTAAAATCAAGATAGCAAACGCCCATAAGCGCGAGCGGCCCTATAATGGCCATCTGCGCGGCGGATACAACGGACGATGAGTTATTAAGGTTAAAAAGCAGCGCCGCGGCTCCCCCGACTATGGCGGCCAGGGCGGCATAGGTATAGTTGCTTGAAAGCTGCCAGAGCGGCATGGGGGTCATGGGCTTAAGCTCCCTTCCCGTGCGCTTAACAAGCAGCCGCGCGATAAGCGTATCCACAAGCGCGAAAACCATTGAAATAAGGCATATAGCCTGCATGGCTATTGTTTCAACGGAGTCCGCGAGCGTTACGAACATGGCCCGCATAAGGGACACGCGCTCCTCTGAAACAAGGCCGGATTCGGCAAAATTAGTCATCTCATCGGCCAGGGCCGTGAATACAGAGGATATATAGTAAAAAGGATCGTATCCGTCAAGAATGCTGGGCAGGCATGTGTAAACATAAAGGCCAACGCCCATAAGCAGCGCGCCCAGCGCCACGGCCGTGCGCCATGCTTTCTTATTATATATAACATAACCTATAACGGCGGACGCGGGCAAAACGGCGGCAAGCCTTAAAAGCGTGTTTTCAAGGCCGCAAAGCAGAAACAGCGCGCCTATGAAGCCCACAAACGATACCGCTCCCGCGGCATATCCCCACGCGCCGAGTGCAAAGCCCAAAAAAGCGGGCGCGAGCACAATGCCCATGTCGCTCCAGCCGCTGAGCGCGCCCATAACCGCGCCAAGCGCAAAACCTATACCCAATCCCAACCACAAGGGAGTCTTTTTTCTTTCCAAATCAGTCCTCCGGCGCGGGCTACACCACGCCTACTTTAATAATTATAGATATATCATTATAACCTTAAATTCGTTATACGGCAAGACGGCGCGGTTAGGGAGCGGAGGATTAAATATCAAAATATGTAGAATATGTAAATTAAGCTTGCTACGTTTGCGGCACGGCGCGCATTATGGTATGATATACGCGCGATATTCCGTGCGAACGGAACGAATGGAGGAATGAGTAAATGAAAAAGATCGTTGCGGCGCTGCTTACGGTTTTAATGGTAGCGGCGCTTTTCGCGGGGTGCTCAGGCAATGAACAGCAGAACCTTCCCGTGAACGTTACGGATACAACGGCCGAGCCGCAGGAGAATAACTCCGGCGACAGCGGCGCAGATACAGCTGCCCTTACCCGAAAGGCATTGGGCGGCACGGGCATGATAGCCGCGGGCAGCATACACAATGTTGGCCTCAGGACGGACGGCACCGTAATTACCGGCGGCCATGACCAATACGGCCAGCGCAGGGTAACGGACTGGACAAACGTGGTTTTCGTGGCGGCCAACAAGAGCGCCACCATGGGCGTTAAGGCGGATGGATCCGTTCTTTTCGCGGGAGAGATGACGGGCAGCGATGCCGTTTCCGGCTGGAGCAACGTTTATATGGTTGCCATGGGCGGCGATTTCGCCATAGCTCTTCTTAATGACGGCACCGTAACGGGCACATCTTCCGCGCCCGACGTTTCCGCCTGGAGCGATATAGTTTCCGTAGCCGCGGGCGAAGCATTCGCCATAGGCTTAAAGAGCGACGGTACTGTTGTGGCGACCGACGGCGCGCCCGATGTTTCCGCCTGGAGCGGCATTAAAAAGATAGCCGCCGGCGCGGACCGCGCAGCGGGTATTACCAACGCGGGCAAGCTTGTCGCGAGCATAGACACCGCGGCGTTTGACGCGAACAGCGATTATACCGATGTTGATATAGGCGCGGCGGGCCTTGTGGCCGTTCGCGCGGACGGCAGCGTTGCTGCCTCGCTTGAGGTTGCGGCGGATGACGATCCGCTCGTTTATGCCGATTCAAAGGATATTACGGCTGTTGCCAACGCTGTAAGCGTGTCCGTCGGCGAAACTCACGCCGTTGTTATGGACCGCGAGGGCTATGCCTACGCGTACGGCAAGAATACCGACCTGCAGTGCGATGTTGGCACATTCAATTTAAGGCCCTACATTGAGCAGGTTGACGGCGTGAACTACGTGCGCGGTCTTACGCTCGGCTGCACCGTTAGCGAAGCCAAGAGCCTTGTTGCCCTCTTTACGGGCGCCGAGAGCGTAACCATAGCCAAGGAGGACGGAACCGAGGCCGCCGATACGGATACGGTTGGCAGCGGCATGAAGGTTACCGCGGACGGCAGCGAGATAGGTGACGTGGTTATAATGGGCGATGCCAACGGCGACGGCGCCATAACCGACGAGGACGGCACCCTTATGGACGGCATACTTACCGCCCAGAGCAGCGTTTCCGGCGCATGCAAGCGCGCGCTGCAGCTTAGCTCCGCCTATGACGGAAGCGGCCCCGAGTGCACGGCAGAGGACAGGACTACCCTTTCAGACTGCATAGCGGGCGAGAATACCATTTCTCAGTTCGGCAATAAGGCCAGGGGAACCTATACCGATAAGTTCGCCTCCGCTTACGAAGCGAATAACGATACCGTGGGCTATATTGAAATACTCGGTACCAATATAAGCTACCCCATAATGTTTGATAAGACCGGAACCTGGTACTATAACGACCATACTCCCGCCAAGGAATCCGCGGAATCCGGCTCTGTTTACGCCTATTATTACGGCCAGAGGCATAATAACGTTGTAACCGGCCATAACTCCAGGCCTTCGGGCAGCATGTTCCATCAGCTGCACCATATCCAGGAGTTCAATTTGGGCAAAACCACCTGCGACCATAAGAAACATTGCGGCAAGGAGCTTACCAACCTGCCGGATCTGAGCATATACTCCGAGCGCGTGTGGGACGTGTATCTCTACGGCGAGGAAGCTCGTTACGAGATATTCGCCATGTTTGAAACAACCGCTCCCGCCAATGTTGAAACCTCCCTTATGGAATACGTGTGGTATCCGTACGGCAGCTCCAGCCACGACAAGACCACCGATGCCGAGGTGCAGGCCTGGATAGACGAGTGCGTAAAGCAGACCAAGGATATAAGCGGCCTTGAGTTCGATACCACCGTTACCGTGGACGACACTTACCTTACCATATTCACCTGCGCCAACGAGCATGACGACGCGAGCAACGGCGCAAGGCTCTACTTCATGCTGAAGAGGGTTGACTATTAATTAAATCTTAATTCCAAATCAGAGGGCACCGCGACAGCGGTGCCCAAATTTTTTCAAATAAAAAAGGCCGAGAAAAGCTAACAAAAATTGAGGTTGGGCAAAAAAGAATCAAAAAATTGAAAAATAGCTGTTGACAAAGTTTGGAGTGTTTGGTATTATAGTCAAGCGCGCTGGGGAAAC
>CAVIJJ010000038.1:0-11449 GCA_963643205.1 bacterium | reverse complement strand
ATCATCGAGTAATTAGGCTAACGCCTTAAAAGGCGCCCCGCACACGCGGGGCGCTTTTATTATGCTTGCTTTTCATATCGGTTTTTGCGATAATAGCCGCAGATGAGATCTATTTTCCAAAGGAGCTGAAAACATATATGGCAACAGAGGACATTAAGCTTACAAAGCTTTCAAAATGCGCCGGATGCGGGGCAAAAGTTGGCGCCGGGGTGCTGGCCAAGCTGCTTGACGACATAAAGGTGCACAGCGACCCGAACCTGCTTGTGGGGTTCGATAAAAGCGATGACGCGTCGGTTTATAAAATAAGCGATGAGCTTGCCATTGTGCAAACGGTGGATTTCTTTCCGCCCATCGCGGACGATCCCTATCTTTTCGGCCAGATAGCCGCCACGAACGCCCTTTCCGATATTTACGCCATGGGCGGCGAGCCTAAGCTTTGCCTTAATATAATGGCCGTGCCCGAAAAAATGCCCATGGACGCGGTTCACGCCCTGCTTAAGGGCGGCTATGACAAGGTTTATGAGGCGGGCGCGCTTATAACCGGCGGCCACAGCATTCATGACGACGAGCCTAAATACGGCCTTGCAGTAACCGGCTTTGTGCATCCGGATAAAATGCTTACGAACTCAAACGCCAAGCCGGGCGACGTTCTTATTCTTACAAAGCCAATAGGCATAGGCGTGATGAGCACCGCGCTTAAGGCGGATATGCTTTCACAAGACGGGCAAAAGCTTATATATTCCCTTATGACGTCGCTTAATAAGGCCGCGCGGGACATAATGGTTAAATACCGCGTGCATTCCTGCACGGACGTTACGGGCTTTGGCCTTATAGGGCACAGCTACGAGATGGCATCCGGCAGCGATGTTGAGTTTACGCTTAACGTGGATAAAATAGATTTGATAGAAGAAGCGCTTGAGCTTGCGCGCATGGGCATACTGCCCGCGGGCATGTACAGAAACAGGAACTACGCCGAGCAGGCCGTGGATACGGGCAATACGGAGCTTGCCAAGCAGGATATGCTCTTTGATCCGCAAACCTCCGGCGGCCTTTTGATGGCGGTTGATCCCGCGGACGCGGACGCGCTTTTTAATGAATTAAAACCCGCCGTGCCGAGCGCGCAGCGCATAGGATTCGCGAGCGAATATAAGGGCGGGGCAAGGATAAAGCTCAGGTAAGGGCAAGCCGCTTCACGGCGTCAACAGCCGCGTCAACATCCTCTTCCGTGTTAGCGAAGCCGAGCGAGAACCTGACCGTGCCCTGCGGGAACGTGGAAAGCGTTTTGTGCGCGTTCGGCGCGCAATGAAGCCCGCAGCGGGTGAGTATTCCGAACTCGGTTTCAAGGCGGTAGGCTATTTGGGCATTGTCCTTGTCGATAAAGTCAAGCGATATTACGCCCACGCGGTTAGCTAAATCCCTTGTGCCGCAAAGGCGCACGCCGTCTATACCATCTAAACCCAGGATAAAGCGCTCGGTAAGCCCTGCTTCGTGCGCGCGAAGGGATTCTATGCCCCGCTTTTCAATAAAGTCCAGGGAGTATTCAAGGCCGTAAATGCCCGGCATATTAAGGGTGCCTGATTCAAACCTGTCCGGCAGATAGTCGGGCAATGTTTCTTTGTCGGACGCGCTGCCCGTGCCGCCCGCTATAAGCGGGTTAAGTGAGCGGGCCATGGAATCGCTTAAAAGAAGAAGGCCTATACCCGTGGGGCCGAGCAGACCCTTGTGCCCGGGAACGGCAAGCGCGCTCAGCTTAAAGCGCGTAAAATCAACGGGGTAATGCCCGGCGGTCTGCGCCGCGTCAAGCGCGAAGGGTACGCCGCGGCGTGCGCAAATTCGGCCTATTTCCTCCGCGTTCTGCACCGTGCCGCACACGTTTGACCCGTGCGCTATTATAACAAGGCGCGTGTTCGGGCGGAAAAGGGGCTCAACCGAGTCCATAATTATTCTGCCCTCGCCGTCGCAAGGAATTCTTGAAAACTCAACGCCGCCAAGCTGGCTAAGCGGGCGCATTACGGCATTGTGCTCCATGCCGCTTACTATGCAGTGGTCGCCGCTTTTAAGAAGGCCCTTTATTATGCAGTTAAGCCCGGCCGTTGCGCCGGGGGTTATTATAACGTGGGTAGCCTTTTCGTTCAGGTTGAAAAGCCGCTTTGCCCTTTCCCTAAGGCTAAGCGCGACCATGCCGGCCTCCTCGGCGGAGGAATAAACGGAGCGGTTTATGCTGGCCCCAACGTTATCCATATAATATTTTATTCGCTCGCTCATGCCGCAGGGCTTCGGAAAAGATGTTGCGGCATTGTCAAGATATATGGTTCTCACGTTCATTGCCTCCTTTGTTTGGAATTAAGCATAACACAGGCGGCGTGAAAAGTCATTTTATTTTATAAGGAGATTCGCAATGCTTGAAATAAGCCTGAGGCAGCTTGAAACATTTGTTGTAACGGCGGAATGCGGCGGATTCACAAAGGCCGCCGAAACGCTGCACCTTACGCAATCCACCGTGAGCACGCATGTGCAAAGCCTTGAAAAGGAGCTTGACTGCCGCCTTATACTGCGCGGGGCAAGAAAAAGGCTGGAGCTTACGGAAACGGGCAAGCGGGTTTACGCCGCGGCAAAGGATATTGTAAAGCGGGCGGAAACGCTTGAAAGCATGCGCGAGGGCATAGACGCTTCAACCCTTATAATAGCCTCCTCCACCGTGCCGGCGCAGGCGCTGCTGCCAAGGCTTATGTCCGCCTTTATTAAGAAAAACCCCCTTTCGCGCTTCAGCGTAAGGCGCGGGGACAGCGGGGACGTAAGAAATCAGCTTGAGCGGGGCGACGCGAGAATTGGCTTTATGGGGGCGGAGCCGGACAAAAAAAGATTTATAAGCTACCCAATCGCGCAGGATTCCCTTATAATGATAACCGAAAACTCGCCAAAGTTCCGCGCGCTTAAGCAGAAGGGAGCAACGGGGCTTGACCTGCTAAGCGAGCCCATGCTTGCCAGGGAGGACGGCAGCGGCACTCAGCAGGCCGTAAACGCGTGCCTTGTTTCCCTTGGGGCGGACATAAATAAGCTGAATATAATCGCCCGCGTGGATAACCCGGAATGCCTTAAGGCAGGGGTAATTCAGGGCATGGGCGTTTGCGCCGTGTCAAGCCTTGCCGCGCTGGAGGAAACGGAGTCCGGCAAGGTATTAAGCTTTGAGCTGGGCGGCGAAAAGTCCGTAAGAACGCTGTATATTGCCTATCGCAAGGACGCGGCGCTAAACGCCCTTGAGCAAAAGTTTGTTTCATTCGTGCGCGCGCAGGCGCAAAAACCTACCGACAGCCAAAAAGGAGAATAACCGATGCTTTCAAAAAGATCCGTAAACGAATACATAGCCCTGCTTTCAAGCGACGCTCCCGCCCCGGGCGGAGGAAGCGCGGCGGCCCTTTGCGGGGCGCAGGGCGCGGGGCTTTGCGCCATGGCCGCGGCGTTAACGCTGGGCAAAAAGAAATACGCCGAGTTTGAGCAGCATTGCTTAAGCGTATATCAGCAGGCGGATGCCCTTTCGCGCCGCATGGTGGAGCTTATGAATCAGGATGCCGCGGCTTACGACAAATTCTCCGCCGCGTATAAGCTGCCAAAGGAAACCGAGCTGGAGAAGGCCGCGCGCAAAGAGGCCATAGCCAAAGCATCGCTTGACGCGACGCTTGTTCCGCTTGATATGATGAAGGCCGCTTTTGAGGCGCTTGAGCTTACAAAAAGCCTTGTTAACCGCAGCAACCCAAACCTTGCCACGGACGTTGGCGCGGCGGCGCTTAACCTGAAAAGCTGCGCGAGAGGGGCTTGGCTGAACATATTGATAAACCTGCCGAGCATTTCACAAAAAGCGGAGGCCGAAAGAATACGCCATGAAGGCGAAAGCCTGCTTAATGATTGCGAAAAGCTTTCGGATGAAATATATTCAACCATACTTGCCGAGACAAAGGAGAAATGCGATGCGTGAGCTTAGGGGAGCGCCCGCGGCGGCGGCACTGCTTGAAAACACGGCTAAGGATATAGCCTGCCTTTCCTCCCGGGGCATAGTGCCCTGCCTTGGCGTTGTGCGCATAGGGCAGAACCCATCGGACATTTCATACGAAAAGGGAATTATAAAGCGCTTTGAGGGCATGAACGCGCGCGTTCAAATCACATTGCTTGACGAAAAATGCACCGAGGATGAGGCGGAGCGGGCGATACAGGCACTCAACGCCGATAAAGCCGTTCACGGCATACTTTTGTTTTTGCCCGTGCCCAAGCACCTTAACGCGTTCGCCCTGCGCTCGCTTATAGATCCCCAAAAGGACGTTGACGGCGCCAATCCCTTAAGCGCCGGGCTTCTTGCAACGGGGCGGGACTGCTTTGCCCCCTGCACGGCGGCGGCCGTTACGGAGCTTATTTCGTACTATAATATACCCCTTTCGGGCAGGGATGTTTGCGTGGTTGGCAGGAGCGCGGTTGTGGGCAGGCCGCTCGCCACGCTTTTGATTAACCTGAATGCCACCGTTACCGTTTGCCATACCAAAACCACCGACCTTGCCCGCCATACCCGCGCGGCCGATATAATAGTCGCGTGCGCGGGGAGCCCCGCCATGCTTAAAGAGGACATGGTGAATGAGGAAAGCTGCGTTATAGACGTTGGCACAAGCCTTATGGAGGGCAAAATAGTGGGCGATGTTTCAATCGCGGCGCGCGAAAAGGCGGCGGCATGCTCGCCCGTGCCCGGCGGAGTGGGCGCGCTTACAACAACCCTTCTTCTTAAGCACACCGTAGAATCTGCAAAGCGCGGATAAAATCGATATTTACGGACAAAATAAAACCCCGGCGGATTCGTCGGGGTTTAGCTTTTTTTATTATCTTTTTCAGCTGAGCTTTTTGTTCTTGCGGTTAACCAGCCAGCCGACAAACATGAACGCGGCGAACACGATAAGGTACCAAACGTTCTCTATGCCGTGGCCAACTATGCAGGCATAAACCATGAACAGGCAGCTTATAACGCCGAGCGCGGGCAGAACATAGCGGCGCAGGGCGTTTTCCTTAGTTTCCTTCTTCATCCAGGCGAAGAAAATGGGGATATACATAGCGTATATGGTAACTATGGGCAGCTCCGAGGCATCGAATATAAAGGCGCCGGACCAGGTGCAGGCAACGCTTGCTATATAGAAGTAGAACGCCCAGAACGCGGTTACAAGCAGCGCGAAAGCGGCGGCGTTGTTGGGCATGTTGGTTTCGGCGTCAACCTGGGAATAAACATTGGGCCTGGGGCCTTCTCCGCGAATGGCCAGGGAGTACATGCCGCGCGTGCAGGCAAGCATAAGGCCGTTTGTGGTGCCTATGCAGGAAATGGCTATGAACAGGTTAAGTATGTTTCCGAGCACGCCGCCGAATATATTGGTAAAGGCAACGGTCGCGCCGTCCGCCATAAGGCTTTCCACGCTCGCTCCGCCGGCAACGCCAACGTAGTATGCAATGTATACGGCCATTATAATAATGCCGCCGATTGTAAGAGCCTTGGGCATGTTCTTCTTGGCATCCTCAAGCTCTGAATTGATACTGGTAGCTATTATCCAGCCCTCGTAGGCGAACGCGGTTGAGCAGACGGCGGCAAGGAGCAGAGCGCCCTTGCCTGTTTCGCCGGGAACAATGTTCGCGGCCGCGGCAAAGTTATTAACAAGCATGTGCGTGGGGCTGAGAAGACCCGCGATAATGCCCACAACCGCCATAAGTCCGAGCGGGATAAGCTTTATTATGGTCATGCTGGTCTGCAGCTTGCCGGCAAGCTTGGGGGAAATGGCGTTTACAAAGTAAGCGCAGCACATAATGAACATGGTAAGCGCCAGGCACTCCGGGCCCGCCGCGCAGCCGCCCTCGGCCGCGGGAATAACCAGCGGGAAATCCGGCCAGCAGGAGGTTATGAACACAAGCAGATACCTTGCGCTGAGCCAGCAGAGAACGCCGGTGAGGGTGGGGTTATAAATGGTGGAAGAGAACCAGCCCACATAGTAGGCGTATTTGCTGCCTACGGTAGCCTCGGCATAGTCCACAAGTCCGTTTACCTTAACGTATTTTTGCGCCATCATGGCGAATGTAAGCACGCAAACGAGCATTATAACGCCGCCGATAATCCACGCCAGTATGCCCAGCGGAAGGTCGCCGTCGGTCTTTTGCAGAATGGTCTGAGCCTTGAAGAATACGCCGGAGCCTATAACGATGCCTACTACCATGCAGATGGCAGTAAAAAGACCGTATTTTTTCTTTAGCTTGGACGTGGATTCCATACTCGATTCCTCCTGAATTCAGTTAATAAGAGGCAGTTAGATGAAAGAAAGTACACTAACTGCCCCTCAACGTATAAGTAGAGCTATTATACGCACATTGCCCGCCGCTGTCAATGAAAAATTTACATTTGCGCTACATTTTTATATATAATCATAACCCCCCGCGCGTTATAAAGCCCCGCTTACCCATTTCAGTCACGCCTTCTCTTTTCGTGATCCTCCTCAATCCTGTTTTTCCAGTCCGCGTCAAGCGATCCGCAGCACCTTACGGAGGTTACCGCCTCGCTTACAACGCTGTAATTAAGCTGAGTGCCCTCGCTGTCGCAGGTATACGTTACGGCCCTGTCCGCGCCTATGCCGAAGCGTCTCGCGGTTTCCACGGCGTCTATATTCGCGCCAAGGAACAGGAATTCCCAGCCGTATTTGCTCTTCTGCCGCTCTATCATCATTTTTACGGTTTCCGCGTCATAAAGCCTGCTCGCGTTCTCCATGCCGTCCGTTATTATTACGAAAAGCGTGTGCGCGGGAACGGCATCGTTGGACGTGTACTTATGAATGTTGCCTATGTGGTGAATGGCGCAGCCTATCGCGTCAAGAAGGGCGGTGCAGCCGCCAACGGTGTAATCCCGCCTGGTCATGGGGCGAACGTGGCTTATTTCGTACCTATCGTGCAGCACGTGGCAGGTATTGCTGAACAATACCGTTGAAACATACACGTTGCCCACGCCGTTTTCCTCTCTCTGCCTTTCAAGCATTGAATTGAAGCCGCCTATGGTGTCGTCCTCAAGCCCGCTCATGGAGCCGCTGCGGTCCAGTATGAACACAAGCTCGGTTAAATGATTCTTCTTATCCCGGTGCTTCTTGTTCCCCTTCTTATTCGCGGTCCATGCGGTGTCCTGCGTTTTCGCCGTGTTCTTTTCGTTAAAGTTCTTCATAATAAAAGCCTCCCCGTTTGTTTTTTGCTGAGCATAGCTTAGCATTTTGCGGGAAGGCCGTGGTCGCGCGCGAAGCGACATATTTTATTATCCGCCTATAAGGCTTTGGTCAAACGCGAAAAGCGCCTCGTTAATTTCGAATATGTTATAGTTGCCGCTCTTTACGAAATACTCGATTATTATATCGAATTTATTCGAGCGTGAAAGCGCGAATCCCGCCTTCATAAGCATTTCCTTCATTTGATCAAGCGGAAGCTCAAGCGCGAGCGCGAACGCTATAACCGTTATTTTGGAGGGGCGGTAATGCTTGTCCGAGCGGATTTTTGAAAACAGCTTTCGGTCTATGTTCGCCTTTTTGTAGCACTCCGCGTCGCTCATGCCGCGCTCGTCTATTTTTCTGAGCAGCATCTCCGAAAAGCTTTCGTCTATCATGCCGAGCGCGTCGTCAAGCGATGTTGGAGCGGCGCTTCCGGCATACATTTCCTCCGCAAACAATACACTCGGCGCGGCGGCGCAGTTCAGCCTTCTTCGGCGCTCAAGCTCATCGTCCGTATGCTCCTCAACGTAGTTGTCGTCTATATACGCGGCTATGTCGTCAAAAAGCTTTTCGCCTATTTTATATGCCTTTTTATCGAAAACGACAATGTAAACCATCATCTCGTGGTCAAGAAGAAACGCGCTTATCGCCTCAACCGCCACCTGAAGCGCCTTATCCTTAGGGTAGCCGTATACGCCCGATGATATAAGCGGAAACGCTACGGATTCGCAGCCACGCTCCGCCGCAAGCTTAAGCGACTCATAATAGCATGAATAAAGCAGCTCCCTTTCGCCGCACGTTCCGCCGTGCCACACGGGGCCTACCGCGTGTATAACGTATTTCGCCGGCAGGTTATAGCCCCGCGTAACCTTGGCCTTGCCCGTTTGGCAGCCGCCAAGGGTTCTGCATTCCTCGATAAGCTTTGGCCCCGCCGCGCGGTGAATGCAGCCGTCCACACCTCCGCCGCCAAGAAGCGATGTGTTCGCGGCGTTTACAATAGCGTCCACTTTCATTTTTGTAATATCGTTTCTTACTATGCTGAAGGGCATTTCGCTTTACCTCCGTCGGGCTTTTTACTCTTTTATTTTAGCAAACGCGGCTCGTGTTGGCAATGCGGGCGAGCTTCGGCGCAAATGTAAAATCGCTGTATATTATTCGCCGCGGCGGAAAGCAAAAGTAAACTTCCCTTCGCGCATTGAATTTAATACAAGCCGTATATTATAATATCTGCGGAACGAACGGCTCCGGCTCGCGCGGGAGCCTTATTTTAATTCAAGGAGAATTTAATTATGAAGGTAACGTTTATGGGTGCGGGCAGTACCGTGTTTTCAAAAAACGTGCTGGGCGACACTATGCTTTGCGATGTGTTTCACGATGCCGAAATCGCTCTTTACGATATTAACGCCGAGCGGCTCGAGGAATCGTATCTTCTGATCAACTCCATGAACGGGAACCTTAATCAGGGCAGGGCAAGGGTTGAAAAATACCTTGGCGTTGAGAACCGCAAGGCGGCTCTTTGCGGGGCGGACTTTGTAGTGGACGCCATACAGGTTGGCCTTTACGATCCCTGCACCATAATAGACTTTGAAATTCCAAAGAAATACGGCATTCGCCAGACCATAGCGGACACGCTTGGCATTGGCGGCATTATGCGCGGCATGCGCACTATACATGTGCTTAAGGATTTCGCGCGCGATATGGAAGAGGTTTGCCCCAACGCCTGGTTCCTTAATTATACCAACCCCATGGCCATACTTTCGGGATATATGCAGCGCTACACCGGCGTTAAGACCGTTGGCCTTTGCCACAGCGTGCAGGTATGCGTAAGGGATCTGTTCAAGGGGCTTGACATGACGGATAAGTACGAGGGCCATGTTTCAAAGATTGCCGGCATAAACCACATGGCATGGCTGCTTGAGATAAAGGATAAGGACGGAAACGATCTTTATCCCGAAATTCGCCGCCGCGCTAAGGAGAAAAACGCCACCACGAAGCACGACGACATGGTGCGCTATGACTACATAGACAAGCTTGGCTATTACTGCACCGAAAGCAGCGAGCACAACGCGGAGTACAACGCGTTTTACATAAAGGCCGGCCGCGATGACCTGATAGAGAAATTCAACATTCCCCTTGATGAATATCCCCGCCGCTGCGTAAATCAGATAGCTAACTGGGAAAAGCAGAAGGAAGAGCTGCTTGCCGGCGGAAACGTGCAGCACGTGCGCTCCCGCGAATACGCTTCCCGCATAATGGAGGCGATAGTTACAAACGTGCCCTATAAGATAGGCGGAAACGTGCTGAACAACGGCCTTATAACCAACCTGCCCCGCGAGGCGTGCGTTGAGGTGCCCTGCCTTGTGGACAACTGCGGCGTAACCCCCACGTTTGTGGGTGACCTGCCGCTGCAGCTTGCCGCCATGAACTCCTCCAATATCTATCCCCAGCTTCTTACCATAGAGGCCGCCGTAAAGGGCAGCCGCGATACTCTCTACCAGGCCGCCCTCATGGAGCCGCACACCGGCGCCGAGCTTTCAACCGACGAGGTCGTCGCCCTTGTCGACGAGCTTGTCGAGGCCCACGAAAAAGCCGGCTATCCCATCTTTTAAGGGAAGAAACAGCATAATAAACGGATTAAATATAATCGGCGCGGGTAACCGCGCCGGTTGGTTTATTCGGGGGTATATCAAAAAGCGATTTACAGCAGATCTTCAAAGGAAACGGAGAGGATTTCCTTTATCAATTTCAGTTCATCTAAATATATATGCCTTTGGCCCACTTCTATTTTTGCCAAAGCGCTCCGGGTTATGTCACAGCCGCGCAGCTGAAGCTTTGCGGACAACTGTTCCTGCGTAAGCTTTGCGCTTTCGCGAGCGTTTCTTATCCTGTTGCCCACATATTTTTCGTAGTTTATATTCACAGCCGCACCGCCAATACAGATTCGCTTTTGCACCTATTTAAGCGCAATTTGCTTGACTGTATTTTAATTGCGTGTTAGGATTGTCTTGCACCTATATAGGTGCAAACAAGTGGAAAGGGGTACAAAAATGTGTAAAAAAATGAATTGTCTCACCTTGTTGGCATCTGTGATTGTTTTGATGCTTATTTTATCGGGGTGCAGCTGCGAACATGAGTGGGAAGAAGCAACATGCGCAGAACCGAAAACCTGCGTGAAATGCGGAGACACAGAGGGTACTACTCTGCCTCACAGCTGGCAGGATGCCACCTGTTCAAGCCCCAAAACCTGTACCGTCTGCGGCGAAACGGAAGGTACTACCCTACCGCACGATTGGCAGGATGCTACCTGTACGGAGCCTAAGACCTGCAAAGTTTGCGGCACCACGGAAGGAAGCGCAAACGGACACGATGCTGATTTTACCGTTGTTAAGGAATCTACATGCGCAGAAGAGGGGCTGCAGACCGGAACCTGCAAAACCTGCGGCGAGGAATTAGAAGAGGCTATTCCTAAATCGGAGGAGCATACCGTAGAATCATGGAGTACCGTACAAGAGGCCACCTGTACCGCAGAAGGCTCCATGGAGGGCACTTGCTCTGTTTGCGGTCAGATGCAGAAGGTTACATTACCGAAGGTTGACCATGTAGATGACAATACATGGATTGTTGTAACCGAAGCAGGACTTAGCGGAACGGGACGAAGGGCAACGCATTGCGCCGTTTGCGGTATTGAAATGCAAAGCGAATCATTTACGCTTACGACCGAGCAAAAGAACGCTATTTCGTCCGCCGAAAACTATTTAAGCTTTTTGGCATTCTCCCGCAGTGGCTTGATAAAGCAGCTTGAGTTTGAAGGATACAGCAACGAAGCTGCCACCTTTGCCGTGGATTATATAAATCCGGATTGGAACGAACAGGCCGCAAAATCCGCTAAGAACTATTTGGACTTTATGTCTTTCTCACGCAGCGGTTTAATAAAGCAGCTTGAGTTTGAAGGCTTTACGCATGAGCAGGCCGAGTACGGAGTTACTCAAAACGGCTATTGATTTAACAAAGTAAAACAAATTAAGGGCGGACGAGGTGGTTTTACACAACTCACTTCGCCCGCTCATTTTATTTAATTCAAAGCGTGACTACGCAAGGGTACCGCGGGGAGTGTGGTTATAATCAAAAAAGACCACCATTTGTCACGGACCGATAACGAAGCATTGAAAAACAAGTCATCGAGGCGTGGCAAG
>CAVIJJ010000037.1:0-11820 GCA_963643205.1 bacterium | reverse complement strand
CTGGCGACCCCCTACCCCATTTGAAACGATCGCTCCGCGAGGGGTACGGGACTCAACTAATTTGATTGTGCGGTACTTAAATTCCGGGTTTTTGCCGTTCCAAAAGCCTCCTCCGATGGGGGGAGGTGGCAAAATGACTTTAGTCATTTTGACGGAGGGAGTTCAAGAAAACCACATCCGTTACGCTTAAATCTATCGATACTTACTTTATCAAAACCCAGAATACCACCAAAAGCCTCCCTGCAGAGGGAGGTGGCACGGCGTAGCCGTGACGGAGGGAGTCCAAGAAACTCACCTCGCCTGCTCATACTTTCTGTTTTAACTTACTTTATCAAACCCGGGGTTTGACGGAGGGAGTCCGGCAAGCACGTTACTGACTAAATCTCAAAAAACAGAGAAAATCTCTATAAAGACTAAATATACCAAAACTCCCTCACCGATCGCTTCCTATCCCCCTACTCCATCCTCAGCAAAAACTCAAGCACGCTCCCGGCGCTCGCGGCAAGGTCTTTTCGGGTGATAAGGCCTAAGGACAGGGCCTTTTTCAGGCGCATTGGGGTGCCGTAGGGCATGCGCAGGTTGTTGCCGGCGAGTATCTCGCGGTAATGCTCGGCCCGATTTATCCAGTCCGTAAGCACAAGGCCGCGAAAGCCCCACTCGCCGCGGAGTATGCCCGTAATAAGGTCGCTGTTTTCGGAGGCGAATGTGCCGTTAAGGTAGTTGTACGATGTCATTACGGCCCAGGCATTGCCCTCCTCAACAACTATGCGGAACGCCTTAAGGTAAATTTCGCGCAGCGCCCGCTCGGATACGCGGGAATCGCTGCCGTAGCGGTTCGTTTCCTTGTTGTTGCAGCAAAAATGCTTTACGCAGGCGGATACGCCAAGCGATTGTATGCCCCGCGTCATGGCGGCGGCAAGCTTTCCCGAAACAAGCGGATCCTCCGAATAATATTCAAAATTGCGCCCGCAGAGGGGACTTCTGTGTATGTTTATGGCAGGGGTAAGCCACATGCCTATGTTGTTTTCCTTAACCTCGCTCGCCGCGGCCTTGCCCACGCGGTATATAAGCTCCTCGTCCCATGTGCAGGCAAGAAGCGTGGCCACGGGCCAGGCCGTTGTGTTCACGCCCCTGTTCGGCACAACCCTAAGCCCCGCGGGGCCGTCCGCCGTCATAACGGCGGGAATGCCTATGTAATCAAGCCCGCCTATGCCCTTCGTGTCCGTTATGCCGCGGCCGGGCGTTCCGCCGGTTAGCGTAATAAGCTCGTCGTCCGTAAGGGATTCGATAAATTCGTCAAGCGTTATTTTCCCCTCGGCCACATCCTCAAAATTCAGCCTGCCCTCGGGCGTTTTTTCAAGCCCCGTCATGTCCGGCAGAATATGCTCCGCCTCCCATTCGGCCTTGCGCGGCCAGTTTGCCGTGCTGTACTCCGCCGGGTATTCGCCCATGGTAAGGCTTTCGTAGCCGCCGTCCGCCTTCAGCCGCTTGGGCAGCTTTTTCGGAACGCATCTGTTTTGAAGCGGCTCCGTCACGCGCTCGCGGCCGTTTATAAATTCGCCCGCCTTCCGCAGGTTTCTTACGCTGTTTCCTATATAAATGCCGTAAGCCCCGGCGAAAAGCACATAGCTCGCCTGCGCCTCATCATATGAGGAAAGATCGCTCAGCGCGAATGAAAGCTCAACCTCCTCCGCCTGACCCGGCTCAATAAGATGGGTTTTTCTGAATGCCCTAAGCTCGATTTTAGGCATTTCAAGCCGGCACCGCGGGGCGGAAACATAAAGCTGCACCGTCTCCTTCCCCGCCACGCTCCCTGTGTTTTTAACAAAAAGCCTTACGGAAACGGTTTTTTCGCCTATATCGCATTTTATGCCTTCAAACGCGAAATCCGTATACGAAAGTCCGAAGCCGAACGGGTAATTCACCTTTTGCGCCGCGCCGGGCACGGTTTCAAAATATCGGTAGCCCACGAATATATCGTCCGTGTAGCAAACATAGTCGTCGGATTCGTTAAAGCCGGCGGAGGAAGGATAATCGTCAAATGACGCGGCAAACGTGTCCGTAAGCTTGCCGCAGGGGTTTACGTCGCCCGTAAGTATGTCCGCCTCGGCCATCGCGCCCTCCATGCCGCCCTGCCAGGCGAGAAGCACCGCGCCTATCTTTGGATTGTTCGCGAAGTAAGCGCTGTCCACCACTCCGCCCACGTTCAGCACAAGCACAATTTTGGAAAAAGCCTCGCAGGCCTCGTCAATAAGCCTTTTTTCGCCCGGGGAAAGATAAAAATCGCCGTCGCCCGGCTCGCCCTTTCTGTCCGCGTTCTCTATTGAAAAGCGGCATATGCTTATTACGGCCGTGTCGCAATATTCCTTCGCCTTATCAAAAAGCTCCTTGGGCAGCTCCGGCTCCGCGGTATATCCCGGCATGCGGCCCGCGGCGCGCTGCTCTGCCGCGTTGTTTCTGTAAAACTCATGCAGCGCGGGGAATATTTCTATTTTTCCCTCGGCGGCCTTTTCCTCCATGCCGTCGCAAAGGTTGCGCACGTACGCGGTTGTTACGTCCCCGCTGCCGCCGCCGCCCTTAACGTAGTCCGCGCTTGCCTTGCCAAGAAGCGCCACCCGGCTGCCCTTTTTCAGCGGAAGTACGCACCCCTCGTTTTTCAAAAGAACCATGCCCTCCGCCGCCGCCTGCCGCGAAAGGCGAATATGCTCACCGCACCCGGTAACAAGCCTGCCGCCCTCACCCAGGGGCAGAACGGGCAGGTATTTATATCTTTGCCATTTGCTCATTTTTTCATTCTCCTTTGGTTATATCAAAGCCCAAGCGTAAGCGTAAGCCACTCCCGCGCGGCGCTTATCCAATCCCCGGCTATGCCTGCCGCGCCGTTTAGCGGTTCGTTCGTCCGGTTGTCGCACGTGGCAAGGCCGTGCCTGCCGGCGGGGTATATACGCAGCGAAAAGGGCACGCCGTTTTTTGCCAAGGCCTCCGCGTAAAGCAGGCTGTTCATTGGCGGAACGGAGGTATCGGCCGCGGTATGCCATATAAACGCGGGCGGCGTGCGGGGCGAAACAAGCCTTTCGCACGAAAAACGATTCATTTCCTCATCTGTTGCTATCGTATGCCCCAAAAGGTTTTCAAAGCTCCCCTTGTGGGAATATCGCTCGTCCGCCGTAATTACGGGGTAGCACAAAACCGCCGCGTTAACGGGCTTGCTTTGCGGAAATGCGCTCCTTATCTCCGGGCAGTCAAAGCTGTTTGCGTACTGCGCCGCAAGATGCCCGCCCGCCGAAAAGCCCATAAGGGCGATTTTGCTTAAATCGCAATGCCACTCCTCCGCGTTTTCGTAAACGCACTCAAGCGCCGCGGCAACCTCCCTAAGCTGCGCGGGGAAGCGGCATGGGGCAACGGAATAATTGAGTATAAAAACATTGTATCCGCCGGGAAGAAAGTTCAGCGCCACAGGCTCCGCCTCCCTTTGGCTGCACATGGCGTAGGCTCCGCCCGGGCATATCAAAAGGCATGGCCGCTTGCGCTCCTGCCAACCCATTTCATATAGATTGTCCGGCAAATATACCGATAGCGTGGGGTCCGCGCTGCCGCTGCCCAGGCATGGATACAATTCCTTGATTCGCGAAACAAAGTGCCGCATGGTGCGCTCCTTATTGGTTTATGATTATTTCATATTCGCCCGGCGTAAGAATGGCGCTTTCGCCGCCGGCGCGGGGCTTGCCGTTTATAATCAAATTCTCCGTGCCATCGGGCGGTATAAACTCGGCCTCTGTATCAAAGGGAACGTGAAGAGTGTAAACCGTGCTTCCGCCCCGCCTTTCCCAGCCGGCGCGTATTGTGCCGCAGGCCGAATCGTAGCTGAGACGGGCGAAATCAAGCCGCCCGTCTGTATACGGCTTTACTGTAAAGCGCTTATAGCCCGGCTCCGCCGCCCTGAGGCCGCACATATATTTTACCATCCATTCAACTATTGATCCGTAGGCATAGTGGTTCAGGCTGTTCATGCCCGTGTCGCTGACGCGGCCGTCGCTCAGCACGGAATTCCAGCGCTCCCATACGGTTGTCGCGCCCATGTTCACCTCGTAAAGCCAGCCGGGGTAATCCTCGTTAAGAAGCAGTGTGTATGCCCTGTCCGCGTGGCCTGCCTCGCAAAGCGCGGGGCACAGAAGCGGCGTGCCCACAAAGCCCGTTGTAAGGTGAGTGTTTTCCTCGTCCAGCTTTTTTATAAGCGCGTCAATCTGCCTTTGCCGCGCGCCGGTGGGTATAAGGTCCAGGTAAAGCACAAGCGCGAGCGCCGTTTGCGTCTGCTGCGCGAGCCTGCCCGTGCGGGTATAGAATTCGTCAATAAACGCTTCCTTTATATGCCCGGCAAGGTTGGAATAATACGCGGCGTCCTCCGCTTTATCCAATGCCTCAGCCGCCTTTGCGGTAAGCGACGCGGAATAATAGTAATACGCGCTTGCCACAAGATAGGGATCGGTCGCGCCAAAGCAGCTGTCCTTATGAAAATTATCAAGCGCAAGCCAGTCGGCGAAGTGGAATCCGTCCGTCCAAAGGTATTTCCCTCCGCAGCGGGTTTTGTCCACGGTGCGCACGTAGTCCACCCAGCTTTTCATGTTTTCGTATTGGCAGGCGAGCATTGTTCTGTCGCCGTAGGCCATATACACATTCCAGGGTATTACCGCCGCCGCGTCGGCCCAGGCGCAGGAGCCGTGGTTTGTGCTTACGGCTATGTTTTCGGACGGCTTGTCGTTTTTGTGCAGTATTCTGTCTATCAGCCCAAGCACGTCCGGCACGGTGTGCGGCACGGAGCCGCCGAGCGTATTCTGCTCAAGCCTCATATCATAAAGGAACTTTTTGTAAAACGCGGCCGCGTACATATTAAAGCAGGCCGTGGCGGAAAACACCTGCGCGTCCCCGGTCCAGCCCATGCGCTCGTCCCGCTGCGGGCAGTCCGTGGGGGTATCCAAAAAGTTGCCCTTCTGCCCCCAAAGCGCGTTAAGTATAAGCCTGTTTACTTTTTTGTTTGATGTTTCTATCGCGCCCGTCCGCTCCATTTTTGAATAAAGAACGCAGGCCGTAAAATCGCCGGGGTCGATATTCGATATGCCCCGCACCTTAACGTATCTGAAGCCGTAAAACGTGAAACGCGGCCGGGCGTACGCGCGCTTTCCGCATGATATAAACCTGTATTCGGCCTTTGCCGTGCGCAGGTTTTCGTTATAGAAATTGCCGTTTTGAAGAATTTCGCCGTATTGAAGAAGAATCTCTTTTCCGTTTGGCTCAAGGCAGGTGAACTCAACCCGGCCCGTAACCTCCTGCCCAAAGTCAAGCACGCTCTCGCCGGCGGGCGTTTGTATAAGCCGCGCGGGCTTTATTCTTTGCATTACGCATACCGGCAGGCTCAGCCGCGGAGTTAACTCCGCTGTTGGGGCGGGGCCTATAACGGCGCGCTCAAATTCGCCTGTGTCGCATCCGCTTTCCGCCCAACGCGGAATTTCCTTTCGGCTGTCCCATACTTCGCCGTCGTAAATGCTGCTTTCAATAACCGGGGAAGGCGCGCAAAGCCATTCGGTGTCGGTTGGGATTATGTCCGCCGTACCGTCCGCGTAGCGAATATGAAGCTCTGCCGCAAGGCGGCAGGTATCGCCGTAAAGGCAGTCCATTTTGTCAACAAAGCCGAAGCGCCCCTTATACCAGCCGTTTCCCAGCATCACGCCAAGGCAGTTGGCACCCGGGCGCAGGCTGCCTGTTATGTCGTATGTTTGATATTGCAGCCAAAGATTATAATCGTTGTAATAAGGGGTTAAATATTCGTCGCCTATCTTTTCGCCGTTCAGGTACGCTTCATACAGCCCAAGGCCGCATATATACAGCCTTGCCGAGGCAACCTTTTTGGCTACGGTCAGCTCCCGGCGGAAAATCGGCTGTATGTCGGCCGAAAAGGGCGCCTGTATCCAGCTTGCCTTTTCCATTTTTGCCGCCGTTTCAAAGAAAGCCGTTTCGCTTTCGCCGTAATCCCCTGCGTTGTCCCAAACACGCACCCGCCAATAGTAGCGCGTGCCGTCTTTCGGTGAAAAATCGGGCGAGTAGTCCGCGCCGCGTATATCGCCGCGCCTGCCGCTTGTGAACACGGTTTGCCGCATCGCCTCATCCAGGGCTATGCTCACCTCCGCCGCGGCCGTGCGCGTTCCCGCGGCGGACTCAACTATCCATGAAAAGCTTATTTTGTTCAGCGAAAACCCAACCGGGTTCTCAACGTGGTTTACTCGCAGGCGGTTGATTAGCATGATGTGCACCTTTTACTATTATGTAGTAATCACATAATAGCATATATCACTGCCGGTTTCCACGGCAAAAAACCCGATTCCGCCCTATTCCCCGGGAAATAAAGGCGCGAAAGTCGGGCCGAAACGAAGCCGATTCCGGTTTAACCCAAAATCGAGTTTTTCGAACATTTGCCGTAAAGACGGAATCGCAAATTTTCCGTGCGGCACTGTGCAATGTTTGGTATAATCCGGAGTGAAACGAATACGCGGCTGAAAAGGAGTAAACATAAAATGAAGCTTGTTGATCTGCCAACGCCTTCACTGGTTCTGAACGAAACGACCATGCTTGAGAACATGGACAAGGTTGATGAAATTCTTAAGGGGAAAAAGGCGCGCCTGCGCCCGCATTACAAGTCCCACAAGTGCGCCGCGATCGCGCGTCTGCAGGTTGAGCGGGGTGCCGTGGGCATGACCTGCGCAAAGCTCGGCGAGGCCGAGGACCTTATTTTCAGCGGAATAGAAAACGTGCTTATCGCCAACGAGATAGTCGACCCGATGAAGATCGCGCGCGCGGCTCAGCTCGCCAAGCTCTGCCGCCTTACGGTTTGCGTTGACAATATTGAAAACGCGCGGGCGCTCTCGGACGCGGCGGTTAAGGCGGGCAGCACACTGCATTGCTATGTTGAGTTTGATATAGGCATGAGCCGCTGCGGCGTTTTTGACGCAAATGAATATGTTGAAACGGTTAAGGCGGTTGTCGCCCTGCCCAATCTTGAATACGACGGCATTCAGGCCTACGCCGGCCATATTTCCCATATGCTCACAAAGGCGGAGCGGAAGGCCAAGGTCGCCGCGAACTCGGCAAGGCTTAGGGAGCTTATAAAGCTGCTTAACGAAAGCGGCATAGAGCCGCGCGACGTATCCGGCGGCAGCACCGGCACAATAGACATAAAGGCCGAGGAAGGTCTTTATACGGAGCTTCAGGCGGGCAGCTATTTTATGATGGACAATACGTACCGCGAGCTTGATTTGCCCTACAAAAACGCGCTTTTCGTCCTCGCGACCGTTATTCACAAAAGGCCCGGCGTTGCCATTGCGGACGTGGGCGTGAAGGGTCTTGGCACGGATCAGGCTTTGCCCGCGGTTTTCCGCGCGGACGGCACTCCCGTGGACTGCCGCATAGACGTGCACGAGGAGCACATGATGCTGCGCGACCCGTCAGCAGAGCTCAGCATAGGCGAAAGGCTTTTTATAATCCCCGGCCATTGCTGCTCCACCGTGAATCTTTACGACAATATATATCTTTTCCGCGGCGATAAGGTGGTCAATCGCCTCGCCGTAACAGCAAGAGGCCTGTCCAGGTAAAGGGTGTGGTGATGCGGAGGGAGTCCGGCAAGCGCCAAACAGCCTAAACCCCGCTTCCATAAAGTAAATATCGGCAGATGTTAAAAGACGGAAGCGGTTTTCTTGAACTCCCTCCGTCTTTCGCTTCGCGAAATCCACCTCCCCCCTCTGGAGGAGGCTTTTGGTTTTGGGCTAAATTCGGGCGTTTCCCATAAAGAAGAAAAGCTCCCATAACAGGGAGCTTTTTGCGATTTCCTTTTTACACTATCAGGAGAAGAACCCGTAGCCGTCGGTGCAGTTCATAAGGCCGAAGCAGCCGAGCTCAGCGGGAATCTCGGCGGCGTATTTGCCGGTCCACCAGCTTAGGAATTCCTCGTTCAGGCCGGAGGTGGGAGTGTCCGGCAGGTAGAGCATAAAGTCCGTGCCGCCGGTAAGGCCGTACGGGTCGCTGAGCACGTAGCGCACGCCTTCTTCGCCTATAACCTCCGCCTCCTGGCTCGCGTCCACGGTAAGCTCGTCGAGCTTCATAACATAAGAGTAGTCGTCTATCTTTTCAATGTCCGTGAATTTGCCGGAGTATTTGCAGGAGTAAACCGTTCCGTTCGGGTAAAGGTCGCCAACGTCGCCCATGTCGCTGTCCGTAAAAAGCCCTTCAAATGTGCCGTCGCCGTTCAGATAAAGCTCGTTTGTCCAGGCGCCAACGCCGCTTGTGAATTCAAACTTCAGCGCCTCATCGCCTATGGGCAGTACAATAGGGGCTTCGGTGGGTTCAGCCGTGGGTTCGGCGGTTTGAGCCGCGTCCACCGCATCCGTCGCCACGGCCACGGGAGCCATAGTAGGATCAACGGAAAGAGTGGGGGTATTGTCCGCGGCGCAGGCGGTTAGCATTACAGCCGCAAGCGCGAACGCCGTGAGCGCGGAAAGCCTTTTTATTTTCTTCATAATATTCCTCCTTGTGAAGCGGCGTTGAACCGTCACTTCACGTTTATTTTATGCCGTAAAGAGCCAAAGTGCAATAATACGGAGAAGGAGTTCTCGGAATGTTAACAAAAAAGGTAAGCTTAGCCCTGATCCTCCGCAACCTTTCTTGCCCGTTTTGCGTTATAATTATAAAAGATAAAGAATGGGGGATACTTGCATGAAGAAGATTTTGACAGCCGTGCTGCTCATGGCGGCGCTTACGGCGGTGCTTGCGGGATGCGCGAGCGACACTTTTACATTCACCTGCACCATTGACGAGATTGGCGAGGGCTACATTTACGCAAGCTCCTGCACGGCGAACGCGTTTGACGAGGCGATAGTGAACATTGCAAGCGACATTGAGCTGCCGGACGGTTTCGCCGTAGGGCAGACGGTTAAGGTTACCGCGCTGAACGCAATGAGCCTGAGCGAGCCGGCGCAGGTTACGGCCGTTAAAATAGAAATAGAATCTGTGAATGATTGACAAACAGCGCGAACGGTGCTAATATTAGCGCCGGAAAAAAGAATAACCACCCGCTGGGGGAGCTTATTTTAGGCTGAGATATACCCTTGGAACCTGTACGGATAATGCCGGCGTAGGGAAGCGGAGAGAATATAAATTGGCACGAATGTGTGCCGACGTGTTTCTCCGCATAAAGTGCGGAGATTTTTCTTTTTCCAAAAGAAATTTCACGGAGGATTACAAAAATGGAATTCGTGCTGCTTCAAAAGCTGGCAAAGCTCGAAGGAACCGAGCTTATCATGTTCATCTGCGCCATCGTGGCCGTTATCGCGCTTATAGTCGCGCTTGTGCTTATAAATAAGAAGCACGCCGCGGCCGAGAGTGCCGTTTCAACCGCGCCGAAGAGCAAAAAAATCACCACCCGCATGCTTGTGCAGGGCGCGCTTTGCGTGGCGCTCGCGTTCGTGCTCAGCTACATTAAGCTTTTCTCAATGCCCATGGGCGGAAGCATAACGCTGTTCTCAATGCTGCCCATATTCATGTTCGCCTGGATGTACGGCCCCACCGCCGGCCTTCTCGCCGGATTCGCTTACAGCCTGCTGCAGGTTGTGCAGGGCGCGTGGATAGTGCATCCCGTGCAGTTTGTGCTTGACTACTTCATCTCCTTCACCGTGCTCGGCCTTGCGGGCTTCTTCCCCAAGAGCCTCGCTCTCGGCTCCGCCGTCGGCGGCTTTGCCCGCATGATCTGCGGCATAATCAGCGGCGTTGTGTTCTTTGCCGATTCCGCCGCGGAGGCCGGCTACTCCAGCGCTTTCCTCTATTCCTTTATGTATAACTTCACCACCATCGGCGTGGACACTATCCTTTGCGTAATCGCCGCGCTCATCCCCGCGGTAAGCAAAACCGCTGTCCGCATAAGGGACGGAAAGTAAAAGCCAAAGTAAATATCCTGATATATGATATGATGTATAGGAAGGAGGCCGCCGGGCCTCCTTTTTTACGCCCGCCGGCAAAACTTACGTTCTCTTCCCTTGACATTTCCCCCAAAATGAATATGCTAAAAAGGTTAGCCCACTTAATCGGGTTAACCGCAGTTTTTTGAAGCATTACCGCTAAGCCTTGGTCGTATTTGCGGCGAACAGGCGGCGGTTTTATGATTTTATGTGCGCGGGGAGGCTTAAAATTGACTGATTCAAACAATGATTTTACCCAAGGAAGCATACTGAAAAAGCTTGTTCTTTTCATGCTGCCAATACTGGGCGCGCTTGTGCTGCAGGCGGCCTACGGCGCGGTTGACCTGCTGGTGGTGGGGCAATTCGGCACAACGGCGGGCTTGTCCGCCGTATCAACGGGCAGCCAGGTACTAAACCTTGCCACGTTTATGATAGTTGCCCTCGCTACGGGCATTACCGTGCTTATAGCGCGTTGCTTGGGCGAAAAGAAGCCGGACGAGATAGGCCCGGTTATAGGCGGCTCGGTAGTTATTTTTTCAATAATAACGGCCGTACTTCTTGTTCTTATGGTGGTGTTCGCGCGGCCGATTTCCGTTTTGATGCAGGCACCCGAAGAGGCCGTTGAGGAAACGGCGCAATACGTGCGCATTTGCGGCGCGGGCATATTCTTTATAGTCGCATACAATCTGCTTTCGGCCATATTCAGGGGCATGGGGGACAGTAAGTCGCCCCTTATGTTCGTTGGCGTGGCGTGCGTTGTGAACATCGGCGGGGATCTTCTGCTTGTGGCCGTGTTCAAAATGGACGCGGCGGGCGCGGCGGCGGCAACGGTTTTTGCCCAGGCCGTAAGCGTTGCTTTCGCCATAATGCTGCTAATTAAGCGCAAGCTTCCCTTCAAAATAAAGAAGGAGCATTTCAGGATAAACCCGGAGAGCACTCAAGCGTTTAAGATTGGCCTGCCGCTCGCTTTGCAGGAATGCCTTACCCAGGTTTCGTTCCTTGCCCTCTGCGCGTTTGTAAACCGGCTCGGGCTTGCGGCATCCTCAGGCTACGGCGTGGCGAATAAGATAGTCAGCTTCGCGATGCTTGTGCCGAGCGCGATAATGCAGTCCATGGCATCATTTGTTTCCCAGAACGTGGGCGCGGGCGACGAGAAACGCGCGCGCAGGGCCATGTTCACAGGCATGGGAGTGGGCGCCGGGATAGGCTGCATAATGTTTGCGCTTATTCTTCTTAAAGGAGACGCGCTTACCGCCATTTTCACAAGCGACGCGGAGGTTGTGAGCCGCGGCTTTGAGTACCTTAAGGGCTTCGCGCCGGAAACGATAGTTACGGCCATACTTTTCAGCCTGATAGGCTATTTTAACGGCCACAACCGCACAATCTGGGTTATGATACAGGGCCTTGCGCAAACCCTTCTGGTGCGCCTGCCCCTGGCCTACATTATGAGCATTCAGCCGAACGCCAGCCTGACCGGCATCGGCCTCGCCGCCCCCGTCGCCACCGTGGCGGGTATAATTCTGAACTTTATATTCTATTTAAGGTATAAAGAAACGCTGGATCTGCAGGAAAATTGAGAGAATGACGCTGAAGCCCCCCGCAAGGGGGCTTTTTAATTCCCTCCGGAGGGGGGGACTCCGGGCTTGATAAAGTAAGTTGAAGCAGAAGATATGAGCGAGCGGAGCGATTTCACCGAACTCCCTCCGTCGCCTGCGGCGACAGCTCCCCCAGGGAGGAGCCTATCGGTGATACCTCAAACCTTCTTTTGTTCACCGTACAACCAAATCAGATGAGTCCCGTACCCCTCGCGGAGCGATCGTTTCAA
>CAVIJJ010000036.1:587-12184 GCA_963643205.1 bacterium | reverse complement strand
AAAACCGCTTCAGCCGCGCTTAGCATCTGCCAAGATTTACTTTGCGGAAGAAATCGAAATCTTCCCCGGCCCCTTGGCATGAAGAAGGGCGGGAAAAAGCAAAGCAGGTTGACGGTATCACGGTATCGTGATATATTATAAGTAACACATAAGGAGTCATATATGTTCCACAAGATAAAAAGCGTTTCTGCGCTGCCGGATTTCAGATTAAGCGTTCAGTTCAGCGAGGGCGTTACAAAGGTATATGATATGAAGCCGCTGTTTGAAAAGCTGCCCGTGTTCAGGCAGCTTAGGGATAACGCCGCCGAGTTTGCCTGCGTAAGCGTGGATGTTGGCGGATACGGCATTGTTTGGAACGACGATTTGGATCTTTCGTGCGATGAGCTTTGGGAAAACGGAAGCGCCGTAAAAACACCTTTTGACGGATTGATGGCATTCAGCGACGCCACGGAGCTGTGGGGTCTTAACGAAAGCACATTGCGCAAGGCCATTTCCTACGGAAAGCTTGTAAACGGCGTGGATGTTTGCAAATTCGGCAAGCAGTGGGTGGTTTCCGTAACCGCAATGAAAAGGGAATACGGAGAGGCTGTCCGCTGAAAACATAATAATTTTGACATAAGGACTCAATTTTCCCCACAAAAAAAGCGACCCTTTCGGATCGCTTTCATTTTTTTCATTTACCTTCAGTCTTCCTTCGGCGCGACGACAACCCTGCGGTTCGGCTCCTCGCCCTCGCTGTAGGTGGTTACGTAGGGGTTATTCTGCAGCGTGGAGTGCAGCACCCTGCGCTCGTAGGGGTTCATGGGCTCAAGGCTCCTGGCGCGGCCTGTGCTGCGCACCTGGGACGCCACCTTGCGGGCAAGGCGGGCGAGTGTTTCCTCGCGTCTTTCGCGGTAGCCCTCTGTATCAACGGTTACGCGGGTAAAGCCCTTCTCCTTGCGGGAGCGGTTCACGTGCAGGCTGGTCAGGTACTGTATCGCGTCAAGCGTTTCGCCCCTGTGCCCTATAAGCACGCCCATGCCGGAGGACTCTATTTTAAGCCTTATGCCCTCTTCCTCGCTTACGTTCGCCAGAACCTCGCCGGGCACGTTCATCTTTTCAAGCAGCTGCTTTAAGAACTGGGCGGCCTCGTTATTCTCGGCGGCCTCAAGGCTGTATTCAATCTCCGGCTTCTTCTCGCGGGGCTCTTCCTCCTCGCGCTCGCGGCGATAGTCACGGCGGTTATTGCGGCGGTCGTTGCGGCGGGGGCGGTATTCGCGCCTCTCGGTCCTTTCGGCGCTCTCGGTAACCTCAGCAGTTTCAACGGTTTCGGTTACTATGGCCTCGGTCACAACCGCGTTCAGGTTCTCGGCCTCGGTTGCCTCGGTATTGGCGGCTTCCTGCTTAGCGGGCTTTTCGTCGTATTCCCTGCGGGGGCGGTCGTTGCGGCGGTCGTTGCGCCTGTTGCCGGACCTATCGTCCCTGCGGCGGTCATCGCGGCGATAATCGCCGTTCTTGCGGCTGTTGGCGCGGCGCTCGGCCTCTACCATGTATTCGGGAACAACCACTTCCTCGGGCTCGCGCTCAATCAGCTTTACCTTGGCGGGCTTCGCGCCTATGCCAAGTATGCCCTTGGTTTCGTGCTGAATTATGTCTATCTCAACCTCGTCTATGGATACTCCCAGCTCCTTCAAGCCGTTGAATATCGCCTCGTCTATTGTTTTTCCTGATGCTTCAAGTGTTCTCATTTATTCACGCTCTCCTGTGCGACTGCGGTGGTGGTCCTTGGGAACTTCTTATTAAGTATAAAGTTCACTATAATCATAATTACGCTGGTAAGCGTCCAGTAAATGGCGAATGCCGCGTTGTAGCTTAAGCAGAATATAAAGCTCATTATGGGGAACAGGTAGTTCATCCACTTTGTGCTCTTTGCCGCTTCCTCGTTGGCGGCGGGGGTATTCTTGTTCATAAGCCAGGCGGAAAGGAAGTTGGTGCCGCCGGCAAGAACGCTCATTATGAACCAGCCGTTGTTGTAGCCCTTATACACGTCAAGGAAGGGCTGAATGGCCTGATTGTAAATAGCAATAGCGGTTTCGTTTGAAAGCAGCTGATAGCTGACCTCTCCCTGGTAAACCTTTGTTACGGCAAGGCCCATCTCAACAAGCTTTTCGCCCACGCCGGGCTCCTGCAGATAAAGAAGCTTGGATATTTCGGCGTTTTGCAGGAAGGTGGCACCGTCCGCAAGAACGGGGGAAAGGCCGTTATCGGGCTGCCAGATATTGTTTATCCAAAGGAACTTAAAGGACTTGAAAAGCTCCATGGCGTTTTCGTCAACAAGAAGCCTCAGGTTCATTTCGTATCCCCAGTAACGGAACGCGGCTATAAAGCAGAAGAAAAGCGGCATTGTAATAAGCATAGGCAGGCAGCTGCCCCACATGCTTACCCCGCGCTCCTTCATAAGCTTTTGCTGCTCCTGCTGAAAACGCCTGGGATCGTTGGCGTACTTTTTCTGAAGGCGCTGTATTTCCGGCTGAACCTCGGCCATTTTGGCGGAGGACTTGCGGGTTTTAATATCCGAGAAAATGGTAATGCAGCGAAGAACTATTGTGCTTATGAGTATTGTAAGGAATACGCTTCCGTAGCCGGACGCGGATATGGAGCAGGTAAGGCTGTATATCCAGCGCATGGCTTCAAGAAACCATGTAGTCAAAAAGAAATCACCGGTCAAGGTATATGTCCTCTCTTTCCATCCGCGCCCCTATCAAGGAACGCGGCACACGAATGATGAATTTTTCTTAATTCTGTTCGTTTTGTGTTGTGTTTTCGCTTTTTTGTTCGTCCATCCGCCCATCGCCCGCGCCGGTTGCGCGGTGCCTTGAGAAAAGGCGGAATTCTTCGGGAACGGGATCGTACCCGCCCCGTGAAAACGGATTGCAGCGCAGTATCCTCCACATGGCAAGCACGCCGCCCTTTAGCGCGCCGAACCTTGTTATCGCCTCTTTAGCGTAGGTTGAGCACGTGGGTATATAGCGGCAGCAGGGTGGGTGAAGGGGTGATATCCATCGCCTGTATCCGTCTATAAGCGTAAGCAAAATACGCTTCACGCTTTTTTCTCTTCTTTCTTCAACAAATCGCCCCGGCGCAGAAGGCTGCGCGCCGCGGCGCAAAGGGATTCAAAGTCCGCGTCAAGAATGCCCGCGCGGGCAATCACTATTATGTTGTTCCCGCTTTGGATTTCTGTGAAAACCGTGTCGAACGCGCTTCTCAGCCGGCGCTTTATCCTGTTGCGAACAACGCTGTTTCCCAATTTTTTGCTTACGGAAAAACCGATGTGCGTAAGAGCGGGAGTTCTGCTCCTTGCGGATATTATCACCATCAGCTCGTTTGCTTTGGATTTTCCCCTGCGGTATACGTAGCGGAATTCCTTATTCCGCTTTAATGAATAACAGCGTTTCACCTAACGATATTTTTCCTCTTTTTTTCGGGACGCACCCCTGTTGAAGGAGCGCGTCCCAAGTGCGCTTACGCGCTTTTGTCTGATTTTTACCCGATTTGATTATCAGGCGGAGAGGACCTTGCGGCCCTTGTTGCGACGGCGGGCAAGCACGTTGCGGCCGTTCCTGGTCTTCATGCGCTGACGGAAGCCGTGAACCTTCTTGCGCTGCCTCTTTTTGGGCTGGAATGTACCAAGCATTTTTCTGCACCTCTTTCCGTATGTTCTTATTATCATGCTGCCCGTGCCCAAATCCCTTGCTCGCCGCTTGGAAGTATGCCTTCTTTTTAGATAAGCGGTAAAACCGGGCTGCTGCCGCCCGGCGCGGCCGGCGAATACAAGCGGGCTTGGAGCAGCTGCTGAGCAGTATAATCCATCGGTATACGATTATATAAGAAAAACAACCCTTCTGTCAAGGAAATAAGCGTTTTTTAACTTTTATTTTGACCCCACACAACATATTGTTGTCTGCCTGATTTTATCGGCACAAGGCCAAAGTATTCGTTCTTGTAAACCCGCCGCCAAACTGATATTATTAGTAGGTGTTATTTGATATACGCATTTTTTGCGACCTCTTTTTTATTTTTTGATGAAGTCGCATAGGCGGGAGGTAATATAAATCAATGGTTTCCGCGATGTCCGTTTGGCAGAACTCACAGCAGGAAATAGAAAAGAGCATGACCCCTTTAAGCTACAACACTTGGGTAGCCACCATGATACCCGTGTGCCTTAAGGATAATACTTTGGTTCTTCAGGTAAAGGATCCTTCTATTAAGAATATGCTTAAAAGCATGTATACCCAGTCTATTACGGACTGCGTGAACAGGGCGAACGAGGGCACGTATCTTGTTCGCTTTATAGACGAATCCGAGCTTAATCAATACAGCGCTTACCGTGAGGAAAAGCCCGTAGCCGGCAGCGACTATTATCTTAACCCAAAGTATACGTTTGATACGTTTGTTGTTGGCAACAGCAACAATTTCGCTCACGCCGCGGCGCAGGCCGTTGCCGATGAGCCGGGCAAGGCCTACAATCCTCTTTTTATATACGGCGGAGTCGGTTTGGGCAAAACCCACCTTATGCACGCCATTGGCCACAGGATTCTTCAAAACAACCCGAACGCCAAGATAGTTTATATTACAAGCGAAACATTTACAAACGACCTTATTCAGGCCATTCAGGAGAATAGCCGCGTGCAGTTCCGCAACAAGTACCGCACGGCGGACGTGCTTATAATCGACGATATACAGTTCCTTGTTTCAAGGGACAGGACGCAGGAGGAATTCTTTAATACATTCAACGCCCTGCATACCTACGGCAAGCAGATTATAATCAGCTCCGATAAGGCTCCCAAGGATCTTATAAATCTGGAAGACAGGCTTGTTTCCCGCTTTGAGGGCGGACTTGTGGCGGATATTCAGCCGCCCGATCTTGAAACAAGGGTAGCCATACTCAGGCGCAAGGCGCAGTCCGAGCAGATAGACGTCAGCGAGGACGTATTGAATTTCATTGCCGAAAAGGTAAATTCAAACATTCGCCAGCTGGAGGGCTCCTTAACCCGCGTTATAGCCTTCGCCAAGCTCACCAAAAAGCCGGTTGATATTCCGCTTACCGCGGCCGCGCTTAAGGACATAGTTGCGGGGTATGACAACGCGCCCGTTACAATCGGCCTTGTTCAGCAGGTTGTGGCCGATTATTACGATATTGATATAGAGTCGCTTCTGTCCCAGCGCCGCACAATGGAAATAACTTACCCAAGGCAGATCGCCATGTATCTTTGCAAGGAGCTTACAAACAAATCCCTGAAGAGCATAGGCGCGAGCTTCGGCGGCAGGGACCACTCAACCGTTATAAACGCCTGCAAGCGCGTTGAGGCGGACATTAAGGCGGACAAGCAGATAGAGGATTTGATAGAGGATCTTACCAAGCGCATCAAAAAGCAGTAATACGCGCTTAACTGTCAACAAAGTTATCCACATGTTGTGGATAACTCCTGTGGATTACACACATGTGATCTGTTGATACGGTTGAAAATGTGACAAGTGTGCGCGGGCGAACAGGTTATCCCAAAATTATCCACAGCGTTTCCAACAGCGATTTTCAAGGCATTCGGCCAAAAGAACGGTTTATCCACGCTTTCTACACTACTGCTGCTACTGCTGCTGTTAATATATAAGGACACTCTTATAAGAGGGTGTGGATAAATCCCGAACGAGTTGTACACAAAGAGGAGGACAGATATATGAGCATGAAACTGATGGTAGATACAAACGCGCTGAACGCGGCACTTTCAATTGTAACAAAGGCGCTGCCGCTTAGGACCACGCTTCCGGTGCTTGAGGGCGTTTATATGCACGCCAGCGACAACGAGCTGCTTGTGCGCTGCACGGATCTTAATATTCAGATAGAGGCTACAATTCCCGCCGTAATAGAAATTCAGGGCGGCACGGTTCTTCCCGGCAGGCTGTTTTCCGAAATGGCAAAGCGTCTTCCCGGCGAGAGCGTTTCAATAGAGGTAAAGAAGAACACCGCCGAAATAATAAGCGGCACCTATCGCACAACCGTTCAATGCGAGGAGGAGGAGGAATACCGCTCCATGCTTGACGTTGACAAGGGGCTTTCAATTAAAATTGACCCTGCCGACTTTAAGACAATGGTTCGCGGGGGCATATTCGCCGCCGCTCAGGACGATACAAAGCCCATTCTTACAGGCGCCCTTATGGAAATAGGCGAGGATTCCCTGCGCCTTGTCGCGCTTGACGGTTACAGGCTCGCGCTCAGGACCCTTCCCATAGTCAACGAAACAAAGGAAGTAAAGGAAATAGTGGTTCCCGCAAGGTCGCTGCTTGAGATTTCCCGCATACTGCCGGACGAGGGCGAAAAAACCGCCATTATGATAAACCGCACGCATCTTAGCGCCACAAGCGGCAACATTCGCATAATTGCCAGGCTTATGGAGGGCGATTTCATAAAGTATAAGCAAATTTTGCCGAATGACCACGTTACCCGCGTTCGCGTGAACCGCAGGGAGATTCTGGAGGGCATAGAGCGCGTTGCCCTTATGGCAAGGGAAAATAAATCCAACCTTATCAAGCTTTCTATTTCCCGGGAAATAATCGAGATATCCGCCAACAGCGAAATAGGCCGCAGCAAGGAGGAGGTCCCCTGCGCCACAATGGGCGGCGATATGGAGATCGCCTTCAACAACAAGTATCTGACCGACGTTTTCAAGGTGCTTGACGACGAGGAGCTTTATCTTGATTTCAACAGCAACGTTTCCCCCTGCGTTGTCCGCCCCATCACCGGCGAGAATTATTATTACCTTGTCCTGCCGGTAAGACTCTTCACCGGAGCGTAAGGAAAAGAATAAAAAATAAAATAGGAAAAATAAAGAAAGGCAGCCGGAGGGGGCGGTCCAATAAAACAGTATATTGTTTTCAGGAAGCGGCATGAGTAATCATGCCGCTTTTCCGTTCATAATGTCATAGAGTAAATTGGCGGGGAGTATGCCGATGTGATTGTAGCTGATGTCTACATCCTGTACCCTGTGTCCGCTGGACTTGTCCGGTGCGTGAACATATACGGCTTTCACCATATCATTCAGAACCTCGGGTGTCAGCTTTTCCAGATACAAGTGCTTCTTCGTCAAGCGAATGAAGGTATCGACACTCTCCACATGATTTTCTTGATTCTGTATTTCGTTTTCAAGCATTTCAATCTTGGCCCTCAGTTCTTCCTGTTCCTGCTCATAATCATCAGACAACATCTGAAAGCGAACTTCGGACAGTTTACCGTTGACCATGTCCTCATAAATACGCTTGAACAATCTGTCCAGTTCAGCCAGACGATTTTCGGACTTCTGCAAGGTTAGTTTCTTGGCAGAAAGCTCCTTCTTGGCTTCGGCTGTTCGCTTTGCACCCAATGCCTTGCGGAAAGCCTCTTCATAATCAGCAATACACTGGATAACCAACCTCATGTGTTGAAGCGTACCTTCTTCCAGTACCACGGCTCTGATGAAGTGGGTATCGCAGACATCCTTTCCCTTTTTACGAGAAGTGGAGCATACGAAGTGGTCTTGTCTGGTTTCGAAACTGTTACTGGTGCAGTAGTACAATTTCTCACCGCAATCGGCGCAGCGGACGATACCGGAGAACATATTGGTCTTGCCTGTTCGGGTAGGTCTGCGTTTATTCTTGCGAAGTTCCTGCACACGGGAGAAGGTGTCTTCGTCAATAATCACTTCATGGGTGTTCTCGAAAATCTTCCATTGGTCGGGAGGGTTTTCGAGTTTCTTTTTGCTCTTGTATGACAGCTTGCGGGTTTTGAAGTTGACCATGTGACCAAGGTATTCCTGTTTTTCCAGTATGCCAGTGATGGTGCGTGGTGCCCATGCGTAAGGGTCATCGGGTGTGTTGGCAGGAGCATTTCTTCCCATCTTCATCCAATGAACCGTAGGACAATCCACCTTTGCTGCTTTCAGCTTCTTGGCGATCTGAGATGGGCCGTAGCCCTCCATGCACCATGCAAAGATTTGGCGGACAACTACTGCGGCTTCATCGTCGACAATCCAATGTCTCTTTGGATTGTCGGGGTCTTTCATATAGCCGTATGGCGGGTTTGTGGTCAAATACTCGCCAGATTCGCCTTTCTGCTTCATGGATGCCTTGACCTTTTTACTGCTGTCCTTAACATAGAACTCGTTCATAATGTTCAAGAACGGAGTAAAGTCGTTGTCAACTTGATTGGCACTGTCCACGCCGCTGTTCACGGCGATGAAGCGGACGTTGTGTTCGGAAAAGAGAATTTCCGTGTAGATGCCGACCTCCAAATAGTTTCTGCCGATACGGCTCATGTCCTTGGCGAGAATGATACCTACTTTGTCATTCTCCACCAGTTCGATCATGCGCTGCCAATCGGGTCTTTTGAAGTTCGCACCGGAGTACCCGTCATCCACGAAAAACTGGATATTTTTGAAACCTTGCTCTTTAGCGTATCTTTTGAGAATCGCCTTTTGATTGACAATGCTGTTGCTATCGCCTGTCAGTTCATCGTCACGACTTAATCTACAATAGATAGCGGTAATTTTGTCAGACTGCCTATTCATATCTTCTTCCTCCTTAATCGGCGGGCAGTCTACCAATACAGGATTACTTGCGTTCATTATATCATACATTTTTGAATTTTTCTCCTTTGTCATTAAACTTTTTCGGAATCCTTTGCCATGTGGTCAAGAATCTTGGAAGGCAAACTGCGGGTTCCGTCATAGCTGCCGTTGAAGCGGTAAGTAGTCTGACCGGAACGGATGGTCACAGTGATCTTCGGCAGCTCTGCCGCACAGTAGTTGTGAACAGTCAGATGCCCGTCCTCATTGAACAAACGGCTCTGAGCCTGCTCACAGGGTGTATACTTGAAATACGGGTCGGGGTCAGAGAACGGCAGGCAAGGTACATCATCCTCCGGTGCAGGCAAGGATGCCAGCCATTCGTTCAGTTCTTCGGGTGTCATGTCGATTGCTTTCTTTTGTTCGTTCATATATGAATTGTCCTTTCACTTTGGTGGCATCAAGTTCCCAAATTGGGAACTTGATGGATGGGAACGGAAACGAATCGAATGGAATGATTATCGCTCCTGTTCTTTCTTGTGTTCAATCTTTCTGACAAGGGTCTGTTCAAGATTGTGACGAATGGTATCAAGACGCTATGTTTCTTCCTTGGCGGTCTGGTACTGATTGTAAAGCTCGTTTTTCTCTTTGATGAGCTGCTCCACATCAGTCTGCAATGTTTTATGGCTCGGCAGCTTCCTCAATCCCTTGGAATCGAAGTATCGCCTGGCGGCGTTCAAAATGATGAAGTCGCTGTCGTGCTCATCACGATATTTCTGACGGGCTTTTTCGTTCTTGCAGGCTTTCAGTTCATCAACCACATATTTGGTCTTGAGATAATTCAGCACATGATTACGAAGCTCTTTCTTTTCTGCAATTGCAGCTTCCACGGTTTTCATATCGGCACGAAGATTGCTTAGCTTCTCGTGGGCGGCATCACAGGCGGCAGCCAGTTCTTCGGGAGAATCAAATCCCATTTCCTGATACAGCAGATACGCTCAGCTGGCATTTTTGAGATTGTGCTTCTTTGCCCAATGCTCGTAACCTTTGCCCTTTTCTTTGGCAGCGTCCATATCCACCATGCGGCTAACGGCGTTCTGCTGATTAACACGGTCTTGGATGGTCTGTGCAGAATGGACCGGAACGGATTTTGCTCTCACTCGTTTTGCTTTTCTGACAAAAATGGCGAACACAGCAGCTTTATCAAAATCATCGCCCAGCTTTCGTGCCGTGATAGGTTTGGTGCGGTCGGGTGTGAGGTAGGACAATCTTCCTCGACTCTCCTTGACGGTAATACCACGGCGGAGAAGTTTTTCGGCAAAGTCCTCAAAGCTGACAGCGTCGGAGAGTGCCATGCGGATTTCTTTACGGAGCGTATCTTTGTCAGTTTCAAACTTAGTCTGTTTAACCGGCAAGCCCTGTTCGGCAAGAACAGCGTTTTCTTCATCCAGCGCAAGCTGTCCTTTCTTCTTCGCCCAATACTCTCGCTCGGTGATACGGGTTCGGCTTCCGTTCAGCAGATCAATCTGATACAGACCCGCATCGTGGCACATCTCCATGACCTCGGAACAGAAATATTCCATAGCTGCGTTGGTGCATCGGTGCTTCATGCCCGGTTGGGTATCGCAGGGTCTGTCCATATACGGCATGAATGGGACTTCCATAATTCGCAAAGAATTGATAACGATGTGTACATGAATATTGCCGCTGCCGTTGTGCCCGTCAGGATGAGTGCAAACGATAGCTTGATGTCCGGGAAAATGATTTTTACAAAATTTCTCGCCTAACTGCTGCGCTCGGTCAACAGTCAATCCATGATCGGGAACATCCTTGGGATCAAAGCTGATAATATAGTGGTGACTTTTGACATCCTCCCGTTTTTGATTTTTGTCGTAGCGGAGATTTGCACGAAGACAAGCAATCGCAAAATCTTCGTCACCGCAGTTGAGGGTGGCAATGCGGTAATTCTCTCTGGGTATGAGCCTACCTTTTTCATCCAGGGTGGGCTTCATGGTAAACTCATCATGTTCAAAAGTGAGATATGCTTCGGCGGCGGAGTAGTCGGCATTTTTAGAGCTTATATGCTTGAACGTTGCCAACAGCATCACCTACCTTTTTCATCACTTCAAATTTCAGCGTGGCGAGATCAGCGGCGGCATCCTGCAATTCCTTTGCCATGGCAGGATAGGGACTGCGCCATTCGTTGAGGTGTCGGGCAATCTGATTTAAGTTGTTGCCGATTCTGCCGTATTCGGCGGTTAGCTTACCGATGGCAGCGAGCAGATCATCGCTGACCAATGTTGCCACGATGGTTGGTTTGATGATTGCACCGGAGATGGCTTCACGGATAAATTCCGATTGGTTCATGTCGTAAATCTCCAAGCGGTGAAGAAATTCGGCGTGTTCTTCATCATCCAGACGGGTTTTTACGATGTGGGTTCGTTTCGGTGTGTTGTAAGTTTTGGTCATTCGCTTCCTCCTTCGTTTTTTGAAAATGAAAATCGGCGTAGCCGTGTCGCTTCCGCTTTGCGGAACAGAGCAGGGTTTGGGGAAGGCACTCCCCAACAAGATTCCATGAGGGACAAAGTGAGCGATAGGCGAAATTTGGACCCATGGTAGAATCTTGCTCTACGCTACCCAGCCTTTTCGTTTTCGCCGATTTTTCAAGTTCACACATTTGGTACTGAACGATGTTTTGGAAAAATGACAAAACAAAAAGAGCCGATTACACAAAACATCAGAAATCGGCGGGAGCATCGCTCTCGCTTCAAAGTGATGTTCTATGTAATCGGCTCTGAAAAATCAAAGTCGGGTTCTGCTTCATACAGCTCCCGCCGGCAGAACCAATGGCGTGGTGGAGCAGTTCGATACTTCCGGTGTACCGATACCGTGTCGGACAATTCCGACTCTCATAAAATATGTTTGAACATTTCGATATTCAGTTTTAGTGTGGATAAACTTACCACGACATTATTATACAAACAGCGACCTCTGTTGTCAAGATTTGCACAAGGAATGCTTACC
>CAVIJJ010000036.1:0-577 GCA_963643205.1 bacterium | reverse complement strand
GAACAGCTCCGTTCAAAAACACTTTCAGTCAAGTTGAGCAGAAGTTAAAATCACTTCACTGCAACTTCGACAAAGGTTGTGTAGAAGTTAAATCTTTTAAGAATTTGACATCCCACTGTCCAAAATGAACAGTGGGATGTCGGTTTGCTATGAGTTTTTTCTGGCACAATTACTCTTTGGTTTCGTCATCAATTAACTGCATAACCTTTTTTAGGGCAAGAAAGTGTTTGGGGATATATCGAATCTCTTGGCGTTGCCCATCTAATTCGATAGAAAGTACGATTCTTTCCGGATCGCCTTCAATTATCTCTGTTTGCATGATTTGCTCAAAAAGGCCATTCAGATCACGAGAACACACATCATACTTTGCTGCACAATTCGGACATAGGCACAGAGAGTTCCACGCAAGATGGGTTGTCTGGCGAATCGCACTTGACAAATGTTGCGTATTGATAATGTTCTTTGCGATGAAATGCGGTGCTTGATTGTAACCGATAATAACAGTATTACACATCTGGCACTTTCCTTGATACCAGTTGCGAAGCAAGCCTCTCTCCTCTTTTGTTGACTCCACGAC
>CAVIJJ010000035.1:0-12206 GCA_963643205.1 bacterium | reverse complement strand
CGCGTATATTCAACATTTCCAGGCTCGTCAGGTTCGCAAGCGGCGTGAGATCTTCAACGTTTGTATAGTCTATATCCAACCATTCAAGTTTCGTCAGGTTCGCCAGCGGCGTGAGATCTTCAACGCTTGTACTATTCAACCACAACTCTTTCAGATTCGCCAAGTTCGCCAACGGCGTGAGATCTCCTACGTATGTATCGCGTATATCCAACGATTTAAGATTCGTCAGGTTCGCAAGCGGCGTGAGATCTCCTACGTATGTATCGCGTATATTCAACATTTCCAGGCTCGTCAGGTTCGCAAGCGGCGTGAGATCTTCAACGTTTGTATAGTCTATATCCAACCATTCAAGTTTCGTCAGGTTCGCCAGCGGCGTGAGATCTTCAACGCTTGTACTATTCAACCACAACTCTTTCAGATTCGCCAAGTTCGCCAACGGCGTGAGATCTCCTACGTATGTATCGCGTATATCCAACGATTTAAGATTCGTCAGGTTCGCAAGCGGCGTGAGATCTCCTACGTATGTATCGCGTATATTCAACATTTCCAGGCTCGTCAGGTTCGCCAGCCGTGAAAGATCAATTTCCTGCGTATTTATGATGTGCAGGCCGGTAATGCCGGGGCAATTGTTCAAAACAGAGAAGTCGAAGTCAGCTTCGCACGCGCTGATATAAACCTCGCTCAGGTTTTTGAAATGCTCTATATCCCGCAGCGCTTCGGCCGAAACGCATTCCGCGGCATCATAAAAGCTCTCGTCTTCAGCCTCCCCGTTATAGTTCAGGACTACAAAATCGCTGCCGACAAAGCAGATTGAATATATGCCCTGCAGGTCGTTTTCGGAAATTTCGGCTCCCCCGAGTTCTTCCTTCACAGCCTCCTCAAGCGCCGGATTTTCCCACACTATGGGAGTGGTATCGTAAACCGCTTCCGTCTGCGTCGGTACCTGTGTCGCCGTCGCCTCCACGGTGCCGGTTGGTATTATTGTCTTCACGTTCTGCAAAACGAGCGTGATAAGCATGCTCAGAACAAGCGCGCCTACGCAGGCCGCCGCTATAATAACGCCGGTCCTCTCGCCCTTCCTCTTCGGGGCGCTCACGGGCGGGGTATATGGCCGCTCCTTTGCGCTTTCCGTCCGTTTGGTCCCGCACGCCGGGCAGAACTCGGCGCTGTCCTTATTTTTTGTGCCGCATTTCGCGCAATACCAAGGCATTGTTTTTCTCCTTTATTTGTGGGGTGTGCCGTAATAATGAATTTCGCTTACAGATCGCCCGCGCGGTGGAACAGATCTTTGTCCTCGGGCGGCGCGATTTCCGTCGGATTCGCCTCTTCCTTAGGCGGTGTGGGCGGTGTGGGCGGCGCGGGCGGCGTGGGCGGCGCGGCTTTTACTTTAAGCCTTTCAAACACTTCCTCAACCGTTGGCCGCTCAGCGGGATCCGTGCGAAGCATTTTTTCAACGCAGTCCCTAAGCGCGGGCGCGGAGTCCAGCTTGGGGCTCAGCGTAAGCTCGGCATCGTTAAGCAAAGCCTCGTGCGCGTACGAAAACTGCGGATCAAATGAGGGAAACTCGCCGGTATAGTATTCATGAAACATAAGGCCAAGCGCGAACACGTCGGCCTTGCAGCCAACGCTCACGTCCTCCCCCTCCATTGCCCGGCGCGCCTCCGGGGAAATATAAACGTCTCCCGTAAGGGCGTTGGGGGATTCGCCCTCAAGAAAGCTTTCGCCGAAGTCAATAAGCTTGGCCACAAGGTTACCGTTATCAAGCTTTTTTACAAGCACGTTGCTTGTTTTCAGGTCCCCATGCACAACGCCGTTTTTATGAAGCCCCACCATAGAGTTGGCAAGCACCCTTATGAACAGCATCTTTTTCTCTTGCGGCAGCGCGGATATTTCAACCGGGTCGCTTTCGCTGCCCTCCACGCGCAGGGTTGTAAGATAGAATTTGGTCTTGTCAAAAAAGAAGTCCTCTATCTTAACTATGTTGCCGGTTGCGCTATTGTTTACCGTTTCATAAATGCGCATCTTCTTCTTTTCAAACTCGGCGCAGCGTGCCTTTTTCCTCTCTATCAGCTCCGCCGACATGCCGCTTGACGCCTCGGGCAACACGGGGTTAAGAAACTCCTTTATAAAGTATTCCCTTCCGCCCTTTTCGGCAAAGGACCATTTGGAGGTTCCGGCGCCCTTGGTTGTCCATGGCTGCAGCAGAGTATAACCGCCATGCCGCTCCGGCTCCGTCTTTTTGGGGATTTTTACCGTCTTTTTTACAGCCATTTCCGTTCTCCGTTTCCCGCTTACTGAATGGAATTGTATTCTGCCTTATATTCCTGCCAAAGTTGCTGCAACCCCTCCCGGTCATCCCGTTCGAGCATTGCTCGCAGCGGCGTGCCGTAGCGCTGATTGTAAACGCGGCTCCTTTCGGCATACATTCGCTTAATTGTATTAAAGTCGTCCTCCTCGCTGGCGAAAGCCGCGTACTGCAGCGAATAATCGTCCGACGCTACCGCCCCTATGCGCTTGGAGAGTCTTTGCATCCATTCTTTGGGCGTTGAGGACTCGATAAGCGTTGAAAGCAGCACCCCTTCAAACATTATGGGTGAGGGGAAATAGGCAAAGCATCCGTCCGTAGCGGCAAGGTATATGCCCGGGCCCTTAAAGAACCTGCGCTTTATATTCAGCCTGTAATTGCCGGCCGCAGTAATGGCGTTTGACATAATGGCGTCCGTGGAAAGGTTTTCCTCGGCATCAACGCCGCCTACCACGTCGTCCTCGCTCAGCTGGCGCAGGCCGCTCGGCAAAAAAGCGTATACTCGGGAATCCCCCGCCCATATTGCCATTGTTTCTATCACGCCGGGGTTGTTTTGATCCTCCTCCGCCATAAGAAGCGCAAGCGTTGTGGGAAGCTCCGCGGACAGGCGGCTTTTCAGTCTTGATTTGCCGCCGTCATCGGTAAGCATTGCCAATACTTCGCCGAGCCGACTGTCAATGCAGCCGTGCAGCGTGGTTTCTATAGTTCCGTCCTCATAGTCCGCGAAGCCGTTTTGCGCTATGCCGCTTTCCGAAAAAAACGTTTTCAGCGCCGCTCCAACCTCGTGCGACGCTATGCGCGCGCCCTTGCAGTTGCCGGCCTTCTCGTAGTGCTTGGCGCCGGAGCCGCCGCAGCCGTCCATGCAGGCGATAAGAGCTCCCCTGTCACCAAGCAATGAGCACACGGCATCCTCGCCTTGGCCGGGGATTGCGTCCTGTATCAATCCCCCCATAAGAGCGACATTATACATATATTTATTCCTTTCGTTTACTGCTGGAAGCCGGAGCCCGAAACAATGCTGTTAACTATTGTGTCGAGTATTTCGGAATAGTCATATTCACCAAGGCCGTTGCCGGCGATTGAGGGGAAATGAACCACGTTTTCCCAGTTGTTGGAAATGCTGTTCCAGTACGCCTGATCGGGCGTATACAGCACAAGGCGCTCGCTGAAATAATCCATGTACGCGCCGTGGGCATCCTTTTCCTGCGCCCACCAGTTGGAAAGCTCCTCAAACGAGCGGGGCATTCCCTTGGGATAATAGGGTGAGGAGGCGGCGTAGCCCATTTCGTGGGTAGGCGCGTCCGTCCAAACAACTATAACCTGGCGCGCCTTGGCATCCGGATTTTTGCTCCAGGGGGAGCGTATGGCGTAGGCAAGGGCCTCAAGGCCGTCCTCCGGCTCATCGCCGCCGCCGAACGGGGTAAGGCTTCTTACGGCGCGCTCAAACAGGTCGTTATCACGGGGCAGGTTGAAGAAGTCCGTTGTAAGCATGGCGTTTTCCTTATCCGCAATGTAATCGCGGAACGCCACAACACGAATGCGCAGGCTGTTCAGCTCCTTTTTCTTCGCGGCCATGGCGTTTGCAAGGTCGCTATGGAAGCGCAGTGCGTTGGTTTTTACCATTTCAAGGGCATCACCCATGCTTCCGGTTGTATCAATGCAGAATACGAGATCAACATCATAGGTCATTTTGTAGTTAGGCATTTGTTTTACTTCCTTTCTGTTTATTCGGCTTTTTATTGCTTATAGATTACCGCTCTTTCTAAAAAGCGTATTCCCTTCGTTCTTATCCGCCGCGGCGGGGCTTCCGGCGGACTTTATGTTTTTCTTCAGTCCGCCTGTTTTATGCGCGCTACTATACACGGGAGCGGACGGTACAGAGCCGGATGACGTCTTTATCCTCATCTTCAGTCCGCCTCCGCCGGAATCGGCCGCGCAAGGCGCGCTGTCGCTATATGCCGTGTTCTCTCCTGGCGCGGTATCGGGTACCGGCGGCGCGGCATGCACAGCGGGTACTGTGCGCTCATAGCGGCTTTTGCCGCAATTCACGCAGAAGACGCCGGTATTTATACGGCCGCAGGAGCATTGCCACGCTTCCGCCGGTATGTGCTCCGCCTTGCTTTTGCGCCCTGTTTTTTTCCTTATTGTTGTGATTATGGTGATTATTCCGGCCACAGCGACAGGCAACCCGATTCCGCACAGTATTAAAATAAACAGCAAGCCGGGTACGCTATAGGCCTCGCCTTCCTGCGGCGCGGTCTGTACCGCATTGTCGGTTTTTATCTCCGCCGTCGTTTCTATCATTGTGACGGGCTCCGCGGTATCGGACCTGCTTCCTTTATCAAAAGCTATGCCTTCCTGCTCAAGGTACTCTATGGCATAATCAATATAGAGAGAGTAGTTTGTCCCCGTGCCGAATACGCTGGTGCTCGTGTTTATGCCTATAATGTAGCCGTCTTCGGTTATAAGAGGGCCGCCGGAATTGCCGCTGTTAACCGCCGCGTCCGTTTGCAGATAGTTATCATCTTCCAGCACAAGCAGGTTTTTCGTTATTGATCCGGCGGTAATGGTTACGTCCTCGGGGGCCGATTTATATTCGTAATCATCGTCGTCACTTACGGCGGGGAAGCCGACCGCGTGCACGTCCTGCTCACAATCGTCAATATCCTTTGCCGACATAAGCGGCATTGATCTTCTAAGCGTGGTGGGTTCCCTTAGCCGAATTATTGCCAGATCAACATCCGGCCAAACCTTAATCACGTCCGCTTCCTGCGTTGTGGGGCTTGTTATTTCGTCGAATATAACGGTTACGGTGCCGCGTACTTTTGAATATGAGCCGTCCTCGTTATCCCGGCCGGCCACATGCGCGTTTGTAACAATGTACTCTACCGCTTCTCCGCTTGTTCCGACAAAAAAGCCCGTGCCGTGGCCGTACCAGTCGTATTCCTCAACATAAATTCTAACCACGCAGTTGCGCGCGTCCCCGGACTTTTCCCAGCCCTTTGCCATGGCCGCGAGCGGCAAAAGCGTTATCATCAGCGCAAGCAAAGCCGCCGCGGTCCTTTTGATGGTTTTCATAAATCAGTCTCCTTGGGCGGATGACCTTTTTGTTCTTACAGATCTCCCGGGGTATGGAACAGGTTCTTCGGTTCCTCCGCCTTAGCCGCGGGAGTGGGAGCGACAGGAGTAATTTTCCGTGTCATCACAGGCGCGGACGCAGGCGTGACAGGAGTAGTTTTCGGTGTCGTCACGGGCGCGTAAGCAGGCACCGCGGGAGTGGGCTTGGTATTGCCGCACTTTACGCAGAAATTGCCCTTGTTCCTTGTTCCGCAGGCGCATACCCAGGATCCGTCATCATAGGCGGGCGCGGCAGGCTTGGGTGCGGGCGCGGCAGGAGTAATTTTCGGTGCCACCGCGGGTGTGGAAACGGGCGCCGCGGGAGTGGGCTTGGTATTGCCGCACTTTACGCAGAATTTGCCCTTGTTCCTTGTTCCGCAGGCGCATACCCAGGATCCGTCATCATAAACGGGTGTTGCCGCAACGGGAGCGACGGGCTTGGGTGCGGGCGCGGATACGGCGGGCGTGTAATACGCGCTCTCGCCGCCTATAGCGTAAAGCCTCTTCTTCACGACAGCAGGCAGTATAAAGCCCACCACGCAAAGCACTAAACTTATCACGCCCGGCACAAACAGAACTGTTATTATCGAGTTTATTCCTCCCACAACCGTATCGGACGTAATCCAACCGTTATAACCCGAGAGCTTATCCTCAATGTATGCCTTTATACCGGCGCTTGCCACCAGCAAGGATACCAATATAATCACTGTGCTCAGCGTTATGGCGGCGCGGCCGGCGGTGCCGAGCGCGCGGGGCTTAAAGAAGAAGCTGACTATCAGCGCCACAATCGCGGCATAAAGAAGCACCTGGATAATTATCAGCACGGTTTGGCCAAGCGATACATAGTTGCTCACGGTGCTGAACAGCTCAAATTCCTCATCATCCATGCTGTAGCTAAAGGATGACGTGAGCGCGGCAACCTCCTCCAGCGCTTCTTTAACCTTGCTGAATATCCCCGAAAGTCCGCTTATGGATAAGGACGTTTCGCTGCTGTAGTCAATGCCGGACAGATCGGCAACATAATCGATAATAGTATTGCCAATTTTGGCCAATGGCGAGAACAGCATAATAAGCGCGGCGCCTATTGAAAGTATCGCGGCGATAAAATCGCCTATGGTGACCACCGTACCCTTCCCGGGGGCAACAGGTTTCGCGGCGGGCTTGGCAGGCTTGGCGGGCTTGGCGTCGGGTGCCGGGCAGCCGCAGTTTACGCAAAAGGCATCGGTATTTCTGGTTTTACATGTTGGGCAAATCCACATTTTTTATTTTCTCCTTTCCGGTACAATAAGCTTTTTACAGATCCCCCGCTCGGGGCATGAGTGTGTTTTCCTTTTTCTTAAGCGCGTCAACGTAGAAATACGCGCAGAACGCCACGCCCGAGGCGCAGCAGACAATAAGCACCGGTATAATCGTTTTTTCGATTACGCCAAAGAATATGGTCAGTGCGTAAAGCGTTATGCAGCAGGCGCTTACAATGGCTATCACAAGCGGCAGGTTGCGCTTGTTTACATCGAATTTAATGAATAAAAACGGCAGCGGCAGGAGCGCGAACACGATAAGCACAATGCTGCAAAGCTGCTCTATGCTACCGTTTATGCCAAGCGCGTTTTTATATATTGTGTAGTTCTCAGTCGAAAAGCCGGAGCTGTCTATTGAGGTATATTTAAAGGCAAACAGCACAAACAACGCGGCTATGCACAGGCAGGCCAGTACCTTCATCAATACTGTTCGGTCCTCCAGTTTTTTCATTTCCCGGCGCATAATATCCTGTGGATCCGGCTCATGCTCGGGCTCGGGCTTAGGCGGTTCGTTTTTCGTTTCTCTGGGCTTGCCGCACATTTTGCAGAAATTGTACTGCTCATCGTTCGCGGCTCCGCAGGAGCATGTCCACCCCGCGGGCGCCTGCGGCGTTTCTTCGCGGCGCGTTCCGCAGTAGCCGCAAAAGTTCGTATTCGCGCTGTTATTTCTTCCGCATTTGGGGCAAGCCCAGGCGCTTACAGGGGCTTCCTCCCGTGCTATTTTCGGCGGCATGGCCGCTTCCGCCTTGCTGTGGCCGCATATAGGGCACACCAGCACATCATCCGGATTTTCCGTTTCGTCGTATCTGCATATCCACATAGTTTTCAACCTCCCCGCTTTGTTTATACAATTTTTATAGTGTTTCGGTTTTGACCTAACCTTATTTTTTCAGTATAATTTCGCCGCCTTTCCCGCCGGTTTCGGCAACGGCGCGTATTCCGCTTGCGGTAATATAAAGGCTGTATTCGCACGAATCCTTTTTCAGCTTCGCTACGGCTATCGTGTCCCCGCCGCTCTTCAGGCTCCATCTAAGGGTTTCACTGCCTTCCATCCTGCCGCCGGATTGGCTTTTGCCGGACCAATTCGACCAGTTCCATTCGCTTGACGCGGCATCGACCAGGCTGTAGTCCACGGTGGTCATAAGGCTTGGTTTTGCCCCGTTCGGCAAGAAAGAAATTATGCCCGCGCCGGAAATTCTGATCGTATTTTCGCTGTTGCTTTTATCCGTCCATTTCCCGTTAAGGTTGGTAAAATCATAAACGGCGGGCTCGGTCGGGCTTGCCGCGTACGATTCGCATTCCCAAAGTGCTGTATCCTCATTCCACACTATGTTATATACATAGGGCAGACTCGCGCCGCAGAAGGTATAATCCTTGCTCAGCGTTACCCGGGCCGCGCAGCTTGCGCTCCCCTGTTCCCATTCCTTTCCGGTAATGCTCATATTCCATGTTTCGGTTTCGACGCTTGTCGAGCCCACAAGGGCCGTTATCTCCTCATCCGTGGGCGGCTTCTTCAGCCACAGCGCATAGTCCGTGTTCAGTTTTGTGCCCGCGCTTACCCAGCTTTCGTCATCGCGGTTCCACTCAAGACTCTGCTCGGATTGATATATTACGTTCACAAGCTCGGAGCAGACTATTTCCTCGCTGATCTGCGCCACGGCGCTCTCCTGCCCGTCTTCCCACGAAACGGAGCTTACCGTTATGCTTTTTTCGTTGCCGGGGTAATTTGCCGAAAGCTTTTCGTAAGCGTCGGACCCGCCGAATACCGCCAGTATTTCCTCGTTGGTGGGCTGCTGCAGAACCCTCGCGGACTCATCCGTAATTTCATAGGACTGCATCATCCAAACATCGTCAAGCTTTCTCCATCGCTGGCTCAGCGTAACGGTCATTATCGAGCGCCGCAGCCGGGCCGTTATAATTATTCCCAGCGTAATGCCCTTGCCGTCGCGCGTTGATTCGCTTATTTCGTATGTGTAGTTTTCGCGGCACTTAAGCAGGCTTTCCTCATGCTCTAAAAGCTTCCCCACGCTCAGCTCTATTTGCTCATCCGTAGGCCTTGAGCTTTTGAATACGCATCCGGCAAAGCTAAGCGCAAGCGCGAGCAGCAGCGCCGCCGACAAATATAGTTTTAACTTAAATCCAAAGCGTCTGTTCATGGTTTAATCTTTCCCGCTTCCCCGCTTGCGTTCGCTTTATCTGTCGCTGCTGCCGTCATTATATCCGGCAGTATAGCCCGCGCTATGTGCCCGTCCTCCCGCGGCCCCGACTCCGTCGCTAAATCCGCGGCTGTAGTCCTCCGATCCACTTGGAGTTGTAATATTAACGGTTGCGCCGTTATTGGTATCGTAAAATCCGTCGTCATATCCCACGCTGTACGCGGCATCGTACACGACGCTGTAGCCTTCGCTGTAGCCGTCCCTATACCCGGCTATGTAATCGTCGCTGCCGCTGACCGTGGGTACGGTGTAGGAGCAGTTATAGCTGGCGCGATAGCTGCGCTTGTATTTTGAGCCGCTCTCGCTGTCATCGTCGCCCGTGCTGTCATCGTCGCCCGTGTCGATAGATTGCCAGTTCGAGGTTGGTGTTGGCGTGGTCTGGGGTTTTTTCGTTTCGCTTGGCTTAGGGGTATTCACCGTCGCGTCAACCTTGGGGGTTGGGGCGGATGTGGGTGTGGGTGTTGGGGTTGGGGTGGGAGCGGCGGTATTCGCTTCGCTCTCGTCAATGCTCGCGCTCACAACAACCCATGTTTCGTCCTCCCTGTTCCACTCAAGCGCAACTTCACCGGGGCAGGTAATGCTCGTATCCGCCGCTATTTTCAGGGTTATTTCGGCCACGCAGCTCTCGCTGCCGTCTTCCCAGGAGGTGTTCTTTACCGTTATCGTTATATCCTTGTCCGGGTATTTCGCGGCAAGGGTCTTATAAGCCTTGTTTTCACAAAGGGCGGACTTTATTTCCTCCTCCGTGGGCTGGCTCAGAACCTCAACGGTTGTGTCCCCCACCTCATCGGCCGTAAGAACCCAAAAGCTTTCGGCCATGTTCCAGCTTTGCTTTACGCTAAGTTTAAGCACGGAGCTATTTAGCTTTGCCGATATAACTATTTCGTTCGTGTAGTTATCCCCGTCAAGGTTTTCATCAACTATTTCGTATGAGTATTCTTCGCTGCCGCTAAGCAGGTCTTTATCCGCGGCAAGCATCTCTTCTATGCTCAGCTTTATCTGCTTATTCGTAGGCTTATCGCTTTTAAGCACGCATCCGGCAAAGCTAAGCGCAAGCGCGAGCAGCAGCGCCGCCGACAGTGTTCGTGTTATTCTTTGATCGTGTCTTTTCATATCTTTTCTCACGCTGTTTATTCAGTCGGAGTTACCGGTTCCTTCGTTGGCGTTGCCGTTGGCGTTGTCGGTTCCCGTCGGAGTTGTCGGTTCCTTCGTTGGCGTTGGTTTCACAGGTTCAGGCGTTGGCGTTGTCGGTTCCTTCGTTGGCGTTGGCGTTGGTTTCACAGGTTCAGGCGTCGGCGTTGTCGTTCCCGTCGTCGTGGGTGAGGTTGTCGGCTTATAATGCGATGAATTGCCTCCATTCGCGGCGGGGGTCGGGGTTACGGTAGCCGCGGCTGCCTGCTTCCACCACGCGTAGAGCGTTTTCGGCTCATCCGCCTTTATGCTGTCGCCCGGCTTGTACGTCTTGCCCGAACCATCCTTTCTGGTATTCCAGCCTTCAAATGTGTACCCCGTGCGCACGGGCGTATCCTTGGGTATGGTCACAGTCTCGCCGGATTCGCCCGAAACGGAGCCGGGCATCTTGGCAACCTTACCGTCGCAGTTTTTATCAAAGCTTATGGTTATGCTCTGAGTCATATCCATACCCTGCTCGGGAGTGTCCACGGGCACGGGCGTAAACGTTATCTGAACCTCCGGCGCGAATTCATCCTCGTTTTCGGGCACGGAAGAGGGCGCGTACGTAACTTGCGGCTCATCATTTTGCGAATTCTGCGTATACTGATTGTATCCTGTTACGCTTCTCGGCCGGCTGCTTTCATATATAAATAATACCGCCAAAACAAGGCAGAGCGCGGCGCACACAATAACGATAACCGTAAGCGCGCGCAGACTCTTCTTCTTTTTTTTAAGCTCCGCCCTCAAAGCGCTGTTCATTTTGCCCTGCTCGGCAAGCGCTCCCTGCAAGGACGCGACCCTCTGCCTAAGCTCGGCTTCCGCCGCGGCGTTGGCGCCTTCCTCTGCGTTTGTATTTGCGGGTGTATAGGAAGAGAGCGGACTTTCGCTGCGGTGATCTTTCATGGCGGAATACGGCAGCTCCGCGCCGCACGCGCCGCACTTTTTGCTTCCCGGCACAACTTTGTTGCCGCAATTAGGACAAATCATTTTTGCCTCCCGGATACAGATATATTTAGGTGTGTTTTTACGTGTGTAATAAGAATAAATCGGATGTGATAGTATTTGCGGAAGTATGTTTAATCGGCGCGAATTTTTGCTCAATCCGCGATATACGCTCAGCTGTTCAGCAGGTTTTTGCCTGAGAACTCCTTAAAGCTGTCCCTTACCGTGGCTTGGAACACGCGGCCTATTGGCAGCCTTACCTGATTATTCAGCAGCAGCTCACTTGTGCCCAGGCCTATTATTTTCTGCATATTTACATATATGCTTTTATGGCAGCGCACGAAAGGCGTGGTTTGGAACGCGCCCAATATCTGCTGAATGGACAAGCTTGTTTCAAGCATGGTTGTTTCAAGACTAATCTGCGTTTTTCTGTTTATGCTTTCAAGATAGTATATCTGCCTTAAGGGAATCCAGCGCTTGCCGTAGTCCACCGTTGCGCATATAACGCGCCTGTCCATTGACAAAACGTTCTCCACCGCCTTCTGAACGGCAACTATAAAAAGCGTGGAAACATGACTGCGCGCCAGCGTAAACGCGTGGTCCACGCTGTAAACATGCGGAATAAGCTTATCCTCCGGCGCTATGAATATAAGCTGTAAGCAGGCCTCCGTTTCGCGCGCCTGCTTGGCCATGGCTATTTGCTTTTCCATTGAATCCTGTGATTCGTCAAGCACCATTATAAGGATATCGAACTGTTCGTTGTGGTTTACGGTATCAAACTCAAAAAGCTCCGGGGAATTATATATGACTACGCCCGAGCCGGCTATCTCATATATCTGGCTCAGTAATCGCTCAATGTATAGGTAATAATCGCCATTGTCATAAACCGCGATTCTCATCGGAAAGTATACCCCCACAATTTGATAGGACGCGATAGACTTTTACGCCTCCGCTTCCCTTTTACGCGGTATCCACACCACCACGCATTCATAAAAATATCACAATTCAATACCAAAATGGGCAATCTTGCATAATCGGCACTTTTATCGACATAATCAGCACGTATAATAGCCGTGTTTCCGCAATTCCGGCTTTTTTGCGCAGCAAAAAAAGAGCGCCCGATTGGACGCTCTTTTGTTAACCGTTTAGGTTGGT
>CAVIJJ010000034.1:0-12610 GCA_963643205.1 bacterium | reverse complement strand
GCTACGCCCTCAAAACCGCCCAGCCCGTTGACATGTTCCCCCAAACTTGCCATGTGGAGACAGCGGCGGTTTTGTTCAAGGCTTGAGCTATTGACTCCCGGAAAGAACAACAGGACAAACATCATCACCCTTTAGCTGATTATGAGTCCCTGAAAAATTTTGTGAGCTATATCAGCGAACGATGAACGACAAACAAGTCCCCAAATAACCATCAGCCGCCCAACTTAAAAAATAAGCCGGGCGGCTGAATTGCTGTTTTATTCCGATCAGAGGAGGCTTTTTACGTTCTTTGCCCATGTGTCAAGTTGAGCATCGGGCGTTTCAAGCTTTGCTCCACCCTCAGAATCAAACTTCACCTGAATTTCGCTGGCAAACTCCGCTCCGGGGCACGCATTCCTCATATCCTTTATCACATGGCCGGGCCATCCGCCGTTTGTCATGAACGGAACAACGGTTTTGCCGGCAAAGTTATGCTCGTGCAGAAATGTCTTCACCGCGGGTGCCATTGTGTACCACCATGTCGGAGTGCCAACGGCTATAATGTCATAATCCTCAGGATTTGCGGTGAGTGGCTTAAGCTTGGGCATGTAGTCCTGTTCAACCTCTCGCTGCCCCTGATCAACCACCTCATTGTAGCTGCCGGAATACGGCACGGCGGTATCTATTTTCATCATATCTCCGCCCGCAACGCTTTGAAGTTTCTTTGCTATGCGCTCCGTGTTTCCGTTGGACCATGAATAATAAACTATCAATAGCTTCTTCATTTTGAAACCCCTTTAACCCATTTCTCAATATCCGCTTTTGCGTTGTCTACGCTGCTGCCGTGGATTGCCAGTCCCTTGGTAACGGTGGCTCCCGGCGCGGCTTTTTGAATATCCGCTGCGGTGTTTGAAAGGCCGCTGCCCTCATGCGTACAGAATGGGTGTATCGTCTTGCCGCTGAAGTTATAATGCTCAAGAAAAGTATAAACCGCCATCGGCATGGTTCCCCAATAATTGGGATAACCCAGGTAAATTTCGTCATAGCTGTCCAGACTTTCGGGCATATTCAGCACTGCGGGACGGGCGTTTTTCTGCAGGTCTTTCTTTGCTTCGGCAATGCAGGCCTGATATCCTTCGGAATACGGTTCAGCCTGCTCTATTTTATAAAGCTTGCCTCCGGTTAAATCGGCAATCACGTTTGCCGCCTTTTCCGTGTTGCCCGTCGCTATGCGGCGATACGCGCCACCAAAATAATTCTCTCCCGCGCGGGAGTAAAACGCGATTAAAACAGCCTTATTATTCATTCCATATTTCCTTTGCCATGCGGAATACCGCCCAGGCCTTTGGCCAGCCGCAGTAAAATGCCGCGTGGGTTACTATTTCTGCGATTTCTTCCTTGGTGATGCCGTTCTTCTTGGCGCTTATCAAATGGTAGCGGAAACTTTCATCCGTAAGTCCCTGCGCCATCAGCGCAACAACGGTTACCAGCGAGCGATCACGTAAGGAGAGCTTGTCCTCCCGGCTCCATACCTCGCCAAAAAGCACATCATCGTTCAATTCCGCGAACTTTGGAGCGAATTCACCCAACGAATCCCTTCCTGCGGTTTGTTTTACAGCCATTCTTTTATTCCTCCTTCGCTTATTGACACTGCAGCCCGCGGGCTGTATACTCTCGTTAAACTTCAAGTATATGCTACAACTTAAAGCATACTTTAAGTCAATTATTATTTTGAATGTGCGGAGACGAATATGATATACACGGTTGGTGAAACTGCGAAGCTTTTGGGCATCACCGCCTCAACGCTTCGTTATTACGATAAGGAAGGGCTGCTCCCGTTTGTGGAGCGTTCAAGCGGCGGAATCCGTATGTTCAAGGAATCGGATATAGAGTGGCTTAAGATAATAGGCTGCATGAAAAAAGCCGGCATGTCAATTAAAGACATACGGCAATATATTGAGCTTGCGCTGATGGGGGATGATACCATAGATCTTCGCCTTGCTATGTTCACTCGCCAGCGCGAGGCTTTGCAGAAGCGGATAGATGAACTTAAACATACAATGGATGTTGTGGAATATAAGTGCTGGTATTATGAAACGGCTAAGGCCGCGGGCACAACAGATGCTCCGCGCGATATGGAGCTTTCAAACGTGCCGGAGCGTTTTCGCCGCATTCGCATGGAGTTAAAGCAAAAGCCGTAAGGAATATTATGCGTTTTTAGCGCATAAAAATTTATAATTAGGGGTTCCAATTTCGATTATTCGGATATATAATATACAATCATTAAAACAGCGAAAGGACATTAGGCACGATATGCGTACGGATATGCGCAATTGCATACGCCACAGCGCCGATGCATTAAGGTGCATCTGTACCAGGCCCTGTGAAGGGGTCGGTTTTTGTCGGCTTTTTCAGGGGCCTGAAAACACCGCGGTAATGCTGTGCTTGGTGTCTGAGGATGTTTTAGCTTAGTCTGTAAAACTCTCGCACTATAATTTAGCGGCAATTTCCGGGCGGTGTCATTTTATAAATATTGACTGCTGCCTTTGTTTTGATTTATAATGTCAAAGGATGCGGCTGTGGTGGAACGGCATACACAGCGGACTTAAAATCCGCCGGCGAAAGCTTGCGAGTTCAAATCTCGCCAGCCGCACCAGTCGCAGAAAAGCAGCAGATACGGCTGCTTTTTTGTTTTTCAAAAACAGCCTGCAATTACTGTGAATAAATTTTTTAAGGAGAAAATACAATGTCAACCATCTATACTTCAGCCGAACAGCTTATAGGAAACACTCCGCTTGTGGAGCTTACGCATATTGAAAAGGAGCTTAATCTTAAAGCGAAAATCATAGCGAAGCTTGAGCTTTTCAATCCCGCGGGCTCTGCAAAAGACCGTGTCGCGCTTGCCATGATAAACGATGCCGAGGCTCGCGGAGTGCTTAACAAGGATTCCGTAATAATAGAACCCACCTCCGGCAACACAGGTATCGGCCTTGCGTCTGTTGCGGCGACTAGAGGTTATAAGCTAATTATAGTAATGCCGGACAGCATGAGCGTTGAACGCCGCAAGATAATGAAGGCCTACGGCGCGGAGCTTGTGCTCAGCCCGGGCGCTAAGGGCATGAGCGGCGCTATCGAGCTTGCCGAGCAGCTTGCGAAGAGCACACCAAACAGCTTTATAGCCGGCCAGTTTGTAAACCCCGCTAACGTTGCCGCGCATTACGCTACAACAGGTCCCGAAATTTATTCCGCGACCGATGGCAAGGTTGATATATTCGTTGCCGGCGTAGGTACCGGCGGCACCATAACCGGAACAGGCAAATATCTTAAGGAGCAGAACAGCGCGATAAAGGTTGTTGCCGTTGAGCCCGCAACGTCGCCCGTGCTTTCCGAGGGGCGCAAAGGTCCTCACGGCATTCAGGGCATAGGCGCGGGCTTCGTGCCTGAAATACTCGATACGGGTATATATGATGAGATTATGACCATAACCGATGAGGATGCCTTTAAGTATGGCCGTATGATGGGCAAAAAAGAGGGCGTACTTGTCGGCATATCCTCTGGCGCCGCGCTTGCGGCAGCGGTTGAGCTTGCTAAGCGCGAAGAAAACGCCGGCAAGCGGATAGTTGTTCTAATGCCCGATACCGGCGACAGATATCTTTCAACCAAGCTTTTCAGCTGCGACGAGGAGTAATATGTATCAGAGTGCCGGATCTTACGCAACGCTTAAAAGCGACATGGCGGAGTTTATCGAGTTGTCACGAATAGTGCTGTTTCCGGAAATATTTTCCGTTAACCCCGACGAGTTCCGTGAACAGGCCAGCCTGTATCGCCTTCGCGCGCTGCTTATGGATATACTCAGCAGCGTATACCGCGGGAGCGCGGAATGCGAAAAAGTGGCGGACAGCCTTTTCTCCCGCCTTAATGACATAAGAACAATTTTGAATACGGATATTCAGGCCGCTTACGAAGGCGACCCTGCCGCCAAAAGCCGCGAGGAAATACTGCTTGCCTATCCCGCGTTTGAGGCGATAAGCACGTTCCGCATAGCTCACGAACTGTATGTTTTAGGTGTTCCGCTCCTGCCGCGCATGATGACGGAGCATGCCCACTCGCTTACGGGTATAGACATACACCCGGGCGCGACAATAGGCAGATATTTCTTTATTGACCACGGCACGGGCGTGGTAATAGGGGAGACCACCGTTATAGGCGAGCATGTTAAGCTTTATCAGGGCGTAACATTGGGCGCGAGAAGCTTTGAGGTCGGCAGCGGCGGAGTGCTGGTAAAGGGCACAAAGCGCCATCCGAATATAGGCAACAATGTTGTTATATACGCGGGTGCCACAATACTCGGCGGGGATGTTTATATTGGCGACAATTGCGTAATAGGCGGTAATGTCTGGCTTACGCAGTCCGTGGAGGCCGGCAAAACCGTTGTTGCCGCGCATGCCGAAATAACCACCCGATAAATAAAATCGTGTTTAATTGACATTATGCGATACCGGCGTTATAATGTATCCAGATAGTTATGCGCGGAGGTATATATGAAGCATATTAAGACCATTAAGACCCGTAATCTTTGCGAGAGCGCCAAAAACGGCGGCTGCGGCGAATGCCAGACTTCTTGCCAGTCCGCTTGCAAGACCAGCTGTGGTATTGCCAACCAGGTCTGCGAAAACAAGAAGACCAAGTAATTCCGGGTATAGGAAACTAACTATGCCGCCCATATCGGGCGGCATTTTTAGCACGGAGGGAAAATATGATCCATCAATATAAACTTGGCGGCTACAATATAGTTCTTGATGTATGCTCTGGCGCGGTTCACGCGGTGGACGACGTTGCTTACGATATGATTGCCGCTTTTGAATCTGCGGACAAGGATGCCGTTATAGCCGAAATTGCCGCAAAATATCCCAATGAAAACAGCGAGGATATCGCGGAGTGCTATGATCAAATAGCCATGCTTAAAGAAGAGGGTGAACTTTTCGCGCCCGATACTTTTGAGCCGATGGCCGGTACGCTTAAGGCCAAAACCGCCGGCGTAATAAAGGCACTTTGCCTGCACGTTGCGCATACATGCAACCTTAATTGCTCATACTGCTTTGCAAGTCAGGGAAAATACCATGGCGAGCGGGCTATAATGAGCTACGAGGTCGGCAAACGCGCGCTTGATTTTCTTATTGAAAACTCCGGCACAAGGCACAATCTTGAGGTGGACTTTTTCGGCGGTGAACCGCTGATGAATTTTGATGTTGTTAAGCAGCTTGTGGCGTACGCTCGCGGCATAGAAAAAGAGAAAAACAAAAACTTCCGCTTTACGCTCACAACAAACGGCATGCTTATAGACGACGATGTTATAGACTTTGCCAATAAAGAGATGAGCAATGTTGTGCTTAGCCTTGATGGGCGCAAGGAAATACACGACCGTTTCCGCGTTGATTACGCCGGGCATGGCAGCTGGGAAAAGATAGTTCCCAAATTTCAGCGCCTGGTAAATGCCCGCGGAGGCAAAAACTATTATATGCGCGGCACCTTTACCCACGCCAATCCTGATTTCCTTGAGGATATCCGCACTATGCTTGATCTTGGCTTTAATGAGCTGAGCATGGAGCCGGTTGTAACCGCGCCGGACGATCCTTCCGCCCTTACCGCGGAGGATAGAGCCATTGTAATGGATCAATATGAAAAGCTGGCGGAGCTTATGCTTAAGCGCGATGCGGAGGGCAAACCCTTCACATTCTATCATTATATGATAGACCTTAAGGGAGGCCCGTGCATTTATAAGCGCATATCGGGCTGCGGTTCCGGCACGGAATATATGGCCGTTACGCCGTGGGGAGATCTGTATCCCTGCCATCAGTTTGTGGGTGATGAAAAGTTTAAGCTTGGCGATATATGGAACGGCGTAAGCAACCATGCCATTCAAAACGAGTTTGCCTCCTGCAATGTATACGCGCGCGAGGATTGCCGCGATTGCTGGGCTCGTCTGTATTGCTCCGGCGGCTGCGCGGCAAACGCTTACCACGCAACGGGGTCCGTGCGCGGGGTGTATAAAGCGGGCTGTGAGCTTTTCAAAAAGCGCATGGAGTGCGCCATAATGGTTGCCGCCGCGCGTGAGCTCGGTAACGAAGAATGAGCGCGCCTATATGCGACTTCGTAAATAAATATATAGCCTCATCACCGGTGCGCATGCACATGCCGGGGCATAAGGGGAAAAACGTGCTCGGCTTTGAAAAGTATGACCTTACGGAGATAGACGGCGCGGATGACCTTATGGCACCGGATGGTATAATTGCCCAAAGCGAATCTGAAGCGGGGAGAATCTTTGGCGCCGGTACGTTTTATTCCTGCGGCGGATCAACGCTTAGCATTCAGGTAATGCTTTACCTTGTTTGTTTATACGCGGCGGAGCGCGGCGAAAGGCCCGTTGTATTGGCCGGACGAAACGCGCATAAGGCGTTTGTAAATGCCTGCGCTTTGCTTGATGTTGAAATAGAATGGCTGTATCCTGCGGATGAGCATAATTACATTGCCTGCGGTATAACTAAGGAGCAGGTATCATCTAAGCTTGAAGAAAATAGCGGCCGCATAACGGCAGTGTATATAACAAGCCCCGATTACCTTGGAAACATGCAGGACATAGCAGCTATTGCCGCTGTTTGCCATGAAAACGGGGCGTTGCTTTGCGTGGACAATGCTCACGGTGCCTATCTTAAATTCTTACCCAAATCGCAGCACCCGATGGATCTTGGCGCGGATATGTGCTGCGATTCGGCGCATAAAACGCTTGGGGTTATAACGGGCGGAGCATATCTTCATGTTTCCAATTCAGCGCCAAAGGTGCTTGCGGCGCGCGCAAAAGCCGGCTTTTCAATATTCGGTTCAAGCAGCCCATCCTATCTTATTTTGCAGTCTCTCGATGCCGCGAATGACATGGCGGATGAGTTCAGAAATAAGCTCAGCGCGTTTATACCGCGCGCGGAGTCGCTTAAAGCGCAGATAGCGGAGCATGGCTTTGAACTTTCCGGCAGCGAAGTTTTAAAGCTTACATTAAAACCGAAATCGTTTGGATATACGGGGCAGGATATAGCCGCAGTACTTGAAGCGGCGAACATCTATCCGGAATTTTACGATCCGGACTATGTTGTGCTTATGCTTTCCCCAATGCATAGCGAAGGGGAGCTTTCAATTCTTTCGCGCGTTCTTTGTTCCATGCCGCGGCGCGCGCCCATCCTTGCGTGCCCGCCTGCAATGCCGCGCCCGGAACAGGCTTTATCACCGCGTAAAGCTTTGCTTGCGGATGCGGAGTCGGTGCCCGTAAGCGATTGCCCGGGCCGTATTTCCGCCGCTGCCGCAATCGGTTGCCCTCCGGCGATACCGATTGTTGTAATGGGGGAGCGCATAGATGCCGCCGCCATCGCCTGCCTTGAATACTACGGTATAGACAAATGCGTGGTGGTAAAGGAAAATGGGAAATAGAGGGGAAGAGGACAGTGCTGCTGTCCTCATTTTATTTTGTTCATTACCCACGCGAACGCTTTTGCCGTCCTGAGTCCCGGTTCCCTGAAGTGATTTCCTTCATTCCATTCAAGCGTGCAGGGAATTTCTTTATCGGTAAGTATCTCTTGGCATTGTGTAATGCGGTCGGCTACCTGCGCCATAACCGGGTTCCTTGTTTTTGCCTCTTTGTTGCCAAGGCTTAGGTAAACAGCGCCGCATTTTATGTCGTGCTCGCTCATATATTGGGTGAAGCCGGGAAACCATGCCGATGGTGATGCCGCCGCAACGCCTGAGAATACGTCGGTTTGATACGCTGCCCACAGCGCGAACAGACCCGCGAGCGAGTAGCCGCCTATGCAGTATTGTCTGCTTTTATCTTGGCAAAGCTCCAGTACGCGGCTTAAAGTACTCTCGGCTCCGTTGCCAAAGGCTTCGTTGCCGAATACTGCGGGCGCGGGCCATGGCGATAAATCCCTGTTCCAATCGTCAACCTTTATGGCAACAAGCGAAAATTCAGCTTTTGTACGCTTTTTTATCTCATTGAATTCCGTTTCAATTTCCGCCAAGTCGTGGTCATCCACCATTTGAATCAAAACGGTTTTCGCCTGTGTGTCGCCGTACTCATATTTTGTCATAACTCTTATCTCCGATATAAAACACATTTGGCTCTGTTCAGCGCCAATCCACTTATTTGGTTACCGTTCCGTCATAATTCAATATGTATGTTTCAGTACCCTGTTCCGATCCGTATACAGCAACGGTTATACCGCCGCTGCCCTCAGTAATCTTAAAATTGTCGTCATCGGCGTTTGCTCCGTCGTCGGCTATATTAAAGGAGTATTTGATAATCCTTTTGTTGCCTTCGAATAAATCAAAGCGGCAATGCGTAGAGCCGAAGGGCCAATCCGGATTACCTATCATGTATATAATCAGCTTGTGTGTGCCGTCGCTTGCCGGGTGGGTTAAAATCTCGGTTTTCGCGTAATTTGTCTGCCACACGAACGCAGATATTAAAATAAGCAATATGCCGGCAAAAACAGCCGCGGCTATAATGAACTTGTTTGGCTTTTTTCTGCTCACAGAAGATCTCCTAATTAAATAAACCAAGGCTCCGCCCCGGCATTAATCCACGGCTTTGTCAAAATGCTTTACCGCAGCCGTATCTTGGCGAAATTGCCGCTCCACAGCGAATGCTTTGCCGGTGCGCTCTGTTGCCTCGATTATATAAACGCCGTTGGTAACGGCATACTCCACCGGATAACAATAATAGGTATTGCCGCCACCAAGGTCAGCGGAGAACAAAGCTACCGGTCTATCATAAGCATAATTTGCTTGTGTTTACCGAAAGTATTATATAAAATCAATGCGGATTTGTAAATGCGCGTACCGCGCATGTCGACTATGCCTGCCCTTGACCGGCTTTATCAACGGCTGAAGTGTTATAACATATATCCGGCTGATGCACACACTGCTCACGCCGGAAGAGCGTTACGGTCTGGAAGTTTGCGAAAGTGGCGGGAAAGCACATCTCCGCATCGGCTGTTCTATCGGCAATGAGGAGCGCCGGAGAAACGGACTTTTTCCATATAAGCCGGCCGGCTTGTGCTGCAGTTTTCAATTCCCGCATTTTTTCTCCGTTGTTTTTATTGTGTCGAGCAGAATATTGCCCGATGTTTTTGACGGGTAAAATTCGTATATATACGGGGCATCTTTTGAGCGAAATGACGAATTGCGGTAAGACGCAGTAACAGACATTGATATTTGTGGCGAATTTCACTATAATGACCCTTAGGGAGGAATAGAGAGGAGTGACTGGCTTGAAGCTGAATGCAGACATAATTTTCGATTCATTATCCGACACTTTTAATGTGCGGAAATACGGGCGCCATGTCAAACACTTAAACCTTGACAGGCCGATCCTATATCCGGGTAAAGGAAGAGAGTTTGAGGAAAACTCTCTCACCATTGCGCCGGCTGAGTCACTTCCACCCAACCCGATTTTTCGTGACGGAGCCGTTGTTATTTGTGTCGGCGCTGCGGCGCCGGTAGTATATCTCAGCGGGACATGCCCATGCCTTGTGGTCGAAGGTGGGGATCTTGTTTCCGTTTGCAACGCCGTGCAGCGCATATTCAACCGCTTTGATGAATGGGACCGGGAAATGTGGAACGTCCTTATGACATCCGCTGATTTGAACCGTCTCATTGAGATAAGCTACCCGATTTTTGAAAATCCGATTGTTGTCATTGACGCAGATTTTCGCTATTTGGCATACAGCAGCATTATTGATCAAAGGGATGATATGAATCTCATACGTCCGGATGAGAATAATCTGTTTCAAAAGCAGTATATTTCCGAAAGTTTCCGTCAAACAACATACGATATGTCAAAACGGGAACCCTTCCTTATCGTATACGACGGAAAAACGCATTACAGCATCAACCTGTTCAGGGATAATAACTATATAGGAAACTTGAAGATTGCTTTTATCAAGAGACCTTTTCGAACCGGAGACGGCGCTCTCTGTCAGCACTTTGCCGAAATCGTGGAAAAAACTGTGGCCCGCTGGAAAACATTGACATCCGGTGAATTTCGCAGTGCGGAACGAATATACCGCGCTTTGCTGGATGGAAATCCCCTCACGAATGTGGACCGACAGACAATTCTGGCACAGTCATCCCGAAGCTATTTTCACTGTGCGAAAATCATTCGCGGCAATCGTGCGCGAAAAAAGGTGCCAATCGAATATTTCAAAGAGCAGTTGGAGAACACCTTCGCCGGCAGTGTAGTCTTTGAATATGAATCCTCTATTGTAGCATTTATGCCCAGCGGAGAAGGTAATTTCCGAACACAGCAATTTGCCGAATTTCTCCGTAAAATGGACTTGACTGTCGGCATCAGTAATGCCTACTCACTTGAAAAAAGCGGGCAAATTCGCTATTTCTACCGTCAGGCTTCCATTGCGCTGGAATTCGGTCTTGCCAACCATCCGAATGAAAGAATATTTTCCTTCCGGGACTATATGTTCACATATATGGTATTGAATGCTCTCGGAGAGTTTCCGGCTTCGCTTATCGACTGTATCGGATTTCATAAGCTGGTGGAATTCAACAAGACAGCACAGGTCGACTATGTTGAAACGCTGCATGTGTATCTGGAAAATGAACGCAACATTTCGCAAACTGCCAAGGCACTCTATATCCACCGTAGCACACTGATCGAACGACTGGAACGGATTAAGTCCATTCTGCAGGCAGACCTTGATGATCCTAAGCTGCGTACGGAGCTGTATCTGATTGAAAACGCCTACCGTATTCAAAAAGATATGACAACCTCACCGACGGAAACAGACCGCTGGGCAGAGGAAAATCCTCCGTCCGCGGGTTTTCTGCAGACAGAGTTCAAAAATGTGGAGAACATCCTCTAGAAAAATATTTCTCGCATTTTCTTGCTCCCCCCGCTAATTTACGGGGGAGCTTTTTTGTTTTCCCGTTTTTTCGGCGGGTACACACTTTGCCACTCGTCACGTATAGTTATCTTGGAAAAAGCGGTAGAAGCATAGCGTTTATATCCAACGCTGCATATTGTGTGATCATGCTGCATCCACTGAACATTTTATTATTGTAACTTCGTTTTACGTAAACCGTCCGGCGGTATCTAACTAATTAACAATACTGTAAAGGGCTGCGGCTGGAGCTTCCGTTAAATCATCCGGTGGTAGGAAAATTAAACCAATCCGCGGCATTCTCTACAGTGTGGCATACCCCTGGAGAGGGGGATATAAATACTACTTTTTTATAAAGCGAGGATTCTATGAAAGGTTTTATCTACCAAGGCGCAAAACATATTGAAATGCATGAGCTTCCCATGCCGGTCTGTGGAGACAAAGATATCATTGTAAAAAATCTCTATTCCGGCATATGCGGTTCGGATATCGCTGCTTACAAGACCAGCGGCGATTTCATGCGGCTCTATCCCGGTATGGAATTCGGTCATGAAATGGTCAGTGAAGTGGTCGAGGTCGGAAAAGATGTCGAGGGTATCAGCGTGGGCGAGCGTGTTTTTCCGTATCCGCTCTATGCTAAAGACGACACGAAGCGATCGGGTTCCGTAGGCGGATTCTCGGAGTATGTCCTTATTCCCAACTGCCGCCTGAACCACAGCGTGTACAAGGTCGCAGACTCCATATCGAACCCTGTTGCCGCGATGCTTGAACCGTTTGCGGTCGGCGCTCGTGCCGCTATGCTTTCCAGACCGGAAAAGGGGCAGAACGCGGTCGTATACGGCGCAGGCGTTATCGGAATGGCTGCCGCTATCACTCTCAAGTATCTTGGCTGCGATAAGGTCATGCTGGTCAACCGTTCGACATACCGGCTTGAGCTTGCCCAAAAGCTTGGCTTTGACACATGCAGCCCGGTTCAGCAGGATTTTCACCAGACCGCACTTGACGTATTCGGAACCGGGTACGGCATTATGGGACAGACATTCAACGCCGATATTTTCGTCGATGCGACCGCCTCGGAAGATGCATTTCTGGACTTCCAGAAGTATGCCAAGCTGAATGCGGTATATACAATCGTTGGCACTCACACCAAGCCTATGACGTTCAATCCGCAGTTCCTTATGTACGCGTCTCAGCGTATTCAGGGAAGCGGCGGCTATACCGACGAGTCCGTCCGTCTGGCGATGGAGATAATGGAGTCCGGCAAATTCGCGCTGGAAACGCTGATCACACATGAATATCCTCTGGAGCAGCTGGAAGAGGCCATCATCAAGGCAGGCACTTCTTCTGAATCCCTGAAGGTTATGATCAAGTTCTGATTGCCCCACTTTTTCGCATACTGCAGAAAATTGGGAGCTTTATCAATGAAAACACCCGATTAGCGTGTCAGCATACGCCACATTTTTCGGAGTATATCCGAGTCAATGTCCCAAGTTTGACACCTCCGGCCGGTGGCACAAGGTCACGCCGTCCCAGGGACTGAGTGATATGCTCGTCGAAGCTTTGACCGACAATAACGACAAATAAAAGAAAAGAGCTACCTGACTTCATTTGAAATCAGATAGCTCTTTTTTGTGAATAATGAAATTATGTTGCCAAATCGTTGCCACGAGGGGGATCAAGGCTCAAAAAGT
>CAVIJJ010000033.1:0-12665 GCA_963643205.1 bacterium | reverse complement strand
GTATAATAATGCACACCTCTTCCCCCCAACCACCACTTTTATCCACCCATGTTTCTCTAATTTATTCTTCACCCTATTGCCAAACGGGTGAAGTTTGTTTTATAATCAAATCAAATTTTATCTAAATATTCGGCATTCAAAAAGATATTTTTGTAACATAATTTTATTCGGGTTATAGGCCGCTTTTGCGGAAAAAATAACAAATTTATACAGTGCCCGTAGCATTGCTGTAGCTATAGGCAAAAGGAGGTTTTTAAGCTTTGGCAACGATGATGGAGCGCATAACCGCGGCGGAGCAGCAGGCTGCTCAGGCAAAGAGGCTTGCCGCCGAAAAGGCGCGGGAATGCATTGATTCTGCCCGAACCGAGGCCGAACGGAGTGAGGAAAGCACGCGTGTGAATATTCGCGAAAAGCTTGCCGCCGCTCAAAGCTCGGCCGAAAGGGAAGGCGAAGGGCTTTTTGATTCCACGGTAGCCGAGAGCGCCCGGAAGGACGACGAGCTTAAGGCCTCAGCGGCAGGGAAGCTTGACGCCGCCGCGGAATACATAGCCGGAAAGGCGGGGCTTGCATGATAGTACCGATGAAGCGTATTACGCTCATAGGCCTTTCGTGCGACAGGGAAAGTACCCTTAAGGCGCTGCAAAGGCTGAACGCCGTGCAGCTTATATCCGAGGGCGAAACGGAAAGCGGCGAAAAGCTGAAGCTGCTTACCCAGCGCTCCGAAAGGCTGAACGCCGCGCGCCGCGCGCTTAAGCCATACGCTAAAAAGCAAATGCTCTCCCCCACCCCGCAGTGCAGCGAGGCGGAGCTGGAGGCGGCGGCGCCCGAGGCGGACGAGCTTTGCGAAAGGACGGAGCGGCTTGAGGCGGAGCTTAGCGAGGCCCGCGCGGAGGCCGAAAGGCTGAAAAGCCTTATCGCTCAGCTTGAGCCGTTCAGGGAGCTTTTAACCCCGCTTGATGAGATAAAGGACACCAAGCACATTTGCTGCGTTCTGGGTACGGCGGACGCAAAGGCCATGGAGGCTGTGAACGGCTGCCAAAGTAAGCTCAATGTAAATATTGGCACGGAGATTTACCCCGGAGAGAGCGTATCGGCCGTATTGATAGCGTGCGAAAGGGAGCATAAGGACGAGGTTCTGCGCTTTATAAAAGAAGCGGGCTTCAATGAGTTTATCCCCGCTAAGCTTTCGGGCACCGCGAGCGAGAACATAGCAAAAAGCGAAGAAAAGCTTAATGAGACAAGCGCGAGAATAAACGAAATCTCGGCGGAACTTGCCGAGGCCGCGAAGAAGCGCGGTGAGCTGGACATGGCTTACGACGCGGCGGCGATAGAAATTCAGCGCGCGGAGGGCGACGCCGCGCTGACAAAGCGCGAAAGCGTATACGTGCTTGAAGGCTGGGCAAGGGCCGACAGGATGGACCAAATAGAGCTTGCCGTATCGTCGGTTACGGACGCGTTCTATATAGAATCGCGCGATCCCACGGACGATGAGAACCCGCCCATAGCCACAAAGAACAAAAAGTTTATAGAGCCCTTTGAGGCTATAACCGAAATGTACGCCCTTCCCTCATACAGGGGAATTGACGCGGCGGCGGTAATGGCTCCGTTCTACTTTTTGTTTTTCGGCATGATGCTTTCGGACTTTGGCTACGGTCTTCTGCTTTTGATAGGCGGAACGCTTTTCACAAAGTTCTTAAAGCCAAAGGGAGACACGGCGAAGCTTGTAAAGGTTATAACCTACGGCGGGCTTTCAACAATGCTTTGCGCCCCGTTTATAGGCACGTTCTTCGGCGTTGAGTGGAACGACCTTTTCGGCACAACGATTTTCCCGCTGCTGTTCGACCCCATGACGGACGTTATGGAAATGATGCTTTTAAGCTGCGGACTCGGCCTTGTTCATATGTACACGGGCATTATAGTGAAAATGTATATGTGCTTCCGTGACGGCGACCCGCAGTCCGCCATATTCGATCAGCTTAGCTGGATGCTGCTTTTAACGGGCCTTGTGCTGCTGTTCGCGGCGCCGGCCATAAAAACGGTTGCGATAGTGCTTATAGCCTTGGGCGGCGGCATGCTGCTGCTGTTCTCCGGCCGCTCGGTAAAGAATCCCATAATTCGCCTGGGCAAGGGCCTTAGCGCGCTTTACGGAATTACCGGATATTTAAGCGATATTCTTTCATACGTAAGAATATTCGCCCTGGGCCTTGTGTCCGGCGCGATGGGCATGGTATTCAACCTTATAGGCAGCATGGTGAACGATGCGTTCGGCGGCCTTGGGGTAATAGGCATTATACTCGGCTTTGTGTTCGCGGCGGCGCTTTTGATAGTGCTTCACCTGTTCAGCTTGTTTATAAACACGCTGGGCGCGTTCGCGCACACGGCAAGGCTTCAGTTTATAGAGTTCTTCGGAAAGTTCTATGAGGCGGACGGGGTTAAGTTCAAGCCGCTCGGCATGAACACCCAAACCGTAAACATTACGGACACCGCAAAGTAACATTCGTTTCCCCCGCGAATAAAGCGGGCAAATATAAAAATCATATTTAATTATTATTAAAGGAGAAAAGAACACAATGGAAACCCTACTTTTTGAGATGGAAAGCATAGCAGCTAACGCGAGCATTTTTTCTAACCTGAGCGAAAACCAGGTAGGCATACTGTTTACCGCGCTTGGCGTATTCATTGCGGCAATACTCGCGGGCATAGGCTCCATGATAGGCGTAGGCAAGGCCGGCCAGGCGGCGGCGGGCGTTATAGCCGAGCAGCCCGAGCGCTTCGGTAACTGCCTGGTGCTTCAGCTTCTGCCCGGTTCCCAGGGTATATACGGCTTCGCGGTAGCCATACTTATTCTTATATTCTCCGGCATACTCGGCGGCAGCACTGAGGGCATAACCCTTCAGAAGGGCCTTTCCTATTTCATAGCGGGCCTGCCCGTAGGCGTGGGCGGCCTTATAAGCGCCATTCACCAGGGCAATGTTTCGGTAAGCGGCATACAGATGCTCGCAAAGCGCGCGGACGGCTTCGGCAACGGCATGATGCTCGCGCTGATGGTTGAAACCTACGCTCTGCTTTCGCTTATAGTGAGCGTTTTCCTGGTGCTCTTCGCGTAATAATTTGCGTGAGGAGGACTTGATATGACTAACACTAATCAGGGAGCCGAGGCTTTGCTCTCCCGCATATTGGCGGATGCCGACAAGGAGGGCGAAAGGCTGATGGCCGAGGCCAACGCGGAGGCCGAAAAAATAAAGCTTTCCTCCGAAAAAACCTGCCAAGCCCTGCTTGAGGAGGCCGAGAAAAAGGCCGAGACAATCCGGGCGGATACGCTTGAAAAAAGCCGCACCAACGCGGCGCTTGCCGCCAGGAAGAACACGCTTAAGGCAAAAAGAGAGCTTCTTGACCGGGCCTTTGAGCTTGCCTATTCCCGCATGATCGCCACCACCGGCGAAAAACGCACCGCCCTTATAGAACGGCTTATCAAAGCGGAGGCCGAGGGCGGCGAAACCGTAATCCCCTCAAGGGCGGATCTTGACGCGGTTAAGATAGCGGCAGAAAGCGTGAATAAAGACCTTTTGGCCAACGGGAAGCAGGCTTTAACCGTGGCGGAGCCGGACGACGGCATAGAGGCGGGCTTTATACTTAAGGCCAAGGCATACGAAAAGAACTGCTCCTTTTCCGCCCTGCTCACAAGGGTGCGCGCGGAGGAGGAAAGCAACGCGGCGAAGATATTGTTTAACTGATTCGGTTTGAAAGGAAGGCGGTAAATATGCCACAGAACAGCGCGGTATACGCCGTTTCGCGCATACGCTCGCGCGAGCGAACCCTTTTGGACCGCGAAACGATAAAACGCATGAGCGAGGGCACGGCCGAGGAGGCCTGGCGAACGCTTACGGAACTGGGCTACGGCGGGGCCAATGCCGAAACCGAGGAGCTTGACAGCGAAACCCTTTGCGAAAACGAGCTTAAAAGCGCGTATGAGCTGGTAAAGGAGGTTACTACCAAACCCACCCTTACGGACATATTCTTTTTAAGGGCGGATGTTTCAAACCTTAAGCTTTTCATAAAGCAGCGGCTTACGGGCGCGAAGGATTCCGGCATTTACGCGTTCGGCGGCGTGTATGACCCGGGCGAGCTTAAAAAGATGGTTGAGCTGAAGAATTATTCCGCACTGCCCGAAAAAATAGCCGCGGCAATGAACGCGGCGGAGGAAATGTGCGACAAGGGGGACATAAACCCCGCAAGGCTCAGCACGATAATAGACCAGGGATATGTTGACCACGCGCTTGAAAAAGGGGACAAATTCATAAAAACCTACTTCAGGGCCGTGTGCGATTTTGACAACATTATAGCCATGGCGCGCATGGCTGATCTTAATGCCGATGAGGAGCGGCTTAAGGCACTGCTGCTCACGGGCGGCGATATTCCGCACTCCGCGCTGCTTAAGGCTTTTTCCTCCCGCACGGACGGCTTCGGTAAGGATATAGCCGCGGGCGAGTTTAAGGAGGAAATGAAAAAGGCGCTTACCGTTTACGCGGAAACAAAGAGCGCGGCCGCGATTGAGCGCGCAAGGGATAACGCGCTTATGCGCCTGGCCTCCCGGGGGAAGAACGATATAGACACAATCGCCCCGGTAATAGGCTTTCTTCTTGCGAAAAGGCAGGAAACAAGGGTTGTAAGAATTGTTATGACCTGCTTAAGGAACAAGCTCGGCGCGGAAACTATAGCTGAAAGGATGCGGGTAATTTATGGCGAATGAGTTCGGCGAAATAGCCATGATAGGCGATAGGGACAGCGTGCTTCTCGCCAAAGCCGCGGGCATATCCGTATATGCCGAAACAAACGCGGACGCGGCAAGCCGCCGCATACACGCGCTCGCCAAGGCGGGAACAAAGGTTATATTCATGACCGAGCCGCTTTTTGAGGCCTGCGCGGAAACCGTTAAGCAATATAGGCGCGAGGACGTTCCCGCGATAATTCCAATACCCGATTCGCACGGCAGCAGCGGCATCGCCATGGCTCAGATTAAGAGCAACGTTGAAAAGGCGATAGGCGCGGACATATTATTTAATTGATAAGGAGCGGCAAATGGCAGTAAAAGGCACCATAGTAAAGGTATCCGGCCCCCTTATAGTGGCCGACGGCATGGCGGACGTACAGATGTACGACGTGGTGCGCGTTAGTGAAAAAAAGCTTATAGGCGAGGTTATAGAGCTGCGCTCCGACCGCGCCAGCATACAGGTATATGAAGAAACGGGCGGCATAGGCCCCGGCGAGCCGGTTGAGAGCACCGGCGCCCCGCTTAGCGTTGAGCTCGCGCCGGGACTTATAGAGTCCATTTACGACGGCATACAGCGCCCGCTTAACGTTATACGCGACCTTGCGGGAGACAGAATTAACCGCGGCATAACCGTAAACGCGATTGACCACGAAAAGCTTTGGGATTTTGAGCCCGTGGCGAATGTTGGCGACGAGGTTAGCGCGGGCGACGTGCTTGGCACCGTGCGCGAAACGGAAGCGGTTCTGCACAAGATTATGGTTCCCCCGGGAGTAAGCGGCAAGGTAAGCTGGATTTATTCCGGCAAGGCGAACGTGCTTGAGCCGATAGCGAAGCTTTCAACCGAAAAGGGCGAAACAGAGCTGCCCATGCTGCAGCGCTGGCCCGTAAGGCGCGGCAGGCCCTACAAAGAAAAGCTGGCCCCCACAGAGCCCATGATTACCGGCCAAAGGGTTATAGACACTCTGTTCCCCGTGGCAAAGGGCGGCGTGGCGGCGGTTCCCGGCCCCTTCGGCAGCGGCAAAACCGTTGTTCAGCACCAGCTTGCAAAGTGGGCGGACGCGGACATTATAGTATACGTTGGCTGCGGCGAGCGCGGAAACGAGATGACGGACGTGCTTATGGAGTTCCCGGAGCTTAAGGACCCCCGCACGGGGCTTAGCCTTATGAAGCGCACGGTGCTTATTGCGAACACGTCGGATATGCCCGTCGCGGCGCGCGAGGCAAGCATTTATACCGGCATTACAATAGCCGAATATTTCAGGGACATGGGCTACAAGGTAGCCATAATGGCGGATTCCACCAGCCGCTGGGCAGAGGCGCTTAGAGAAATGAGCGGCCGCCTTGAGGAGATGCCCGGTGAGGAGGGCTACCCCGCCTACCTTTCCAGCCGACTTGCGGAGTTTTACGAGCGCGCGGGCTGCGTTAAGGCCCTGGGTAAAGAGGGCCGCACAGGCGCGGTTACGGCCATAGGCGCCGTTTCACCCCCGGGCGGTGATATAAGCGAGCCGGTATCGCAGGCAACGCTCAGAATAGTAAAGGTTTATTGGGGCCTTTCGAGCAAGCTGGCTTACGCCCGCCACTTCCCGGCAATAGACTGGCTGCAGAGCTATTCACTGTATCTTGACAGGCTTGAGGGCTGGTTTAACAAAAACGTCAGCGAAAACTGGGCCGACATGGTTCAGCGCACAATGACCATTCTTCAGGAGGAGAGCGAGCTTGAGGAAATAGTTCGCCTTGTCGGTATAGACGCGCTCAGCTTTACCGACCGCCTTACGCTTGAGGCCGCAAGGAGCATAAGGGAGGACTATCTGCACCAGAACGCGTTCCACGAGGTGGATACATACACAAGCCCCGAAAAGCAGTGCATGCTGCTTAAAACAATTCTTGCCTACTACGATTTGGGCAAGCAGGCGCTTGAAAACGGGGCAAGCTTTAATAAAATAGTATCCCTTGGCGTAAGGGAAGACATAGGCAGGTTCAAATACGTTCCCGAAAGCGAGGCTGAGGCGCGCTGCAGCGATATAAACGCGCGGCTTGCCAACGAAATAAGGGCGCTTACGGAGGGAGGCAGCGAAAATGCTTAAGGAATACCGCACCATAAAAGAGGTTGTAGGCCCGCTGATGATGGTAGAGGGCGTAGAGGGCGTTAAGTACGACGAGCTTGTTGAAATAGAGCAGGCAAACGGCGAAATACGCCGCGGCAGAGTGCTGGAGATAAATCAGGACAAGGCGCTTCTGCAGCTTTTTGAAGGCTCTCAGGGCCTTAGGATAAGCGATTCCAAGGCGCGCTTTTTGGGCCACAGCATAGAGCTTGCCGTCGCGCCCGATATGCTGGGCAGAGTTTTTGACGGCATGGGCAGGCCCAAGGACGACGGCGAACCCCTTATAGCCGAAAAGCGCATGGATATAAACGGCGCCCCCATTAACCCGGCGGCAAGGGACTACCCTTCCGAATTCATACAAACCGGCATAAGCGCGATAGACGGCCTTAATACCCTGGTAAGGGGCCAGAAGCTCCCGGTGTTCTCCGGCAGCGGCCTTCCGCACGCTCAGCTTGCCGCGCAGATAGCAAGGCAGGCAAAGGTTCTCGGCGCGGACGAAAGCTTCGCCGTTGTGTTCGCCGCCGTAGGCATAACGTTTGAGGAGGCGGACTTCTTTATAAGCGACTTCCGCGCTACCGGCGCGATAGAAAGAACCGTAACGTTCGTAAACCTTGCCAACGACCCCGCCATAGAGCGTATAGCAACGCCGCGTATGGCCATAACCGCGGCCGAGTATCTGGCGTATGACCTTGGCATGCACGTGCTTGTAATTATTACTGATATCACGAACTACGCCGAGGCCCTGCGAGAGGTTTCCGCCGCCCGTAAGGAGGTTCCGGGCCGCAGAGGTTACCCCGGTTATCTTTATACCGACCTTGCCACCATGTATGAGCGCGCGGGCAGGATAAAGGGCAGCAAGGGCTCAATTACAATGATTCCCATTCTGTCCATGCCGGAGGATGATATTACCCACCCCATACCCGACCTTACCGGATATATAACAGAGGGGCAGATAATACTTTCGCGTGAGCTTCATCGCCGCGGCATAACCCCGCCAATAAACGTTTTGCCGTCACTGAGCCGCCTTAAGGATAAGGGCATAGGCAAGGGCAAAACGCGCGAGGATCACGCGGACACAATGAACCAGCTCTTCGCCGCCTATTCCCGCGGCAAGGACGCGAAGGAGCTTGCGGTTATACTGGGCGACGCCGCCCTTTCCGATACGGATAAGCTTTATGCCAAATTCGCGGACGCTTTCGAGGAAAAGTATGTTTCTCAGGGCTACTATACAAATCGCCCCATAGAGGAAACGCTGAACATAGGCTGGGAGCTGCTTTCCATACTGCCGCGCGCGGAGCTTAAGCGCATAAGGGACGAATATCTGGATAAGTATTTGCCCAAGGCGGAAGAATAAATGCCCTAAAAAACGCAAAGGAGGCGAAATATGGCTTCATTGCAGGTAAAGCCCACAAGGATGGAGCTTTCCAACTTAAAAAAGAAAAAAGCCGTTGCCGTGCGCGGGCATAAGCTTATGAAGGATAAGCGCGACGAAATGGTGCGCCGCTTCATAATATATGTTCGAAGGAATAAGGAACTGAGGGAACAGGTTGAGAAAAAGCTTGCGGACGCTATGCAGAGCTTTGTTCTGGCCAGGGCCGGCATGAGCGGCGAGGATATAGAGGAGGCCCTTTGCTATCCCGCCCGCCCCGTTAAAATAAACGTGGGCACTCAGCAGGTGCTTGGCGTGCAAACGCCCAAGCTTGAGCTTGTGTCGTCAAGCGACGCGATAGAGCTCCCCTACGGCATAGCCACAACCGGCGCCGAGCTTGACGGCGCGGTTAAGCAGTTCAGCGAGCTGCTGCCGCTTTTGATAGAGCTTGCCGAGGTTGAGAAAATATGCAACCGCCTTGCCGACGAAATAGAAAAGACCCGCCGCCGCGTAAACGCGCTTGAGTATGTTATGATTCCCCAGTTTGACGAGGCTATTCACGAAATAACCATGAAGCTTGAGGAAAACGAGCGCGCGAACCTTACGCGCCTGATGAAAACAAAGGACATGATAGCGAACAGGGAGTAAGCGGTACCGAACCCTTCACGTATTTGCTCCCACAACAAAAACGTAATTCACCGCACCCCCATATACTATCTCCTTTCCCGAAAGACCGCCGCCAGGCGGTCTTTTGGCGTGGGGGGGAAGGTGGATTTCGCGAAGCGAGCAGACGGAGGGAGTTCAAGAAAAGCGCTTTGCCTGCTCCTACCCTCCACCCCAACTTACTTTACCAAGCCCGAAATTAGTTCAAAATCCACTTTTTTCGTCAAAAATACCCACTTTGTCTAAGCTTTTGCGAGAATTGTGTTGCGCAAACCGAATTTATAGTGTAAGATGAGAATGGTAAGCCAAAATACACTTCCGGAGGCACGCGTTTTTATGAAACGAAAAGTTAATAATCTTTTTCCTCTATTGATTGCGCTCATAATCGCGCTTTCTTTGGTGAGCCTGCCTGCGCTGGCGGAAAGCTGGGACGGCAGCGTGGCCACGGCATTTGCCGGGGGCTCGGGAACAAGCGAGGATCCTTACCTTGTTTCAAACGCTTCTCAGCTTAAGCTGCTGTATTCGCAGGATAACAAATCCTGCTATGTTAAGCTTACGGCGGACATAGTTATGAACGACGGCACGTTTGATGAAAGCGGCAACTTTACCGCAACCGGCGCTACGGAAACATCAACCCCCGTGGCGTGGACCCCTCTGGGAAGAGGCGCCTGGCATATTGACGGCAACGGGCACTCCATCTCCGGAATGTATATTACGGGCAGCGACGAGGATATGGGATTTGTGAGCCTTTTAGACAGCGGCGGCTGGATTAAGAACCTTACGATCAAAAACAGCTGTATCAAACCCAATGCCAGCGACAGTGTATATGCCGGTATTTTTGCCGGCAGGGTCTGGCGCGCGGAATTCAATAACTGCAGCGGAGAAAACAACATTCTGGCGGTCGGCGAAAAAAACGCCGCAGGCGGTATTGCGGGCCTTGCCAGTGAAGCGAAATTTATATCCGTTCGTTCCTCCGGTACCATTAAAAATTCGACGAGAAGTGGGGGCCCGGGTAATTACTACGGCGGCATTGCCGCCCGGACTTACGACTCAACATTCAAAAACTGCTGGAATGAGATGAACATCAAATCCAGCGCCACCAACGGCGCCTCCAGCGGAGGAATCGCGGGCGCTTCCTCCGGCAGCAGCTTCTATAACTGCGCTAACCTTGCCCCCACCATAACGGGCGGCCGTTCCAACGGGGGAATTACGGGCTATCTCAGCTCGGATACGGTCAAAAACTGCTATTCCGTAACCTCAAAGGTATCGGGGAACAATCAGTCAATTCCCTTCCTTTGCTATAAAGAAAGCGATATAGCGGGCGATTACGATACCCTTCTTACAAACCTTAATTCAAACCTCAGCAGGATGGACGGCGAATCGGGCCTTAAACAATGGGTTAAGAGCAGCAATGGCTACCCCCTTCCCACGGGAAATGAATTTAAGGATACGGCAACCTATTATGATATATGGATTGGGGGCGTAAGAGTAAGCTCGGCCAACGCGAGCGACATTTTTGCCGACGGGAAAGCCACCTATGATAACGCCACGCAAACCCTTACCCTTAAGGACGGCCTTACCGTAACGCGCTGGAATTCGGATAATAGCCTGTTCCGCTCTAACATATCTCTTAATATGTGCATAGACGGAACCGTTAAGTTCGTAGATAATCAAAATATAGGCAGCGGCGGCATAGCCTTCAAAATGGAAAACAACAACCTTAAGGTGTATGCGCCCCAAGGCAAATCCTCAACGCTTGAGATTACCGTAAATTCCTTTTCCTACGGCTGCAGCATGGGAACGCTTACGCTTGACGGCAAGATTTCCATGTACATTAGCACGGTGGGAGACTGCTGCTTCTCTTCAATGACCGATTTTGTGCTTTTATCATCCGAGGCTTTCCTGGACGCAATTGACTATTATTGGAGAGACGCAACAAACAGCTTTGTTATGCTGAATCCGTACTTCAAAGTTACGCTTCCCTCAACCAATCCGCAGAAGCTTTATGAGGGCAGCAGCTACGGTGAGCTTAAAGAGGTATCTTCCTTTACAAACAAAAAGTATTATGAAAATATAAACGCAAATAAAGTATTCATGTATTCCCATATTCGCATAGCTCCGGAGGTTTACGCGCTTGCCGACAATCTGCCCGAAAGCCTCAGCGTGGATATGGCAACGGCAAACGATGCCGCCTCACTTAAAACCTGGACCGAAACGCAGGTGGCCAACGCTAATTACTCAACGTCCGTTACAATAAGCAATGTTACCCCTGCCATAGCGGGAACGCTTGCGGATAAGGACGGAACCGCGGGCAGCTTTACCGCCGGCGTAACCGTAACCAAGAATAACATAAGCGTTACAAAAACCATTCCCGGCACCATTACGGCTACGGAAATGATTACAAAGTATTATTATAAGGTAAACCTGAGCCTGTTCTCCGGAAACTCGGCTACGGCAACCGGTTCCGTTTCGGGTGAGCTTGTTGAGGTGGATGAACCCGCGTTGACCCTTACGCCCGAAAGCACCCATACCGAAAACGGCATTGTGTATGGCCTTGACTCGGCCACGAGCGACAATTACGCCGGCGTTGATCTTTCGTCCTCTTTGAACGATTCCGATAAGGCGCTTGTCATAAACCTTAATTACAGGTACTATACCGTAACACACCTGTTTGTTTCCGGCACAGAGGGCATGACCCTGCCGGATAGCATAGCGGCGGCGTATTCCGCGGCTCTCGCTTCCTCCACCGTCCCCTTCGGCGGGAGTGTATCGGCGCCTGCCGGCCCGTTTAACGCTACCGAGGTATTAAGGGACGGATTGGTAATAGGCACGTGGTCCTTCTCCGGCTGGGATAAGGCTAAGGCGGAAAACATAAGCGAGGACGTGGCGTTTGTGGGAACATGGGTATTTACCGAGGCGCCCAAATACAGCATAACTTACGAGTGGAAGGCGGATAGTGAGGTTCCCGCGGACGCGGTTCTGCCCAGCGATACAAACGGATACTATCTGAATCAGCCCTTCTCCGTAATAACGCCCGCCGTAAGCGAATCCACCGTGAACAAAAAGGGAGAGCAGGGCACATGGACGTTTGACGGCTGGACACTCAGCCCGAGCGAAGCCGACGGCAAAATGCCGCAGGGCGGAATTACCGCGACAGGCAGCTGGACATTTACAGAGGATCCCAAGGGCAAGATAACATACGCATGGAAGGCGGATACCGAAGTCCCCACGGACGCGGTACTGCCCACCGACGACAGCTACCATTATGTGGGCTCTGCCGTAACCACGATTCAGCCGAGCGCAAGCGAATCCAAAGTGAACGCGGCTAAACAGCAGGGCACATGGACGTTCATCGGCTGGGATACCTCCGTTCTTCCCGATGGCAAAATGCCGCAGCTTGCCGACGGCGCCAACAGCCTTACCATATATGGCGAATGGCAGTTCACCGAGGCGAATAAATACAGCTACACCCTTACCTACAACGGCAACGGCGGCGTAAGCGGAACCGAAACAAGCCTGAAGGATTCCGAAAACGTTGAAAACGTGTACGACACCTCCCTTGATATGATCGCTGACGAGTGCGTGTTCACGCGCGATCGCTACGAGTTCCAGGGTTGGGCGGAATCCCAGGAGCAGGCCGCGGCGGGTAATGTTACGGTAACCCCCGGCGGAACCGTAAGCTTCACATCGGAAAACACCTCAAAAACCCTCTACGCCGTATGGAAGCAGGTTGAGTTCTCAATAACCGTATCCAAGACCT
>CAVIJJ010000032.1:0-13356 GCA_963643205.1 bacterium | reverse complement strand
TTGCGCACTATTTCCCAACACAAAAAAAGGCAGAGCCTCGGCCCTGCCTTATATGCTGTCTTATTACATTATAAAGTTCGTTTCAATTCTCGGCTCGCGCTCGGGATAGGTTATGCCGGCGGCTCGGCCGGCCTCTATGCACTTAAGCATCCATGCCATGTTCCTTCCAAGTGTGCGCATTGTCTGAAGACCCTCAAGGTCTTTGGCAACATCCTCGGGGCTGTAGCCGTGCACCATGCACCAGTATTGACTGGGCACTATGGGCATGCCGCGAATTATAAAATATTTATTCAGCACGTCTAATGATGCTGTTGTTCCCGCGCGCCTTGCGGATACCACGGCCGCCGCGGGCTTGCCGGCGCAGTTCACGCTGCCGTAAAACAGCCTGTTCAAAAAGGCTATAAGGTTGCCGTTTGGTCCTGCGAAATACACGGGGCTTCCGACTATTATTCCGTCCGCTTCGTTCAGCTTTTTGCGGGCAACGGTTACAACCTCGCCCTCTTTATCGAATACGCAGCTCTTGCCGCCCGCGCACGCGTCGCAGTCCGTGCATCCCTGAACGGCCTTGGCGCCTATGTGGAATATCTCGGTTTCTATTCCCGCCTCGTTAAGCGTCTTCTCCGCCTCCTTAAGCGCGGTATATGTGCAGCCGCGCGGCCTGGGGCTTCCGTTGATGAGCAATACCTTCATAAGCCGTTTCTCCTTTTTATTTATTAAAATAAATCAATCCTGTCCTTCTATCATGTAGCAGTCGGGCGTGGGCGTTTCCTTGGGAAGAAGGCGCGCGCGCAGCTCCTCGTCCCGCTCGTATTCATCGGTTATTATAACCGTTGAGCCGGGGCAAAGATAAAGGTATATCCAGTGCGCGTCGTCCGGCAGAAGGCGAATGCACCCATGCGACGCGGGCTCGCCCAGCTTCCAGAATTCCTCCTCCATAAGATATCTGTCGTCGCGCTCGGAATACGGCACGGAGTGGAAATATATGCTGCCGCGAATCTGGCTCCAATACTGCGCGTAGCAATTGAAATTCACAAAAAAGGCAAAACGCTTATAATCTTCGCCCATCGTGAACGTGCCGCGCGGGCTGCGGTTGGTTTCCTCTATGCCGCTTGAGCATATCATTTCGCGCACAAGCACTGTGTATTCCCCGTTTTCGTCAGCCTTGTAAACGCACACAACCTGGTTGGTAAGATCCACTACCGCCCGGAACAGCGTGGGATCGTTGTTCAGCTTCTCTTCCTCGTCGTAGCGGCCGCCTTCGTGCGTCCTAAGGCTCTTTGCCGCAAGGGGATATTCCTCGCTTTGGTATGCCGTGGGCTCGGGCGTGGGGGACGGTGTGGGCGTAGGTTCCGGAGTCGGCGTGGGTGTGGGCTCCGGCGTAGGGGAGGGCGTTGGTACGCTTTCGGTAGGCTTGGCCGTGGGCGCCTGTATAACAACGGTTTCCACGTTTTTATCGTCACCAACAACTCCGCAGGCGCTTAAAAGCAGCGCGAGCGGTATACAAAGAAGCAATGTATATTTGTATACTTTCAGGTTTTTCATGGTTTTTATTGTATCACAGCACCCCGCAGGCTTGCAATAAGCTTAACTTCGGGGTATAATAATCCCTGCTAAGGCCATATTTCTTAGTTATGGCAAAAATTCTACCGTTCATGTTTCATAATGAAAGGAGCAAACTTAAAAATGAATGATTACATTGAGGCACTTGGTATAATTGCCCCCAAAGCGGTGTACAAAAACCTTACGCCCGCGCAGCTTGTTGAGCACGCGCTTCGCCGCGGTGAAGGTACTCTGAGCGAAACCGGCGCGCTGGTTGTTACCACAGGCAAATATACCGGCCGTTCTCCGGACGATCGTTTTGTTGTTGATACTCCCGATATTCATAACGATGTGGACTGGGGCAAGATAAACGTTCCCATAAGCGAGGAAAAGTACGAGGCGATTTACAACCGCATGACCGCCTATCTGCAGGGCAGGGACATATTCGTGTTTGAGGGCTTCGCCGGTGCCGATGAGCAGTATCATCTGCCGGTTCGCGTTGTGAACGAGCTTGCCAGCCAGAACCTTTTCATTCATCAGCTGCTTGTTCGCCCCACAGAGGAGCAGCTTAAAAACTTTGAGCCCGGCTTTACCATAATTGCCGCCCCCGGCTTCAAGTGCTCCCCCGAGGTAGACGGCGTGCACAGCGAGGCCGCCATAATAGTAAACTTCCATAAGCGCACCGTTATAATAGCGGGCAGCCAGTACGCGGGCGAAATAAAGAAGAGCGTATTCTCCGTTATGAACTATCTGCTCCCCAAGAAGGGCGTGTTCTCAATGCATTGCTCCGCCAACGTTGGCGCGGATGGGGACAGCGCGCTGTTCTTCGGCCTTTCCGGCACAGGCAAAACCACCCTTTCCGCGGATCCCAACCGCAGCCTTATAGGCGACGATGAGCACGGCTGGAGCGAGAGCGGTATATTCAATATTGAGGGCGGCTGCTACGCAAAGTGCATTAACCTTTCAAAGGAAAACGAGCCCCAGATTTGGAACGCCATAAAGTTCGGCTCCGTTGTTGAAAACGTTATAATGAATCCCGAAACCCGCGTTCTTGATTACGCGGACAAGACCCTTACCGAGAACACCCGCGTGGGCTATCCCGTGGATTATATTCCCAATTGCCTTATTCCCGGCGTTGCGGGCCATCCCAAAACGGTTATATTCCTTACTGCGGACGCTTTCGGTGTGCTGCCCCCGATCAGCAAGCTGAATTCCGACCAGGCCATGTATCATTTCGTGTCCGGCTACACCTCCAAGCTTGCCGGCACGGAGCGCGGCATAGTAGAGCCTCAGACCACGTTCTCAACCTGCTTCGGCGCGCCCTTCCTGCCCCTGCATCCCTCCGTATACGCGAATATGCTGGGCGAGCGCATTGAAAAGCACCATACCAACGTTTACCTTGTAAACACCGGCTGGGCCGGCGGCAAGTACGGCACCGGCTTCCGCATGAAGCTTAAATACACCCGCGCTATGGTTACCGCCGCCCTTAACGGGGAACTTGAAAAGGCCGAGTTCGAGCTCGATCCCATTTTCAACGTTATGGTACCCAAGACCTGCCCCAACGTGCCCGACGAGTTCCTGAGCCAGCGCAAGCTTTGGAACAACGATGCCGAGTACGAGGCCACCGCGCGCGACCTTGCGGCACGCTTTGTGAAGAACTTTGAAAAGTATTCCAACATGCCCAAGAATATAATAGACGCAGGCCCCAAGGCGTAAATAAAAGCTAAATCAAAAGGAGCTTCCTGAAACGGGAGCTCCTTTTTACGTACAGGTAAAAGCTTGTTTTTTATTTCCTTCCCCAAACGCTGGGGCTGAAAAGCATTATAAGCGGGAATATCTCAAGGCGGCCGAACAGCATATCAAGCGAAAGCACAAACTTGCTCAGGCCCGAAAACGCGCTGAAGTTTCCGCTCGGGCCAACCATGGAAAGGCCGGGGCCAACGTTGCTTATGCAGGTAAGAACGCCCGTTACGGTTGACGTGGAGTCGAAATTATCAAGCGAAACTATAAGCATGGATATCATGCTTATGGCTATGAACGCCAGAATATAGCCGAACGTGCCGCGCATAACGGATTTGTCTATGCGCTTGCCGTCTATGCACACGGTAACAACCCTATTCGGGCGAACGGAGCGCATAATCTCCGCCTTGAGCGCCTTAAACAGCATAACCACGCGAACCATCTTTATGCCGCCGCAGGTAGAGCCCGCGCACGCGCCGGTTATGAGCACAACCATAAGTATAAACCGCGAAAACTCCGGCCACAGGTTAAAATCGGTTGTGGCGAAGCCGGTTGTTGAAATAACGCTTGTAACCTGGAAAAAGCCATGGTGCAGCGATTCAAAGAAGTTGTTGCCGTAAAGCGGCATTATGTTCAGCGCTATAAGCAGCGTTGAAATGCCGACAACCCAAAGATACGTGCGGAATTCCTCTCCCTTAAGCGCCTGCGCGCCCTTGCCTATAAGTATAAAGTAGTAAATATTAAAGTTAACGCCGAACAGCATCATGAACAGGGCCGTTATAAACTGCAGATAGTGGCTGCTGTACGCGGCGTAGCTTGCGTTCTTTATGGCAAAGCCGCCGGTGCCCGCGGTGGCAAACGCGTTTACAACGCTGTCAAATACGGGCATTCCCCCCGCGAGAAGCAGCAGGAAAAAAAGCACCGTAAGCGCGATGTATATAAGATAAAGCACGCGGGTGGAGTCCTTCATTTTGGCCGTAAGCTTGCCCACAACGGGGCCCGGGCTTTCCGCCCTTAAAAGGTGCATGCTTTCGCCGTTGCCCTTGGCAAGGGGAATTATGGCCAGCATAAAAACAAGCACGCCCATGCCGCCTATCCAGTGCGTAAAGCTGCGCCAGTAAAGCAGGCTTTTCGGCAGTGCCTCAACGTTTGTAAGTATTGTCGCGCCGGTTGTGGTAAAGCCGGACACGGTTTCAAAAACGCAGTCTATAAAGCCGGGGATATATCCGCTTATATAAAATGGCAGGCAGCCGAAAAGGGATATGAGTATCCAGCAAAGCGATACGGTAATAAAGCCTTCCGCGGGCCTTACGCCGCCCTCGCGGGGCCTTTTCAGCAGCAGAAGCAGGCAGCCTACGGCAAGCGTTATGCCCATGCTTACGGCAAAGGCCGAAACGGTATTCTCTTCATGCAGGAATACGGCTATCAAAAGCGCGGGCAGCATCATTGCCGCGAGCAGCCTTAAAACATGGCCTATATAGAATCCTACAGCTTTTATGTTCATATTTCGCCTTCAAATATATCCTTCAGGTCGTGTATGGCGCGATCCGCCTCGGTTACAACTATTACGGTGTCGCCCTTCTGCATAACGTCCGAGCCGGAGGGGATTATAACCTTTCTGGCCCTTATAATGGAGGCTATAAGCACGTTCTTTTTAAGCTTCAGCCTGTAAAACGGTATGTTTATGAACGGCGCCTCGCCCTTAACTGAAAACTCCAGCGCCTCCGCCTTGCCGTCAACTATTTTATAAAGCGTAAGCACGCTGCCGCCCGTTGTGTGCTCCATCGCGCGCACGTAGCGCACAATCTCGTTCGCGGTTAAAAGCTTTGGGCTTACCACGCTGTCTATCCCGCCCATGCTTTCAAAAACGGGATTGTATTCCGTGCGGTTTATTTTGGTGATTGTCTTGGGCACGCCAACGTAATTGGCGAACATTGAAACAAGAAGATTCTCTTCATCAATGCCCGTAAGCGAAACAACGGCATCGCTTGACGCTATGCCCTCGCTTAAAAGCAGCTTCTGATCCGTGCCGTTGCCGTTTATAATGGTTGCCTGCGGAAGCATTTCGCTAAGGTCTTTGCAGCGCTTTTCGTCAAGCTCTATTATCGTCAGGCCTATCTTGTTGCGTATAAGCCTTTGGGCCAGGTATGCTGCCGTGCGGCTGCCGCCTATTATCATAACGTGCTGAGCCTTGGGGGTATAAACCTTAAGGTTCTTTATAAGGCGCATAAGGTCCGCCGCGTCCGCCGCGATGGTAATCCTGTCGCCGGACTGCATTGTAAAGTTTCCTTTAGGTATGAATATGTCGTTTTCGCGCTCAACCGCGCAAACAAGGGCGTTCACGTCCGCAACCGTTCTGAATTGCTGCATCGCCTTGCCGACCAAGGCGTTGCCGTCCTTTAATTTAAGCTCAACAAGCTCCGCGTTGCCGCGGGCGAATGAATCCCTTTTTAAGAAGGAAGGAAACTGCAGCAGGCGGAAAATCTCCAGCGCGGCGGCCTTCTCCGGGTTTATAACCATGGAAAGGCCAAGCTCGTCACGCATGAAGCGTATCTGCTGATCGTATTCCGGGTTTCTTACGCGGGCAATGGTGTGCTTACAGCCAAGCTTTTTCGCCACCATGCAGCACAAAAGATTTGTTTCGTCCCCGTTGGTGGCCGCTATGAGCAAATCCGCCGTGCCAACTCCCGCCTCGCGCTGAACCTCAACGCTTGCGCCGTTGCCGTCAACCACCGCAACGTCAAGCGCATCCTGAGAGGATTGCAAAACGCGCCTGTTGTTGTCTATAACAACCAGGTCGTGCCCCTCTTCGGAAAGGGATTTGGTAAGGGTGTAGCCAACCTTGCCGTCTCCCACGATTACAATCTTCATACTCTCTCCCCCACTAAATAGTGCCTTATTATATAACGATTTTTTGGCCTTGTCTACACCGCCGGAACGGGTGGGGGAATTCCGATTTGCCGCGCAAGCTATTTCTAAACCAAAAGTTTATGAATACTATATTGACATTATGGCGCAAACATGTTTTAATAACATTCGGCGGTTTAGAGATTCTAAACTTTGGGTTTACAATGTCTGTTCCGCGGATACGGGAGGCGATAAAATGCTGGAAATAGGCGAAAAAATAAAGCGAAGGCGCCTCAGCCTGGGGCTTACCCAGGAGGAGCTCGCGGCGCGCGTGGAGCTTTCAAAGGGCTTCATTTCGCAGGTGGAGAGGGATTTGACCTCCCCGTCCATAGCTACGCTTACGGATATATTGGAAGCGCTGGGCATGAGCCTGGCTGATTTTTTCAGCGAGGAAAACACAAACGAAAAGGTTGTGTTCGGCGCGGACGATGTTTTTGTTAAAGAGGACGAGGAAGCCGGCCACACGATACACTGGCTTATACCCAACGCCCAGAAAAACGAGCTTGAACCCATAATGGTGGTTATCCAAAGCGGGGGCAAAACCTGGGAGGACGATCCGCACGAGGGCGAGGAGTTCGGCTACGTTCTTATGGGCAGCATAACGCTGCACTTAGGGCACAAGTCCTTTAAGGTGCGCAAGGGCTCAAGCTTTTGCTTCAAGCCGAACGCCGTGCACTATATTACGAACGATACTCAGCGCGAGGCAAGGGTTTTGTGGGTTTCCACCCCGCCAAGCTTTTAATAAACAGGAAGGTAAGTACGAAAAATGTCAAAGCATCTTATAGATCTTGTGGATATACGCAAATCCTACGGCGAGGATGACGCGCTTAAGAATATTAACCTTTATATAAGGGATGGCGAGTTTCTTACCCTGCTCGGTCCTTCGGGCTGCGGCAAAACCACCATGCTGCGCCTTATAGCGGGCTTTACCATGCCTACAGAGGGCAAAATACTTATAGACGGCAAGGATGTTTCAAACGTGCCGCCCTATAAGCGCAGGGTTAATACCGTTTTTCAGAAATACGCCCTGTTTACCCACCTGAACGTTTATGACAACGTGGCGTTCGGATTGAAGATTCAAAAGCTTGGCGCGAAGGAAATAGACGAGCGGGTAAACGAAATGCTGGAGCTTGTTAACCTTAAAGGATACGGCAAGCGCTGGATAGATCAGCTTTCCGGCGGCCAGCAGCAGCGCGTTGCCATAGCGAGGGCGCTTGTGAACAGACCCCAGGTGCTTTTGCTTGATGAGCCGCTCGGCGCCCTTGACCTTAAGCTTAGAAAGGGCATGCAGATAGAGCTTAAAAAGATGCAGCAGCGCCTTGGCATAACGTTTATTTTCGTTACGCACGACCAGGAAGAGGCGCTTACAATGAGCGACACCATAGTTGTTATGAACGAGGGCCAGATTCAGCAGATAGGCACGCCTACGGACATATACAACGAACCGAAGAATGTTTTCGTGGCCAAGTTCATAGGCGAAAGCAACATTCTGCCCGGCATTATGAAAAAGGACCTTCTTGTCAACTTTATGGGCAGGGACTTTGAGTGCGTGGACAGCGGCTTTATGAAAAACGAGCCGGTGGACGTTGTTGTCCGTCCCGAGGATATAGACATGGTGGCGAATGACGACGCGGGAGCGCACCTGCACGGAACTGTTAAAAACGTTGTGTTCATGGGCGTTCATTATGAGTTTACGGTTGATTGCGGAAACGATGTTTCCCTTACCATTCAGTCCACGGACTACGTGGCGCCGGGAACGGACGTGGGCATTATAATCCTGCCGGACGCGATACACATAATGCATAAAAGCGTCAGGCCCGAGGAGCTTGACTTTACTACGGAGGACGAGCTTATCGAGGCGGAGATGGACGCGGAGCTGGAGGATAAGGAAGAATGAAGCGCAGGGTATTCGCCTATCCGTACATTGTATGGATGGTGCTGTTTATAGCGGTGCCCATGCTGTTCATATTCTATTACGCGTTTAACGTGAACGGCACATTCACGTTCACAAAGTTCTGGGCAACGCTTAGCGACGCCTCCAAATGGCGCGTGCTTTGGGAAAGCATAAAGATAGCCGCGGGCACAACCCTGATCTGTCTGCTTTTGGGCTATCCCATAGCGTATATTCTTTCAAAGATGAAGAAGAGCATAGCCGCTTTCATATCGGTGCTGTTCTTCGTGCCCATGTGGATGAACTTTGTGCTGAGAACATACGCCTGGCAGGCCATACTTGAATACGTTCTGCCCGATTTGCTGGGCATGACGGACAAAACCCTTACGGGCAGCGTGTGGGCGGTTATGCTGGTGCTTGTGTATAACTTTATGGCGTTCATGGTTCTGCCGCTGTATAACTCGCTTACCAAAATAGACCGAAGCCTTATCGAGGCCTCCTACGACCTGGGCGCGAACGGAAGGATGACGTTCTTTAAGGTTGTTCTGCCCCTTAGCGTGCCGGGCATAGTATCGGGCATAACAATGGTATTTATCCCCGCGATAACGGCCTTTACCGTGCCCGCGCTTATAGGCAACGGCAACTATAACCTTTACGGAAACGAGATTGAAATGGCCTTCAAGCAGGCCGCGGGCAGCGTTGGCAGCGCGGATTACTCAATAGGCAGCACGCTCGCCATAATCCTGCTTATATGCGTTTTTGTGAGCACGGCCATTATGAACCGCTTTGACAAGGACCATGAGGAAGGGGGTAATCTGCTGTGAAAAAGCTTAAAAGCTCGCTTAAGTATGTTTACCTCGGGGCAATGCTATTGTTTCTGTATTTGCCCATAATCTACCTTATAGTGTTTTCCTTCAACGATTTTTCAACCGGCAGAAGGGTATCGTACACCAACCTTGGCCGCTGGAAGGGCTTTACGCTTGAGAATTACACAACCGTTTTCTCCGGCGAGGCGGGAAGCGCGCTTTTGCTTACGCTTGAGGTTGCGCTTATCGCAAGCGTTGTGGCAACCGTTATAGGCACCTTTGCCGCGATAGGCATAAACTCCATGAGAAAGCGCCCGAAGAGCGTTATCCTCAATATATCCCAGCTGCCTATGGTAAACCCGGACCTTGTAACGGGCATAACGTTCATGATGCTTTTCGCGTTTGTGAACGGCGTGCTTGCGAACATGGGCGCGAGCCGGATGAGCGACGTGCTGAAGCTTTTGATAGCGCATATATCCTTCAGCATACCCTATGTTATATTCTCCATTATGCCGCGCTTAAAGCAAAGCTCCTCAATGCTGTATGAGGCGGCGCTCGATCTTGGCTGCACCCCCATGCAGGCCATGTTCAGGGTTGTTATACCGGATATAATGCCGGGCATAACATCGGGCTTTATAATGGCGCTTACAATGTCGCTTGACGATTTCGTTGTAAGCTATTTCGTAAGCGATTTAAGGAGCACGCTTTCGGTTTATATGTATTCCGCCGCGCGCGGAGCGAAGGGCGTTAATCCGGCCCTTGCGACGATTATATTCATTCCCCTCGTAACGCTGCTGCTTATAGTTAATCTTAGGCGCATAAGCAAGGAACGTGAGGATGAAATACAGAACAAAAAAGTGAAGATGAAAGGATAAGGAACCAATGAAAAAATTCTTTTGCTTTGCGCTTGCTCTCATTATGCTGCTCGCGTTTACCGCATGCAGCGGCTCAAACGAAGGGAACGTAAGCGGTGACAATGAAGAGGTGTTTTCCGACGGCGATCAGTATGACTACATCGGCGGTGAGCTTAATATACTCAACTGGGGCGAGTATATAGACCCCGAGCTTATTGAGCTTTTTGAGGAAGAAACCGGCGTTAAGGTAAACTACGTTGAAATGACCAGCAACGAGGAAATGCTTATAAAGCTTAAATCCTCCGATTGCGTATACGATATGTGCTTCCCCAGCGAATATATAATAGAGCAGCTTATAGCGAGCGATCTGCTTTTGCCGCTTGATATGGAAAAAATTCCCAACGCCAAGAATATAATGGCGGACAAGCTGGAGATAACCAATACGTTTGATCCCGGCAACCAGTATTCCCTGCCCTATATGTGGGGCACGGTTGGCATACTTTACAATACCACCTTGGTTGAGGAGCCCGTAACAAGCTGGGGCGTGCTTTGGGACGAAAAGTACTCCGGCCAGATTTGGATGTATGACAGCGTGCGCGACTCCATAGGCATAACCCTTAAATACTTAGGCTACGATCTTAACACCCGCAGCGAGGAAGAGATTGCCGAGGCGAGGGACCTGCTTATTGCTCAGCAGCCGCTCAGAAAGGGCTTCGGAACGGACAATATGCGTTCCAGCATGATAAACGGCAAGGCCGCGCTGGCCGTTATATACTCCGGCGACGCGTTCGTGTGCATGGACGAAAACGAGGATCTTGCGTACGCGGTTCCGGATGAGGGCAGCAACGTTTGGTTTGACAATGTTGTTATTCCCAAGAGCGCCACTAATATAGAGGCCGCTCACGCCTTTATAAACTTTTTGAACGATGGCGCCATTGCCGCGCGCAACACGGAGTATATATATTACTCCACCCCCAATCAGGCGGCCATGGACCTGCTTGATGAGCACTTTACCGAAAGCGAAACCTATAATCCCCCTCAGGAGGTGCTCGATCGCTGCACCATATTCCACGACCTTGGGGACTTTATAAGCGTTTATAACGAGGCATGGAGCGCCATTAAGATGAACTGATATGGCCTCGGGCTTGATAGACAAACTGTTTACACCGAAAAATATGGTAGCTCCTTCCCTTATCAGGGGGGAGCTTCCTTCGGCTAAAGAAGCTTACGGCAAAAGCCTTTCCTTAGCCTGGCCGAGCGCGCTCGAAAGCGTGCTGGTTGCGCTTGTTTCAAGCGTGGATACCATGATGGTAAGCGGCCTTGGACCAAAGGCCATATCCGCCGTGGGCGTTACCGGCCAGCCCAGAATGCTTATGATGGTTGGCATACTTTCGCTGAATATGGGCGTTACGGCCGTTGTCGCCAGGCGCCGCGGCGAGGGGGACATGGAGGGCGCGGCAAGAACCCTTAAGCAGTCTCTTTGGCTGAACCTTATTCTGGGCGCGATAATGGTTGCCGTTTCCTGCCTTTTAACCGAGCCCATAATGCGCCTAGCCGGCGCGCAGGACGAGTACATAGCCGATTCCGTGGCGTATTTTCGCATTATAATGAGCGGCCAGTTCTTCGCCTGCATAGGCATGACAATAAACGCCGCCCAGCGCGGCTGCGGAAACACAAAGGTGAGCATGCGTTCAAACGTAACGGCGAACCTTGTGAACATTGTGTTCAACTATTTCCTTATAAACGGGCATTGGGTTTTCCCAAAGCTTGGCGTGGTAGGCGCGGCCATAGCCACGGCCATAGGCCACATGGTCGCCTTCCTCATGGCGCTTTACAGCGTTGTGCATCCGCATAAGGGAGAGCTAAGCATAGTCGACGGCGGCACGTGGGCATTTGACAAAAAGACGCTCGGCAGCGTTTCAAAGGTTGCCACCGGTGCCCTTACGGAGCAGATAAGCCTTAGGGTGGGGCTTTTCGCGTTCTCAAGCATTATCGCGCGCCTCGGCACCATTCAGTTCGCAACGCATCAGGTAAGCATGAGCCTTAGCCAGCTTATATTCTCCTTTGCGGACGGCTTGGGCGTTGCCTCAAGCAGTCTTGTGGGGCAGGGGCTTGGCATGAAGCGGCCGGACCTTTCAACCATATACGGAAAAATAGGCCAGCGCTGCTCCATGATAATAGGCGTTACGCTTTCTGCCCTGCTTGTAATTTTCCGCCGCCAGCTTTACGGCCTTTTTACGGACGACGCGGAGGTGCTCGCGCTTGGCATGAAGCTTTGCTATTTTGTGGCGGGCGTGTGCATGATTCAAACATCTCAGATTGTTATATCCGGCTGCCTTCGCGGCGCGGGGGATTCGCGTTATGTTGCGGTTACAAGCCTTTTGAGCATAGGCACGTTCAGGGTGGGGCTTTCGTACCTGCTTTGTTATCCGCTCGGCGTAGGCGTTTACGGCGCGTGGATAGGCTTTCTTGTGGATCAGTGCACAAGGCTTGTGCTTAACTATACCCGCTTCCATCGCGGCGGCTGGACAAAAATAGAACTTTAACGGATTAATGGATTCAGATGAATAAAACAGTAAAAACAATGGTATACTGCGCCCTTTTTGCGGCGCTTACGGCGGTTTGCTCGCAGCTTTCAATCCCCATTCAGCCCGTGCCCATAAACCTTGCGCTTTTTGGCGCGTATATGGCGGGCGCGCTGCTCGGCGGCGGCAGGGGAGCGATAAGCCAGCTGGTATTTCTTCTTATAGGCGCGGCGGGCGTTCCCGTGTTCGCGGGGTTCCGCGGCGGAGTGCAGGTGCTTGCCGGCCCCACCGGCGGCTATATAGTGGGGTATGTTGCGGCGGCGCTCATAACCGGCACCGTTATAACAAGGCTTGGCGCTAAGCCGTTCTCGGTTGCTCTCGCCTGCCTTATGGGGCTTATCGCCTGCTATGCCCTTGGCACGGCATGGTATTGCCTTGAAAGCTCAACCGCGCCCATAGCGGCGCTTACCGCCTGCGTTGTTCCCTTCCTGCCGGGCGATGCCGTGAAAATATTGGCCGCGGCTCTTCTTGCCCCAAGGCTTAAAAAGGTTATAAAGCTATGATTGAAAAGCGGTGATGAGCCGCTTTTTTGTGTGGGTTAACCAATAATGAGTTACCGATAAATGTAATTCCGGGTATTGGTAAAGTAATAATCACCGGAGTTTTAATAAGAAAGCAAAGAGATGCTTTAGAACTCCCTCCTTCAAACCTTCGGTTTGCCACTTCCCCTGCTGCGCAGGGACACTCGGGTCAGAACATGGTAGCCTTGTTCCTGCCCGTTCTCCGTTTCGCTGCTTCCCGCACAGCTCTCGCTCAACTCCGAACCTCCTTACACGGTGGCGCCTTTTGGGTAGACTTAGCCGCCGGGTTTTGATCAAAAATCTTCAAATTAGGCCAAAACCAAAAGCCTCCACCAATGGGGGGGAGGTGGATTTCGCGAAGCGAAAGACGGAGGGAGTCCAATAAAACCGCTTCACCTGCTCATATTTTCTGCTTCAACTTACTTTATCAAACTTGGAATATCTCCCAAAGCCTCCCTACGGAGGGAGTCCGGGGACGCAGTTTTGCGCTATGCCTGCGTCCCCTCTTAAATT
>CAVIJJ010000031.1:0-14996 GCA_963643205.1 bacterium | reverse complement strand
CGCTTCGCCAACTCTTAGTTCCTGTTGAAATTTACTTTACGAAAGCTGGATTTAGGAAGCGTCAGACGGATTCACCCCTACCCCTTATTTCCCCTCCGCCCGTTTGGCGCTGATTTTGGCGGCAAGGCGGAATATGGTGGACACGAGAAGTATCGCAACGGCTATGCAGCCGGCTATGCCCGCGGTTTCAAGCCCCTTCTGCAGGGCGGACATCATGTTTCCGTCTATGCCGGTGCTCATCGTATAGTATATGCCGGCGCCTGGCAGCAGAGGCACGGTTGATATTACAAGATACGAAAGCACGGGGTATTTGCGCTTCCTTGCCATGCCCTCGGCGTATATGGCCGCTATAACGGAGGCCAAAAAGTTCATCTGATAAACGTCCAGCCCAAGCTCACCGAATATCAAATAGCTCATCCAGGTTATAACCCCGCCTATTACGCAGAGTATTACGCCCCAGTCGTGCACATTGAATATAATGGCAAAGCCCGCGCAGCACACCGCCGCGCCTATCGCCTGCGCCCACATGGGATAATCCGCGGAGCCCGTTGATACGGATACGCCGTATATGCCCCGGGTAAGATGCCATGCCGCGGCAGTGCCCAAAGCTATAGCCAGGGCATACAAAAGAACCTGCACAATTCTTATAATGCCGGAGTTCGTGTCGCCATATATTACGTCCCTCATGGAATTGGTAATAAGAAGCCCCGGCACAAGCAGCATAAGCGCGCCTATTATAACCGAATGGGTGTATGTTGTTACGCCAAGCCCCGCGAGCGCGTAAGCCGGAACGGCCATAAGAAACGCCGCGGCTATGGTGCTGAAAAACGGGTTCGTTTCCATCTTGTTCATTATGCGCGTTACAGCGCCTATTATAAGGGCAAGAAGGCCCGAAATTACGCTATCCTTAATATTCCCGCCGAAAAGGGGACAGAAGCCGGCCGCGACAAGGAAATTGCCTATATAGTAAACAAGGGTTGAGTATTTCCTGCGGGCGCGCAGCGTTTCCTCAAGCCACTGTATGGCTACGGCGGGGTTCGGCGTTTCGGCGCAAATGCGGCGGGCAAGCGAATTAAGCCTTTCCACGGACTCAAGGTCGTTTCCGTGGAAGCCCACCCTTCTCATTATCATAATGGGCTTTCCCTTGTCTGATTCTATGCTTATCATAACGCTGCTGGGTATGGCGAACGTTTCGCACTCAACCCCGTAGGCGGACATTATGCGGCGCATTGTTTCCTCTATTCTGAATGTTTCCGCGCCGCTTAAGGCAAGCTCGTAGCCTATCCTTGCCGTAACGTCGGTAAGCAGATAATAATCCATAGTCAAAAGCCCTTTCAAACAAAAAAGTCGGTTTTACGCAAAAAGCCGATTTCAGCGCAATATATTAACTCTGAAATCGGCCTTAGTCAACTATGAAATATTATTTTATTTTTTAGACGTTGTGTCTGAGCGCTCCGCGAGCCTCAAGCTCAAGCAGCTTTGCGGCGGGATCCTTTACCTTAGCAAGGAATATCATGGCGGCGATTATATAAGGCTTGAAGCTGGCCTGCTTGTAAAGCGGATCGCGATAGCGATCGAACACGCTGGCGGCAACCTCGCCGGCCTCGCAGGAAACGCCGGTTATGTCGGCAGGCAGGCAATGCAGATACAGCGCCTTGCCGCCCTTTGTAAGCTTCATCATTTCCTCGGTGCACTCCCAGTCCTTATGGGTGGCGTTCTGGGCAAGCAGCCTCTTTTCAAGGGCCTTTATGCCGTCCATGTCGCCGTTGCCGTAAAGCTCGGTGCGCTCTTCCATGGCCTTAAAGGGAGCCCAGCTCTTGGGATAAACAATGTCCGCGTCCTTAAAGGCTTCCTTCATGTCGTGGGATATGGTAAGGCTTCCGCCGGATTCCGCGGCCTGCTTCTTGGCTATATCCACTACGCCGTCCATAATTTCGTATCCCTCGGGATAGGCCAGGGAAACTTCCATGCCAAAGCGGCTCATAAGGCCTATAACGCCCTGGGGAACGGAGAGGGGCTTGCCGTAGCTGGGGCTGTATGCCCAGGTCATGGCAACCTTTTTGCCCTTCAGGTTCTCTATGCCGCCAAACTCATGCACAAGGTGCAGCGTATCGGCCATAACCTGGGTGGGATGGTCTATGTCGCACTGCAGGTTTACAAGCGTGGGCTTCTGCTCAAGCACGCCCGCCTTGTGGCCCTCGGTTACGGCGTTAACAACATTGTGCATGTATGTATTGCCCTTGCCGATATACATATCGTCGCGAATGCCGATTACGTCCGCCATGAAGGAAATCATGTTGGCGGTCTCGCGTACGGTTTCGCCATGCGCTATCTGGCTCTTGCCCTCGTCAAGGTCCTGAACCTCAAGGCCCAGCAGATTGCAGGCGGACGCGAAGGAGAAGCGGGTACGGGTTGAGTTATCCCTGAAAAGGCTTATGCCAAGGCCGCTGTCGAATATCTTGGAGGATATGTTGTTCTCCCTCAGGTGCCTAAGCGCGTCCGCAACGGTGAAAACGCCCTTTATCTCGTCAAAGGTCTTTTCCCAGGTAAGGAAAAAGTCGTTTTCATACATGTTTTCAAGCTTAAGGCCATTCAAAACGTCGGTATACTGCTTTACGTTGCTCATTTCTGTTCTCCTTTGCGGCATTACTTTATGTCGTTATCGGTAAGGGTGGCGCGGAACTCGGTTACGTCCTCGTCTCCTTTGCCCTTATAAAGGCCGGGAACCAGCGCGTATATGGCCGCGCAGTGCACCAGGTCCTCTTTCCAGGTAATCTCGTTGGGGGCGTGCGCCTGGCTTTCGGCACCGGGTCCGAAGCCCACGCAGGGTATGCCGTAGCGGCCCTGTATGCTTACGCCGTTGGTTGAGAATGTCCACTTATCTATAAGCGGCCTCTCCCTCTTTGCCATGGCGGTGCTGTCGCCGCAGCGCTTTTCGCCGTAAAGAAGCTTATGAGCCTCCGCCACGGCCTGCACGTGGGGCGCGGTTTCCTTGTTTATCCAGGTGGGGAAATAGCACTCGGTATTGTATACCTCTCCGGTCCAGCTGGGACGATCGTACATATACATGCTAACCTTGGCGTTGTGCTTCTTGCAGGCGGGCAGAGCCTCTATCTCGCGAATGCAGCTGTCCCAGGTTTCGCCGGCGGTCATGCGGCGGTCAAGTGAAACGGAGCAGCTGTCCGCAACCGCGCAGCGTGAAGGCGAGGTGAAGAATATCTGGCTGGTGGTGATGGTGCCGCGGCCAAGGAAGCGGGCGTCCATATAATGCTCGGGGTTGAATTCCGGCTCAAGCATTTTTACAAGGCCCTTTATGCCGTATTCCTCGGTGCAGCCGTTTTCGTTAAGCTGCTCAACCTCTTTAAGTATTTCCGCCATCTTATAAATGGCGTTGTCGCCGCGCTCGGGAGCGCTGCCGTGGCAGCTTACGCCCAGAACGTCCACGCGGATTTCCATCCTGCCCCTGTGGCCGCGATAAACGCCGCCGTCGGTGGGCTCGGTTATAACAACAAACTCGGGCGTGATGCCGTCTATATTATGAATGTACTGCCAGCACATGCCGTCGCAATCCTCTTCCTGCACGGTGCCGGTTACAAGAATGCTTGTGCCCTCGGGTATAAGGCCAAGCTCCTTCATTATCTTAGCGCCGTAAACGGAGCTTACTATGCCGCCCAGCTGGTCGCTCGCGCCGCGGCCGCCGATTTCGGTTTCGGTTTCGTAGCCTTCGTAGGGATCAAACTTCCAGTTGCTCATTTCGCCAAGGCCAACGGTATCTATATGCGCGTCAAACGCGATAAGCCTTTCGCCCTTGCCCATGTAGCCAAGCACGTTGCCAAGGCCGTCTATCTCAACCTTGTCGAAGCCCACAGCCTTCATTTCCTCGGCTATTCTGTGGATAACGCCTTTCTCGCCCGAGCTTTCGCCGGGGATCTTTATAAGGTCCCTCAAAAAGCGAGTCATCTCTTTTTCGTAGCCCTGCGCGGCCTTCTTTACTGCGCAAATGTCCATACTGTCCGTCCTTTCGTCAATTGAGTTTTTATTTTTATTCGTTATTTCGCAAGGGATTATTCCTTGCCGCTGTCCAGATAAGAATAGAGCGTGTATTTGCTTATGCCGAAATAGTTTGAAATCCTGTCTCCGCTCTTGGTTATAAGCAAGGCGCCCGCGTCGTTAAGATAATGTATGGCGCGAACCTTATCGTCCTTGTTCATCATGGCCACGGGCTTGCCTATAAGCTTTACGGATTTTTCTATAAGCTCATCCAGCAGCTCGTTCACGCTTGTGGGTATCTGCGGGGTTTCCCGCTCCTCCTTATCGTCCGCAATGAACGAATCCACCGCGCTTCTTGCCATCATAAACGGGGTCATGTCGTAGTTTATAGAGAATATGCCCTCCGGCACTCCGTTTTCGTCGTTTATATAAACCGTGCTTGACCTGAGCGTTCTTCCGTCCGCCGTTTTAGTATGGTAGCCAAGCTCATCGTTCATATGCTCTCCCTTATGCTTAAGGGCCTCAAGAACAACGGGTGAGCTGCCGTCTCCGACATGGCGCTTTGAAACATGGCCGTTTTCTATAGCGGCAATCGTGCTTTCCGGATCGCCCGTATTAAGATCATGCACAACTATTTCGCAGTTTCCTCCGAATTGCGCGGCCATAGCCTTGGCAAGTCTTTTTACAAGGTCCAGCGTTCTATCGTCCATAGGGCGTGTCGCCTCCGTTTCGGTTTTATATTCGTGTAGGTTTAGTTTACCATATATTGAGTAAGTTGCAAAGCCGGAATAAAAAATTTTTTAGCTTATCAAAAAATATTTTGGCGGTTTTCCGCTTGTCATACTTTAATTGGGATGTTATTATAATATCACATAAGAAAAAAGTCGACACGGTAATGCTGTAAGGGAGTGCTTTGCGCGCGGGCAAAATAAGGGTATGCCTTATTATCCGAGCGCTTTTTTATTATAACAAATCCCATCGTCAAGGAGGATAAAAAAACATGATAATCATCGGGAACGGCAGACTTATAACCAGAGATGAAGCGGCGCCTTATTACGAAAACGGGGCTGTTGTAACGGAAAACGAGCTTATTAAAGAAATAGGCACCACGGAGGAAATGAAAAAGAAATATCCCGAGGCCGAGTTTGTGGACGCGCGCGGCGGAGTTATAATGCCGGCGTTCATAAACGCGCATACGCATATATATTCGGCCCTTGCGAGGGGACTCAGCATACGCGGCTACAACCCCACCAATTTCTTCGAGGTGCTGGACGGCATGTGGTGGAAGATAGACCGCAACCTTTCGCTTGAGGGAACGAGCAGAAGCGCTTACACCACGATTATAGACTGCATAAAAACCGGCTGCACAACCATATTTGACCACCACGCCAGCTTTTACGAAATAAACGGCAGCCTTTTCGCGATAGCGGACGCCGCGAAGGCGCTGGGCATACGCGCCTGCCTTTGCTACGAGGTAAGCGAGCGCGACGGCGAAAAGAAGTGCGACGAATCAATAGAGGAAAACAAGAACTTTATTGATTACTGCGAGCGCGAGAACAACCCCATGCTCAAGGCCATGTTCGGCGGGCACGCGCTTTTCACGATAAGCGACAAAACGTTTGAAAAATGCGTTAAGGCAAACGGCGGCCGCACGGGCTTCCATATTCACGTTTGCGAGGGCATGAACGACGTTTACGATTCCATGAAGAACTACGGCTGCCGCAGCGTGAACCGCCTTATGTACAACGGTATTCTCGGCGAAAAGACCCTGCTTGGCCACTGCATACACGTAAGCCCCGCGGAGATGGACATAATACGCGAAACGGGCACAATGGTTGTGAACAACCCCGAATCGAACATGGGCAACGCCGTAGGCTGCTCGCCCGTGCTTAAGCTTTTTGAAAAAGGCATACTCGTGGGCATGGGCACGGACGCCTATACGTTTGATATGCTTGAAAGCCTTAAGGTTGCCCTTACCATTCAGCGCCACAACGCCGGCATGCCAAACGTTGGCTGGGGCGAGGTTACAACCATGCTCTTTAAGAACAACGCTAAGATTGCCGCCAAGTATTTCCCCAACGAGCTTGGCGTTATAAAGCCGGGCGCGAGCGCGGACGTAATAGTTATGGACTACAAGCCCTTCACCCCCTTCAGCGCGGACAATATAGACGGCCACATGATATTCGGCATGGCCGGCAGGCAGTGCGAAACGACTATGTGCGCGGGCAAGCTGCTTATGAAGGACAGAAAGCTTTTGATAGCGAACGAAGAGGAAGAAAACGCCAAAACGCTCGAGGTTTCAACAAAGCTTTGGAACAGGCTTAACGGCTGAGAGAATTAAAAGGGAGGCTAACAAAAATGAGCGAAAAAATGAACCCCTTATCCTTTGAGCGGCTTATAGAATGGGCCATAGGCGAAAAGGAAGCAAGCGGCGCCGTGTTCGGCGTAAACTCACCCTATATTAAAAAAGACGCGTCCGCGCTTATGCTCTTCGGCGAAAAGCTGGAAGCGCCGTTCGGACCGGCGGCAGGCCCCAATACCCAGCTTGCCGAAAACATAATAGCCGGCTACTATGCCGGAGCGCGCTTCTTTGAGCTTAAAACGGTTCAGAAGATGGACGGTGAGGAGCTTGCCGCCTGCATAAACCGCCCCTGCATACTGGCTAACGACGAGGGATACAACTGCGAATGGAGCACGGAGCTTACCGTGCCGCAGGCGTTTGACGAATATGTTAAGGCGTACCTTGCCATTAAGCTTTTGGCAAAGCTGTATAACCTGGGCGATCCGGACGGATTCCAGTTCAACATGAGCGTAGGCTACGACCTGGCGGGAATTAAAACCGAAAAGCTTGATAAATTCATAGAGGGCATGAAGGACGCCTCCTCCACCCCCATCTGGGCGGAGTGCATGGACTGCCTTAATAAAAAATTCCCGGAGCTTGGCGATTTCTTCTCCGCCGTATCCCCCCGCATAGCAACCGGCGTTACCGTATCCACGCTGCACGGCTGCCCGCCCGACGAGATAGAGGCTATCGCCAGCTACCTTATAAATGAAAAGAAGCTGAACACGTTTGTAAAGTGCAACCCCACAATACTTGGCTACGACTTCGCGCGCGAAAGGCTTAATAAGCTTGGCTATGACTACATTGCCTTTGACGAGCACCATTTCAAAGAGGACCTTCAGTATTGCGATGCCGTGCCCATGTTCCACAGGCTTATGAAGCTTGCCGGTGAAAACGGGGTTGAGTTCGGACTTAAGCTTTCAAACACGTTCCCCGTGGACGTTAAGGCAAACGAGCTGCCCAGCGAGGAAATGTATATGTCCGGCCGCGCGCTCTATCCGCTTACAATAGAGATGGCCGCGCGCATAAGCCGCGAGTTTAACGGCAAGCTTAGGCTTTCATACTCCGGCGGCGCCGATTACTTTAATATTCAGCCGCTCTTTGAGGCGGGTATATGGCCCATAACAATGGCTACAACCGTGCTTAAGCCCGGCGGATATTCCCGCTTTAAGCAGCTTGGCGAGCTTTTTGACGGCATTACAAAGCGCCCCTACACGGGCGTTGACGCGGCCAAGGTAGCGGCACTGAGCGCCGAGGCCGAAAAGGACGAGCACTACGTTAAGCCCGTAAAGCCCCTGCCCAGCAGGAAGAACGACCAACCCCTGCCGATGGTTGATTGCTTTACGGCCCCCTGCATGGGCGGCTGCCCCATTCATCAGGACATAAGCGAATATATACACCTGGTTGAAAAAGGCCTTTATGAGGAGGCGCTTGAGCTTATACTTGAAAAGAACCCCCTGCCCTTTACAACCGGCACCATATGCGCCCACAGGTGCATGGATAAATGCACGCGCAACTTCTATGAATCAAGCGTATACATCCGCTCCCTTAAGCTTATAGCCGCCGAAAAGGGCTATGAGGGCGTTATGAGCCGCCTTGTGAGCGCGCCTAAGCGCGAGGCCAAGAAAACCGCCATTATAGGCGCGGGCCCCGCGGGAATCGCTGCGGCGTATTTTATAGCAAGGGAAGGCTTCCCGGTAACGGTGTTCGAGCGCGAGAACGAGCCCGGCGGCACGGTTAAAAACGTTATACCGTCGTTTAGAATTTCATCCGAAGCCATAGCACGCGATGTGGCGCTGGCCAAGAAGATGGGCGCCGAGTTTATATGCGGCAGCGACGCGCCGAGCCTTTATGAGCTTAAGGCGCAGGGCTATGAGTTTATACTGCTTGCGTGCGGCGCCAACAAGCACGGCGAGCTGAATATCCCCGGCAACATAATAAACGCGATAGACTTCCTGCGCGCCGCGAAATCCGCCCCCGAAACGCTTAAGCTCGGCAAGGCGGTTGCCGTTGTCGGCAGCGGAAACACGGCCATGGATGCCGCCCGCGCCGCCAAGCGCATGGGCGTTGAAAAGGTAAGCATAGTATACAGGCGCACCAGGAAATATATGCCCGCTGACGAGGAAGAGCTTAGGCTTGCCCTGGAGGACGGGGTTGAGTTCGCGGAGCTGCTTGCCCCCGTTGAGCAGAAGGACGGCATGCTTATTTGCAAAAAGACGGTTCTTGGCGAGCTTGACGCCTCCGGCAGGCGCGGCGTAACCGAAACCGATGAGCTTGTTTCCGTTCCCGCGGACACGGTAATAGCCTCCGTCGGCGAAAAGCCGGATACCGATATGCTCTCCGCTTACGGTGCCGAGGCAAACGAAAAGGGCAGAATTTCATTCGACTGCGGAGCGGGCGTATACTCGGCCGGCGACGCCCTCAGGGGACCCGCTACGGTTGTTGAGGCGATAGCCGACGCAAGGCGCTTCGCGGACGCGGTAATAGGCTTTAACAGGGGCTATATAGTAAATGCCGCCGCGGCAAGAGACTACAGGGAAACCCTTTCAAGGAAATACAAGCTTAGCGAGCGCAAGTGCGGCGAGGAAGAGGCCAAGCGCTGCCTTGGCTGCTCAACGGTTTGCGAGGGCTGCGTATCCTGCTGCCCGAACCGCGCGAACATAGCCATTAAGGTTAAGGGCAAGGCGCAAAGGCAGATTGTGCATATAGACGCGCTTTGCAACGAATGCGGCAACTGCGCCGTGTTCTGCCCCTATTCCGGCAGGCCTTATAAGGACAAGCTTACGGTTTTCGCCAACGAGGAAGGCTTTAACGAAAGCGAAAACAGCGGCTTCTATATGGTTGATAAGGAAAGCCGCACCGTTAAGCTTAGGCTTGCGGGCGAGATAAGCGAGATTTGCCTGAATAAGCCGAATGCTCTTGACAGGGACATTGAGGCGATTATACTTTCGATTATAAACGACTACGGCTACGTGCTGTAATCAAAAGCAAATTACCATGGAGGGAAGCGGAAAATGAGCTGCTTCTATGTAAACGGAAACGCGGTTAAGTGCGATGCCGCCATGCCGCTGATCAGATACCTTAGGGATGAGCTTAGACTTACTTCCGTTAAGGACGGCTGCAGCGAGGGCGCGTGCGGCACCTGCACCGTTATAATAGACGGCAAAGCCATGAAGGCCTGCGTGCAGCGCACGGACAGGCTGGAGGGCAAGCATATAATTACCACGGAAGGTTTAAGCGCCTTTGAAAAAGAGGTCTATGTATACGCCTTTGGCCACGCGGGAGCCGTTCAGTGCGGCTTCTGCACGCCGGGCATGGTTATGAGCGCGAAGGCGCTGCTTGACCAGGTAAGTGACCCTGACGAGGCCGCCATACGCAAGGCGTTGAAGGGCAATATATGCCGCTGCACGGGCTACGTTAAGATTGTAGATGCCGTAAAGATAGCCGCCCGCCTTTTAAGGGAGGGCAAAATTCCCGACGAGGAGGAAAACTGGAACGTGGGCAGCCGCGTGCCCAGGCTTGACGTTAGGGAAAAGGTTTTGGGCTACGGCGAATATACCGACGACGTTTATTTGGAAAACATGGCATACGCCAGCGCTCTGCGCGCCAAATACCCCCGCGCGAAAATACTGAAAATAGACACCGAAAAGGCTAAGGCCGCGGAGGGTATAATAGGCGTGTTCACCGCCAAGGACGTGCCCGGAAACAACAAGGTGGGCCACCTTAAAAAGGACTGGGACACAATGATACCCGAGGGCGAATGCACAAGGTATCTTGGCGACGCGGTCGCGCTTGTTGTGGGCGAAACACCCGCCGCGGTTGAGGCGGCAAAGGCGCTTATACAGGTTGATTACGAGGAGCGCACGCCCATACACAACGCCTACGAAGCAATGGCGGATGGCGCGGAGCAGCTGCACGAGGGCGGCAATTTGCTTGCGCATAAGCACGTTTCCCGCGGGGACGCTATGGGAGCGATTGAAAAGAGCAAATACGTGCTTACCGGCAAATACTCAACCCCCTTTACGGAGCACGCTTTTTTGGAGCCGGAGTGCGCGGTCGCTTTCCCCTATAACGACGGGGTAAAGATATATTCATCGGATCAGAGCGTTTACGATACTCAGCACGAAACGGCGCCCATGCTTGGCCTGCCCATGGAGAAGGTATATGTTGAAAACAAGCTTGTGGGCGGCGGCTTCGGCGGAAAAGAGGACGTTAGCGTTCAGCACCACGCGGCGCTTGCGGCCTACCTTACGGGCAGGCCCGTTAAGGTTAAGCTGAGCCGAGCCGAAAGCATTCTTATCCACCCCAAGCGCCACCCCATGGACATGGAATTTATACTGGGCTGCGACGAAAACGGAGTTATACAGGGCGTTAAGGCAACCGTTATAGCCGACACGGGAGCCTACGCAAGCCTTGGCGGGCCGGTGCTTGAAAGGGCGTGCACGCACGCCGCGGGTCCGTACAACTACCAGAATTTTGAAATAGACGGCTACGCTTATTATACCGATAATCCCCCGGCGGGAGCCTTCAGGGGCTTTGGCGTTACGCAAACGTGCTTTGCCATGGAAAGCATGCTTAACCGCATGGCGCACAAAATAGGCATAAGCCCCTGGCAAATTCGCTACATAAACGCGATCCGTCCCGGCCAGGTTTTGCCAAACGGCCAGATAGCGGACGATTCAACGGGCCTTGCGGAAACGCTTGAGGCCGTAAAGAGCGCGTACGAGGGCGCCAAATACGCCGGCATTGCCTGCGCCATGAAAAACGCGGGCGTGGGCGTGGGCCTGCCGGACACGGGCAGAGTAAGGCTGAGGGTAGCCGATGGCAAGGTGCATATAGAGGCCGGCGCAAGCTGCATAGGCCAGGGCTTAGGCACCGTGCTTATGCAATACGTTACCGACGAGCTTTCGCTGCCCCGGGATAAGGTGGTGTACGGCGGATCGAACACACTTTCCCCCGATTCGGGCACAACATCCGGCTCAAGGCAAACCCTGCTTACGGGCGAGGCGGCATTGAGAGCCTGCCAGGGGCTGAAAGAGGACCTTAAATCAAGCACGCTTGAGCAGCTTAACGGCCGCGAATACTACGGCGAATATTTCGGCAAAACCGACCCGCTCGGCAGCGACAAGCCCAACCCCGTGAGCCACGTGGCCTACGGATACGCAACGCAGGTTGCCGTGCTTGATGAGGAAACGGGCAAGGTAAAAGAGATAATCGCCGCGCACGACGTGGGCAAGGCGGTGAACCCGCTTTCCGTTGAGGGCCAGATTGAGGGCGGCGTTATAATGAGCTGCGGCTTCGCGCTTACGGAAAGCTACCCGCTCGACAACTGCAGGCCAACGGCCAAATACGGCACGCTCGGGCTTTTCCGCGCGGACAACTGCCCCAAGGTAAAGGCGATAATAATAGAAAAGCCGGGCATAGACAAGGCGCGCGGAGCGATAGGCATAGGCGAGATAACATCAATACCCACGGCCGCGGCCATAGCGGAGGCGTACTACGCGCTGGACAATACGGAGCGCTACGAGCTGCCGCTTAAATCAACGCCGTATTCCAAAAAATAACATTGCGGAGAATACAAAAATGGAGCTGAACAGATACATTGACCACACCCTGCTTAAGGCGGACGCCACGCCGGAGCAGATAAAAAAGCTTTGCGCGGAAGCGAAGGAATACGATTTCGCCTCCGTATGCGTAAACAGCTGCTATGTGCCGCTCGCAAGCGAACTGCTTAAGGGCAGCGACACAAAGGTTTGCTGCGTGGTAGGGTTCCCCCTCGGCGCCATGTTAAGCGAAGCCAAAGCCGAAGAAACCCGCCTTGCCGTTGAAGCCGGGGCGGAAGAGACGGACATGGTTATAAACGTTGGCATGGCAAAGGCCGGAAACTGGGATTATGTTAAAAGCGACATTGCCGCGGTTGTGGCGGCGGCGCACCCGAAGGCGATAGTTAAGGTTATAATAGAATGCTGCCTGCTCACGGACGAGGAAAAGATTTCCGCCTGCCTTGCGGCAAAGGAAGCGGGAGCGGACTTTGTAAAAACGAGCACCGGCTTCTCAACCCACGGCGCAACGGAAGAGGACGTTAAGCTTATGCGCAAAACCGTGGGCGATAGCATGGGCGTTAAGGCGGCGGGCGGAATACGCGCATACGCCGACGCCGTGAAGATGATCTCCGCCGGAGCGAACCGCCTGGGCGCCAGCGCGGGCATAGCCATTATGGAGCAGGCGAAAAAGCAGTAACCATTTTTATTCAAAAGCATACACGAATAAAATGAGCAGATGATAAAGTTCCGAAGAACAGCTTCATCTGCTTTTTGCATCTGTTGAGATTTACTTTTTGAAAGTGGGGTTTAGTCTGTTTGGCTTATCGCCGGACTCCCTCAGTCGCCCGCGGCGACGGCTCCCGCCTTTCTACCAACAAAAAAGCACCTCGGTTGAGATGCTTTTATGCTTTGATTTGTTCGGATCACTCAGCTAAGCTTGGAGCCGCATTTTTCCATGAAACGATCGGTTGTGATAACCGCGCGCTGGTGCGTGCCCTCGCCTATTATGCCGGCTGTGTCCTCGGCCGTGGCCTTAAAGTCTATCATTTTGCCGTTTGCGGATATGTTTGTTACCTCAACGGTAACCTTCACTTCCATACCCACTGGTGACGGGGAAACATGGCTAATGTCAATCCTTGTACCAACGGAGCTTTTGCCCTCGGGGAGCTGATTCCGGATATAAGTGAACGCGGCGTTCTCTATCATGGCGGCAAGATAAGGCGTGCCGAAAACAGGCAGCCCGCCGCTTCCTATAGCCACCGCGGTCATATCATCCGTTACAACCCGGCTTATTGTGAATGTGTCTCCGATATTCATGGCGTGAGTAAGCTATTACTCGTGATGGCAGCAGCCGCAGTCGCAATCATGCTCGTGCTCATCTTCGCAGTCGCAATCATCATCGCAGCAGCAATCGCCGTTCATGCGCTCGTCAACTATGGCTACGAGAGCGTCAAACTTGTCCTCATCGGCGGGAACGAACTCTTCCATATCGCCGTTTACGACTATCTTCATGATATATACATCATGCGCGCCGCAGTCGCACTCCTCATCCTCGCCGTGCTCGCAGTCGCACTCCTCGCTAAGGTCCATAAGTACCGCGTACTCCTGGCCTTCGTATTCAAAGTAATCCACAACGTCCAGTTCAAACTCGTTGCCGTCGTCATCGGTAAAGGTTACAAAATCTCTTTCCATTTCTTCCATGGTTAGCTACCGCCTTTCAAGTATTAAGGTTTGATATCGGTAATTGTACAACATAAATTCATTCGCGGCAATAGCGTTATTCCCCATTTGTATAAGCCAATCTTTTAAGTTTTCGCAAAAAGGCATCATCATATCTTATTTACTTATAAGCCGGAATTAGATTGACATAAATTGCGTTTATGGTATAATCGCTGTGGGGAAGTATGCCCCAAAGAATATATATGATATATCGGAGGATATCGCGGCAATGGCTATAAAGCTTGGTATCAATGGTTTTGGCAGAATCGGCAGGACCGTACTGCGCATAGCGGCGGAAAGGCCGGAGGAGTTCGAAATCTGCGGCATCAACCTTCGCAAGGCTGAACCGGACTACATGGTTTATCTTATGAAATACGATTCCGTATTCGGGCGTTTCCCCGGAACGGTTGAGCAGACCGAGAAAGGCATAAGCATCAACGGCCGCGAGATAGCCGTTTTCAGCAGCAGCGACGTTAAGGAGATTCCCTGGGACAGCTGCGGCGCGGAATACATAGTTGAGTCCACCGGCGCGTTCAATACCACAGAGCTCGCTTCCGGCCACCTTGAGCACGGCGCTAAGAAGGTTGTGCTGAGCGCTCCCGCAAAGGACAAGGAGACTCCCACCTACGTTATGGGCGTAAACCACACGGAATACACTCCCGACCAGCTTGTTGTTTCAAATGCCAGCTGCACCACCAACTGCCTTGCCCCGCTTACGAAAATAATCCACGATAATTTCGGCATAGAGCAGGGACTTATGTCCACCATACACTCCGCCACCTCCAAGCAGAAGCCCGTAGACGCCCGCGCCGGCCGCGACTGGCGTACAGGCAGGAGCGTGTTCAACAACATTATCCCCTCCACCACCGGCGCCGCCAAGGCCTGCGCGCTGGTTATCCCCAGCCTTAAGGGCAAGCTGACCGGCATGAGCTTCCGCGTACCCACGAACGACGTAAGCGTTGTTGACCTGACCGCGCGCCTTTGCCGCCCCACCACCTATAAGGAAATATGCGAGGCCGTTGAAGAGGCAAGCCGCACCACCATGAAGGGCATAGTGACCTACACCCGCGACGAGGTTGTTTCAAGCGACATGCGCGGCGAGAGCCACACCTGCGTATTCGACGAGAACGCCGGCATAATGCTGGACGAGACATTCGTAAAGCTCATTGCCTGGTACGACAACGAGTGGGGTTACAGCTGCAAGGTGCTGGACCTTATATCCTACATAGCCTCACAGGACAACAAATAAAAACTCAATTAAGAAAAAGCGGCGATGAGCCGCTTTTTTTGTGTAGGTTAACTCCTTCCGCAGGGAGGCTTTTGGTGATTTTCCGAGTTTGATAAAGTAAGTTGAAGCAGAAGATATGAGCGAGTGGAGCGATTTTCTTGAACTCCCTCCGTCT
>CAVIJJ010000030.1:0-15060 GCA_963643205.1 bacterium | reverse complement strand
ACATGGCAAGTTTGGGGGAACATGTCAACGGGCTGGGCGGTTTTGAGGGCGTAGCCCGATTGGGAGAGAATGCTCACATCGCGGGCGAGAGTGGCGGGGTCGCAGGAGACATAAACTATGTTGGGCGTGCCGCTCGCTATTATCGCATCGAGTACGGCGCGATCGCAGCCCTTGCGCGGCGGATCGAGCACTATAACATCGGGAGCCGCGCCGCCGGCCACAAGCTTAGGCAAGGCCTCCGCCGCATCAGCGCATATAAAGTCCGCATTGGTAACGCCGTTTGCCGCGGCGTTGCGGCGCGCGTCTTCCACGGCGCTTTGGACATATTCTATACCCGTAACATGGGACGCGTGCTTTGCTATTATCATGGAGATAGTACCCGCCCCGCAGTACACATCAACAGCCTCGTACTTTTCCTTTTTAGGCAGGAACTCCTCTACCTTGCCATACAGCTTTTCCGTTTGAACCGGATTCACCTGCAAAAAGGATTCCGCGCTTATTTCAAACTTAAAGCCGCAAAGCTCCTCGCTGAGAGTATCCGCACCCCAAAGAGTTTCAAACTGACGGCCGAATATAACATTGGTAGCCTCATCGTTGCGGTTGAGTATTATGGACTTAAGTCCATCACAGCGCTCGGTAAGCATGGATATGAGGGCATTCAGCTTTTTAGGCCTGCCCTTGGCCACTATAACCGCCATAATATCGCCGGCGGTTGTTATACGCCCCACCACGTGGCGAAGCGTGCCGCTGCCGGTCTGCTCATCATATGGCTTAATGTCATTTTCCTCCGCCCAGCAATGCACGGCCTCCGCCACGGCGTACAGCGCCTTGTTTTCAATAAGGCAACCGTCTATCGGCACAAGCCTGTGGCTGCGCGGCGCAAAGAAACCGAAGCACATGCGCCCGTCCACCTGTGCGAACGGGAACGCGGCCTTGTTGCGATAATGATACGGATGCTCCATACCTATTGTTTTCTGAACGGGTGGGTTATCAATTTTGCCTATGCGCTTAAGCGCGTTTTCAACCACACCGCGCTTATATTCAAGCTGCGCGGGATAATCCATGTGCAGCAGATTACATCCGCCGCAGCGCGTAAATGAAGAACACTTAGGCTCTCTCCTATCCTCACTTGGGTTTTCAACGCTTATAAGCTTACCCACGGCATAGTTTGACGCAGCCTTTATGATATGCGCCTTAACATGCTCATTGGGAAGCGCGAACGGCACAAACACGGCCAGTCCTTCATATCTGCCCACGCCCTGCCCTTCCGAACCAAGTGAATCTATATTCAGCTCTATATCATCATTCCTGCTAACAGGACCTGCGGATTTAACCTTTTTTGCCATTATGCTCTCCTATATTAAAACCTTGCAAGCACGGAATTGAACTTGAACAGCTTTTCATCAAAGCTATCCTGCATATTTACGGCCTCTTCTATGCTCACATCTATTATTTTATTATCGTGTATGCCTACCGCGCGGCCGCCGACATCATCGGCAAGCAGCTCAACGGCGCGCTGACCGAGCCTTGCGGCAAGTATTCTGTCAAAAGCGGTGGGGTTGCCGCCGCGCTGTATATAGCCGGGCACTATGGCCTTGGCCTCAACATCCGTATGCTCGTTCACATAGCGGGCAAAATTCTCCGCCTTGCCGGCTCCCTCCGCTATTATGACAATGCTTGTAAGCTGACCCCTAAGCTTATTCTTTTCAAGCTGCCTTGCGCAGTCCGCCCAGTCTACGGGGACCTCCGGCACTATTATCATATCCGCGCCGCCGGCAACGCCGGACCAAAGCGCTATATCGCCGCAGTTTCTGCCCATAACCTCAACAACGCCAACGCGGTCATGAGCGCGCATAGTGTCCCTGATTTTATATATTTCATCGGTTATGGTATTGACGGCTGTGGTAAAGCCGATTGTATAATCGGTATACCCCATATCGTTATCAATGGTTCCGGGCAGGCCTATTGTTTTTATCCCGTTTTCATAAAGCTGCTTCGCGCCGCGATAACTGCCGTCTCCGCCGATTATTATAAGGCCGTCTATATCATAAGCGTGGAGCATGTTAAGAGCCTTGGCAAAGCCTGTTTCCTGCATAAATTCAGCGCTTCTGGCGGTTCTGAGCACGGTGCCGCCCTTATGCATAACGTTCGCCACATCCTCGTGGGTAAGCCTGCGTATGCGGCCCTCTATAAGTCCCTTAAAGCCATGGAATATACCCATAACGTCCATTCCGCGATAATCAGCCTCTTTGAACACGGCACGTATTGCCGAATTCATGCCCGGCGTGTCCCCTCCGCTTGTAAGTACTCCTATCTTTTTCATAAAAAACTATTCTCCCTTTTTTATTCTAACATTATCTTGTCCCAGAAGCTCACAAAGCACATCCTTTACAGCTCCGGAGGGATTAACAAACAATTCCTTAGGTGCAAGCTGCGTGCGCTTCGTATTCGGGTCGTGAAGAACCACGGGCACATTGCCGGGGAAGCGGCGAAGCACGCTCATAAGACGGTTCATAAGCTGCGTGTCCTGCGTATTCAGCCTAAGGTATATTTTTTCGGACGCACTGCGCTTTATAAGCGGCTGCACATCGTCTATCAAAATCATATTTTCCTGCTCATCGCGCACGTTGAGCTTTCCGGAAATTATAGCCTTTGAATCGCCTGTAAGAAGGCCCGAATATTTTGTAAACACCGAGGGGAACGCAAGGCACTCTATTGAGCCCGTGGTATCCTCAAGCGTGCAATATGCCATCATTCCGCTGCCTGAACGGGTCAGCTTGGTTTTTACGTGGGTTATAATGCCGCCTATTTTTACCTTGTCACCTTCCTGCGGCCCGATCTCAATACCGTCCTCGCTTCCTTTGCCCGAAAGCTTAGCGGCGGTATCCGGCAGGGAGGCAAGTATATCTGCATAGTCGTTAAGAGGATGCCCGCTTAAGTAAATGCCAAGCGTTTCATGCTCCATTTCAAGCTTTTCAGCCTCGGCAAACTCCGGTATATTCGGCAGCTCAACAAAGCTTCGGCGTATGCTTTCGCCACCGCCGAAATCGAACAGGCTCATCTGCCCCGCCGCGGCCTGCTTTCTGTCCCCTGCCGCAAGCGAAAGAACCTTTTCGTATACCGCCATAAGCTGAGAGCGCTTTACGCCCATGCTGTCAAAACAGCCGACCTTTATCATGGATTCAACCATGCGCTTGTTTATTTCGCCGCCGCGGTTGGCAAAATCCGCGAAATCCTTAAAGACTCCCCCGCGATCGCGCTCAGCTATAATATCCTTCATCGCGCCCTCACCGACATTTTTTATGCCGGCAAGGCCAAAGCGTATTTTTCCGTCCTCCACGCTGAATTTTTCACGGCTTTTGTTTATATCCGGCGGCAGCACGGTTATGCCCATTCTGCGCGCCGTATTTATATATCCCGCAAGCTGATCAACCTTGCTTATAAAGCTATTGAGCATAGCCGTCATAAACTCAACCGGATAATACGCCTTAAGATACGCCGTTCTGTACGCAAGCACGGCATAGCAGGCGGCATGCGGCTTATTGAACGCGTATGACGCGAAATCCGCCATAGCGTCGAATATTTTATTGGCCGTTTCGGCATCAACGCCGTTTCTTACGGCACCGGGCACGCTCACAATGCCGTTTTCCTCTATGCCATACACAAAGTTATGCCTTTCCTTCTGCATAACATCGTGCTTCTTTTTCGCCATTGCGCGGCGCACAAGGTCACTTCGACCCATTGAATAGCCCGCCACATCGCGCACAATGCGCATTACCTGCTCCTGATACACCATGCAGCCGTAGGTTGCCTTAAGCGCGGGGCGCAGCTTTTCATGCAGGTACGTTACCTGATCGGGGTGATTTTTGCCGGCAAGATATTTGGGAATCTGATCCATAGGGCCGGGCCTGAAGAGCGAAATTCCGGCGATAAGATCCTCCAGACACCCCGGCTTAAGCTGCAGCATAAACTGCTTCATACCCGCCGATTCAAGCTGGAACACGCCATCCGTATCGGCCTCCGATATCATGGCGTACACACGCTTGTCCGTATAATCCTTAAGCTCGCCGTTCGGCACATTCTTGCCTTGCTCGCGTATAAAATCGAGCGTATCGCGTATTACGGTAAGGGTTCTTAAGCCCAAAAAGTCCATTTTAAGAAGGCCGAGCTCTTCTATAATTTCTTTATAAAACTGCGTGGTAATTATATCCCCGTTGCGCTGAAGCGGCACAAGCTCGCTAAGCGGTTGGGCGCTTATAACAACGCCCGCCGCGTGGGTACCGGGGTTTCTGGGCAGGCCTTCCAGCTTCATTGAAACATCAATAAGCTTCTTAATCGTAGGATCGTTATCATAAAGCTCTTTAAGCTCCGCCGATACCTCAAGCGCCTTACTCAGCGTTATATCCAAGGCCTGCGGAATAAGCTTTGTTATCCTGTTCACTTCCTGCAGCGGAATCCTCATCGCCCTGCCTACATCCTTGACAACAGCCCGCGCCGCAAGCGTTGAGAAGGTGATTATCTGGGAAACATTATCCTTGCCGTATTTTTCGACAACATAGTCAATAACCTCCTGCCGCCTTTCAATGCAGAAGTCTATATCAAAATCCGGCATCGACACACGCTCCGGGTTCAAAAAGCGCTCGAACGGAAGATCGTACAAAAGCGGATCAACGTCCGTTATATCCAAAGAATAGGCCACAAGGCTTGCCGCTCCGCTGCCGCGGCCCGGGCCTACGAATATTCCGTTTCTGTGAGCGAATGCCACAAAGTCCCACACGATAAGGAAATAATCCGTAAAGTCCATATTTCGGATTATTTCAAGCTCCATATTAAGCCGCTCACGCGCGCCGTCGTCAGCTTTCGGCATTTTGCGCTTAAGCCCATCTTCCGAAAGCTTTTTAAGATAATCGAAATTATCCATGCCGTCCGGCGCGGTAAAGCCGGGCAAATGCCTTTCGCCAAACGCTATTGTTACGCTGCACTTGTCAGCTACCTCGCGGGTATTGTCAACGGCGTACTCATAACCCCTCAGCGCATAGCGCATCTCATCCTCGCTTTTAAGATAGAACTCATCGGCGCTCATGCGCATGCGGTTTTCGTCGTCCACAAATTTGGCCGTTTGTATGCACAGCAGCATATCCTGCGCCTCCGCGTCCGACTTATCCACATAGTGAATATCGTTTGTGGCTACGGCCTTTATATCAAGCTCCTTTGCCAGGTTGGCAAGCTTAGGCAATACCTCAAGCTGCTCCGGTAAGCCATGATTTTGAAGTTCTATATAAAAATCTTCTCCGAATACACGTTTAAGCCTTAACGCAAGCGAACGGGCCTCTTCAAACCTGCCGTGAAGCAAGGCCTGAGGTATGCTGCCCGCAAGGCACGCGGAAAGACAGATAAGCCCATCGTGATACTGCTCCAGCACATCGTAATCTATTCTGGGCTTATAATAAAAGCCGTCCACAAACGCGATTGAGCTGAGCTTCATAAGGTTTTGATAGCCGGTTTGGTTTTTGGCAAGCAATATAAGGTGATTATATTCCCTGGCGCCTTCCCTATCATAAAGCGAGCCGGGGGCAACGTATGCCTCCATGCCGAGAATGGGTTTTATGCCCTGCTTAGTGCACTCCTTATAAAAGTCTATTATGCCGTACATAACGCCATGATCGGTTATGGCTATAGAATCCATGCCCAGTTCCTTGGCGCGCGAAACAAGCGCCGGTATTTTTGAAGCGCCGTCAAGCAGGCTGTATATCGTATGCACATGCAGATGCGTAAAACCGCTCATATATTCTCCCCTCCGTCCGAGTCCATGGCCCCGCCGCCATGCAGGCGTATATCCTCCGCTATCTCAGACAGTTTTTTAAGCCTGTGCGTAAGGCATGATTTGGTTATCTCAAGCTCTCCGGCAAGCTCCGTAAGGGTAGCTTCCGGATTGTTCACGCGCGCTTCGGCCGTTTGGCGAAGCTTTTCGGGCAGACTCTGTATACCCTTTTCCTTCATTATCAGCTCTATATCCATCCTTTGCTGAGCCGATGCCATTGCCGCCTTTTGCATATTCGCATCCTCAAAGTTGGTACGGCGGTTTATGTCGTTCGCCATAAAGCGAAGCACCCTTATCTGCTCAAACTGCATGGTGCCGTTCATGGCGCCTATTAGGCTGAGAAAATCGGATACACTCTCCCCTTCTTTAAGATAAAAGATATAGTTCGCTTTTCTTGCCGTTACCTTCGCGCGTATGCCGTAGCCCTCCGCCGCGGCGCGCAGAGTTTCAGCGAATCTCTCCTGCCTTGTTACAATTTCAAGATGATAGCCCTTTTGCGGATCACTCACCGAGCCGCCGCCCAAGAACGCTCCCCTAAGCAAGCAGCGCATGCTCTCATCGCCGGATATTATATTTTCCGGTATTTTCCCGGGCTCAAAGTCCTCGTCCTCATCCGCGGGCAAGCTGCCGCAATCCGTAAGCAGTTTTCGGCAGCCATCGCCCGAAACGCGCACAACAATGCTGCTGCGCTTAAGCCCCTCCTGCTTACGCGTTGAAAAAGAGGCACTAAGCCCATACATCTCGCTTGTAAGCACGCGGGCAAGCTCCGCCACGTTTTCGCTTTCGCTTACATATTCTATTCCGAGGCCGCCGCGCCCGAGCGTTACCGCCGCCGCCGTATGCGTAAGGCCGCACAGCAGGCTTAAGCGTTCATTCGCGCCGGACGTTTTTATGCCGACAAGCTCATCTTTTACCGTGGATGAAAACGACATCAGTTTTCCCTTCTTCCTCCGGTTCTTTCCTGTATATCCGCCGCCTCTAAGCCCGCGTCACGATGGATGAGGCGCGCGGAAAAATCATCTTTCATTCTTGCGTACATTTCCTCCGCCGCGCATACCGAGCGATGCCTGCCGCCTGTGCAGCCAAACGCCACAAGCAGCCTTTGCTTGCCCTGCTTTATAAACGCGGGGATAAGCTGCCTTAGCATTATTTCAACCTGCGCCACAAAGCTTAGGTATGTTTCATCGGCCTGTATAAAATCCCTTACCGCCTTATCCCTGCCGCTGAGGCTTCTGAGCTCCCGTTCATAAAACGGATTGGCGCTGAAGCGCATATCAAACACCATGTCTGCCTCAAACGGCACGCCTCGCTTATAGCCGAAGCTTTCTATAATAAGCTGAAACTCGGCCTTGCGCGCGCCGCTGAAGTATTCTTCAAGCCTTTGCCTAAGCTCCATGGGTTTTAGGTCGCTCGTATCTATTATGTATTCGGCGCGGTCTCTGAAGAAGGAAAGCATCTCGCGTTCTTCCTTTATGCCCTCGCTTATATCCCTATTCAACGGATGAGGCCGGCGGCTTTCGTTATAGCGGCGTTCAAGCACCTCGTCCCTACACTCAAGATAAAGTATATGGTGATTTACGGGCAGCATGCACAGCTGCTTATGCGCCTGCTGCAATTCGCCGGCAAAAACGCTTTCGCGGCTGTCTATAACAACGGCCGCCCTTTCAACAGGCGTTTTAGATTCCCTGCAAAGCTGAACAAAGCCGCTTATCATGGCGCACGGCAAATTATCCACGCAGAAATAGCCCATATCCTCCAGGAACCTAAGCGCCTGCGTTTTTCCGCCGCCGGAAAGACCCGTAACTATTATAAGCTCCATACGCTCCTCCTTAAAAAGTACCCAGCAGCTTTACTTCCGTTTCAAGCTGCACTCCGCTATGTTCCTTCACGCTCTGCTGAACAAGCTTTATAAGCCTATACACGTCAAGCGAAGTTGCGCCGCCCGCGTTTATTATAAAGCCCGCGTGAAGCGTGCTAACCTCCGCGCCGCCCACGCGCGTTCCCTTAAGCCCGGCCTGCTCTATCAAAGCGCCCGCGAAATAGCCCTGCGGCCGCTTGAACGTGCTGCCGGCGCTCGGATAATTTATAGGCTGCTTTTCACGCCTGCGCCTTGAATAATCAAGCATTCTTTCATACGCGCCGCCGTCATCATCCATTAGCTCGAACTCCGCCGCGACCACCGTGCGGCCCGGCACGGAATAAGGGCTGTGCCTGTATCCGAACGCGGATTTATCAACCCGCTCCTCTTTTATCGTCCCGTTTTCAATATATTTTACGGATTTAAGTGCGTTCGCGGTTTCGCCGCCGTACGCTCCCGCGTTCATGGCAACCGCTCCGCCCACCGTTCCGGGTATTCCCGCGGCCCATTCAAGGCCCATAAGGCCATACTGTACGCTTTGCTTGGCGAACGCGGCATAGCTCGCCCCGGCCTCGGCATAAAGAACGTTTCCGTTTCTTTCGGTACGGCTCAGTTTTTCGCCTATGCGAACAACTATCGCGTCCAGCCCGTTGTCACTCACCAAAAGATTTGTACCGTTGCCTATAATATAGTGCTCAACACCGGCACGGTTTATCGCGCCGATAAGCTCCGCCGCGCGCTCCAAAGAGTCCGGCTCAACCAATATTCGCGCGTTCCCGCCCGTTTTGAACGAAGTATATCGGGACATGGGCACATTTTCATGCGCGCCAAGCCGGCTTAGCACAAGCTTTAATTCATTAGGCAATTCTTTCATAACTCATTCTCCGGTAAGCAGTATTCCACCAACATAATTTTACTTTATTTTTACCGCTTTAACAACATAAAAAAGAGGCCCTTTTTCAGAGCCCCTTTAATTCGGGTCGTTAGCTGATTGGTGGTGAACGGCGGCTTGCCCCATTCCGCCATCCACCTAACCTTTTATGGTTGGAGGAAAACAATAATGAAGATGACTGCGATTGTCACGACCCGCTTTCTTTCGCTGATGATATGGTAACACTATATCTTGTGCTTTGCAATGCTTTTTGGGGGAATAACTTCAATTGTTAATAGTCCGTTCATATTTGGCCAAATTTATTAGGCTATGCCTTATTTATTTGGTCGAACACCGCGTTTTCGTCAAAGTTTGGCGTATAGGCAAGGTCTGCAGAGTTTCGACGCTGTATGAACACATTCTCAAACCCCTTATCTATAGCATAATTCAAGGCCCTGTCGTATTCTCCCTTTGTTATGCGGCGGTTTATGGGCTTGGGTAAATCGTCCCTTGTGGGGGCATATTGGCTCATTATCGATATATAGATATTTTTCGGGTAATTGGCCGAAATATAATCGAGCACTCTTCGGGTATCGTCAACGCATCCGGGCAGCACCATGTGGCGTATAATAATGCCCGATTTTGCCATTCCGTTCTCGTCAAGCGCAATGTTGCCGACCTGACGATACATCTCCGCTATCGCATCCGCGGCCACATCGAAATAATCCTCCGCGTCGCTATATCTTTTTGAAAGTTTTGGAGACACATATTTAAGATCCGGAAGATATATATCAATAAGCCCTTCAAGTAATTTTAATGTTTGGGCGCTCTCGTACGCGTTTGTGTTATAGACGGTAGGTATGGTAAGGCCCGCTTCTCTCGCCATCGGGATAGCGCGGGAAAGAAGCAAAACATGCGGCGAAGGCGTAACAAAATTGATATTGTGCGCGCCCTGCCGCTGAAGCTCAAGCATTATATCGCAAAGGGTCTTCTCATCCGCCTCTATGCCCATAACGCTATGGTTTATTTTGTAGTTCTGGCAAAAAATACAGTTTAGATTGCACCCGCAGAAGAATATGGCTCCGCTGCCGCGTTCGCCGCTTATAATGGGCTCTTCCCAGCGGTGCAGGGCCGCGCGGGCAACATTGGCCTTCTCCCCTGCGCCGCAATAGCCCGGCGCAAGCGCGCGATCAGCGCCGCACTGCCTTGGGCATATACTGCATACGCTCATCGCTTGGCCTGCCTTTCGGCCTTATTCTGCTGCTTTTCATTCTTTTGTGGCTGCTCTATTACCTCGTAATGCGCATCCACTATGCCGTCGTCCTCGCCCTGCGCGTTTTCGTTATCAGCGGGCGCGTATTCGTCGGCTTCCTCCTCATCACCGTAGCGGGTCTGCTTTTCGCCGGCAGGCCCAAGGGCTATGGCGTTTCGCACATAGCGCTGCAATGTGAACATGAAGCAAGTGCCCTTACCAAGCTCACTCTGCACGGTTATAGTCTCGCCGAGTTTTTCCATTATGAACTGAGCGATTGAGAGGCCAAGCCCCGTGCCGCCTTCGCTATGGGACTTATCCACCTTATAGAAACGTTCGAATATATGCGGCAGATCGCTTTCGGGTATTCCGCAGCCGGTATCGGTTACGGAGATATGTATTCTTTCCTTGGCGTTGCGGGCGGATATGGTTATGGTTCCGCCCTCGGGCGTATACTTTGATGCGTTATCAAGCAGAATTACGAGCACCTGCTCTATCCTGTCCGGATCGGTCATGGCATCCGGAACGGGGCGCGGGCAATCAAGCACCAGATTTATGCCCTTGCCGGCAAGCGTTGATGAATACGCTCCCGCGATATCCTGAACAAGCTCGTTCACGTCAACACGTGATATTTCCATATATTCCGTGCCGGACTGCAGGCGACTTAAAGTCATCATATCCGTAATAAGGCGGGAAAGTCTGAGCACCTCATGCAGCATTATCTTATAATAGCGCTGCTTATCCGCCTCGTCCTTAACCATGCCGTCAGCGAGGGGCTCAAGCAAGCCGCGCACCGCCGTAAGCGGAGTTCTAAGCTCGTGAGATACATTGGCAACATAATCGCGCCTAAGTTTCTCCACGCGCTCCATCTCTGTCATATCCTTGAACAGGCCAACGACGCCTACGCGCTCGTGGCTGCTTGTAACAACGGGAGACACGGTTATCCAAAGCACCTTGTCACCCGCCATGGGATAGGTTATGGTTTGGGGCTTGCCGGAGTTAAATACCTCGTCAAATACCTTCCAAACCTTTTCGTCCGCGATAAGCTCCTCTCGCTTGGAAACGCTCACCGCGCCGAACATGCGCATTATTGCCGAATTGTAATGAGTAAGCGCGCCATGCTCATCCACCGCGGCTACGCCGTCGGTAAGGCTCTGGAGAAGCTGATCAAGCTGCCCTTTTTCGCTGCTCAACTGACGAATCGTATGGTCAAGCTCCGCGCAAAGGTTATTCAGCGAACCCGCAAGCTCGCCAACCTCACCCGGTACATTCTCATCAAGCCTTATATCAAAGCTGCCCTTTGCCATAGCTTTCGCGGCATCGTTCATGCGGCGAATCGGCGCGACTATGTTCTTCGCGCGCCATACCATAAGTATGAGCGCAACGGGTATGGCGACCATGGTCAATATAAGCACAAGCATGGACATTTTGCCCGTTGCGTTCGTTACGATTTTAAGAGAACTGAGCATAATAACGGCACCCGTTATATTGCCGCTGTCGTCAACAATGGGGCAGCCTATGGCAAGAGCGGAGCCGTCGTTATCCGTTCTAAGTCTGTTTTCCTTAACATCCTGCCCGCTTTCCGCCGAAACAAGCTGCTCTTTAAGCAGAGTTTTCGCGCCCTCGGCATCGGTATTCAGCAGGCTGTCCGCGTAAAAAAGAACGTTTCCTTCCTTGTCCAGGTAGAGCACCGTGCCGGTATTGGACGGCATAAGCCGCGCAGCAAGCCGCTCGAACACGGTTTTGTCTATATTTCCATCCATGTATTCCTTCGCGAGCTGCTCCGCGGCATCAAGCGACGGATGAAGCTCATCAAGCTTTATTTCGGCATAAACATCTTTACTCAGGAACACATAACCGCCAAGCATCACTGCCGCGGCAATGAGCATGGCAACGGAAAGTATTAAAACAAGGCGGCGGAAGAAAACGCTTTTTAGCATTGCTTATTCCACCTCGAATTTATATCCTACGCCGTATATAGTCTTAATGGACCAGTTAAGGCCGGTATTGTCAAGCTTTGCGCGGATGCGCTTTATATGCGTGTCCACGGTTCTGGTTTCGCCTGCGAAATCATACCCCCAAACCTTATTGAGGAGCTGCTCGCGGGTAAATACCTGGCCTGGATTCGAGGCAAGCATATACAGGATTTCTATTTCCTTAGGCGTGCATATAACAGGCTCGCCCTTAAGGGTTACGGTATAGCTCTTTATATCTATAACAAGCCCGTTTAACGCCACGCGGCCGTCGTCATTGTTCTGCTGCTCACTGGTGCGCCTAAGCACGGCCTTAATTCTTGCCACAACCTCGCGGGGGCTGAACGGCTTAACTATATAGTCGTCCGCGCCAAGCTCAAGGCCGAGTATTCTATCAATCTCCTCGCCCTTTGCGGTAAGCATTATTATAGGCACCTGTGAGTTTTTACGAATTTCTTTACACGCGTCGATACCGTTCATTACCGGCATCATTATATCCATAACGCACAGCGATATTTCACCGTCCAGCGCGCTTACAGCCGCCGCGCCGTCATATACATCCACGGTTTCAAAGCCCTCGGATTTAAGATATATACCGAGCGACTCATGCACGTTTCTGTCGTCATCCGCTATCAGTATTTTGCCGCTGCTCATATTGATTACCTCCCATTGTAGCTTTATAAATATTATAACACTGCGGCAAAATTTTTCAAATCCTGCCGCAGCTATTTGCAATATACTTCACACTTAGTTCTTAATCATGCCCACCGCGGCGCGCTTCGCCACGGTAAAGCAGAATTTAACCGTTCCGTCCTTGCTTTCCGCCCATATTTTTTCGCCCATAAGCTCCATTATCTCTTTGGCTATCGCAAGGCCCAATCCGGTACCCTCACCTGTATGCGCCCTATCGGCCTTATAGAAGCGCTCAAAAATATGGTCTATATCCGCGTCGGCAATCTCGCCGGGGTTGGATACGGTTATAGTGTATTTGTTTTCGTCCTCATCCACGCCAAGCCTTACATCGCCTGAGGTACTGTGCTTAATAGCGTTATCAAGAAGAGCTATAAGCACCTGTTCGCACCTGTCCGGATTGCTGTACGCCTCGTGCTCGGCCTCATCCATGGATACGGAAAGCGTTTTGCCGTTGTCGCTCGCGATTGTTGAATATCTTTCGGCAACATCGTTTATAAGGTCGTTTACGCTCATTTTGCACTTTGCTATGGCAACGGAGCCGGACTGAAGCCTGCTTAGCTCCAGCAAATCGTCTATAAGACGGGAGAGGCGCATGGCCTCATGCTGAATATAGCCATAGTACCTGAGTTTATCCGAATCCTTTTTAACAAGCCCGTCGCAGAGCGCGTCCGAAAGCCCGCGTATCGACGCGATGGGAGTTCTGAGCTCATGGGAAACATTCGCAACATAATCCCTGCGGGTTTGTTCAAGGCGCGCCGCCTCGGTAACATCCTGTATCATTATTATGGCGCCCTCTGTTTTGCCGCCGCTGTTCAATGCCGATATTGTAAATTTCAGCATTGCCTCCTTGTAACTCTGCTCCGTCCAGCGGCTCACGCCGTCGGCAAGCACCTGCGCGACCATAGAATGCAGTTCTTCATACATTGGGGACTGCTCTATGCTTTCGCCGCTTGCGCAGCCCATAAGCGTTATTGACGCGGGATTTGACTGGATAACCTGCCCGGCCTCATTTACGGCTATAACGCCTTCCAGCAGACCATCAAGCACGTTTTTAAGCCGATTCCGTTCAAATATAAGCGCGTTTATTGTGCCGCTGAGCGCGCTTGAAAGCTCATTCAGCGAACGGCCGAGGCGAGCCACCTCGCCGTCTCCCTTTTCAATAGCGCGGACGGAGAAATCCCCGTTGGTCATAGCCACCGCCGCCTCGTTCATTTTATTAAGCGGCCGCGTAAGCCCGCGGGAACCTATATAAGCCACGGGCACCGCTATAAGCGTCACGAGCAGCATAGCGAGCGGAAGGGATGATGTTAAGCTTCCCCACGCGGTGCTTAGTTCATCCATAGGCTTAACAAGGAACACAGCCCCCATCACCGTTCCGTCGGTCATGATTATGGGCTCGCCCACTATTACGCCGGCCATACCGCCCATCATTATAACGGAGCTGACCTCTTCGCCGCTAAGAGCGGTCTGCAAATACGGCTCTATCATCTTCGTATTTTTCTCGAGCTCATCGTTTGTTATGCTGCCGAAAAGCGTGCCGTCCGAGGCATACAGATAGGGCGCCGCATCCCAAATGCGGCTATCGTAATTGACTATATTTTCAAAATCCTTACGGGTTATAATTCCCTGAATGTAATCCGCGGCGCGGGCCGATATGAACTCAGCCCTTGGCTTAAGCTCGCTTATTTTCATCTCGCCATAGTTTTTTATGCCGGTAAAACGGAAAAGAAGCGCCGTAAGCGCGGCGCTCAATATAACCGTGAACAGCACAAGACATACGGTTTTGATAAGCAGGGTATGCTTCATTATCTGCTTACCTCAAATTTGTATCCTACACCGTAAACGGTTTTAATGCTCCAGCTTTCCGTGCCTTCCGCGGGCAGCTTCTGGCGGATGCGCTTTATCTGAGTATCGACGGCGCGGGTGTCGCCATAGAAATCATAGCCCCAAACAAGCGAAAGAATAGTCTCGCGCTCGTATACCTTGCCGGGGTGGGAAGCGAGAAGCTGGAATATTTCCACTTCCTTAGGGGTGAACGGAATGCGCTCGCCCTTAACGCGAACATCGTAGTTATTTATATTTATCTCCAGATCATCAAAGCGAAGTACCTGCTGGGGCTGTTCCTTGGCCATGCTGAGGCGCCTTAATACCGCCTTTACGCGGGCGACAACCTCCCTGGCGCTGAAGGGCTTTACAATATAATCGTCCGCGCCGAGCTCAAGACCAAGAATTCTGTCTATCTCCTCGCCCTTAGCGGTAAGCATTATTATGGGCACACGGCTCTTTTCCCTAAGCTTACGGCAAACATCCAGGCCCGAAAGCTTTGGCATCATAAGATCGAGTATTATAAGATCCGGCTTTTCGGTTTCAAACTTTTCAAGTGCCTCCTCGCCGTCCATAGCGCTTATATGCTCAAAGCCTTCGCTTTCAAGATATACCCCTAAGGTTTCATGTATCATTATCTGATCGTCGCAAATCATTATTTTCTGCGCTGCCATAATTTTACCTCCCAAGCCTTAGCTTATGCCCTGATTATAATAAACAATTCGTTCAGTTTCAATATAGGTTCCCGCTTTGCCATAATTGAATTGC
>CAVIJJ010000029.1:0-15603 GCA_963643205.1 bacterium | reverse complement strand
TTCCGCGGGCGCGCACTGCTTCCATCTGAACCACGTGTTCACTCAGCTGCCCTACTCACTGACCGTTACCGCCGTTGCGTTCGTAAGCTTCATACTGGCCGGTATCATTCAGAATGTTTGGATTAACCTGGCTATCGCCGTTATCCTGATGGTTGCCACTCTGTTCGTAATCAAGAACATAGTTAGTAAGAAGCACGCCGGCGAGTTCGCCGAAATGGATGCCGCCTGCAAGGAGCTTGCAGAGGCAAAGAAAAACGCGTAATTTAGACCTGACTGATTAAACAAAATGCATCAGCCGCACCCGATTTTCGGGTGCGGCTTCCTTTTATAATGTCTGAATAAATTTCCCTATTTTTAAGCAATAATTCACAAAATAGCAACCTTTCAAGGGTGACATGCAAGGCCTTGTTATGATAAACTAATATACAGGTTTTAGTTCTTATGACGGCTGATTAAATAAAGAAGGAGGATAATTAGTGCTCAAAAACAACAAAACGATACTTTATGAAAAACTAAAGGAATCCCTCGCCTCCGTTCTGCCGATAACGGCAATAGTGTTTGTGCTTTGCTTTACGGTTGTGCCTGTGCCTACGGATATACTTATATCCTTTATAATAGGCGCTATAATGCTGATACTCGGCATGGGTCTTTTTACGCTCGGTACGGACCTTGCCATGACGCCCATCGGCAACGAAGTGGGTTCCGCGATAACTCGGTCGCGAAAGCTTTGGTTTATCGCATTTATCAGCCTTATTGTAGGCATCATTATAACCATTGCCGAGCCTGACCTTCAGGTTTTGGCCCAGCAAGTACCGAACGTTCCAAACATGACTATAATAATCACCGTTGCCGTAGGCGTAGGCGTATTTCTTGTTATAGCCATGCTGCGCATAGTGTTTAAGATTCCTCTTAACTATCTTCTGATAGGCTTCTACGCAGCCGTATTCATTATTTCAATATTTGTTCCGGAAGAGTTTTTAGCCGTTGCGTTCGACTCCGGCGGCGTTACAACCGGTCCCATGACCGTTCCGTTCATAATGGCACTCGGCGTTGGCGCGGCCGCGATACGAACCGATAAAAACGCGGAGCAGGACAGCTTTGGTCTTGTTGCGCTTTGCTCGATAGGCCCCATAATATCCGTACTTGTGCTTGGCCTTATATTCAAGCCCACGGGTGCCGACGCGGCATACAGCACCACCGCGCTGCCGGTATTTGAGGACACAAAGGCACTTTGGAATTACTTTAAGGATGCTTTGCCCGAATATTTCAAAGAGGTTGTGCTGGCGCTTTCACCCATAATCGTATTCTTCGTTATATTCCAGCTTACTTCCATTAAAATGAAGAAAGAACGGCTGATAAGGATTACCATCGGCCTTATATATACATTCATTGGTTTGGTTATATTCCTGACCGGCGTAAACGTTGGCTTTATGCCGATGGGCAGCCTTATAGGCAAAGAGCTTGGCGCGCTTGACTATAATTGGATTGTTGTTCCGATAGGAATGCTGATGGGCTACTTTATAGTGGCGGCAGAGCCGGCGGTACACGTGCTGAACAAGCAGGTATATGAGCTGACGAACGGCATGATTCCGAAGAAGGCGCTGAGCGTAAGCCTGTCAATAGGCGTTTGCGCATCAGTTGGGCTTGCCATGATAAGAATACTTACGGGACTTCCCATAATGTATTTACTGCTGCCGGGCTACATACTCTCGCTTGTGCTTTCCTTCTTCGTTCCGCCTATGTTCACGGCAATAGCTTTCGACTCCGGCGGAGTTGCGAGCGGCCCGATGACGGCAACGTTTTTGCTTCCGCTTGCCATGGGAGTTTGCTCCGCGGTTGGCGGAGACATCGCTACGGACGCTTTCGGTATAGTATCAATGGTCGCTATGACACCCCTTATCGCAATACAGATACTGGGCGTAATATTCCGCATTAAGAGCGGCACCGCCGCCAAGGCTACCGAGGCAAAGACCACAGTTGAAGAGATTATAGAAATGGAGGGCGACGCATGAAGGATTACAGACTTCTCTTATGCATAGTAAGACGCGATCAATACGAATCGTATCTGAACATGCTGAAAAGCATTGGCATAGAAGCGCAGTTCGCAAGCCTATGCCACGGCACGGCAAGCAAAAGCGTGCTTGATTACCTGGGGCTTGAAAAAACGGAAAAAGTGCTGCTTCAGGCATTCGTGCCTTCAAGCTATGTTGCAAGGATACAGCGCAGGCTTGTGGACGTTATGGGAATTGAGGTTCCCGGCAACGGAATAGCCATGAGCATACCCGTAGGCAGCGTGGGCGGACAGTCCAGCTTAGACTACCTTACAAAGGGGCAGCATGAGCCCAACGAGACTACATCTGACGAGGTGAAAAAGATGAATGAAATTATGTATTCGCTGATAGTAGCCATTACGGCAAAGGGCAACACGGACACCGTTATGGACGCGGCCCGAAGCGCGGGCGCGCGCGGCGGCACGGTTATAAACGCGCGCGGCACGGCACCCGGAACCAAGGCCAAGTTCTTCGGGCTTTCCATAAGCAACGAAAAGGAGGTTGTGTATATACTTACGCTGAAATCCGATAAGGATAAGATAATGCACGCCATTATGGAGAAAGCCGGAGTTCACACGGAAGCGCAGACGGTTCTGTTCTCACTGCCGGTTGACAGCATGGTAGGACTGAGAAGCATAGTGCCCGAAAAGGACGCTTTGGACGAATAAGCAGCAAAATTTGACATATCGCGGGCAGGGATATCCCCCTGCCCTTTGTTTTGCCCGAAACCGGTCTAGCGTTGGTTTACATTTTTAAGCATAATATTATAACAAAAATCGTATTAAATTGCATTTTCGTTGTAACAAAGCCGTTTTTTCTCATTTTTATGCATTTTCAATTTGTACATAAAGTGAACTTTTTATTGACGATTATGGTACCGTGTAGTATAATTCTCCGTATATAGAGATGTATTTGTCCTTTTTAAGTCAAGTGCAACTTATTTGTTTTATTATAGTGTATATTTAAGCGAAGAAATCGACGACATTTACCCCGGCATCTGAGGCTGCATCAAAGCCATAAGGTCAGTTGTATTACAATTATTAAAAAGGTATTAAGTTTCCCACGTGTACTCAAGCGCGAGGGACAAAAAATAAAAAGGAGAACAAAAAATGAAGAAATGGATCGCCCTGTTGCTGGTGGCAGTAATGGCAGTATCCGCATTCGCAGGTTGCGCAACCGAAACCACGAATGATGATACCACCCAGACTACCGATAATACCGCAACTACCGACAACACTTCTACCGAACCCACAGCTACGGAAAACCCCAACGTTGTGGTTAACAACACCGGTGCCGAGAGGCCCGAGAACGCCGCTGAAGAGCAGGTTGTTAAGCTGTTCTACTCCGATGAAATTTCGGACTGGAACCCCCTGCATCCTTCCTCCGGTTCTACCTGGTGTAACTGGATTGATACCCTGGTTGAGTACGACAACTACGGTATGTGCCAGCCCTGCCTTGCCGAAAGCTGGACCAAGAGCGAAGACGGTCTGACCTGGACCTTCAAGATTCGCGAAGGTGTTGCATGGCAGTATCAGGATGGCAGCGAATACGGCGAATATGTAAAGGCCGAGGACTGGGTAACCTCCGCGAAGTGGATACTTGATCCCGCCAACACCGCCCGTACCGCTGACCTGCTGTTCGACATAGTCGGCGCAGAAGACTACTACATGGCTCTTGAGAGCGGTCTGGAAGCCGATTGGGAAACCGTTGGCATAAAGGCCATCAGCGAATATGAGCTTGAGTTCACGCTGATCTCCCCCTGCCCCTGGTTCCTCTCCCGCCTTACTTACAACTGGGGCTACCCCACCTGCGGCAAGTACCTTGAAGAGATGGGCGACAGCTTCGGCACCAACTACGACACCATACTTTACTGCGGCGCATTCCTTTGCTCCCAGTACGAGCCCAACTCCTACATCATCCACGTGCGCAATCCTCTTTACTGGGATATAGACAAGATCCACGTAGAGCGCATTGAAGAGAAGTACAACGCCGAAGCCAGCACCCTCGCTCCCGAGGCTCTGCTCCGCGGCGAAGTTACCTCCTGCGACATTCCTACCGACCAGATCGATGGTTGGATGAGCGACCCCGAAAAGGCTGCCCTCATTCGCCCGAACCGTCCCGGTACCTACAGCTACTTCTATCTGATCAACTTCATGCCCACCTACACCGAGCGTGACGGTCTGAGCCATGATCAGTGGCTGGCTGCTGCCAACAACACCAACTTCCGTAAGTCCCTCTACTACGCTCTTGACCGCGTAAAGGCCATCAGCTGCTACGATCCTTACACTCCGGAAGATTACGTGCTGCGCACCATCACTCCTTACAACTTCTGCGCTGCAGACGGTAAGGACTATCCGTACCTCGATGCTCTGAAGGACTATGCTGAGACCGATCAGTTCCAGTCCGACACTGCCCTTGAGTATCGCGATGCCGCCCGCGCTGAGCTTGAAGCCGCCGGCGTCACCTTCCCGATCATGGCCTACATGCCCTACTGCAGTGACTCCTCACAGCAGACCAACCTTGCTATAGTTGTTTCCCAGCAGCTCGAAGAGCTCCTCGGCACCGACTACATCAAGTTCGTACTTGAAGGCTATCCTTCCACCGACTACCTGGCCACCACCCGTCGTGCAGGTAACTACTCCTTCATGATGTCTTACTGGGGACCTGACTACGCTGACCCCGAAACCTGGACCGATCCTTTCAATCTTGGTCAGGCTTACAACTACATCTGGCGTGCTGACGGCATGGCTACCGAGACCACTCAGGACGATCCCGATGGTCGTATGGGCCGCAGCGGCTACGATGAGACCTATTGGAAAGACTTCATCTATGGTGAGAAGGTTGCCGAAGCTACCGCCGAAACCGTTGATATGAACAAGCGTTACAACGCTCTGGCGGAAGTAGAAGCCTGGCTGCTTGATCAGGCGGTCGTAATTCCTCTTGGTACCCTTGGCGGATGCGGCTACATGTCCAGCTGCATGAATCCGTTCGAGAGCCAGTACAGCCCCTTCGGTCTGTCCAGTGGCCGTTATAAGTACCAGTGGGTATATGACAAGCCCTTCAGCACTGAAGAATATCAGGAAATGCTCCCCGTTTGGGAAGCTGAGCGCGCTGAGCGCATAGCCTACGCTGAAGCCAACGGCATAGATTACTAAGCCAAAGCTTACAACTTAAGTCTAGATTGACTGCGGAGAGCCCCTTCGGGGGCTCTCCTAAATAAAAAGTATATGGCGTGGACGCGCCGCACGCCGCCTGAGTTTCGGCTCGGGCCCGGACCGAAACTCAGGCGGCGCACAAGAAAATATCTTCTATCTTTCCTTACTATCTAAACTATAAAATTGAGGTGAACGCTGTTGCTAAGATACATACTCGGCAGATTGGGACGCGCCTTAATAACAATGTTTTTGGTGCTTTCCATAGTGTTTCTGCTCATGAGATTGCTGCCTGTTGACGGCTACTTTGAAGGCCGCTCGGACACCATGAGCGAAACCGTAAAGAACAACATACTGAAAGAACTGGGATTACTTGATCCGTGGTACAAGCAGCTTTTCGAATTCTGGCGTAAGCTGCTGCTGCATGGCGATTTGGGCAAATCAATAGTTATGCGCAAAGGCGTAGCCTGCGTTGACGTTATGTGGCCCAAGGCCAAGAACTCATTCCAATTCGGCATTATAGCACTTGGCATACAGATGCTGATAGGCTACCCCATGGGCGTTATGATGGCGCGCAGCAAGGGCAAGCTTTTTGATACGATAGGCAATGCTTACGTTTTGCTGATAAACGCTTTGCCATCGGCGGTTTACTTCCTGGCAATTCAGCTTTATCTTTCAACGCTGCTGGATTTGCCAATGCTGTATGACCCGCTTGACTGGACAAGCCGAATATTGCCGATAATCTGCCTGTCTCTCGGCGGCATAGCTTCCAACGCCATGTGGATGAGGCGTTACATGGTAGACCAGATGAACATGGACTACATTCGCCTTGCCCGCGCAAAGGGCATGACCTCCAGCCAGGTCGCGTTCCGCCACGTTATGAGGAACGCATTCATACCTATGGCGCAGAGCCTGCCCACTTCCCTGCTGTTCACCATTTCCGGTTCACTCTACGTTGAGTCCCTCTTCTCCATTCCCGGAATGGGCGGACTGCTGATACAGTCCATACAGCGCCAGGACAATACCATGGTTCAGGCCATGGTGCTCCTCTACTCCGTTATAAGTATATGCGGCCTGCTGCTTGGTGACTTGATGATGATGATCTGCGACCCGCGCATCAAACTGGTTAAGAAGGGAGACAGCAGATAATGAGCGAGAAAAAACTTTTTGACAAGGCTAAAAAGCCCATTACCCGCGGCTATGCCGATCACAAAATATCCGTACTGCAGGAAGGCTTTGCCGCTACCAACAACCTGGCAGACCTTGAGGACATAAAGGTTCCCAAGGATGTTAACGTTTGCGATGACGGCGTAACTCCCATAACGGACGATCTGTTCGAGGTTGCGGAGCACGACACTGCGGACGCTGAGCGCACCGGTTATTCAAACTATTCCTACTGGGGAAGCACGCTGCGCGTGTTCATGAAGAAGAAAACTTCGGTTATACTGCTCGGATTCCTAGTATTGCTGCTCGCGTTCACGTTTATACAGCCCCTTCTGCCCAACCAGAAGGACTCCTATAAGATATACAACGACGAAAACGGCGCAACGCTCAGAAACGTAAAGCCGAATGACGAATTCTGGTTCGGTACGAATACAATCGGTCAGGACCTGTGGAGCCGTATTTGGAAGGGCACCCGTACAAGCCTTTTCATAGGCATTTGCGTTGCGGTATGCAACATAGTCATAGGATTGATACTCGGTTCCCTTTGGGGCTATGCAAGAAAGCTGGACTGGCTATTTACGGAAATATACAACCTATTTGATAATATTCCGTATACGATACTGAGGATGCTGCTTATGTACATTATGCGTCCGAGCCTAAAGACCATGATATTCGTTATGTGCCTTACCGGCTGGATCGGCATGACAAAGTACATTCGTAACCTTATACTTATCTATCGCGACAGGGAATTCAACCTGGCCTCCCGCTGCCTTGGTACTCCCAGCTCGAAGATAATCACGAAGAACATACTGCCGCAGCTTATATCGGTAGTTATGCTCCAGACCGCCCTTGCCATTCCCGATGCCATAGGCTCCGAGGTTTTCCTTACCTACATCGGACTTGGCCTGCCGGTTGAAATCCCCTCCCTCGGCAACCTTATAAATGAAGGCCGTAAGGTTATGCTTGTTGCCGATCAGAGGTATCAGCTGCTGTTCCCGGTGCTGATAGTATCCGCGATAACCATTTCGTTCTACGCGCTTGGTAATGCGTTTGCCGATGCATCCGACCCGCGTAACCACAGGTAAGGAATGAGGTGACAATAATGGAAGAATATATAGAACATACTCCCGATTACAATACTCCTGTCCTTACAGTTGAAGACCTGGTAGTTAAGTTTAACCTGCGCGGCCAAGTTCTTACCGCCATCCGCGGCATAAGCCTTGATCTTTACAAGGGTGAAAGCCTTGCGATAGTCGGTGAATCCGGTTCCGGCAAGAGCGTGTTTACCAAAACGTTCATGGGACTGCTTGACAACAACGGTTGGATTGACAGCGGCCACATTTACTACCACGACAAGGACCTGACCACCCTTAAAACAGAAAAGGAATGGGCAAAAATTCGCGGTCAGCGCATAGCAATGGTTTTCCAGGATCCTATGACCAGCCTTAACCCGCTGAAGACCATAGGCAAGCAGATACAGGAAGCGTTCACCCTGCACAACAAGGTTAGCAAGGCCGAAGCAAAGGCCAGAACGCTTGAGCTGCTTGAAGACGTTGGCATACCCGAACCCGAAAAACGCTATAAGCAGTATCCGCACGAATTCTCCGGCGGCATGAGGCAAAGGGTTGTTATAGCAATAGCTATGGCCTGCGTTCCCGAAATACTGATTTGCGACGAGCCTACCACCGCGCTTGACGTTACCATTCAGGCGCAGATACTTGATCTGCTGAAGAAGCTGCAGGCCAAATACGGCCTCACCGTTATATACATTACGCATGACCTTGGCGTTGTTGCAAACGTTGCTGATCGTATTGCGGTTATGTACGCCGGTGATATTGTTGAAATAGGCTCCTGCGACGAAGTGTTCTACGATCCCAAGCATCCTTACACCTGGGCTCTGCTTTCCAGCCTGCCGCAGCTTGGCATAAAGGGCGAGGATCTTTACTCCATACAGGGTACTCCTCCGAACCTTTTCCAGCATATTCAGGGCGACGCGTTTGCTCCCCGTAATCCCCAGGCGCTGAAGGTTGACTTTGTGGCCCGTCCGCCTTACTTTGAAGTAAGCCCGACCCACAAGGCGCGCACTTGGCTGCTTGATCCCAGAGCGCCCAAGATTGATCCGCCGACGCAACTGAAGAACATAACAAATCTGAGCAGAGGAGGCGCCCTGATCGATGGCTAAGGATTTAACAGATGTATTGGTAAGCGTAAAGAACATGGAGGTCACCTTCGGTTCAAAGCGCCATCCGTTCGTAGCCGTACACGATGTAAGCTTTGACATATATAAGGGCGAAACATTCGGCTTGGTCGGCGAATCCGGTTCAGGCAAAACCACAATCGGCCGCGCTATAATCCGAATCAACCCCATGTCCGCCGGCGAGGTATACTTCAACGGCGAGCGCATCAGCGGCAAAATCTCCAAGGAACTGGATAGGTCTGTTACTCAGAATATACAGATGATATTCCAGGATCCTATGGCAAGCCTTAACGAGCGCGCAAAGGTTGACTACATAGTAAGCGAAGGTTTGCAGAACGTTCGTAAAGATCTTTCTAAGGAAGAACGCGACAAAATGGTTGAAAAGGCTCTGCTCGACGTTGGTCTGCTGCCTGAGTTCGCCAGCCGTTTTCCGCATGAATTCTCCGGTGGTCAGAGGCAGCGTATCGGTATTGCCCGCGCCCTTATAATGGAGCCTAAGTTCATAATCGCAGACGAGCCGATAAGCGCGCTGGACGTTTCCATTCGCGCGCAGGTGCTAAACCTGATGAGCAAGCTGCAGAAGGATCATGGCCTTACTTACCTGTTCATAGCGCACGATTTGAGCGTTATGCGCTTTATCTGCGACAGGATAGCCGTTATACATAAGGGCGTTATAGTGGAGCTGGCAGAAACCGAAAAGCTGTTCGCGCATCCTCTGCACCCCTACACAAGGGCGCTGCTTTCCGCCATTCCCCTGCCCGATCCTAAGAGCGAGAAGCGCAAGAAGCTTATAGTGTACGATCCTTCCTGCCACCACTACGAGACCGATAAGCCGGTTTGGACCGAAATCGAGCCCGGTCACTTCATAATGGCAAACAAGGAAGAACTTGATAAGTACAACACGATGCTCAGCAAATAATCAAGAATAGCAAAAGGCCGACGGAGTAAAATCCGCCGGCCCTTTTCATATACTTTCCGTTAAAGCTTATATGCTCTTATATATCGCCATGATGTGCTCCGCGGCCTTCATGCCGTCCACAGCCGCGCTCACTATGCCGCCGGCGTATCCCGCGCCCTCACCGACCGGATAGAGCCCCGCCATGCGCGTAGCCTCTCCTGTTTCGGTGCGGAGTATTCTTACGGGAGAGCTTGTGCGGCTTTCCACCGCCGTTATAGCCGCTTCAGCCATATCATAGCCCTTCAGTCTTCGCCCGAAGTCCTTCAGCCCAAGTCTTATGCCTTCATACATATAGTCCGGCAAAACCTTACGCAAATCCGCTTCCTTAACACCGGGTCGGTATGTTGGTCGCACGGATGTGAAAGCCATTTTCCGTCCGTTCATTGAACCCACAGTACACGCAGGGGCGCGGTAATCGGCTCCACCGGCAATAAAAGCGGCATACTCAAGCTTTTCCCTGAATTCCAAACCGCCGAGAGGCCCTGCGGGATAATCTTTTTCGCCAACCTGAACAACAACAGCGGCGTTTGAATTTTCTCCGTTGCGAGCATAGTAGCTCATGCCGTTTACCACCACCTGCTCCTTAGCCGATGATGACGCAACAACAACGCCGCCCGGGCACATGCAGAAAGTGTATACTCCCCTGCCCCCTTGCTGCGACGTAAGCTGGTATTCAGCGGCGCCGAGTCTCGGGTTATCCATGTGCTTGCCGTACTGCGCGCTGTCTATCAATTGACGCGGGTGCTCAATTCGCACACCCGCCGCAAAAGGCTTTGGAACAATCTCTACGCCCGCATTAAGCAGCATTTCGTAAGTATCTTTGCCGCCTTGTCCGGCCGCTAATATAAGAGCGCTGCATTCTATACGTTCTTCACCGTTAGCGGTTTGCACAATTGCCGCGGATATATGACCGTCTTTGCTTTCTATGCCGCTTAATTTGCTTTCAAAGCGGACTTCGCCGCCAAGTGACACAATCTCCTGCCTAATGTTTTTAACCGTTTCTATAAGCCTGTCCGTGCCTATATGCGGCTTTGCCATTACGGTTATTTCCTCCGGCGCGCCGAAACGATGCAAAAGCTCCACAACCTTATGCGCGCGCGGGTCTTTTATGCGCGTTGTAAGTTTTCCGTCGGAAAATGTGCCTGCCCCGCCCTCTCCGAACATTACGTTGCTTTCAGCATTCAATTTGCCGGTTTGCCAGAAGGTTTCAACATCCTTCTGCCTGTTTTCAACGTTCTTACCGCGCTCTATAACAACCGGCTTATATCCGTATTTTGCCAATGTATAAGCCGCGAAAAGTCCGGCCGGGCCCAGGCCCACAACAATTATCGGTTTGTCAAGCCGCATTGAACCGAACTTCGGCTCATCAAATTCAATCTGCTGAGCCTGAATAAAGCCTTTCTTTACAAGCCTTGCCTCGTCCTGCGGGCTTAACGACACCTCAAGCGTATAATTAAACGCTATCGCGTCCTTTTTGCGAGCGTCAAGTGATATTCTTACCACGCGAAGCCCGTTTATGGCCTTTGTGGGTACGGCAAGAGCCCTCGCCGCGTATAAGCTCAGCGAGGACTCATTTTCTTCTATCGGTAATTTAATTTGGTTAACTACTATAGACATATCAGTGTATTGTAACGGTTACAGTCTCTACGCTCAGAACGCAGGAAAGTTCGTTCTCCATTTCATCCTTGGGCAGCCTTATCTCAACAGGCACCGTATGCACACCGGTTTCAAGCCCGCTCAAATCAATATAAAGTTCAACATCGCTTCTATCTATCTGATTCAGCAAGCTTATGCGACCACTAAGAGCCACATCCGCGGTTTCCGCGCTGAGCTGTGCGTTCAGCTTGCGACCAAGATGTTCTACCGTTATCGGAACGCTTTCGTATATAACTTCGTCCGTCTTTTCGCGAATGTTTATATAAAGGTTAACGGTGCCGTCATCAAGCAATGTTACTCCTTCCGGCACAACAAGCGCCACATCCTGCACAATGTTCTCGGTAACGCCAGAAACATCAATATATTCAATGCTTATTGAATCGATGTCGTCAAGCACGCTCTTTTCGCCGACTATCCGCACTTTACCCGTGCCATTTACGCCGTAACCTATTATCTCGTAATTCTTAGGCAGGTCGTCTTTACCTTGAATGGCGTTTTCAACATCTATCGATACGGTCTTCATAGGCAGTATCTCCATGCGAACAGTAGTTGAAGGCAGTTTGGTATAGAACAGATTGGAATCCAGCTCGTTGCCTTCCTTGTCATAAAGCGTAAGCAGGACAGACTTATTTATGCTGCTTGTCGCGGATTCTATATTCAGCACGCCCTTGGCGCAGTCTATCAGGCTGATGTACTCAAGCGGCCCTTCGATTTCTATCGTATTTCGGCTGGTAACGGCCTCTCCCGCCCAATAGCCATCGCTAAGCTCCCCTTCAATCTCTATTTCAACCGGGATAGACCTTGAAACAAGATTATCTACAGTTATTTTTATATGGTCCGGTGTAACGCTTACAACCGTGCCGGTTGATGTGCGCGCGGTAATCGCCACATCGTGCTCACCCGTTTCGGTTATGCCGGTAAGGTTTATGCTTGCGGTTATATCGTCCGCAGATAGATCCGCATAAGAGGTAAGCTGAGTGCTTACGCGAACGTTCACCGTGCCGTAGTCCTTATCGCCGGAAAGTACAAGCTGCTTCGCGATAAGCTCAGCCTCGCCGTCAACATTCAGTTGAACATTTGATATTGTTTTTGTGCGTTGAGGATTTTCGCTCATAAGAACATATCCCCAAAGCAGCATCGCAAACACAAGCGATACTATCTTTAGAGCAAGGTTCTTTGAGAACGCGTTTTTCAGCCAGGATTTAATTGCGGAGCCAACATTTGTTTTCTTCTTCATTTCTTTACCCTCCGCTTAAACAGCGCAAGCGGTGACGCGCCGCCGCGCACGAATATTGTTTCAAGCAAATCCTTAAGCGCGCGATTATCAACATAGCGCACAAGTTTACCGTCCCGCGCATAGGATATAACGCCTGTTTCTTCGCTTACGACTATCGTGATGCTATCCGATACGGTAGATATTCCAAGCGCCGCGCGATGCCTTGTGCCAAGTTCCCTTGCCACGTTTACGTTATCCGCAACAAGCGGCAAAATACATGCCGCGGCTATTATCTGCCTATCCCTGATTATCATAGCCCCGTCATGCAGCGGCGTATTCGGTTCGAATATGTTTTCCACAAGCGGTGCGGATATAACGCCGTCTATACGGGTGCCGGTGGCGGCTATATCACCCAACGCGGTTTTCTGCTCTATAACTATAAGCGCGCCCACTCTACGCTTCGCAAGATCTGTTATGGCAAGCTGAAGCTCAGAAACGATAGTGGAGTCCTCTTCGTTTTCTCCATTAAGCACGGACTTGTCAAAAAGATTGCCGCGGCCTATATGCTCAAGCGCGCGCCTGAATTCGGGCTGAAACAGAACTACCGCCAATATAAGGCCGCTGCTGAGGAACGAACGCAGGAGCCAGCTTAGGGTTTGAATCTGAAGAAGGTCGCAAACCACGGCGCAAAGGAGCAATATGCCCATTCCTTTAAGCACCTGATAAGCGCGGGTTTCCTTGGTAAGCACAATAAGCTTATAGATAATTACTGCGATAACAACTATATCGATAAGATCCAGTATACGGATCTGGCTTAATCCGGAAGCAATAGCCTTTATAAATACATCGTATGACAAGGCGGCACACCCCTTTCCACCGTAAGGTTCAATTCAACAGTATTTATTATACATTATATTCCCCACAAAATAAATGACTTTATTTGCATATTCATCGATTATTCATAAGTTTGCGGCTGCTTTTCATCTGTGACGGTGTGCTTATTATTATTCATTCAACTCACCTGCGGTTGCATCTGTGCCGTTTCGGTTGTCATCATTTTATAAATATGTTTATCTTATTGTTTAATTAGCTGTTATGGCAACTTTATTGCATTTAGCGACTCATTCAATTCAGTTATCGGGTGGGGAAAATTCTATATGACGCGTCTTACATTGCTTACGGTGATAACCAATGTTATATATTATTTAATCATTTCAGTAGGATATTGCTGCATACTTAACCGACGCTTTTCGTGGCCGGTTACCGCCTTGGGTCTTGCCGTCAGCTGTGCCGGATATATTCTGATTCCTCAGATTTTTCCATATGCGGATATTGGAAGATTTGTATTTGGTATAGTATTCTTCCCCATCGCTCCGCTTTTTCTGTTCAAAGATAAGTGGTATAAATCGCTTTTTTGCGCCTTTGCCGCACTCGTAATAATGCTCATAGCTGACACTTTGGCTTCAGTCTTTCTCCTTACACCCGAACAGTTACAGACCGGCCTTAGTTTTCAGCCAATGCCATTACAACTTGTGATTAACTCTATTTTTCTGTTTACAACCGCTATTTTAGTTTGGTTTTTCGTTTTAATGATGAATAAGTATAAAAACCGACTTTCCGGCAAGGAATGGTTATTATATACTTTGTTCCCCGCGAGCCAATACTTCTTGATAGGAGGATGGCTAATACTTCTTCGCATTGATTACAGCGAGCAGCGTGTTGTATTTATGCTGGCCGCGCTGGTCATATGCATGATATCGGATATTGCGCTGTTCATAGCCATACGCGGCATGGCTCAGCGAAGCGAACTTAAGGCAAAGAACAGCATGCTTTCACAGCAAATTGAACTTCAAAAGCAGCATTACAGCGACATTACCGAGCAATACAAGATCATAAGGCGCATAAGGCACGATATATCAAGCCACCTTTATACGATAGAGATTCTGCTGAAAGAAGGACAGTACGAAAAAGCCCGCGAATACTCCACAGAGGTATCGGAAGCCTGCCGCTACAAGCCCAATCTTGGAAGCTGCGAAAATCCGGTTGTTGACGCATTTCTCTTCTCCCGCAGCGAAGAGCTTAAGGCCGATGGATATGATATACAGATGCAGGTATCAATACCGGCAGTTACCGGCATTAATGACGCGGATATGATAGTCGGCTTGGGGAATATACTCAACAACGCCACAGAAGCTTGCCAAAGTTTAGGCAAAAAGCAGATATATCTCTCCGCCCGAATGGATAAGGGCTATCTAAGCATTATTGAGCGCAATCCAACCGGCGGCGACACAGGCACAAAGAAGCGCCGTATTCCCGAGCTTGAACGCGGCATTGGGCTGCACATATTAAACGATCTTGCAAAGAAATATGACGGAAGTTTTGAATACTCAATCGAAAATAACGAGTTTAAGGCCAGTCTTATTTTGAAAGGGAGCGGAATAAATGATTTCAATTGCCGTTTGTGACGATGAACATATACAAGCGACACACACCCGCGACGTTATAATTGACCGCTGCGGAGGCTATTCTCCGCAGGTGCGCGTTTTTGCAAGCGCGGATTCTTTGCTTGATGATATCAAGCTGAATAGCTACGCGCCTGAAATAGCCGTGCTGGACATACAGATGGCAAACACCAACGGCATCGAATTGGCCGCACGATTAAACGAGCTTTTGCCGCAATGCGCGGTTATTTACCTTACCTCCTTCCTTGAATACGCGACAGACGTTTATGAAACGCGGCACATATATTTTATTTTGAAAAGCGAGCTTGAGCAGCGCATAAATGAAGCGATAAATAAGGCCGTAGAGCAATGCGGTTCGTGCCGCTATCTGATTATCTCAAATATATCAGGGAGCAAAAGAATTCCGCTTCAAGATATTCTTTACCTTGAGAGAAGCCTTCATAAAACAATAATTCAGACTAAATCAGGGCAAGAGGTTGTTTCCACCACGCCGACAGAGCTGATTAAGGATTTGCCGGAAGGCTCTTTTATACGCTGCCACCAAAGCTACTGGGCCGGTTACAGGCACATAGTAAAAATGTCAAAAAATGAGTTTGTTATGACGGACGATAAAAGCATTCCCATAAGCCGTACATACAGAAACACCGCAAAGGAACTGTTCTTTACTTGTTTGCGAAGCAGTAAATAGGTGCAATACAAAAAGCCGCCGATTGGCGACTTTTATTCTTGGCGGAGCGGGTGGGATTC
>CAVIJJ010000028.1:0-16666 GCA_963643205.1 bacterium | reverse complement strand
TCGGTGAAATCGCTTAACTTTCTTATCTGTTTTATGGAATATTACTTTATCAAACCCGGAATTTCTCCAAAAGGCTCCCTCCTTTGGTGAGCTGTCGCCGCAGGCGACTGAGGGCACCCCCCAAAACGGAAAACGACCCCGTTGCGGCGGGGCCGTTTTCTCAGGAGGTAGTAAGAAGAAAAGAAGTACGGTTCTTGGATTATTTCATAAGGGGAACGAATACGAGGGAAACTATGGTCATCAGCTTTATGAGTATGTTTATGCTGGGGCCGGCGGTATCCTTGAAGGGATCGCCTACGGTGTCGCCGACTACGGCCGCCTTGTGGGCCTCGCTGCCCTTGCCGCCGTGGTTTCCGCCCTCAACGTATTTCTTGGCGTTGTCCCACGCGCCGCCGGAGTTGCTCATGAATATGGCCAGAAGCACGCCGGTTATAACGCTGCCCGCGAGCAGTCCGCCAAGCGCGGCCGCGCCAAGGAGCAGGCCAACTATTATGGGAGCCGCTATGGCTATTGCGCCGGGGAGTACCATTTCCTTTATGGCGGCGTTGGCGGCTATGGATACGCAGGCGCGGTAATCGGGCTTTTCGGTGCCCTCAAGTATGCCCTTGTTTCCCTTAAACTGGCGGCGAACCTCAACTATCATCTTTTCCGCGGCCTTTGAAACGCTGCTCATGGTAAGGGCGCTGAAGAGGAACGGCAGCATGCCGCCTATAAGCAGGCCTATTATTACCATGGGGTTAAGTATGTCTATAACGGTAAGCTCCGCGGCCTGCGCGTAGGATACGAACAGAGCCATAGCGGTGAGCGCGGCAGAGCCTATCGCGAAGCCCTTGCCCATGGCGGCGGTGGTGTTGCCAACGCTGTCCAGCTTATCGGTAATCTCCCTTACGCTCTCGTCCAGCTTGGACATTTCGGCTATGCCGCCCGCGTTATCGGCTATCGGGCCGTATGCGTCAACGGCAACGGTCATGCCGGTTGTTGAAAGCATGCCCACCGCGGCGAGCGCTATGCCGTAAAGCCCGGCGAACCTGTACGCGCCCAGTATGCCCAGGCAGATGAGTATTATTGTTATGCAGGTTGAAAGCATGCCCGTGCTCAGTCCGCTTATTATATTGGTGGCGGTTCCGGTTACGGATTGCTCAGCTATGCTCTTAACGTAGCGGTATTTGTCGGATGTGTAAACCTCTGTAAAGAAGCCTATCGCAAGGCCCACTATAAGGCCGCAGATAATGGCGAGGCTTGTGTCTATGCCGCCGAAGCAGAAGAAGCTCAGCGCGATCGCTCCTATTATAACTATAACGGCTGAAGTGTAGCTGCCCATCTTAAGCGCCTTCATGGGGTCCGCGTCCTTGCCGCCGCGCACGAAGAACGTGCCCAGTACGGAGGCTATTATGCCAAGCCCGCTCAGCGCCAGCGGGTAAACCGCGCCGGTCGCCCCGAATGCCGAAACGCCAAGCACTATCGCGCTCACTATGCTGCCAACGTAGCTTTCAAAAAGGTCCGCGCCCATGCCCGCAACGTCGCCCACGTTGTCGCCAACGTTATCGGCTATAACGGCGGGGTTCCTGGGATCGTCCTCCGGAATGCCGGCCTCAACCTTGCCCACAAGGTCCGCGCCCACGTCAGCGGCCTTAGTGTATATGCCGCCGCCGACCCTTGCGAAAAGCGCTACGCTTGACGCGCCGAGGGAGAAGCCCGTAAGCACGTCCGCGCTCTCGGTAAGTATATATACGATGCTCGCGCCTATGAGTCCGAGGCCCACAACGCACATGCCCATTACCGTGCCGCCGGAGAACGCAACGCCGAGCGCCGAGTTCATTCCGCCGTTTTTCGCGGCGTTAGCCGTGCGAACGTTTGCCTTTGTGGCAACCTTCATTCCGAAATATCCGGCCAGAACACTGAAAAGCGCGCCTGCAAGGAACGCAGCCGCGGTCACTATGCTGCCCAGTCCAAGCCATATGCCTAAAAATACTATCGCTATGAATATCGCAAGCAGCTTGTATTCACTTTTAAGGAAAGCGTCCGCGCCCTCGCTTATCGCGTGCGCGATCTCAATCATCCTGGGTTCGCCCGCTTCTTTGCGCGAAATCCCCCGTGCCTTCAAAAATGCGAACAGTAACGCAACCGCCGCCGCTACCGGAGCGGCGTACAGAAGAATGTTCATTGTTTGGTTCCTCCCGAAGAAAATTTATTTCACGCAGCGTTCCCTGCGTTAATATACCGTTAACAGTTGCCGCTTCCGCGCGGCAGGTCTTATAGCTGTTGGTTGATGCAAAAAGTCGATTATAACGCCCGTTTGTCGGGTCGGTTTACACATAATACATAAGACATGCTTTTAAGTCAATAGGTTTTTCGCAAAAATATTTATATTTGGCACAAAATTTGTTATTGAATTGACATGGCGAAATGTGTATAATAGTATCAGGCGAGGATGTTTGATAATTTACAGCGTTTCCCGGCGGCTTATTTCAGGTCTCTCAAAAGCCGCGAAGGAGCGTTGATCCGAGCCGTTTTTTTGTTTATGAAATATTGTTCGGAGGAACTTGCAAAATGAGTGGCAAATCATCCGCTCTTTTTAATAAAATCGATACCCGCGCGGCGCTGCTCGCGGCGGGCACGCTGATAATACAATGCGTAATATATTGGCTGGCGCAATTCATAACCGAGGCCGCGGGATTACGGACGCACACCATGGCCACCGCGCTCGATTCGCTTATACCCTTCCTGCCAGGCTTTCTCATTCCGTACGTGGGCTGCTTCGCGCACTGGGCGTTAACGTTCTATATTGTTTATAAAACCGAGGACGGGTTCGCCCGCCTGTTCACCGCCGCCGTAATGGGATACATGGTTTGCTTTACGATGTATTTGCTCTGGCCAACAACCATAACCAGGCCCGTTGAAGCGGCAAGTGGCGTGTGGGGCTTTATATACGGCGTGATCTGCGCGTCCGACGCTCCCTTAAACCTTTTCCCGAGTATGCATTGCATGCTGGCGTTTCTTTGCGCGGCAGCCTCGCTCGGCTGCCCTAACGCCGGGCGGGCGTACAGGGCGTTTTCGTGCGTTATGCTTGCGCTTGTGTGCGCGGCAACGGTGTTTGTAAAGCAGCATTACGTGCTTGATGTCGCGGGCGGATTGGCCCTTGGCGCGGCGGTTTGGGGCATAGCCGGAAGGGGCAATGTTAAGAAGCTGTCTACACATGTGTACAAAGCGTTAAAAATGCATTAAGAGAACATGAAAAGTGCAAAAAAAGATGCCTAAACGGGCGAAGAATGCTTGACAGAGGGCATTTTGAATAATATAATGTATTCGTTAATTGAATATCGAATGATAGAGGCGCGGAGGCCAAGGTAATCTGCACATGTTAAGGGCGGTAGGCCCGATGGTGCATGCGAATGTGACTTCCGCCGAAAGCAGGGCGAGATACCGGCACCTTGCTTGGGCGCAGCGGCCAGTGCGTTGCGACTGTCATCTTTACTAATGATGAAGAGCTATCGATGCGCCGGTTTTGGTTGTGTCGATAGTTTTTGTTTTCTTATAAGATGGTGCGCTATCCGCCCTTCAAAAAGCGGCAGGGTGCGCCCGAGCCGTTCACCCAGCGGGGCAGATAATCATTTATAAGCGTTAAAATTTAATAAACAGATTTCCCATAGAAATTACTAATTAATAACAGGAGGAACTAACTATGGACGATAAGATCACTTCAACGATCAGGCTCAGGATGGGTGCCGAGGATGCACATTACGGCGGAAACCTTGTTGACGGCGCGCATATGGTGCACCTGTTTGGCGATGTCGCTACCGAGCTTCTTATCCGTTACGACGGTGATGAGGGTCTGTTCTGCGCTTATGACAAGGTAGAATTCCTTGCCCCCGTTTACGCCGGCGATTACATCGAGGCCGTTGGTGTTCTGGAGCGCGTAGGCAATTCCAGCCGCACCATGAGCTTTGAGGCTCGCAAGGTCATCCGTTCCTGCCCGGAAATCAGCCCTTCCGCTGCCGAGTTCCTGGAGGAGCCCATCGTGGTATGCCGCGCTCACGGCACTTGCGTAACCCCCAAGGATTGCCAGCGCATACAGCACTAAATTAAACAATCGGCTTAACGGGCGGAGCGAATAACCCCGCCCTACCATATCAGAAAAGGAGAAAACTGATGGAAAAGCTTATAATCACCGCTGCTATCTGCGGCGCGGAAGTTACCAAGAAGCAGAATCCCAACGTTCCTTATACCGTAGAAGAAATGGTAAGCGAGGCCAAAAGGGCTTATGACGCGGGCGCGGCCATAATCCACGTTCACGTTCGCGAGGACGACGGCACCCCCACTCAGGACAGGGAGCGTTTCCGTGTAGTTATGGACGCTATCCGCGCTGAGCTGCCCGACGTTATAATGATCCCCTCCACCGGCGGCGCGACCGGCATGTCCCCCGAAGAGCGTCTGCAGCCCACCGAGCTGTTCCCCGAAATGGCCACTCTCGACTGCGGCACCTGCAACTTCGGCGACGAAATATTCGACAACACCATGCCCACCATGCGCGCCTTCGGTAAGCGCATGATAGAGAACGGCATCAAGCCCGAGTATGAGTGCTTTGAGATGGGTCATCTCGACACTATACTGACCATGGCCAAGAAGGGCGAGGTCCCCGGCGCTCCCATGCAGTTCAACTTTGTTCTGGGCGTACACGGCTGCACCCCCGCTACCGTGCAGAACCTTGCGTGGCTGGTAAACGCCATCCCCGCCGGCTCCACCTGGACCGCCACCGGCGTAGGCCGCAGCGCCTTCACCCTTGCCGCTCCCACCATCGTAATGGGCGGTAACGTACGCGTAGGCTTCGAGGATAACCTGTATCTGAGCCGCGGCGTTCTTGCCAAGAGCAACGGCGAGCTGGTAGAGAAGGTAGTCCGCCTGGCCAACGAGCTTGGCCGCGGCATCGCTTCCCCCGCGGAAGCCAGGGAAATCCTTTCCCTTAAGCCCCTTAAGTAATTAAAAAAGACCGTAAGGTCATAACAAAACCCATATATATTTTTAGGAGGAAAATCAACAATGGCTATTAAAGGCAACAAGTACGGTATCCACCGCGTAATCGAGCCCAAGGGCGTTCTGACCCAGGCTGCTTACAAGATCGACAACAACATGGACACTCTCTATTCCAACGAGATCGTGTGCGACGTTATCTCCCTGAACATCGACTCCGCTTCCTTCACTCAGATTTCTGAGGCCTGCGGCGGCGACGAGGAGAAGATCGGCGAAATGATCCTTGGCATAGTTGCCGAGCGCGGCAAGCAGCAGAACCCCGTAACCGGTTCCGGCGGCATGTTCATCGGCAAGGTTTCCTACATCGGCGAAGACCTCAAGGACCGCGACCTGAAGGTTGGCGACAAGATCGCTTCCCTGGTCTCCCTGTCCATGACTCCGCTGCGCATTGACAAGATCAAGGCTATCCACAAGGATATCGACCGCGTTGATATCGAAGGTAAGGCCATCCTGTTCGAGAGCGGCCTGTATGCCAAGCTGCCCGATGACATGAGCGAGCCTCTCGCCCTGGCTGCCCTGGATGTAGCCGGTGCTCCCGCCCAGGCCCGTAAGCTCCCCAAGGAAGGCGACAGCGTCCTGATCCTTGGCGCAAACGGCAAGTCCGGTGTTCTTTGCGGCTATGAAGCCATGAAGAAGGTTGGCCCGAAGGGCAACGTAGTCGGCGTAGTCCGCAACCCCAAGCAGGTTGATGCCCTGATGGAGCTTGGCGTATACAACAAGGTTATCGTTGCTTCCGCCACCGAGCCTGTCGCCGTTCTGGAAGCCGCTCTGGCCGCCAACGATGGCAAGGAGTACGATATCTCCATTTGCTGCGTAAACATCGAGAACTGCGAGATGAGCGCTATCCTGCCCGTCCGTGACGACGGTCTTGTATACTTCTTCTCCATGGCCACTTCCTTCACCAAGGCCGCTCTGGGCGCCGAGGGTGTTGGCAAGGACGTCACCATGATCGTCGGCAACGGCTACACCAAGAACCATGCCGAGATTACCCTGAACGTGCTGCGCGAGAACCCCAAGCTCCGCAAGCTGTTCGACGAGAAGTATTGCTAATTAAAACAGCATAGTTTATTGCCCAAGGGCCTGCGGGTTTCCCGTAGGCCCGTCGTGGCATCAGTTGCACAACTCAGAATAATCTTATAAAAAGGAGAACAAAAATGAGGAAGAGCAGAGAAAACGGCCTGTTCCTGGACATTCCCGACGAGCAGTGGAACGACTGGAAATGGCAAGTTGAGAACCGCGTTGAAACCCTTGAGGACCTTAAGAAGTACATCACCCTTACCGAAGACGAGGAAAAGGGCATAAAGGCTACGCTGGGCAGGCTCCGCATGGCCATCACCCCCTACTATCTCTCACTTATCGATCTTAACAATCCTTACGATCCTATCCGTAAGCAGGCCATACCTACCGAGCATGAGCTTGAGTTCGCCGACTATGAGGATGCCGACCCCCTGCACGAGGATATCGACTCCCCCTGCCCCGGCCTTACCCACAGGTATCCCGACCGCGTACTGCTTCTGATCACCGACCAGTGCAGCATGTACTGCCGTCATTGCACCCGTCGTCGTTTCGCCGGTCAGCATGACTGCGAAGTGGCCAAGAGCCAGATCGACACCTGCATCGAATATGTACGCAACCATCCCGAAGTACGCGACGTTCTGCTTTCCGGCGGCGACTGCCTGATGGTAAGCGACGAAATGCTTGACTACATCATCGGCAAGCTGCGCGAGATCCCCCATGTTGAGATCGTCCGCCTCGGCTCCCGTACCCCTGTTGTCATGCCGCAGAGGATTACCCCGCATCTGTGCCAGATACTGAGCAAGTATCATCCCGTATGGCTGAACACTCACTTCAACCATCCCAACGAAATCACCGAAGAGTCCAAGCGCGCCTGCGAGATGCTGGCTAACGCCGGTATCCCCCTCGGCAACCAGAGCGTTCTGCTTGCCGGCGTAAACGACTGCGTACACGTAATGCTCAAGCTGGTCAACGAGCTTGTTCGCATCCGCGTCCGTCCTTACTACATTTACGCTTGCGACCCGTCCCTGGGCCTGAGCCACTTCCGTACCCCCGTTTCCAAGGGTATTGAAATCATGGAAGCCCTGCGCGGCCATACCAGCGGCTATTGCGTACCCACCTTCGTGGTTGACGCACCCGGCGGCGGCGGCAAGACTCCCGTAATGCCCACCTATGTTATAAGCCAGACCCCGCGCAAGGTTATACTGCGCAACTTCGAGGGCGTTATCACCACCTATACCGAGCCCGAGCATTACAGCAACGAGTGCCATTGCGACGTTTGCGAAGGCAAGCGCAAGGTTGCCGCTAAGACCGGTGTTGCCGGCCTTGCTCAGGGCACCGCTCAGAAGTATCTGGAGCCCACCAAGCTGCTCCGTAAAGATCGCTATGCCGACAGGCAGAAGGAACAGAAGTAATTACAAAATTGACCCTTGCTATGGGGGAGGGCTAACACCCTCCCTCACGGCATTGAACTTATCGGGAGGTTATAAATGCAGAGCAAACTCAATCTGAATACCGAGCTTGTTGATCGCGCCCGCCAGTCCGCGGCCCATATCGCCAAGGATACCCAGGCGTTTATCGATCAGCATACCACGGTTACCGTAGAGCGCGCGGTTTGCCGCCTGCTGGGTATTGACGGCGTTAACGAAATGGACGTCCCCATGCCCAACGTGGTGGTTGACCATCTTATGGCCAATTCCATACTGCCCGTTGGCGCGGCATGGTACATTGGCAACGCAATGGTAGAAACCGGACTTGATCCGCAGGGCGTGGCCGAGGCCATAGACCGCGGCGAGCTTGACATGAGCAAGCTGCCCGCCCATAGCGACGATGAAATCCGCGCCGCCATAATGCCCATAGTTGACAAGACCGTAGCGCGCATTAATGAAAACGTTAAGAGCCGCAACGAATATCTTAGCTGCTTCGGCGACAAGGAAGGCCCCTACCTTTATGTTATAGTCGCCACCGGCAATATATATGAGGATATAACCCAGGCTAAGGCCGCCGCCAAGCAGGGCGCGGACATTATAGCCGTTATCCGTACCACCGGCCAGAGCCTGCTGGACTACGTGCCTTACGGCGCCACCACAGAGGGCTTCGGCGGTACCTACGCCACCCAGGAAAACTTCCGCCTGATGCGCGCCGCCCTTGATGAGGTTGGTGAGGAACAGCATCGCTACATTCGCCTGTGCAACTACTGCTCCGGCCTGTGCATGCCTGAAATCGCCGCCATGGGCGCCCTTGAAAGGCTGGACGTTATGCTTAACGACGCGCTGTACGGAATTCTTTTCCGCGATATAAACATGCAGCGCACCATAGTTGACCAGTACTTCTCCCGCGTTATAAACGGCTATGCCGGCGTTATTATAAACACGGGCGAGGATAACTACCTTACCACTGACGACGCTATCGCCGCCGCGCACACCGTGCTCGCTTCCCAGTTCATAAACGAGGCTTTCGCTAAGGAAGCCGGCATGAGGGAAGAGCAGATGGGTCTTGGCCACGCCTTTGAAATGGATCCCTCCGTTGAGGATACCTTCCTTTACGAGCTGGCCCAGGCGCAGATGGCCCGCGAAATATTCCCCAACGCGCCGCTTAAATACATGCCGCCCACGAAGTTCATGACCGGCAATATTTTCCGCGGCCATATACAGGATGCCCTGTTCAACATGGTCACCATACTGACCGGACAGAAGCTGCACCTGCTGGGCATGCTCACCGAGGCCATACATACCCCGTTCATGAGCGACCGCGCCCTTTCAATAGAAAACGCGCAGTACATTTTCCGCACCATGAAGGACCTTGGCGACGAGCTTACCTACAAGGACGGCGGCATAATACAAACCCGCGCGAACGAGGTTCTTACCAAGGCTGCCGATCTTCTTGTCGAGATTGAGAAGCTGGGCCTGTTCACCACCATCGAAAAGGGCATATTTGCCGACGTAAAGCGTCCTAAGGACGGCGGCAAGGGCCTTGCGGGCGTTGTTGTGAAGGATGATAAGTACTTCAATCCCTTTATTGAGGTTATGAAAGGGAAGGTGGCAGCAGAATGAGCAGCGGACTTTACAATACCCATAAAATAGACTTTGATACCACCCTGGACCTTACCAAGCTGAAGCCCTATGGCGACACTATGAACGACGGTAAGGTGCAGACCAGCTTCACCCTGCCCGTTAAGGATGATGAGCGCGGTGAGGAGGCGGCCCGCCAGATAGCCAAGAAGATGGGCCTTGAAGAGCCCAACGTGGCATGGCATATGCCTCTTGATAAGGAATTCACCTTCTATGTTGTTTACGGCAGCTGCGTGCACACCGTGAACTACGAGGATATACACGTTATAACCGTTGAGTCCGACGTTATGAGCATGGAAGACACCAACGAGTACATTCGCGAGCATATCGGCCGCAAGGTTGTTATGGTCGGCGCCTCCACCGGTACCGACGCGCACACCGTTGGTATAGACGCTATAATGAACCGCAAGGGCTTTGCCGGCCACTACGGTCTTGAGCGTTATGAAATGGTAGAGGCCTACAACCTGGGTTCCCAGGTGCCCAATGAGGACTTCATAAAGAAGGCCCTTGAGCTGAAGGCCGACGTGCTGCTGGTTTCCCAGACCGTTACCCAGAAGGACGTTCATATCCAGAACCTGACCAACCTTATAGAGCTTCTCGAGGCCGAAGGCCTGCGCGACAAGTTTGTCGTCTGCTGCGGCGGTCCCCGTATAACTCATGAGCTGGCCAAGGAGCTTGGTTACGACGCGGGCTTCGGCGCGGGCAAGTACGCGGACGACGTTGCCAGCTTTGCCGTAACCGAAATGGTAAAGCGCGGACTTGGTAAATAAGTAATGGAATTTGTAAAGCTTGAAAAGCGCGGCTACATCGCGCTGCTTAAACTGAACCGGCCCCAGGCGCTGAACGCGCTGAATACCGCGATGCTCAACGAAATTGAGATGGCCGCGGCAAAGGTTGAAAGGGATTCCAACGTAAGGGTTCTTATCATAACCGGTGAGGGCAGGTCTTTCGGAGCGGGCGCGGACATTGGCGAGATGGTCGGCCTTACCAAGGCGGAGGCGCAGGCCTTCGCGGATGCCGGACACCGCGCCTTCAAGCGGATTGACGATCTGTATATACCCGTTATTGCCGCTATTCACGGCTACGCGCTGGGCGGCGGGCTTGAGCTGGCCCTCTGCTGCGATATAAGGCTTTGCTCCCAGTCCGCCAAGTTCGGCCAGCCTGAGGTTGGCCTGGGCATAACGCCCGGCTTCGGCGGCACGCAAAGGCTTCCCCGCGTGGTTGGCACATCCAACGCCATGACCCTTACCCTTACGGGCAAGCCCGTGGGCGCGGAGGACGCGCTTAGAATGCGGCTGGTGAATAAGGTATTTCCCGATGATGAGCAGCTTATGGACGGCGCGATGGAAATGGCCGAAACAATAGCCAACAACGCGCCCATAGCCGTGCATTTCTGCAAGGTTGCCATGAGCCGCAGGGTGGACAGGTTCCTTGAGAACGACCTTGATTACGAGGCGCAGGTTTTCGGCGAATGCTTTGAAACCGAGGATCAGCGGAACGCCATGACGGCATTCCTTGCCAAGCGACCCAAGGCGGAATTCAAAGGAGAGTAACAGGAAATGATGAACGAGAAAATAGCCTTGATAGGCGCCGGTACAATGGGCCTTGATATTGCCACGGCGTTCGCTACCGCGGGCGCGAGCGTGGTCATCAGGGACATAAACGAAACCATAACCCAAAGGGCGAAGGCGAGGCTTGAGGCATCGCTTGAAAAAAGGGTTGCCAAGGGCAAAATGAGCGGCGAGGAGCGCGACGGTATACTTTCCCGCGTAAGCTTCACCACATTGCTTGAGGATTGCAGGGACGCGGACCTTGTTATAGAGGCCGCCATTGAGCGCGCGGACATTAAAAAGCAGATTTTCGCGCAGCTTGACGATCTTTGCAAGGAAAGCACAATACTTGCCAGCAACACAAGCTCCATTTCCATTACCGATATAGCCTCCGCCACCAAGCACCCGGAAAGGGTTATCGGAATGCACTTCTTTAACCCGGCAACGGTTATGAAGCTTACCGAGCTTATAAGGGGAGTTTTCACAAGCGACGAAACCTATGACAGGACTCGCGCGCTTGCGGAGGCCGCGGGCAAAACGCCCGTGCAGGTAAACGAATGCCCCGGCTTTGTTGTAAACAGGCTGCTTATACCCATGATAAACGAGGCCATTGGCCTTTGGGCGGAGGGCATAGCGAGCAAGGAGGATATAGACACGGCCATGAAGCTTGGCTGCAACCATCCCATGGGCCCGCTTGCGCTTGCCGATATGATTGGGCTTGATACCTGCCTTTACATAATGGAAACGCTTTATAACGAAACGTGCGACAGTAAGTATCGCCCCCACGTGAAGCTTAGGCAGCTTGTGCGCGCGGGCACGCTTGGCCGCAAAACCGGCAAGGGTATATTTGATTACACTAAATAAAACGCTTTTAATTATAAACTTAAAAGGAGAGAAAGATGGATTTCAACCTGTCACAGGAGCATCTGATGCTTCGGAATTTGTACCGCAAGTTCGCCGAGACTGAAGTTAAGCCTCTTGCGGAAGAAGTAGACGAGGAAGAGCGCTTCCCGATGGAAACCGTTGAAAAGCTTGCGCGCTACGGTTTCATGGGCATTCCGTTCCCCACCAAGTACGGCGGAGCGGGCGGAGACGTACTCGCCTATTCAATGGCCGTGGAAGAGCTGAGCAAGTGCTGCGCTACCACCGGCGTTATCGTTTCTGCTCACACCTCTCTGTGCTGCGCTCCCATTTATGAGAACGGCACCGAGGAGCAGAGGATGAAGTATCTGCCCGACCTGCTCGCCGGCAAGAAGATTGGCGCTTTCGGTCTTACCGAACCCAACGCCGGTACCGACGCTTCCGGTCAGCAGACCACTGCCGTGCTTGACGGTGATCACTACGTGCTCAACGGCACCAAGATCTTCATCACCAACGCCGGCTACGCGAGTGTATACATTATATTCGCAATGACCAACAAGGCTCTCGGCAACAAGGGCATTTCCGCCTTTATAGTAGAGAAAGACTTCCCCGGCTTCTCCGTAGGCAAGAAGGAAAAGAAGATGGGTATCCGCGGCAGCGCCACCTGCGAGCTGATCATGGATAACTGCATAGTTCCCAAGGAGAACCTGCTCGGTAAGGAAGGCCAGGGCTTCGCTATCGCCATGAAGACCCTTGACGGCGGCCGTATCGGTATCGCCAGCCAGGCTCTTGGTATAGGCGAGGGCGCCGTGGAAGAAACCGTTAAATACGTTCAGGAGCGCAAGCAGTTCGGCAAGCGCCTGTCCCAGATGCAGAACACTCAGTTCCAGCTTGCGGACATGCACACCCGCATGCAGGCCGCTCAGTTCCTGGTATACTCCGCCGCTTGCAAGAAGCAGGCGTATGTAGAGCTTGAGATGGCCGGCAAGAAGGGCGAAAGCTACTCTGCCGATGCCGCTATGGCCAAGCTTTTCGCAGCGGAAGCCGCCAGCGACGTTACCCGCAGGGCCGTACAGCTCTTCGGCGGTTACGGCTACACCCGTGAATATCCCGTTGAGCGCATGATGCGCGACGCGAAGATAACCGAGATTTACGAAGGCACCAGCGAAGTTCAGCGCATGGTCATCGCGTCCAAGCTCGGCGTGAAGTAAGGAGATTAACATGAAAGTTATAGTATGTGTAAAACAGGTTCCCGATACTTCCGGTAAGGTTGCCGTCAAGGCCGACGGTACTCTGGATCGTGCTTCCATGCAGACCATCACCAATCCGGACGACATGAACGCCGTTGAGGCCGCCCTTAAGCTTAAGGACGCTACCGGCTGCAAGGTTGTTGTTGTTTCCATGGGTCCTCCCCCGGCAATGGGCATGCTGCGTGAGCTGCTGGCCATGGGCGCCGACGAGGGCGTTCTGATAAGCGGTCGTGAGTTCGGCGGCAGCGATACCTACGCTACCAGCCAGATCATAGCTGCCGGCATCAACAAGATCGGTGTTGAGGCGGACGACGTTATAATGTGCGGCCGTCAGGCAATCGATGGCGATACCGCTCAGGTTGGTCCCCAGATAGCTGAAAAGCTGCATCTGCCCCAGGTCACCTATGCCGCGGATATCCAGAAGACCGGCGATACCCTTACCATCAGGCGCGCGCTTGAGGATGGCTACATGACCATCAAGGTAAAGACCCCCTGCCTGATCACCTGCATCAAGGAGCTCAACGAGCCCCGTTACATGAGCGTTGGCGGCGTATACGAAAGCTTCAAGAAGCCCATCGAGATATTCGATTACAATGCTCTTAAGGACGATCCCCTGATCGACCCGACCACCATCGGCCTCAAGGGCTCTCCCACCAACATTCTGACCTCCTTCACCCCTCCCCAGAAGGGCGCAGGCCAGATGCTTGAGGGCAGCGACATGGCTACCTGCGAAGGCCTTGCCGAAACGCTTGCCGCCAAGCACATTATCTAAGGAGAAAGGAGAACAAACATGGCTTACAATAGCATGGATATAGCCGCCTTTAAGGACGTTTGGGTATTCTGCGAGCAGCGCGAAGGCAAACTGATGCCCACCGATTTCGAGCTTATCTCGGAAGGCCGTAAGCTTGCGGACGAGCTGGGCGTAAAGCTCTGCGGTCTGCTTCTCGGCGACAATGTGGAGGGCCTGTGCAAGGAGCTTGCCGGCTACGGCGCGGATAAGATAATCCTTTGCGAATCCCCCCTTCTTAAGTACTACACCACCGATGCCTACACCAAGGTAATCTGCGACACCATCGAAGAGCTCAAGCCTGAAGCTTTCCTGATCGGCGCCAGCAACATCGGCCGTGACCTTGGCCCCCGCTGCGCGGCTCGCCTGCACACCGGCCTTTGCGCGGACTGCACGCACCTTGATGTTGACATGAACATCTATAAGGACTTCCTGCGCGGCGCTTCCACCCTTGATGAGGAGAAGATCGCCAAGATGGATACCGCTATGGTTATGGGCCAGGCGCACGACGTCTCCCGCGACCTGAAGATGACCCGTCCCGCTTTCGGCGGTCACCTTATGGCCTCCATCATCTGCCCCCGTTTCCGTCCTTCCATGGCAACCGTACGCCCCGGCGTTATGCGCAGGGCTGAGTTCAGCCAGGAAAAGGCTGACGCGGTTGAAATCGTACGTCCCGAGGTCAAGCTGACCGCCGAGGATGTAAAGACCGAGGTTGTGGAAGTTGTAAAGGCTGCCAAGAAGATAGTTGACCTGATCGGCGCGGACTTCGTAGTATCCGTCGGTCGTGGTATCAGCAAGAATGTTGAGCTTGGCATTAAGCTTGCCGAGGACCTGGCTGAGGCTCTGGGCGGCGTTGTCGGCGGCAGCCGTGCGGTTATAGACAATGGCTGGCTCTCCTCTGATCATCAGGTTGGCCAGACCGGTAAGACCGTACATCCTAAGGTATATATCGCCCTCGGTATTTCCGGCGCTATCCAGCACAAGGCCGGTATGCAGGATTCCGAGTGCATCATAGCGGTTAACACCAACGAGACCGCGCCCATATTCGAGATTGCCGACTACGGCATCTGCGGCGACCTGTTCAAGGTAACCCCGATGCTCACCGAGGCCATCAAGGCGCAGAAGGCCAAGAAGCAGTAAGCTTCACAAAAACCGCATAATCCAATAATTAAGCGGCAGTCCGAAAGGGCTGCCGCTTTTTGCGGTTTATTTACTTTGCGCGTTTTTTTCTTCTGCCTACCGCCGTTGCCATAACAGCGCCGCCGATTACAAACATCAGCGCCGGCCAAAGGAATATATGGCCGCTGTCGCCGGTCAGCGGAATGGTTACGTCCTTTTGGGAATATTCATTGGTGTTGTCATCCTCGGTGCCTTTATGCCCGGGCTTTACCGATTCCGATACGGTGAAGCTCAGCCGTATGCCGATGTCGCTTGCGCCTGTGCCGTGAATGGTGATTGTTTCGCCGTACGCGTTTGCCGCAAGTCCGTCCTTTGGGCGGACGGTAAAGGTTGCCGTTTCGTTGGGCTCAAGAACGGTTTTTGAAAGATTTCCTATCGCGTAATTATTCGCCGCCGGCTGTGTCAAAGTAATCTGTTGGTTGCCCGTGTTCGTAACGGTTACGGTCTTCGCGCCGGGTGATGCATATCCCGCCTGAACACTGCCGAAATCGAGCGCGGACACATCCGCCGACATGGAGTAAACAGGCTCAACATATGTCGCTTCATACGCCGGAATCTCTATTTTCAGCGTTTCGCTCGCGGAGCCCGCCGCGTTTTTGACGACAATGTATATATCCTTCGCGCTCTCTCCCGAAAGATTTGTAAGGGATATGGAATTTTCTCCGCTAACGCAGGCCGTGCCGCCCGAGCAGCTTTCCGTTATCTCTTTATCGCATCCGCTTACCGTACACTTGCCCGTGTGGGTTCCGTTGCCGTTTGATTTCCGGCTGTTCACCGTGTGGGCCGTGTTTGCTTCGGTCAGGGCCTTCTCGCAAACGGGGCAGACCACCGCTGTTGTGCAGTCGCCGTCATCCGCGGGAGGATTCGGGTGCTTGCACGCGTATTCGCATTCTGTGCATTTTCCGTTTTTCCATAAGCACAAGCACAAGAGCAAGTATTCTCTTTTTCATCTTGATACCCCTTAAATTTTAAGATTTGTCCGCTTGTATCCTCAATTGGCGGCGGACTCACCGATATGAAGCTATTATCCTCAGCCGTTCAAACTTTTGTTGACAAAGGCGTTTTCATTATCATAAAACGTCACGTCTTCTGTATATTCCGTTGTTCTTACTTCGGTAGCTTAATCATATACGAAAAGCGCGCGTTTATTAACCGATTTATCGATTTTCAAACCAAATAAGTTATAACCGACGAAATACCCCAAAAAGCGCGAAACCGTCGGTTATAACCGATTAAAACCGATATTCGCTTGATTTCATAAGTTATAACTGGTAGAATTCCAACATTAAGTTGATTTGCGATTTCATCTCCGCAAGTCGAATCCGCGCGGAAAGGGGTGACTGCCATGCCGACCGAGCGCAAAACGGGCGTGCTTACCCGCATTATATACATAATTATACAGTGCGCCTGGGGAGCGCCGCAGAGCCTTTGCGGGCTTATACTTTTGCTTCTTCTTGGCAAACAAAAGCGCGGCGTTTATCGCTGCGCCGTGCTCACTCAATACAGCCCCTCAACTCTCCCCCGCTTTTTCCGCAACCTTGCCAGCGTGTCGCTTGGCATGTTCATATTCGTAAACCGGGGCGAGAACCCCCGCCCCGAAGCCGTAAGCGCCGTGGCAAGCCACGAATACGGCCACACAATCCAGTCCCTCCTGCTCGGCCCGCTCTACCTTCCCTTGGTCGGCCTGCCCAGCTTCCTCTGGTGCCGCCGCTACTCCAAGCACCGCGCCGCCTACGCCTCCCGCGGCATCAGCTACTATTCCCGCTACCCCGAAAAGCAGGCAACAAAATTGGGGGAAAGGGTGGGGGAAAAGAAAGGGAGGTAAATCCCACTTCGATAAAGTAAATATCACTAGATGCTAAAAGACGGTTGGCGGTTTTATTGAACTCCCTCCGTCTGCTCGCTTTGCTCGCATCCACCTCCCTC
>CAVIJJ010000027.1:0-16956 GCA_963643205.1 bacterium | reverse complement strand
CCCCCCAATTAATGAACCATTTGTTAAATTTAGCGTGATTGATGCAAACGCTCTCTATTTTTGGTACAATGATTACAGATTGTTATCGGGCGGCGCAGACTGCCCGGAGAGGAACAAAAAGGTGCAGAAAACCACACAGTCAAAAGGGGGAAGCTTCCTCGCCAGGCTTATAAAGGGCCTTGCGATTGGCGTTGCGGCAATGCTGCCCGGCGCGAGCGGCGGCGTGCTTGCGGTATCCATGGGCGTGTATCGCCCTACGCTTGATGCCATAACCGGCCTTTTCAAAAGCTTTGTGCCGTGCTTTATGTATCTGCTGCCGCTTGGCATAGGCGGGCTTGTTGGCGTGTTCGGCACGGGAAGAATTATGGAAGGCGTGCTCGCGGCGTATAGGATAACGGCCATGTGGGCGCTTATAGGCATGGTGCTCGGCGGACTGCCCTCGCTTATAAAGGAGGCCAACAGCCGCGGCTTTAAGCCAACATACCTTATAGCAACCCTTATAGGGGCGGCGGTAATAGGCGGCAGCGCGTTTTTGCAGCACCATCTCGGCGGCGGCGAAGCGCTGCCCTTTAACGGCTGGACAGCCCTGCTCGGCGGCGCGCTCATAGGCTTAGGTTCGGTTATCCCCGGCATAAGCACATCATTTATAATGATATACTTGGGCATATACGAGCCGTTTCTTTCGGCGTTTAATACGCTGAATATACCCATGCTGCTCTGCGCGGCCGCGGGCGCGATAGGCGTTGTGGCCCTGCTTATAACGGGCATAAAAAGGCTTTTTGATAAGCACTACGGCTATGCCTACTACGGCGCGATGGGTCTTCTTTTAACAAGTGCCGTGCTTATATACCCCGGCTTCAGAACAGGATGGAAGCTTGCCGTTGACGCGGCGCTGTTTATAGCCTGCTTTGTTATAACATATTTTTTGTGCAAGCTGCCCACAGGAAACGAGGACGCCGGCACGGCGGACATAATAGAAAAGCTTAAAACCGCCAATCGCGGATAATATTTTATTTAATCACACGGAGGGTAAAATGCTTAAAAGAATTGTTGCGCTTGCGCTTTGCATGATAAGCGTGCTGGCGCTGATACCGGCTGTTTCGTCGGCGAATACGCTGAGCGGCTGGACAAGCAAGGTGGACTACGATAACACCGATCCCAACAAATACTCAATAGAAATAGACCTGAAAAACCAGATTATAACGGTTTATCAGGGCAAAATAGGCGGCACGATAGTGCTGCAAAGCCTTTGCACAACCGGCGATTCAAAGCACCAGACCGGCGCCGGCACATATAAGCTTGGCGATATGAAGGAGCGTTTCGGCTACTTTGTGGCATTCGGCCAGTATGCCCAGTATTGGAGCCAGGTTGTGCGCGGAATATACATTCACTCCGTAATGTATAATTCCACCAAGCTTTCCTCCATGTCCCGCACGGCTTACAGAAAGCTTGGCCAGGCCGTGTCGCACGGCTGCGTAAGGGTACTTCCGCACGTGGCGCAGTTTATATACTATAATTGCCCGCCGGGAACAACCTGCGTTATAACCCGCAAAAAGGCCGCCAACCCCACCCTTGTAAAAAGCCTGAAGGCCGCCATTCCCGCCTATTCCGACTATGAGCAGCCCGCGGACAACCACGCCGATTCCCCGGAAATACCGGGCGTTATAAAATACGACAACGTGCCGCTTAGAACCGGCTTCTCAAAATCCAAGGACACCACCGTTGCAACCCTTTCAAAGGGCACAAACGTAATGCTGCTGCAGCTTGCTTCGGACTGGTGCAAGGTGCGCACGGAATCGGGCAAGCTGGGCTACGTTAAAACCGAATACATTCTGGCGTATCCGGACAGCACCGTCTCCGTTACAACGGCCTATACCGCAAGCAAAAAGACATACGTTTATAAATCCATGAGCACAAGCTCCGCTAAGCTTACAACCATACCCTCCGGGGCTCAGGTTAGCGTTCAGTCCAACCCCAAAAAGGGCTGGTGGTACGGCTCCTACAACGGCGTAACCGGCTATATGCGCACAAAATACGTTAAAAAGACGCAAAGCGTTGTGTACCCGAGCCTTGACGGCACAAGCGCGTTTACGAGCGGAACAAGCTCCGGCTCCGGCTCAAGTTCAAGTTCCGGCTGGACAAGCTCCTTCGGCACAACCAATCCGTTTAACTCCTCCGGCGCAACGCCCACGCCCACCCCGGCGCAGAGCGCGACCACGACTGCCGCTGCGACCAACGCCGTAATAGCCTCCGGCATAAGCGCGAATATGCGCTCCGGCGCGGGAACGACATATCCCGTTATAGGCAACTTTACAGCCGGGACCCCGGTGAACGCCATACGCGCCGAGGGTACCTGGTACTATTGCGAGGTAAACGGTCAATACGGCTATATTTACTCCGGCTGCTTGGTATTAAACTAAGGTGAGAACCCATATTAAAAAAATAATATCATTCGCGTTGGCTCTGGCCGCGGCGGCTTTGCTTGCCCCGGCCTTTGCCGCGCCCGCCAATGCGGAAACAACCGCCCAAAGGGACCGCTACGAGGTTTCGTTAAGCGTTTCCGGCGCGGGCAAAACCCTGCGCGTTTGGGGCAAAATGCGCGTTACCTATCATAATGATTCATCCGATACACTCTACACAATTGTATTAAGGCTGCACGCGAACGACGTTTCGCCGAACTGCATGAGCGTGGACACGGTTGCCGCGGGCGGGAAGTCCGCCGTATATACCCTTAATGATTCCGGCAGTATACTTACCGTTTCCCTTCCCATGGAAATAGCGCCCGGCGAAAGCACGAGCGTTTTTCTGCGCTTTGATATGACCCTGCCCGAAACCGGCGACCGCTTCGGCAAGAACTCAACCGGTTTTATGCTGGGCAACGCCCTGCCCATAGCCGCCATGTATGAAAACGGCGCGTGGCGAACGGATGACTATTATTCGTATGGGGACAGTTTCTTCAGCCGCGTTTCGGATTATACCGTTGGCATGAAGGTTCCTTCCGACTATACCCTTGCCTGCTCCGGCACCGTGGCCGCAAGCGAGTACATGGGCGGCGGTTACACAAGCTATTATATTAAGGCGAACAGCGCGAGAGAATTCGCGTTTGCCGTTATGAGCGGCAAAAAAACCGCGAGCAGCACTGCCCGAAACGGCCGGGTTAATGTATACGCCGCCGCAGAAACCGCGGCAGAGGCGCAGTTCGCCGCCAAGTGCGGCGCCGCGGCAATAGATTATTTCAGCGAAAAAATAGGCGAGTACCCATACTCCTCCCTTTGGATAGTTCCTTTTGACCTTTCGGGCGGCATGGAGTACCCCGGCCTTATAATGATAGACAAGGCCGATTTTAAGTCGGCCAATCAGAACGCGGGCGCGCTTGTTATAGGGCACGAGGTAGCGCACCAGTGGTTCTACGGCGCCGTTGGCAGCGACCAGATAAACTCCCCCTGGCTTGATGAGTCGCTTGTTGAGTACTTAGGGTGCGACTTTTTAAGGCAATACATAGGCGAAAGCCAAACCGAGGCACTTGAAAGCGAGCGCTACGCCTATATACGGAGCGGCTACACCCGCGCAAAGCGGCTTGACGCGTCCTTAAGCGAGCTTAAAGAGGATTATTTCTATATAGTCTATGGCTATGGGCACGAGTTTTACGCCGCGCTTGTTGATAAAATAGGCTCCGGCGCGTTCTACGAGGGGCTTAAAACATATTTCAACGCCAACTATATGGGCATAGGCACAAAGGAAAAGCTTATCGCCGCCTTCAGCGAGGCCGCGGATACGGACCTGACAGACTGGTTTGAGGCTAATATAGCCGCGCGGGGTGGCCGATGAAAAGAGCTTTTGCGGCGCTTATCGCGCTTATCCTCCTTTTTTCCGCCGCGGGGTGCGAAAAGACGGACAGCAAATATCAATATATGTTTTTTGACGTGTTCGATACAGTAACCGAGCTTACGATATACGCGAAAAGCGAGTCCGGTGCCGTTGCCGCCGCCCAAAGCGCGCACGAAAGGCTGATTTATCTTAATAAAATATTCGATATATATAATGAGTATGACGACGCCGTAAGCCTGATGAGCGTTAATAACTCCGCCACCGTGTCGCCCGTTTCGGTAAGCCGGGAAACAATGGATCTGCTCCTTTTTTCAAAGGAGGCTTATGGCATAACCGGCGGCTGCGTAAACATAGCCATGGGGAGCGTGCTCTCAATTTGGCATGAATACAGGGAAGCGGGGCTTGAAAACGAGGCCGCGGCGGTTTTGCCGCCCATGGATGAGCTTATCGCGGCAAGCGAGCACACGAGCATAGACAGCCTTGTGCTTGACGAGGAAAACCTGAGCGTGTATTTTGCCGATCCCGCGCTTAAGCTTGACGTTGGGGCTGTGGCCAAGGGCTTTGCCGGGCAGTTGGTAACAAATGAGCTTAATTCGCTTATAGAGGCGGGTGAGATATCCGCCGCCCTTTTAAGCCTTGGCGGAAACGTATGCGCGGCGGGCACAAAGCCCACGGGCGAAGCCTGGCAGGTGGCCGTTCAGGATCCGCTTGGGGACGGCAACGCGGCAATGGCGACAATAGATGAAGGATACATGGTAACAAGCGGCGATTATCAGCGCTACTATACCGTTAACGGAATAAGATACAACCATATTATCGACCCGAATACGCTTATGAGTGCCGATAAGTTCGCTTCCGTAACCGTTATATGCGCGGATGGCGCGCTTGCGGACGCGCTGAGCACGGCTCTTTTTATAATGGATTTGGACGAGGGCCGCGCGCTTATAGAGGCTACGGACTCCGCCGAAGCGCTTTGGATAGGTTCTGACGGGAGCATGGTTTATACGGATGGGTTTAATATAGACTGATTTTCTGCTATAATAAAAGGGTAATTCATATCAAATCAACATGGGGGAATGATATATGGGCCGAATGAAACTGCTGGACAGGGTATTCAACGCCTCCTCAAATCAGGTGGAGGGCTTTTGCATAGTTAAAAGCGTTGCCGTAAAAACAAACGTGAAGGGCGCGGCGTATCTTGATTTTCTGCTTGCGGACGCGGGCGGTGAATGCAACGCCAAGCTTTGGGACTACGCGCCGGAGGTACACGGCAGCTACGACGTGAACACCGTTATAAAGATAAGGGCCACCATAAACATGTGGAAGGACGGGGAGCAGCTTAAAATAGACCGCATCCGCAACCTTAGGCCCAATGAAGAGGTGGATATGAGCGAGCTTGTGCCCTGCGCGCCGGAAAGCCCGCAAAAGATGTATGACGAAATATACGCCCTGTCCGAATCCTTTAAGGACGCGGACTTAAAGCTTATAACCCAGCACCTTTTGAAGGAAAATAAAGAGGAGCTTATGCGCTGGCCCGCCGCGCTTAAGCTGCACCACGCCGTGCGCGGGGGTTTACTTTATCATACGCTTACAATGCTTAAAAGCGCAAAGGCCATAATAGGCGTGTATAAGCCGCTTTATCCCTCCCTTAGCAGCGAGCTTGTTTACGCGGGCATAATTCTTCACGACATAGCCAAAACACGTGAGCTTGTTGTGGGCGAGCTTGGGCTCGCAAGCGCGTACAGCACCGAAGGCCAGCTGCTTGGGCATCTGGAGCTTGGCATGGCCATGATTGAGCGCGCCGCGGCGGAGCTTATGATAAACGACCAGACAAAGATGCTGCTTGAGCATATTGTAATGTCCCATCACGGGGTGCCGGAGTTCGGCTCTCCCAAGCCCCCTATGTTCCCGGAGGCGGAGATAGTGAGCGAGGTGGACTTATTGGACGCCAAGCTTTTTGAAATGTACGACGCGCTTTCAGGCGTAAGCGAGGGCGGCTTTACGGAGCGGCTTTGGGCGCTGGACAACAGGCAACTTTATAAGCACGGTCACGAATAAGGAGAATATATAAATGGAACAGAAAAAGCCCTTAACAAGGCGGCAGCTTAAGCAGCAGAAAACGGCAAAAACCATGAAGGGCGCGGCCGGAAGAATTGTTATAATGACGGCGTCGCTGTTTGTCGCGTGCCTGCTCATATTCGGCATAAACAAGCTTATTGATTATTCGCGCGAAAAGAACTACCGCGCCCTTACGGACGAGGAAATAACCGAGGCTTTGGCGCGGGGTGAGGAAAAGGAAAACGAAATAAACGATACTTCAAGCGAAAAGCGCCTTCAGTTCGCCCAAGCCGCGTGCAGCATAGTGGGCAAGGTTAATTATTTCTGGGGCGGCAAATCAAGCGCCGTGGGAATAGACCCCGAGTGGGGCGAAATGAGGGAGGTTACAAGCGAGGGCAGCAGCTCTTACGGCCAAACCAAGCCATACGGCCTTGATTGCTCGGGCTACGTAAGCTGGGCGTTCATACAGCTGGGCTACAGCTTCAGCGAAATGGAATCCGTGCTCGGCAACGGCACCTGGAACCAATGGGATTTAAGCACCAGCATAGACTTTGGCGATATACGCGTGGGCGACATAGCGTTTATGAACAAATACCCCACAGACGACGGCAACCACGTGGGCATTTGCGTGGGCTTCCTTAAAAACGGGGATCCCGTGTTCGCGCACTGCTCATCAAGCTTTGACAACGTTGTTGTAACCCCGCGTGGCACGGCATTCAACTACGCCCGCAGGCTGAACATATTCGGATAAAGGCTAACACAAAAGGGAGCGGAAAACCGCTCCCTTAATATTTACCGGGCGGCAGATACCGCCCGTTTTTTATTCAAATATCGATATTCTGCCAACGGGTGCCACGCGCACGGCAAGCCTGCCCACAACGCGGCCGGCGTTTATAATAAGCTCCTCCGGCTCAAACGAGTCTATTGAGCTTCTCCCGTCCGGCAGCAGAAGGAACGAGCCTTGGGGCACAAGCGTGCTTTCCATATCGGCCGCGCAGGATTCATCAATATAATCCTCGCTTAAAAGGCAGCCGTTTATGTATATCTGCCCGTTTTTTATGGCAACCTCCTCGCCGCCCAGGCCCACCACGCGGGAAATATAAACCTCTTTTCCATAGGCCGCGCGATAGCAGAGCATATCGCCGCGCTTAGGCGAGCGAAACGCAAGCGAAAGCTTATCGCAAAGCACTGTGTCCCCGCGCTCAAGCGTGGGCTCCATGCCCTTATCTTCAATTATAATCGCGGTGAACCAAACCGTGAATATAAGGCCTATAACTATTATCGCCGCCACTATGCTCGCGATTACAGTATATATATTTAGCTTTTTGTACGCGCCGCGGTTTCTTGATACCCTTGGGGAAAGCTCCATATCAAATGCCCCTTGCGGCTGAAAGCGGCCAAATTACGTAATGCGCCCTGCCGGTAATCCTTTCGTAGGGTATGGCGCCAACGCCCCAGGCGCGGCTGTCCTTGCTGTCGTTGCGGTTATCGCCCATAACGAAAACGCTGTCCTCGGGCACCGTAACCTCGCCCATGTCCAAATCTATCTCGCCGCGATATTGCCAGTATTCCGATTCGTCAAGCTCCTCACCGTTTATGTATACTATGCCGTCCGTTACGCTTATCGTATCCCCGGGCAGGCCTATAACGCGCTTAACGCAGCTTACGGTATAGCCGGGATAGTAGCAGATAACAATATCGCCCCGCTTGGGCTCGCTGAACCAAAGGCTCACCTTTTCAACGAACATACGCTCGTTGTTAAGAAGGGTTGGGTACATGCTTTCGCCGTCCACCCTAACGGGCTCCGCTATAAAAAGCCTTGCCGCGAACGCTATCGCCACAACTATTATAAGTGAAAGGAAGAAGTGCCTGTCCGAATATTTTTTGTAGGCATAATCGTCTTCGTGCAGCTCGTCCGCCGCGTTTCTAAGCGCGTTAAGCCGTTTTTTAGTCATTACCGCTTCCATTGTCCTCACCTCCGCGCGCCGTAACGCGTTTTGCCCTTTTCAAAAAATCAAGCCTGTCCATCATTATAAGCCGCTCGCAGCGCAGGCATTTCAGCTTTATGTCCGCTCCGGTCCTGGTTATAAGCCATTCGTTGCCGCCGCAGGCGTGGGGTTTTTTCATTTCCACGGTGTCGCCCGTGCTAAATTCCGTTATCATTCTTTCTCCGTTCCCGTGTAAAGCGCGGTGGGGAATTTTATGCCGCCGCGCACAAGCGCGTCCGTAAGCCTCGCGTTAAGCTCCCTTTGTACCTTCCAGTGCGTAAGCGCCTTTACCAGCACGGTAACCCTTATTGTTTTGGAAAAAGCGTCAACCGTTTCTATGCCGTGAATTATGCCGCCGTCAAGTACGGTTTCGGGGTTTTCCTCGCGGTATTTTTTCAGCTCCTCGGCTATTATTCCGAATGCCGCCTCCGTATCCGCGTCTATCGCCACGGGGATTTCAACAAGCGCGCGTGGATTTGTGCGCGAATAATTTGTAATGGTTTTAATTGAGCCGTTTGGCACAACGATTTTTTCGCCCGTATATGCCACTATCGTTGTCGCGCGAAGGCCTATCGCCTCAACGGTGCCGGTAACGCCTGCCGTTGATATAAAATCTCCCACGGCAAAAAGATCCTCGAACAAAAAGAAGAAGCCGTTTACAATATCCGAAACAAGGCTTTGCGCGCCTATGCCTATTACAACGCCGCCTATTCCCGCCGCCGTAAGGAGCGAGCGAACACTCGCGCCGAAGCCCAGCTCGCTTGCCACAAGCGCCGCGGCCACAAAATAGGTTACGTATTTTATAATGCTGAGTATTATGGATTCCGCGGTTTCAATGCGCTTTTTTCTTACGGAATCCTTAACCGCGTGAAGCGAGCCGATTTTTTGCACAACCCGCTTGGCAAACCATATTATAAATACGGTAGCGGCAATTATGAATATAATATCTATTATATTTGAAACGAAGCCCAGGCCCTTTTCGCTGAGCATATCGTCCACAACGCTTATAAAAAGCATGCTTCCTCTTCCTTCTCTCGGTCCGTAATTTAAGCTATCAAATTATTATAGCAACGCGGGCATATATTAGTCAAATCAATCCTCGTCCCAGTCGGCATCGTCAAAGCCGCTCACGCTCCAGCCCTCCGCGCCCGTGCCTGAGCCGGACGAATTGTCGGAATAAACGCCGGAGGAGCTTATGCCAAGCTCCGCGTAAGCCGCGCTTAAAGCCGCGCTCATGCTTTGGCTGTATGTATCAAGGTGCGTTTTATTCTCGCGGCGAATGGCCGTAGCAAGGTTGCCCTTAATGCTGTTCAGCGCGTTGAGCGTTTCGCTTGAAAGGGCTGATGAATAGCTGCTTATAACGGCCTTCGCCTCGCTGTAAAGCGCGTTCGCCGCAGCAAGCTCGTTCTGCACGGCCAGGCGGTTCTCCTCCGCCGCGGCCATTATGTAGTCCCCGTCAACATCCTCCGGAATATTGGCGTTTGTATCGAACACCTCTTTTATAAGCTCGATAAGCTTTTCCCTGTCAACAAGCCAAACATCCCTTGAATACAGGCTTTCAAAGCGGCCCTGTATCATGTGCCTGTCCAACTGGTCGGTATCCATGCGCACGGCAACAAGGGAAAGCGAGCAAATCTGCTCAAACGAAAGGTCGGTTTCTATGCAGTCCGCAACGGCCTTATATATTTTGGGTATGTTCGCTATCTGGCCGGTTGATTTCATCTGGTTGAATATGGCCTTAAGCATGCGCTGCTGCCTGTCCGCGCGCGCGGTATCGCTGCTGCCCTTTCTCTGGCGGCAGTAGTCAAGCACTCCCTGCCCGTCAAGATGCTGATAGCCCACGTGCAGCTCGCGCCCGTTCATGCGAACCTCAACATCCACGTCGTAATCAACGCCGCCCATGGCGTTTACTATTTCCTTAACGGCCGTCATATCAAAGCTTACATAATAGTTTATTGGAATTCCGCCAAGCAGCGCGCTTACGGTATTCATCTCGCTTTGGTAGCCTCCCTTTGTCATCATGCCGCCGCGGGAGAAGGCCTCGTTTATCTTGTTATAAGGATCGTCCGGGTCTATAAGCTCGCCTTTCTTGTCATACAGCTTAACGTAGCTGTCACGCGGAAAGCTTATCATGTCCACATCGCCGGTTTTGAAGTTTACGGTAACAAGTATTATCGTATCGGACCTGAACGAATTGGATTCAAGCCTTTCCGCGCTGCGGTCAATGCCCATTACAAGTATGTTTACCCTGTTTTCCATAAACGACAAATCCGCCATGCTCTCAAGCTCCGCTTCGCTTAGCGTATCGGGAGTGGGCTCGGGTGTGGGCTCGGTTGACTCGGTGGACCCGGTTTCGCCCGCGTCCGGCGTTTGCGTAGGCTCTGCCGTAGCCTTGCCCGCTATCTCCACGGGAGCGGGGGTGGAATTGAGATTCGCGAAAACGTTTTCGGGATTATTTATGCGCAGATAGAATACAGCTATCGCCGCGGCGCACAGCACAACTATTGCCGCAAGCACTATCAAAACTATCTTTACAGCCTTTTTCATGTATTTTATCGCCTTTCCGCGCGGAAAAAATCGTGCCCGCGCCGACGGATGCATTATACAACAAATCGCGCCGTATAGCCATAAACAGCACGCGGCGCAATATTGAACCTTTTTTGAATTTTAGCCTTTTTTGCCCCCAAGCGCAAAAAAAGAGGGGCATCAGCCCCCCAGGTATGCTTTTTTAACCTCTTCTTTTTCAAGCAGCTCCGCGCCGGTGCCGGAAAGGGTTATCTTGCCTGTTTCAAGCACGTACGCCCTGTCCGTAATCTTAAGGGCTTTGTTCGCGTTCTGCTCAACCAGCAGTATTGTAACGCCGCTCTGCCTAAGCTCGGATACTATGGAGAATATCTGCTCCACCAGTATCGGTGAAAGGCCCATGCTGGGCTCGTCCATCATTATAAGCTTGGGCTTGCTCATAAGCGCGCGCGCCATGGCCAGCATCTGCTGCTCGCCGCCGGAAAGCGTTCCCGCGTCCTGCTTGCGGCGCTCCTTAAGGCGGGGGAAGCGGGTGAACACGTCCTCAACGGCCTCCTCGGGAACGCGGCCGAGTATATACGCGCCCATCTCAATGTTTTCCATAACGCTCATGTGGGCGAATACTCGCCTTCCCTCGGGAACATGCACAAGGCCCATGGTAACAATTTTGTTCGGCTCCATGTGCGCTATTTCCTTGCCCATAAACTCTATTGAGCCGGACTTGGGGTGCATCATGCCGGACACGGTTTTAAGAATGGTGCTCTTGCCCGCGCCGTTAGCGCCTATAAGGGAAACTATCTCACCCTCGTTAACCTCAAAGCTTACGCCCTTTACGGCGTGTATTTTTCCGTAGAAAACGTTTATGTCGTTTACTTTAAGCATCGCGCCCATGTCAGTTGTCCTCCTTGCCAAGGTACGCCTCTATAACAACGGGGTTGCTCCTTATCTCGTCCGGAGTGCCCTTCGCTATTATGCGGCCGTAGTTAAGCACCGCTATGCCCTCGCAAATGCCCATTACCAGCTGCATGTCGTGCTCTATAAGCATTACGGCAATGTGGAACTCGTCCCTTATCTTGCGAATGGTTTCCATAAGCTCCATGGTTTCGGAAGGGTTCATGCCGGCGGCAGGCTCGTCAAGCAGCAGTATGCCAGGATTGGTGGCAAGCGAACGCACTATCTCCAGGCGCCTCTGCGCGCCGTAGGGCAGGCTGCCCGCCTGCTGATCGGTAAGGTTTTCCATGTGGAATATGTGCAGCAGCTCGCGCACGCGGTCGCGCGCGTCCTTTTCCTGCTTGCGGTAGCTGGGAAGGCGCAGCATGCTCGCGGCAACGGAATAATTCATGGAGTTGTGCAGGCCTATAAGCACGTTTTCCTCAACCGTAAGGTCCTTAAAAAGCCTTATGTTCTGGAATGTTCTCGCGACGCCGCGGCGGTTAACCTCGGAAGTGGTCATGCCGAGCGTATCCACGCCGTTTACCAGTATTGATCCGCGGGTGGGGCGATAAACGTTCGTAAGCAGGTTGAATATGGTGGTTTTGCCCGCGCCGTTGGGGCCTATTATGCCGCAGATTTCCGTGCGGCCTATGGCTATTGTAAATTCGTCAACGGCCGTAAGTCCGCCAAAGTCTATGCCTATGCGGCGGCACTCAAGTATGGGGGTTTTGCCAAGATCCCTTTCGGGTATCAGGTTATAGCTCGGTTCTCTTACAAGCTTATTCATGCTTTTTCCGCTCCTTTCCCGCGGCCGCGCTTAAGGCCGGAAAACAGCTCCCCGTTCACGCACTTCTCTATAACGCGCTTCATGGAGAAATCGTAGCGTCCGAGCAGTCCGGACGGCTTGAATATCATGGTTATTATAAGAAGCAGAGAGTAAACTATCATGCGGTAGCTATCGAATGCTCTCAGCGCCTCAGGTGCGGCGGTAAGAACTATTGCCGCCAGTATGCTGCCCGCCATGGAGCCCATGCCGCCCAGAACAACCATAACCAGAATCTCTATGGACTTCATAAAGCCGAAGTTGGAGGGGTTAAGTATTCCGAGGTATCCCGCGTAAAGAGCGCCGGCGGTACCGGCAAACGCCGCGGATATGGCAAACGCCAGCGTCTTATAATAGGTAGTTTTTACGCCGCAGGATTCGGCGGCTATCTCGTTTTCGCGTATTGAAAGAACCGCGCGGCCGTGGCGGGATTTCATAAACGTGTGGATAAGGAAGCAGGTTATGCCAACCATAAGCCAGGTATTTATGAATGTGGTGGTCTTGGGTATGCCCTGCAGACCCGCCGCGCCGTTGGTGAACTTAAAGCCCAGAACAGAGTCTATATTAAGCAGCACTATGCGGATTATCTCGCCAAAGCCCAGGGTTATTATGGCAAGGTAGTCGCCCTTAAGCCTAAGAGCCGGCACGCCTATAAGCACGCCGAAAAGCCCCGCCACAACGGTGCCTATCACTATGCCTATGGGGAAGGCCAGGTTAGAGGGTATGCCGGTATGGGTCATGAAAATCGCGCTCGCGTAAGCGCCAACGGCCATGAAACCCGCGTGGCCCAGAGGAAGCTGGCCAAGGTAACCGGTTGAAACGTTAAGCGAAACCGCCGCTATAACCTGAATGCCTATAAGCATGGCAACCTTGGTTATAAAGCTTGGCAGAACGCCGCTTGAAAGAATGCCGTTGCCGACCAGTATAAACGCCGCGAAAAGCACCGCGTTTATAAGGTATGCCGCCCATGTGGGCAGAACAAATCGTTTCTTTGCCATTGTTTGCCTCCCTTAAACCTTTTCGGTCATGGGCCTGCCCATAAATCCGGTGGGCTTGAACAGCAGCACCACTATAAGAATGGCGAACACAACGCCGTCTTTCCATTCGCTAAGGCCAACGGAGGAAACAAGCGCTTCCGCTATGCCTATGGCAAAGCCGCCGGCCATGGCGCCGGGTATGGAGCCTATGCCGCCCAGAACCGCCGCGACAAACGCCTTAAGGCCGAGCATGGAGCCCATGGTAGGAGTGGCCTTGGGATAAGCGCAGCAGTAAAGCACGCTGCCTATGCCGGCAAGCGCGCTGCCCACGGCAAATGTAAAGGAAATGGTGTGGTTTATGTTTATACCCATAAGCTGAGCGGCGGCGGAGTCTTCGCTGACGGCGCGCATCGCCTTGCCCATGCGGGTCTTTTTAACCAGCAGGTTGAGCGCGACCATGGATACGCCGGCCACAAGAACGGTTATGGCGGCTACGGTAGGTATTGAGAACTGGCCAACCTGTATGGATTCGTCTCCGATGAAAGAGGGGATTACCTGCGCGTTGGCTCCGAACACGAGCTGCGCGGCATTTTCCAGAAAATATGAAACGCCTATTGCCGTTATGAGGAGCGATATGCGGGGGGACTGGCGCAGGGGCTTATACGCGGCCTTTTCAATAAGAACGCCCAGTACCGTGCAGCCTACCACAGCGGCGATAAGCGCGATTATGGGATTGAGGGCAAAGCGCACCATCATTATCCAAACTATGTACGCGCCCACCATTATAATATCGCCATGAGCAAAGTTAAGCAGCGTTATTATGCCGTAAACCATGCTGTATCCAAGCGCCACAAGAGCATAAATGGAGCCGGACTGCAGGCCGTTTATAAGCTGTTTTATTATCGTAATCACTACTGACATTATAAAATAGCAAACCTTTCAAAATAGTTGCCTTAGCATAAAGGAGTGGCGGGAGGCAGGTACGGCCCACTCAAAGCGCCGTCTTCCCTATCCTGCCTTCCGCCGCCCGGGGAATTGGGTAAAGGCAAAACCCAAGCCCCGGGAACCACATGGAGAATTCAATTTATGTGAGCGTATCCGTTTCGCTCTCGGGATTAATACATCTGGTCGTAAACTTCTTCGCCGTTGGTAACCTTCATTATGACGGTATCCTTTATGGGGTTGTTGTTCTCGTCGAAGGTGTAGCCGGTTTCACTGGTAACGCCCTTTACGCCGGCGCCCTCGGTCTTGATGGCGTCTATAACGGCCTGCTTGTATTCATCGCTGCCGGCGGTGTAACCGGTGGCTTCGGCCTTCTCAAGCGCGGCGCACAGTACCATGGCGGCATCGTAGGCGGTAGCGGCAAACATGTTCAGGGTTTCCTCACCGTAGGCGGCCTTGAAGTCTTCCTCAAACTGCTTTACGGTGTCGGTTGATCCGGGAGCGTAGCCGGAGCAGTAGTAGCAGCCCTCAAGAGCTTCGGCGGTAGCGTAGTTGGTAACGCTGCTCCAGCCGTCGCCGCCGAGGAAGGTGCAGTTTACGCCAACCTGACGGGCCTGGGTTACTATCATGCCGTCATCCTCATAGTAGTTGGGGCAGAACACAACGTCCGGATTGGCGGCGGCTATGTTGGTCAGCTGGCTCTTGTAGTCAACGTCGCCCTTGGCATAGCCCTCTTCGGCAACTATCTCAACGCCGTTGGCGGCGCAGGTCTCTTTGAACGCCTCGGCAAGGCCCTGTGCGTAGTCGTTGCCGGTCTGGGCGAATACAGCGGCGGTCTTGGCACCCAGTACCTCATAGGCAAAGCCGGCCATCTTCTGACCCTGGAACGGATCGATGAAGCAGGTACGGAATACGTTGGAACGAACGGTGCCGTCATCGTTCAGGGTAACGGCGGCAGCGGTGGCGCTGGGGGTTATCATGGGCATGTTGATCGCGTTGGCTTCGCTGGCCACAACCAGGGTGTTGCCGGTCAGAACGTCGCCCAGAAGAGCAGTGATGCCATCGTCAACCATTCTGGTGAAGGCGGTAACGGCCTCGGTGTCGTCGCCCTTGTTGTCGTATATAACAAGCTCTATCTGCTTGCCGTTTATGCCGCCGGCGGCGTTAACCTTGTTGAAGTACAGCTCGGCGCCGTTGCGAACGCCAAGACCGTAGGAAGCGTATTCACCGGTATGGGGTCCCAGTATACCAACCTTGATGGTCTCGCTGCTGCTGTCGGTGGTGGAATCGGTGGTGGTGCTTCCGGTTGAACAGCCGGCAAACATTACCGCGGCCATTACAACGGCCATTACCATAGCAAAAACTCGTTTCATTTCAGTTTCCTCCGTTTGTGCAATTTTTTGCAAATTCTTAAAAAATAAAAGCGGCTCTCCTTTTTCTTGGGAGAACCGCCTATTTCTTAGCGTGTTTTAACTGCGCTATGCTCGGCATGTTCTCCCGCTCGTAATCAGAATGACTACAAGGCTAATAAGGCTGACAATAATCAGCCCTACCATAATAAGGAGAACACCGGATATAACGTTCAAACTAAATACGAGCGCAGTAACCAAAGCCATTACAGCGAATACGTTAGCCATAAAGTTCTTCATGCCGCGCTCCTTTCCGGCAGCATCTTGCCGCCGCGAATTTTGTATATAATATACTAATCGGATTTTATATTGTCAACCCTGTTTTGCGAAAAAATCGTCTTAATAACCATTAACTGTAGATGCATAAGCGGCACTTATGGTATCCTCAAAAATTATAAGCACCCCTGATAAATCGTTTTGGGTTATGAAAATCTCCGCGTCGCCTAATGCGGAAATGACCCGCTCGTTTGCGGAATCGGTATCGTCAGCGGTATTTGTGCTTATAACGGCTATGTCCGCGCCCACGGCCGCGGCGAACTCGTCAAGCGTGGCGTCCGGATTTCCGTGGTTGCCAACCTTTATCACGTCCGCGCTTATGTCCGCCCCGCTCTCAAGAAGGGTTTCCTCCTCGGTGAACTGCATATCCCCCGTAAAAAGAACGCGGTGGCCGTTTACGTTAAGCATAAACACAAGCGAATTGTCGTTATCGTCGTCCTCATTAAGCTCAAGCGGCGCAAGAACGGATATGTACGCGCCGTCGTCAAGCCGCAGCGTTGTCCCGGCGGAAAGCACAGTTGCCTCAAGCCCAACCTTGTTCAGCTTTTTATCCAGCTTCACTATGCCTTTTTTGTTCGTTTCCGCGAACTCGGCGCGATAGGCGGCCTTTATGGTGAAGGCGTTGGCAACGGCCTTAAGCCCGCCCGTATGATCGGAATGGCTGTGGGTAAGGAAAAGCCCCTCAAGCTCCGTTACGCCGCAGTCCTTAAGCGTGCGCACAAGCCCGTCCGCGTTTTCCTCGCGCCCGGTATCCACAAGATAATATTTTTGATTAACGCATATAAGCGCGGCATCGCCCTTTTGAGCGTTTATGAACAGCACCCAAGCGTCCGCCGCGGGCGCGGAGGCACAAGCGCAGCAAAGAAGCAGAGCCGAAAGAGCGCATATAATTATTCTAAAAAAGCTTTTCATAATGCCATTATAAACTATGCCAAGCATAAAAAGTATAAATTTTTTGGAACATATATGAAAAGCAGGGATTGACAAGCGGGCAAATAGCTGATACAATAACTCCTGCGGTTCACGATTGAGCCGCGCGCATAAATGCGGTCATGGCGGAATCGGCAGACGCGTACGTTTGAGGGGCGTATGGGCAACCGTATGAGTTCAAGTCTCATTGACCGCACCAAAGAAAAGACCACCGAATGGTGGTCTTTTTTTGTGTGCATTTAGATGAAGAGACTTGAAAGCCGCGCCCG
>CAVIJJ010000026.1:0-17252 GCA_963643205.1 bacterium | reverse complement strand
AATATCAGAAATATGGATGGCAGAAATTTCCAAATCGTGGAAGATAGTGTTGAATCGCTTCGCAAATTTTTCCGGAATGGTTATGCTAAGGCTGCTGCACCCTCTAAACGCGCCGTTACTGATGGAAGTAACGCTGTCGGGTATGGTAATGCTCATAAGACTCTTGCACCCATAAAACGCGTCGTAACCGATTGAAGTAACGCCGTCGGGAATGGTGATACTCGCAAGACTTTCGCACCCTTCAAACGCGTAGTCACCGATGGAAGTAACGCCGTCGGGAATTATAACATTGCCGCCATTGCCGTGATAACTTCTAAGTACGCCATTTAGTATGTAAAATTCTACCATTTTTTAGCTCCTTATGTTTTGGCCTTGGTAAGTGCCTCCATTTTTGCGTAAACTCTATGCGTATTCGCGTAATAATCGCTGCCGTTTCGATTCTTGTGTTCAATAATCGGATTGATTCGGCCTTTCAATACTCCGTCAAAATAACCTTACGCGGGTTCAAATATAACTTTACAGCTGTGTATTTCCCGGTTTACGCCAATGCAGAAATGCTCGATGCGAGCCACGTGTTCACTGCCTTCGATAATGGATTGCTTTTGTGCATTTACTATACCACACCCGACCCCAAAAGTCGTACACAATTTGCACAAAAATGAAATTTATTTATTTACACATCGGGGGGGTAAATAAAAAATTACAGAGACAAAAAAGACATGAAAAAAGCCCGCTTTATCGGGCTTTTTGGAAAGGTCGGTCAAATTTACTTGTCTGCTTGGATATAAATGCTGAATTCTTCGCTGGTGCCGTCCTCATGAGCGGCGGTGCAGGCAAAGGACCAAACGGGCAGATAGTAGCCCTGCGAGTTCTGCATATACACAAGTTCGCAGGAGTTTATCTCCGCAGAAACGGCGGGAGCGGTGAGCGTGTTCACGCCCTTGCCCGTGAGTATGTCCTCATAAGCCTTCTGCTGAGATATTCCGTTAAGCTGTGCCCCGGTTTGAATGTCCCCGTCGTAGCGGCGAACCTTCGTTATGGCTTCGCCCGCCCTTACGGAAACCACTATCGCGCAGGAGTTTACGATGGACCTTCCGTTAACTGAGGAGGAAAGGTATACGTCGTAGCCTATCAGCGTGCCGCTCGTGTCGTCCGTGCGCTCGGCAATGTCCGTAACCTTGTCTATATCGGTTGAAAGTATCTGCCTGTTGGTAAAGAAGCGGAACGCCGCGTTCACGGCCTCGTCTCGCGTGGGCAAATCGCCCGATGCGGATTCATAGCTTTCATAAACCCAACTGCCGCTCTCAGTCATCGTAACCTTGCCGGATTCGTTCTCCGCCACGTACGCGCCCGATACTTCCTTAAGCTCGTCGTATATGCCAACGCTCTGCGCAACGGCCGTAAGCCTCTCATCAAGCGACTGCGTGGAGGGGATGAACATAAGCTGCTTTTCGGCTGTTTCGTCAAGGGTGCAGTTAAGCGTAATGTCGCCGGGCAGGGTGTACGAGCTCTTGGTGAAGGAAATGTCTTCATACGGCTCGCTGTAGCCGAATATCATCGTAAGCGCTATGCCTATGTATATGATCAGCAGCAGTACGGCGGAAATAATAAAGCTTGAATGCTTTGGAAGTGTCAGCTTAAATTCCTTAAAGTCTATTTTCTTGCGGAAAATGTACGTAACAACCATGTACAGCATGCAGCCTATCGCCATGCCTATGCCCGCTAAAAGGTATTCGTCCGTAACAAAGCTGCCGCCGGACAGAAGCTTATAAACATCGGAGCACAGCGAAATAAAAAGCCCCGATAAAAACGCGGCAAGTATTCTGAAGCGCGGAAACGCGGGTACAAAAAGAAAACCGGCCAAAACATACGGCATAGCGTAGCTGAAAAAGTCCTCTATAACGCCGGTTGACCCGTATTCACTAAAGTCGTAAAGCTTATGAAAAGGCATGAATATGCTCTGCTCCGCGTCCGCAAGCCCAAGCTTAAGCACATACGCAAGCGCAAGACAAACGCAGAAAAACACGCAGTATACCGCGCGCACCGCGCCTTCCCGCCTGTGTACGCTCAGACACAGTATCAGGGCGAAGCCTATAATCATCGCCAAATTTATAATTATATCGAAACGGAACAAAATTGCCCTCCGCCTTTCGGTATTGCATCAAGCTATTATAAACTTTTTTTGCCGTATAATCAAACTAAATTAACATAAAGCTCACATCGGTTATGTACAGCGGCGGGATAAAATGGTATAGTATAGTATGTATGCCTGTATGGTGGCAAAGTATGGTCTTGCCTAAATAAGCGGGCAGAAAAGCTAAATTCACGGCAGGCGCGAACAAAACGCCGCCTGAAGGGAGAATATTATGGCAGGTATCTGCGCGGTAATATTGGATGCCGGCACCGCTTGCGGCAGCGCGGCAGAGGTAACTGTATCCGAAAAAAGTCTTATGGATTGGGCGCTTGACGCGGCCTGTGCCGTGAGCGAAAGCGTTTTTGTGTCAAGTGAGGACGAGGCTGTTATTGCTAAAGCCGCGGGCCGGGCGGAAGTCGTAGGCTGCGGCATAGCGGAGCTTGTGAAGAGCATAGCGGGGTACGACAGGGCCGTTATGTTCGCGTCAAATCAGCTTGTGTCAAAGGAAAACGTTAAAAAACTTGCGGAGTCGTCAGCACCCTGCGCCGTTCTTGTTCACGAGGGAAAAGAAATGCTCGCGTGGAGCGTGAGTACGCGTTTCTTGATGAACGCGAATAGCGTAAAGTCGCTTTTTGATTGCGTAAACGCTCAGTATATTGAGGCGGATGAGTACGCCTGCGCCGCCGTTACCGGCAGAAAAACTCAAAGCCTTGCGGAGTCCGCCATGCAGCGCCGCATAAAGGATATTCATTTTGAAAACGGCGTAAGTATAATTCAGCCCGAAACCGTGTATATCGGGGCCGATGTGGAAATAGATGAAAACGTTGTAATCTGGCCGAACAACACGCTTACGGGAAAAACCAAAATAGGCAGAAACACCGTGCTTAAGCCGGGCTGCAACATAAACGAAAGCGCGATAGGCGAGGACTGCGTGCTGAACTTCGTTTTCGCGAACGAGGCCAAGGTGGGCAACCGCGTGACAATAGGTCCGTACGTTAATCTGAGGCCCAAGACGAATATTGCCGACGGCTGCAAGATAGGCGACTTTGTAGAGGTTAAAAATTCGAATGTAGGCATGGGCACAAAGCTGCCGCACCTCAGCTATATAGGCGACGCGGATGTTGGCGAGCGCGTAAACGTCGGCTGCGGCTGCGTTTTCGTGAATTACGATGGCGTGCATAAGCACCGTACCGTTGTGGGCAACGATGTTTTCCTCGGCTGCCAAACGAACCTTGTGGCGCCTGTGTCCGTTGGTGACGGCGCGTATACCGCCGCCGGCTCAACCATCAATAAAGACGTTCCGGCGGACGCAATGGCATTTGCCCGTGCCCGTCAGCAGAACAAGGAAGGCTACGCCTCCCGCTATAAGGCGCTGAAAAAGGGCGAATAAGGAGAAATACAATAAGTGTACTGCGAAGTGCTTGGGCTTAAAACCGAATACGAGTGCAAGGGCGAGGGCAAACCCCTGCTTATTCTGCATGGTTGGGGCAGCAGCATAGAGGCTATGGCACCCGTGGCTAATTGCGCGGCATCGTTAGGGTACCGTGCCGTGTCGCTCGCGTTCCCCGGCTTTGGCGGAACGGAGGAACCCCACGAGCCGTGGACCGTTTCGGATTATGCCCGCTTCACCCGCGAGTTTATGCGAATTCAGGGCATAGACGGCTGCTCAGTCGCCTGCCATTCGTTCGGCGGCAGGGTAACCATAATGCTCGCCTCGGGCGATAACGCGCTTTTCGATAAGCTTATTATGATAGACGCCGCGGGTGTGCGCCCAAAGCGTACCATTAAGTATTATATAAAAACGTGGAGCTATAAGCTTGGCAAAAAGCTTGCGAAAATAGGCATTATAGACAGGGCCTTTAAGCTGAGCGAAAAGCAGAAAAACGCCGGCAGTGCCGACTATCGCGCGCTCAAGAGCGACGTTATGAGAAAAACGTTTGTAAACGTTGTGAATCAGGATCTTACCCCACTCATATCGGGCATAAAGAACGAAACCCTGCTTATTTGGGGCGATAAGGATACCGCAACGCCGCTTGCGAACGCCAAGCTTATGGAAAAGAAAATGCCAAACGCGGGATTGGCCGTGCTCGAAGGCGCGGGGCATTTTTCATACGCGGAAAAATATCCGCAGTTCTGCGCCGTTATGAAGGCATATTTGAAAGGTTAGGAGATTTCTTGTTTTATGGGAAACGAGCTTGTCAGCACCGTTGTAAGCTATGCTTTGAGCGTGTTTATGGGTGCCGCGGTTGTTGCGGCGTCAATACCGCTTGTGCATATACTGCAGCTTGAAAGCTATCAGGGCAAAATGTATCTTAAGTGGCTTGTTAAGCATATCGGCTCGGATTTTGTGCCAAGTTTTGTCGCGGGCATTGCCGCGCTTGCGCTTAGGGCTGGGTATTTGCTTATAGGGCCGACCAACCTGCTTGTGGGCCGTATATGCTATTACCTTGCGGATATAGTTTATATAGCCATGCTTGCCGTAATATACTTTTCTTATGAAAAAAAGCAGCATGTTAAGCCGGTTGCCTATACCGGCAGGGTAAAAAGGCTGCTTGTGGCGGAATTGATACTGGCAATATTCTTCAGCGCCATGTTCTTCTCGCCTCTGCTTTGGGAAAAGTACGGCATTGTTTGGATAACCTATATGCCGCCGTTTGTGATTCGCTATCTTCCGGGCCTTATACTGCCGCTGTTTGTATTTGTTTGCTACCTTATAATGTATCCCGTTGAGGAAGGCATAAAGCAGTGGTACCTTAACGATGCTAAGCGTATGCTTAAAGAACACGAGGAACTGGTGCGCATAGGCGTAACCGGAAGCTATGGTAAAACCGGCGTTAAGTACGCGCTCAGCGAAATTCTCAGCATAAAGTACAATACTCTTATTACCCCCGGCAGCTACAATACCCCCATGGGCGTAACCCGCACCGTAAGGGAGCAGCTTAATGACGGCAACGAGGTATTTGTGGCAGAGATGGGCGCCAGATACGTTGGCGATATAAAAACGCTCTGCAAGCTTGTGCATCCGCAGTACGGCATTATAACCGCCGTAGGCAAGCAGCATCTTGAAACGTTCAAAAGCCTTGATAACATAATAAACACAAAGGCGGAGCTTATAGGCGGCCTTGAGCAGGGCGGCTGCTGTTTCTTAAACGGGGATGATGAAAACTGCCTGAAGATATATGATAACTATGCCTCAGTCCGCCAGCTTTATCTTTACGGAACTCAGGGCGACAATCTTTATATGAAGGCCGAGAATATAAAGGTAACAGGAGAGGGCAGCACATTTGATCTTGTCGCGTTTGACGGCGCAAAGGCAAGCTGTACATCGCAGCTGCTTGGCCGCCACAATATAGTGAACCTTACCGCCGCGGCGGCGCTTGCGTATAAGCTGGGCATGAGTATGGAAGAGATTTCGCAGGGCATAGCCAAGGCAAGGCCGGTTGAGCATAGGCTGCAGCTTATTCAGGGGCCTGTAACGGTTATAGACGACGCGTTCAATTCAAACCCCGTCGGTTCAAAAGAGGCGCTTAAGGTGCTTGGCTCGTTTGAGGGTAAAAAGCGCGTGGTTGTAACGCCCGGCATGGTAGAACTTGGCAGCGAGGAGGCCGAGCTAAATCGTGAATTCGGCCGCTGCATAGCGGAAAACGCGGATGTGGCGATAGTAATAGGCAAAACTCACGCCGATCCTATATGCGAGGGCATAATGGAGCGCGGCTTTAACGAGGCTAATCTTGTAAGGGTGGCGAGTCTTAAGGAGGCCACCGAAAAGCTTGCGCAGTACGGCGGAGCGGGCAGCGTGGTGCTGTTTGAAAACGATTTGCCGGATAATTATAATGAGTAAAACAATATAAACACAGAGGAGTGGATGGCGTGCAGAATATAGGCGTATTCTTTGGCAGCAGAGCTGCCGAGCATGATGTGTCCGTTATATCGGGACTGCAGATTTTGGAAAATATAGATAAGGCAAAGTACAATGCCTTTCCCGTTTATGTTTCAAGAAAAGGTGAGTGGTTTGTGGGCGAGCCGCTGAAAAGCGTTGAAACCTATAAGCACTTTGATGAAAACATGAAGGGGCTTACAAAGGTATATCTTCCTCCCGTGCCCGGTATGGGCGGGCTTTACGCCAATGCCGGCGGACTTTTCGCAAAGTCCAAGCTTGTTTGCCCCATGGATTGCGCGATACTTGCTTTCCATGGCATGAACGGAGAGGACGGCACCATGCAGGGCCTTATGGAGCTTGCCGATATGCCGTATTCAAGCTGCGGAGTATTGGGCAGCGCGGTCGGTATGGATAAAATAGTTATGAAGGCCGTGTTCAAAAGCATGGGTCTTAAGGTGCTTGACGGCACCTATTGCTATAGAGACACTTGGCGCGAGGACAAGGAAAAGATAATAGCCGAGGCTGAAAAAATAGGCTATCCTGTTTATGTTAAGCCGGCGAATCTCGGCTCTTCAATCGGCATTTCCCGCGCGGCGGACAGGGACGGCTTCATAAAGGCAATGGACATCGCCTGCGCGTACGATAAGCGCATATTAATAGAAAAAGGCCTTGAAAAGCCGCGCGAAATAAACTGCGCCTGCCTTGGCATCGGCGCCGATTCCGTGGCCTCTCTTTGCGAGGAGCCGGTTTCATGGGAAGAATTCCTGACGTTTGATTCAAAGTATATTACGGGTTCCGGAAAAGGCATGCAGAATCAGACAAGAAAGCTTCCCGCACCAATATCGGATGAGCTTACCGAAAAAATCCGCAATACCACGCGCGAGATTTTCGCAATGCTTGATTGCCGCGGTGTTGTAAGGGTTGATTATATGCTTGATGGGGATAGCGATACGCCCTATGTTTGCGAGATTAACACGATACCCGGCTCGTTCGCGTTCTATCTTTTCGAGCCCATGGGAATAAGCTTTAAGCAGCTTGCGGACAGGCTTATAGAGCTTGCTTTTATAGGCGCCAAGGAGAAGAAGGCGAATACCTTCGCGTTCGATTCAAAAATACTCGATAAAGCCTCAAACGGAATCAAAACCGTTAAAAAATAAGAAAAGCGCGGCAGAGCGCATAATAAGAAAGGATATAAAACAATGACTAACCTTTATCAGCAGTGGAAAGATATGGCGGAAGCCGAGCGCACGCAGGAAGCGGCCGAAAAGTTCTGGAACGATTATTTTATGGCTGAAACCGAGAATTACAAAAAGCTGCTTGCCGATCACGAAAAGGTTTACAGCGGCAAAATGAGCGAGCTTGCTCCCATGTTCGATATGGACGAGCCCACCTTTGCCGGATTTATAGACGGAATCAACACCAGCCTTAAGGCCGAGATAGATCTCGATTCCCTTGAGAGCGACAGCGTGGTAACGCTTGATATAGACTTTGAAAAGCTCTATTTCAATATGCACGAGGCGAAGGCCAGCTGGCTTTATGAGCTTAAGGAATGGGACGGCGTACTCAGCGAGGAGAAGCGCCGCGAGATAACCAAGCAGTATCGCGCCTCAAAGATATTCGTTAAGGAACCCACCGTTCGCAGGAACGATCCCTGCCCCTGCGGCAGCGGCAAGAAATACAAGAACTGCTGCGGCAAAAACGCCTGATAAGGATAAAAACATAATAGGATAAGATTAAGATAAGGAGGGCTGTATTTATGAAGCTTAGATTCTGCGGAGCGGCACGCTGCGTTACAGGTTCGTGCCACATGCTGTGCTACGAGGGCGGCAAGGTGCTTATCGATTGCGGAATGCGTCAGGGCGCGGATGAGAAGGGCGAACTTGGGGCGTCCGATTTCGCGTTTGATCCCGGCGAAATAGATGCGGTACTCCTTACTCATGCCCATATAGACCACAGCGGCCTTCTGCCGCTGCTTGTGAAGCGCGGCTTTAACGGCAAAATATTCGCAACCAAGGCCACGGCGGAGCTCTCCGGCATAATGCTGCCGGACAGTGCGCATATTCAGGAGCAGGACGCGGAGTATCAAAACCGCAAGAATTTGCGCGCCGGCAAGCCGCTGGTAGAGCCTATGTATACCGTGGCGGACGCTCAGAAAACGCTTGAAAGATTCAGTCCCGTAAGCTATGGCGATATAGTGGAGGTCTGGCCGGGACTCAGGGCCAGGTTTAACGATATAGGCCATCTTTTGGGAAGCGCCGCCATAGAGCTTTGGGCGGAGGAAAAAGGCACCACTACAAAGCTTGTTTTCTCGGGCGATATCGGGCGCGACGAAAGGCCTATCTTGCGCGACCCGGCCAGTATAGACGGCGCGGATTACGTTGTGATGGAGGGTACCTATGGTGACCGCGATCACGATGTTGTTAAGGAAGAGGATAAGGAAAATCAGCTTAAGCAGGTGCTTGAGGAAGGCATAGCCCGCGGCGGCAATATTGTAATTCCTTCCTTTGCCGTCGGCAGAACGCAGGAACTGCTTTATACAATAAAGCGCCTTATGATGAAAAACGCTATTCCCGGCCTTGAAAAAGTGCCCGTGTTTGTGGATAGTCCCCTTGGCATAAACGCGACCAAAATATACGAGCGCTGCGCCAGGGAATACTATGATGAAGAGGCGCTTGAAATGCTGAAGAAAGGCGGCTCGCCCTTTGACCTTCCCAATCTGAGGGTTGCGGAAACAAGCGACGAAAGCAAGCTTATAAACTTCCAGCCCGGCTGCAATATAATTATATCGTCCTCCGGCATGTGCGATGCCGGCAGGATAAGGCATCACCTTAAGCATAATCTTTATAGGCCGGATTCCACTATACTGTTTGTCGGTTATCAGGCAAACGGCACACTCGGCAGGCTTTTGCTTGACGGCGCAAAGAGCGTTAAGCTTTTCGGTGAGCAAATTCAGGTTAATGCCGCGATTCGCAGAATAGAGGGCTTCTCAGGCCACGCCGGCAGGAGCGAACTGCTGCAGTGGGTCAGGGAAATAGGCTCAGCGCCAAAGTGCGTATTCCTTGTGCATGGCGAAAGCAAAACGCTTGATTTGTTCGCCTCATCCGTGCGCGCGCTTGGCCTTGATGCGGAAATACCCGACCTGTTTGATGAATTTGAGCTTACCTATGGGCAAAGCGGCGTTGTGCGTATGCCCGCGCTTACACCCAAAAAAGAGGAGGAGCCGGACCTGTTCATAGGCCGCAGGCTCAACCAAATTGCCAAGCAGTGGGGCATAAACGGCGCGCTGTACTGCATGCGCGGTGAAGAGCCGCTCTACGATACCGCCATAGGCGTGGCTAACGCGAACAAGCAGGACTTAAACGGAATTCATACCCGTTTCGCGGCCGGCGGCATAACCATGGCGTTCACGGCGGCGGCTGTTTTGAAGCTTGATATGCTTGGAAAGCTTGATATGGAAGCGCCGCTTGATAAATACGTTCCCGAATATTCCCATGCCTCTGAGGTAACGGCCAAGGAGCTTCTGCTTGGCCAAAAGGCTGTGCCCGATTACGCGGACTATGATTTGAATTTTAGGCTTTATAATCGCGCCAGGTCCGAAAATCTCGGCGCCGCTGAAGAGTTCAAGCTTAACTGGAATACGCTTAATGGCGTGATAACCGATGAAGAAGTGCTTAAAACCGTGAATGGGCTTGATGTTGATGATGACCCCGACCAAAACGCGGGATTCAGGAGCACTTATCGCATTCTCGGCATGGCGGCGGCGAAGGCATACGGCAAAACGCTTGCCCAAACGCTTGAAGAGCTCGTGTTCGCGCCGCTCGGCATGAACGATACAGGCCTTGATAAGCAGGCCGAGGTAACCTATACGGCTAAATTTGGCGACGAAAGCGCGGTTGTGAACGCTCCCCAAATATCCGGCGGCGAGGCGGGCGCGGTGGTAAGCGCATTTGATTTAGCGCATTTCGGCAAGGCTTTGCTTGCGGGCGAATTGCTTGACGAGGAGCATGCGGATATCATGTTCGCGCCTAACGCCTGCGGCCTTAAAACGCTGAACGGCTGGTATTATGCGGACAGCGCCCTTGAATGCGCACAAAGCTGCCTTTACATGGATCCGCAGTACAATGTAAGCGCGGCGGTGCTTATGAACGCGCCGGAAGCTCGCGCGGAGGCGGACGAGATAGGGGCAGCGTCATTTGTTCAGCGCATGAGATACGAAATGGACGATGTGTATATCCGCAATGAGGATGTGCAGCTTGAGCGCGTTAACGATGCCAATGTATACGATGTACTGAGGCTTGCCGTGAACGAGGATCAGCAGGAAAGAATTACCGGCAACGATATTTCGCTTGCGGAGGCCGCGGCTGTTGAAAACGCGCTGCCTTATGCCATTACTCAGCGCGGCGTAGCCGTTGGCTTTGCTATGCTCAGCGCGGATGCGGAGCGTGGCATATACGAAATAGTGCGCCTTATGATAGATAAACGCTTCCAGAATAAGGGCTTCGGTACTGCCGCGATAAAGCTCGCGCTGGCGGAGCTTAAGGGACTTGGCGCCGATAAGGCGCTGGTTAGGGTTGAACCCGATAATGAAAACACAGTGTCCATGCATAAAAAGCTCGGCTTTGAATTTACCGGGCGCATGGAGCACGGCAAGGCATTTATGGAATGCCAGCTTTAAGGAGGACGGATGAGCAGCTTATTAAGCTATGTTATAGATGCGTTATACAGCCTGCCGGGCATATTGGTGGGGCTTTCGTTCCACGAATGGGCCCATGCTTACGCGGCGTATAAGCGCGGCGACCCAACGGCAAGAAACCTTGGCCGCATGACGGTCAACCCGCTTGCGCATATAGACCTGATAGGCTTTATATCGCTTGTTATACTTGGCTTCGGCTGGGCAAAGCCCGTGCCCGTAAATACACGCAATTTCAAAAAGCCCAGAACGGATGAACTCATTGTTTCTCTTGCGGGAATAATTGTTAATTTAATTCTCGGCGCGCTGTTTATGATATTGTGGTTTGTGCTTGCGTTGCTGCCTTACTCAAACGATATTCTCAATACCATGGTGCAATATTGCTATGTCATAAATTTCAGTCTTGCGGTATTTAACCTGCTGCCTATTCCGCCGCTTGACGGCTACAGGGTAGTTCAGTGCCTGTTCCTGAACGGCAAAACGTATAAGGCTTTCAGCTTCCTTGAAAGGTATAGCTACATTATACTTATTGCGGTGCTGCTGCTCAATTCACGCACGCATTTTCTCAATACCCTTGTAAGCTGGGCGATGATGCCCGTAATAAGCCTGCTCAGGCTTTTGCTGAGCCTTATATAGGCGGTGAACGGATGGCGTACGAAGTTCATCTTAAGGAATTTGACGGCCCGCTTGATCTGCTGCTGCATCTTATCGAGCAGGCAAAGGTGGATATAAAAGATATATTCGTATCCGAAATAACAAATCAGTATCTTTCGCTTATGGAAGAGCTTGATGAGCTTGATATGGATACCGCCAGCGAGTTTTTGACCATGGCCGCAACGCTTGTGTATATAAAATCGCGCTCGCTCCTGCCAAAACCGCCCAGGGAAACCGAGGAGGAAGAGGACCCGGAGGAGGTACTGGTTCGCCAACTTAAGGAATATAAGCTTTTTAAGCAGGCGGGCGAAAAGCTGAGCGAGCTGAGCGAGGGTATGCAGGGCGTGTACTCACGGCTGCCGGAGGAATTCAATTTGCCTCCGCAGGAGTATGAGCTTGGCGCGGCCACAACGGAAGAGCTTTTCGCCGCGTTTATGGCCGTGCTCAACCGCGAGGAAACGCAGGGAAGCATACCGGAAATTGCAAAAAAGGTAGACGCGGATAAATACACGGTAAGGTCTCAGCTTGTAAAAATACGCGCGAAGCTGAAGCAAAAGCAAAGCGTAAGGTTTGAGGAGCTTTTTGAGGAAACAAGCGTTAAGCTTGAAAAGATAGTCACCTTTATGGCTCTTCTTGAAATGATAGCGCGCCAGGAAATAGTCTTAAGGCAGTCCAAACCGTACGGCACCATAACAATAACCGCCGGCGCGCTTAAAGAAAACGATGCCGATGCCGAATATATGGACGAATAAAAACGCAGGGGGAGAACGCATTGGAATACGATGAGCGCATGGGCGCGATAGAATGCATATTGTTTGTATCGGGCGATCCTGTGCCCATAATAGAGCTGCAGCGGGCCATAGGCGTAACGGATATAGAAATGGAGCATATCATAAGCAGTATGGACGCCTTGTATAAGCGCGAAAAGCGCGGCGTACAGCTGTTTATTACGGCGGAAACAATGCAGCTTGTGTCCAATAAAGAATACTCGCGTTATGTTGAGGAGCTTGTTCAGCCGGTGCAGTCAAAGTCGTTTTCCCAGTCCATGCTTGAAACTCTATCTGTAATAGCCTATCGCCAGCCAGTAACCAGGGCGGATATAGAGGCTGTGCGCGGGGTAAGGTGCGAATATGCCGTAAGCCAGCTGCTGAAGCTTGGCATGATAAAGGAATTGGGCCGCAAAAACGTAATTGGCAGGCCTATGCTGCTCGGCACAACGGATGCTTTTTTAAGGCATTTCGGCATAAGGTCGCTTAGCGAACTGCCGCAGCTGGGCGAGCTTGAATCTGTCGATGAAGAGGCTTAAATCACTGCTTCGGCAGGAGTGAGGGGAGTAAGATTATGCGGCTGCAAAAGTTTATGGCGGAGGCGGGAGTTGCCTCCAGAAGAAAATGCGAAGAATATATAGCGGCGGGGCTTGTTAAGGTAAACGGGCAGGTCGCGACCATAGGAACCGTTGTAGACCCTGCCAATGACAGGGTTGAATACGAGGGCAGGGTGCTTAAATGTGCGGAGGAAAGGGTTGTATACGCTTACTATAAGCCGCGCGGGGTTATGTGCACCTCGTCGGATCCAGAAGGCCGCGCGACCATAATGGACTCGTTCAAAAATGTGCCCTATAGGCTTTACAGTGTAGGCAGGCTTGACTACGATTCCGAGGGTCTGCTCCTTATGACGAACGATGGTGAGCTTGCTTATAAGCTTACCCACCCCAAATTTGTCGTGAATAAAACATACCATGCCGTGTGCGACGGCGTGCTTACAAACGCGGAAATAGCCAAGCTTGAGCATGGTGTTGATATAGGCGACGGGGTTACGAGCCCCGCAAGCGTAAGTCAGGTACACGCCCTGCACAACGGGAACACATCTTTTGACATAACAATTCACGAAGGGCGCAATCGCCAGATAAGGCGAATGCTTGAAGCGGTGGGGCACCAAACGCTCGTGCTTAAGCGCACAAAGGAGGGCCCGGTGTCAATAGGCTTTATGCAGCCGGGGGAATACAGGCTGCTTAGCGAAAGCGAGCTTGCCGCCCTTAAGGGAATGGAATAAACACAACCGAATATAATATTTTTGACTAGCCCGAATGCGAAATTTTTAGCAATCTCGGGCTTTTTTGGTCTTAACAGAAAATTTACGCAAAAATTATTTAAAATCGTTGCAGGAAAAAAGAATGTTATGAAGAATAAAAGAAAATGGGCGGGGTTGATGGCATATGTCAATCAAATGTATGCTTATACCACTTGGCTCGACGAAGAATTATTTTATAATTAACGCTTAGAAAGGAGAACTGTCTCAATGGAACTTATCGAGAACCCATGGTTTGTACTTGTACTGGGTATGGGCACGGTATTTATCGGGCTGTTTCTGCTGGTGATTATTATTAAAATTATGGGCGCTATAGCGGCCGCCGCAGGCAAGAAGTCCACCACCGAACCCGCTGACGCTCCTGCCGCACCTGCAGCCGCCGCGGTTAGTGCCGCTGATGGCGTGCAATACCCGCATGATGTAGACCGCGCCGCGTTCGATGCCGCTGTCGCGGCTGCCATCGCCGCTTATACCGGCAGCGAGGCCAACGGCTTCCGTTTTACCAAGATCACCAAGCTTTAAGAGCCGGGATCTTTACAAGAACAAAAAAGACAAATTAAATTTCTAGGAGGATTAATAAAAATGGCACGTAGGTTTATCGTAAACGTAAACGGTACTTCTTATGATATCGAGGTTGAAGAGGTTGCGCAGCCTTCCCAGGCGCCCGTTGCCGCTCCCGCAGCTCCCGCAGCGCCCGCAGCTCCCGCCGCGCCCGTTGCCGCCGCTGCCGGCCAGACCAAGGTAACCGCTCCCATGCCCGGCAATATTCTTGATATTAAGGTCAATGTCGGCGATACCGTAAAGGCGGACGATGTTGTTGTAATTCTTGAGGCCATGAAGATGGAGAACGAGATTTTCGCTCCCGTGTCCGGCAAGGTTGTGGCTATAAACACCACCAAGGGTGCTACCGTTAATTCCGGCGATTGCCTGCTGGTAATCGGCTGATTGGCTTAGCCTTTGCCAATCCGATTGAAAGGAGAGCAAAATGGGAGAAGCATTACAAAACTTTTTCTTGCAAACAGGCTTTTCTATGATAGCCGAGGACCCCAGGGTTCTGATAATGATTGCCATTTCCCTGGTTCTTATGTATCTGGCCATCGTAAAGAAGTTTGAGCCCTTGCTGCTGCTGCCGATAGCCTTCGGCATGCTGCTTACCAACCTTCCCGGCGCGGAGATGTACCACCGCGAGCTTTTTGCCGGCGGCCATGTTGACTGGGCGGCGCTCAGCGATCAGGGCGGTCTTATAGACTATCTGTACCTGGGCATTAAGCTTGGCATCTATCCTTGCCTTATATTCATGGGCGTTGGTGCCGGCACGGACTTCGGTCCCCTTATCGCGAACCCCAAGACCTTGTTCATGGGCGCGGGCGCTCAGCTTGGTATATTCACGGCGTTCATGGGTGCAATAGGGCTTTCCGCTCTGTTCCCGGACGCGTTTCAGTTCGGCGTTAAGGAAGCCTCTTCAATAGGCATAATCGGCGGCGCGGATGGTCCTACCGCCATATATGTAACGCTGAGGCTTGCCCCCCAGCTGCTTGGACCTATCGCCGTTGCCGCGTATTCATACATGGCTCTTGTTCCGGTAATTCAGCCGCCCATAATGAAGGCCCTTACCACTAAGAAGGAACGCTGCATAGTCATGGAGCAGTTGAGGCCGGTTTCAAAGACCGAAAAGATAGTTTTCCCCATCGTTGTTACCATATTCGTGTCCTTGCTGGTTCCTTCCGCGGCACCGCTTATCGGCATGCTTATGTTCGGTAACCTGCTTAGGGAGTGCGGCGTTGTGGAAAGGCTTTCCAAGACTGTTCAGAACGAGCTTATGAATATTGTCACAATATTCCTGGGCGTTTCCGTCGGCGCTACCGCTACCGCGGATATATTCCTTACCTGGCAGACTATCGGCATACTGATAATGGGCGTGTGCGCGTTCGCGTTCGGCACCGTTGGCGGCCTGCTTATAGCCAAGCTTATGAATAAGCTTTCCGGCGGCAAGATCAATCCGCTTATCGGTTCCGCGGGCGTTTCCGCCGTGCCTATGGCGGCGCGTGTTTCCCAGGTTGTCGGCCAGAAGGAAAAGCCCGGCAACTACCTGCTTATGCATGCAATGGGCCCGAACGTGGCCGGCGTTATAGGTTCTGCCATAGCCGCGGGCGTACTGCTTGCGCTGTACTATTAATTTGCGGCAACTGATCAGGGAGGAATACTGATGAGCAAAATACAGATTACAGATACTATTTTAAGAGACGCACATCAGTCTCAGGCTGCTACCCGCATGCGCATAGAGGATATGCTCCCCGCGTGCGAGGTGCTGGACAGCATTGGCTACTGGTCCTTGGAGTGCTGGGGCGGAGCAACGTTTGACAGCTGCCTCCGTTTCCTTAATGAGGATCCTTGGGACAGGCTCAGAAAGCTTAGAAAGGCGCTTCCGAATACCAAGCTGCAGATGCTTTTCCGTGGCCAGAACATACTGGGCTATAAGCATTACGCGGACGATGTTGTTGAGCAGTTCTGCCGCAAGGCGATAGAGAACGGCATAGACGTTATAAGGATATTCGATGCCCTTAACGACGTAAGGAACCTTGAGGCCGCCATAAAGTATACCAAGAAATACGGCGGAATCTGCGAACCCGCCATAAGCTACACCATCAGCCCTGTGCACAGTGAGGACTACTTTGTAAAGGTAGCCAAGGAACTGGAGCAGATGGGCGCGGATGTAATATGCATAAAGGATATGGCAAACCTGCTGCTGCCCTATGAAGCGTATTCCCTTGTTAAGAGGCTTAAGCAGGAAGTAAGCGTTCCTATCCATCTGCATACCCATAATACCACCGGTACCGGCGACATGACCTATCTTATGGCCGTGCAGGCGGGCGTTGATATAGTGGACTGCGCGCTCAGCCCTCTTGCCAACGGCACCAGCCAGCCCGCTACCGAGTCCCTTGTGGCCACCCTTAAGGGAACCGAGTACGATACCGGCCTTGACCTTGAAAAGATGGCTGTCGCGGCAAAGCATTTCCGCGGCGTTGCGCAGAAGCTTAAAAACGAGGGCTATCTTGATCCCAAGGTACTCAGCGTTGATACCAACACCCTTATTTATCAGGTGCCCGGCGGAATGCTTTCAAACCTTATAAGCCAGCTCAAGCAGCTGCATGCCGAGGATAAGTATTATGACGTGCTTGCGGAGATACCCCGCGTGCGTGAGGACTTTGGTTATCCTCCGCTCGTAACTCCCACCAGCCAGATAGTCGGCTCTCAGGCTGTGCTTAACGTGGTTGCCGGCGGAAGGTACAAAACCTTCTCCAAGGAGTCAAAGGCTCTGCTGCGCGGCGAATACGGCGCCCTGCCCGGAAAGGTAAACGAGGAAGTGCGCAGAAAGGCCATAGGCGATGCGGAAGTTATTACCTGCCGCCCCGCGGATCTGCTCAAGCCCGAGCTTGATAAGTATCGCGAGGAGATAAAGGACGTCATGCGCCAGGAAGAGGACGTGCTTAGCTACGCTCTGTTCCCGCAGGTTGCCACGAAATTCTTTGAGCAGCGCAACAATCCCGCTCCCAAGGAAGAGCCTAAGACCGAAGCGCCCAAGGCTGCTGCCCCCGCGGCTCAGCCCCAAGGCGAGCAGACCGTAAGGCATCTCTTTGTTGAGGATGTTACCATCGGTCATTAACAGATAAAAAATAAAACTCAATTCGCACCCGCAGGGCCGCAAAAAAGCCCCGCGGGTGTGCTTTTTATGGCGATTTGCGGCAATGAAGCAATTCAATTATGGCAAAGCGGGAACCTATATTGAAACTGAACGAATTGTTTAT
>CAVIJJ010000025.1:0-23187 GCA_963643205.1 bacterium | reverse complement strand
TCTTCATACTTTTCCTCCTGTTTTCTATATACAAAAACCTCTCGGGTTTTTATATTGTTAAGGTCTTACTTTCGCATAATCCGCGAACCTGTTTATCGTTTCGTTTTTGTCATTCCGGTGGCAAAGTATAAACAAATTGTGGCAATTAAGCAAGCCATGTTATAAAAGCTAACGCCGTCTTAACGCGTCATAACGCGGGAAAAGCCCGAATTCCTAAGTTTTTGAAGTTATAAGCAATCCGTGCACAATGTTCGCGCAAAAAAATGGCGGCGCTTTCGCGCCGCCATTGCGTACAAGGCTCAAAAAGCCCTGTATTTATTTTTTTAGTAATCTACGCCCTGTACCTTACCGGCGGCAGCAAGCTCTGCCATAGCGGCGGCGCGCTCCTCTTCCCACTTGGCGTAAGCTTCTTCGTACTCTTCGGTGTTAACGCCGTCGGTATAGATGTACTGATACTTATAGCGGCTGTCGGAAGCGCCGAAGGGAGCGTACTGGGATTCAAACGGCATCAGGGAGGATCCTACGTAGCCGGTGCCGCCGCGCATGAACGGTATGGCCAGGCACTGCTCATTCAGCAGCCAGTTCTCGGCCTCGGCAAAGAGCTCGTAACGCTTTTCAAGATCCACGCACTCGGCGTCGGCGGCATCAACCATCTGATCGTATATTATGTTGTAGTAATACTTGCCGTCCTTAGCCTGCTGAGAACCCTCAACATAGGTATCGGAAACCTCGGAGAAGCCATCGCCCATGAATATCCAGTCGCAGCGGTCCGCGCCAAGGAACGTGAATACGTATGTCATGGTCAGAGGATCGGAGTAGTCGGGATACCAGCTGTTGTACAGCATGCTGAAGTTGCCGCAGCGCAGAACCGCCTCGGTGTAACCATCCTCGGCATAGCCCTCAACCTGAACGTCAACATAGTCGGTGCCAAGGTTGCGCTCAAGGAACTGCTCTATAAGCTGAACGCGCAGGGTGTCGTTCTTGGAGTTGGTAACATAAGGAATGTAAACGATTATGGGGAAGGTGGCGCCGGCGGCGGTCAGCTCCTCAATGGCCTTTTCCTTATATTCGTTGGCAAGCTCTATGTTGTAGGTAGTGCTTGCGGTGAACTCGGCGATAGGATCAAGATCAACGTAGTCCTTACCGGAGCTGTTCAGGAAGTCGCGGCAGGTCATGGTGTTCTGCACGTGCGCCTCGGCGTTGTAGGGCTCGGTGATCTGGATAAGGGAAGCCTTATCAAAGGCATGGAGTATGGACTTACGGAAGTTTACGTTGTTAACGGCAAGCTTCCAGTTTTCAGGCTGATACTTTTCATCAAAGTTGGGCCAGAAGTTGAAGAAATAGAAATACGTCCAGAAGCTGGGACGGCAGGGACGAATCTTGTCCGCCTTCTCGGGATCGCCCAGCCACTCTTCAAGCTGCTCGGTAGGAACGTCGCAGTAGTTAACCTCGCCGCGCAGATACATCTCGGGCTCAACGGTGCCGGCCTCGGAGTTGTAAATCTGGGTGACCTTGGTTATGTGCATGTTCTCTATATCCCAATAGGTGGGGTTAAGAACCGCCTCGATTATGCTGGAAGGCTCATACTGGGTCATTACGTATTCGCCGCAGTAAAGCATGGTTTCGTTATCGGTGGAGAAGCTGTCGCCGCACTCCTCGATCCACTGCTTGTTGGCCGGGAAGAAGTTCTTGTAGGTCAGAGTGGAAAGGAAGTAAGGAATGGGGTTCTCGAGGGTGTACTCAAGGGTGTAATCGTCAAGCGCCTTTACGCCAACGTTGTTGAAGTCGCACTCAAGGCCGTTCAGAGCCGCCTGATGGTATTCCTCGGCGCCCTTAAGGCAATACATCATATCCGCCATCATGGAAGCGTTGGCGGGATCGAGTATGTACTCGCAGGATGTTACGAAGTCGTGAGCGGTAAGCTCGCAGTACTCCTTAAGGTCGTAGGTCATCCACTTTACGCCCTGGCGAATCTTGAATGTCCAGACAAGGCCGTCTTCGGAACGGGTCCAGCTTTCAGCCAAGCAGGGCTGGCACAGGCCAAGGTAGTCGTACTCAACCAGTGAGTCGATATACATGCCGGGGGTGTTGCTGGTGGTGGTCAGATAGTTCCAGTCCGTAACCTCACCGCTGAAGAGGTAGAAAAGCTCCGTAGTGTCGCTTACCTGGCGGTCCTCTCCGGTATAAGCCGTTTCAATCTGGGAATTGTCGCCGCCCTGGGTATCTACCTGCGCGGTAGCCTGGGCGTCGGTGGTGTCATCTTTAGTCTCGGTAGCGCAGCCTGCGAAAAGAGCCGCGACCATAACAACGCACATAAGCATTGCCAAGAACTTTTTGATGTTTCTCATGGTTTCCTCCTGCATTTTTATTTATATAAAAACCTTTCTCGGTCTTTATACCGTTCTCTTATAAGTTTTATTGTTCGGCTTTTCGTTTGATCAATCGCCTCGCGGTTAGTCCTTAACTCTGTTCTCTGATCAAAAAAGTGTCTGTTTTTCGTTTGGATTCGCTTGTTTTTGTTCGTTCAATTTTGCATACTTTGCAAAAAATTATGTATCAATTGTTAATATTATACGTTTTTTGCCGTATAAATACAAGACATGGCCGTATCATGTTAACTTTTTCTTAACACGGGCTGAAATTTCGCCGTTTTTGGCGTTTTACAATTGCAAAAGCTTAATGTATAATTATAGAGGAGGGGATTTGGCTTATGTTTGCGTGGCTGCGCACAATAATCGAATGGATATTCACAAACCGCAACCGAAAGATAGTTACGGTAGTGGTTTTTGCCAACGCTATCGTGAGCGTTCTTTTCCTGTTTGTGCTGCATATTCCGGCCCTTCTTATACTTTCGGCGCTTGTTTCGGCATACGCCGTGGCGGCCTTTACGCGCGAAAGGTACTTAACGCTTGGCGCGTCAAGCATAGCGGCAATGCAGGTGCTTCTGCTTATGCTGCTGGAGCCCGCGATAAGCGCGCCGCTCGCGAACGCCGGAATTATACTGCTTGCCACAACCGCGTTTACGGTGCTGATGATGTCCATGATAACGAACATTCAGCAGCAGGAATATTACTCAACCGTAAAGGCGGACAGGGACATTGTTTATAAGGGATGCGTAAACGCCCTTTTAAGGGCACGCGGGCTGAGCAACATTTATTTTGCCATACTGCGCTCGATTCAGGCTCTTTACGGCAAGTCCGCCGCCGTGTTCACGCGCGACGAAAAGGGAAACGTTACCTGCGTTGACCGCCTGCCGCAGGGACTTATACTTTATGAAGCCGAGCTTGAGGCCGCCAAGGCCGCCTTTGCCGACGAAGACGCGGACATGGATAACTACGAGGATACGGTAGGCCGCTTCGGCAAAACCTACTCCACCTCCCCCTTCCTCTTCATCCCGCTTATGGCGGGCAAAGAGAAGATAGCCATTCTCGGCATAGTGTTCTCCGACGAGGAAACGCTTGACGACGACATGAGGGAGGAATTGTCCGGCATAATCGTTCAGGCTTCAAACGCCGTTGAGCGCCAGGTGCTTGCGGACAGGCAGCAGGAGACCATTATAAAGGGCGAGAAGGAGCGCATAAGGGCGGACTTTCTCCGCGCCATGTCTCACGACATTCGCTCTCCCCTTACGGGCATAATGAGCGCCTGCTCAACGCTTATCCAGGCGGACGAAACCATAAACCCGGAGGCGCGGCACAGGCTGCTTGTGAACATTCATGAGGAGGCGCAGTGGCTCTGCCAGATGGTTGAAAATCTGCTTTCCGTAACACGCGTCAGCGAGGCGGCGGCATCCATCAAAAAAACGCCGGAGCTTGTGGAGGACGTTATAGGGGACGTGGCCCAGCGCTGCGCAAAGCGATTCCCGGAGCTTAAGCTTAATATTGCAACGCCCGATGAGCTTATGCTTGTTCAGATGGACCCCACGCTTATAATTCAGGTGCTTATGAACCTGATAGAAAACGCCGTTAAATACAGCGGCGCCGCGAAAAACATAGATCTTACCGTTTCAAAGGGCGAGGGATGCGCCGTATTCACGGTCAGGGACCACGGCGTGGGCCTGTCGCAGGACACGATAGACAACCTGTTCACCCCTCTTGCCAGAACCGATACGGATAACGTTCACGGCCTCGGCATAGGCCTTTCAATATGCCGCAGCGTAATCCGCGCCCACGGAGGGCAGATTTCCGGGCGCAACAACCCGGACAGCGGCGCTGAGTTTACATTTACCCTGCCCATGGAGGAATTAGAATGACGAAGAAGAAAACCATACTTGTTGTTGAGGACGACGGATACATAGCAAACGTGCTTAAGTCTTTGCTTGAGGCGAATGACTACAGGGTACTTTCCGCGGAATCCGGAAACGGCGCGCTGCAGCTTGCGGCATCCCATGTGCCGGACGCGGTACTGCTCGATTTGGGTCTGCCCGATATAGACGGCACAAGCGTGCTCACCTCCCTGCGTATGTGGTACGAAGGGCCCATAATAGTGGTAAGCGCGCGCAACCAGGTTAAGGAAAAGGTGCAGGCGCTTGATATGGGCGCCGATGATTACATAAATAAGCCCTTCAGCGCCTCCGAGCTTCTGGCCCGCATACGCGTTGCTTTAAGGCAGGCCGAAAAAATAGCCGCCCGCTCCGCCTCGCCGGACACCAACTATGCCGTGGGCGATCTTACGGTTGATTTTCAGAACAGCCGCGTTTACGTTGCCGGCAACGAGATTCACCTTACCCGCCTTGAATACCGCATTGTGGAGCTGCTTGCCCGCAATCCCGGCAAGGTGCTTACGCACGACTATATTATTTCAAGCGTGTGGGGTCCCTACGCGCCCAGCGACAATAACCTTATTCTGCGCGTGAACATAGCCAACATTCGCCGCAAAATAGAAAAGGACCACAACGCCCCGCGCTACATTCTGGCGGAGATAGGCGTGGGCTACCGCATGGCGGACAGCGACCCCGCCGCGAGCACGGACAAATAAACGAAATAAAAAAAGCGGCTCATCGCCGCTTTTTTAATGCTCTTAATTTCAGTTTTCCTTATCGAAGAGGTAATCGCGATAGGCAACAACCTTGCCGCCCTCGTAATAAATCTTAGGCACTCTGCGGGGCAGAGCGGCCTGCAGGCCGTTGCGGTTAAAGTTGGTGGCCGCGGCGCCCTCGGGATAGGTCATTGCGCCGGGCTCGTAGCCAAACGCTATAAGCTCATCGCCTATCTTAACGTCCGGCACGTCGGTTACGTCTATCATGGCCTGGTCCATGCACAGAAGGCCTACATAGGGGCACTTTACGCCCTTAACAAGGCACCAGCCGTTGTAGTGCGAAAGGGCGCGGGGCGCGCCGTCAACATAGCCGAAGGGAAGGGTGGCTATAGTGCGCTCATGGTCAGCCTTGTCGTCAAGGCCGTAGCCTATGCCCTCGTTGGCGGGCAGCTTAAATATGTGCACTATCTCGCTCTTAAGCTGCATAAGCGGGCGGAGCGTTGAAATATGGGGGTTGAAGCCATAGAAGAAGGAACCCGGGCGAACCATATTGTAGCGCATTTCGGGATAGCGAATGGCGCCTATGCCGTCGTCTATGCTCTTAAGCGGGAAGGTTACGCCGCGCTTTTCGCAGCCCTGTATAAAATTCTCGAAAAGGTGCCACTGCTTGTAGTCATCGTCGTGCGTTTCAAGGGCAAGATGGCTGAATATGCCGCGAATCTCAATATTGGGAAGCTTGGCTATTTGGGCTACTATGTCCATATTTTCCTCTGTGGGGGCAAAGCCCAGGCGATGAAGGCCGGTATCAACCTTAATCTGAATCTTCGCGTTCTTGCCGCCGGCGGAAAGAACCTCCGCCTGATGCAGCGAGCATATGGTCTGCACAATGTTCTCATCGGGGCCGTAGTGCAGCAGGCTGTCCGGTGAAAGGCCCAGCACGAGCAGCTCGCCATCCTTATGGAAACGCCTAAGCTCCAGCGCCTCATTCATGGAGGCAACGCCAAAGTACTTAAGGCCGTACTTCATCATGTATTCCATCATTATAACGGCGCCGTGGCCGTAGCAATCCGCCTTTATAATGGCCATGGGCTCAACGTTTGGGCCCACTTCGGAGCGCATTACGTCTATATTGTATTTAAGGTTGTCCAGGTTTATCTCCGCGCGGGTAGAACGAAGCTGTTCCATTGGTTAAAATCCTCCTGTTTGTATAACATTCCCGTTGCATTATAATACACAAATATGCCCTGTTGTAAAGAGCCAAAAACAAGAATAAAGCGGCGGTTAAATCAAAGTTAAGTTTTTTAACGCGCTATTGCGGTAAATACGCTTTCAATATTATAATATATGAAAACTATGCGCATCTATAAAGCACAGCTTAAAACCAAAAAGGAATGGGGTAAAAACATGAAATCACTATCCGCGACCAAGAAACTGTTGGCATTGCTTCTTTGCATGGCCATGCTTCTGTGCTGCTCCTTCAGCCTTGCAGACCAGGAAACCGCTTCCGAAACCGAGGAAACCGCAAGCGACGTTCCCGTTATGCAAACCGCCTACGAGGCAATTCTTTATGAAGAGAGCACCGGCACTGTACTTTTCTCTCTGGAGCCCGATAAGCACAACGCTCCCGCCAGCATGACAAAGGTTATGACCGCCGTACTGGTGCTTGAGTATAATCCCGAGCTTACCGGCAGCACCGTGGTTTCCGAGGATGCCGTCAGCCCCACATACTGCTCCTGGATGGATACCGATCACCTTTACGCGGGTGAGGAAGTAACCATAATGAACCTTATGAAATACCTGCTCATACCCTCCGGCAACGAGGCCGCTACCACGCTTGCCGAATATGTCGCGGGCGACATACCCACCTTTATAGACATGATGAACGAAAAGGCCGCCGAGCTTGGCATGACCAATACTCACTACGAGGATCCGCACGGTCTTTCGTCCGATTCTTACATAAGCGTGCAGGATATGCTTACCCTTTGCCGCTACGCCATGACGTTCAAGCCGTTCCGCAACATAGTGCACATGAACGGCGGCTCACTGCCCGCTTCCAACAAGCGTGAATACAAGATGAGCTACTGGACCTCCAACCGTTTCCTGGATCCGGACGGCAACGCCGCTTACATAACCGGCTACAACAGCGACATTATAGGCATAAAGACCGGCACCACTCCCGCCGCGGGCTACAACCTTTCCTCCTGCATGGTTAAGGACGACCTTACGTTCTATACCGTTGTAATGCACTGCTCCGACATTATGGGCGAGGATTACTCCATGACGGACGGCCGCTATGTAGACACCAGGGCGCTTTTCGATTACGCCAGGCTGTTTGAGAAGCAGGGCTACGCCGCGGGCGATACCGTATGCGAAAAGGCCCTTTGGGGCAGCCTGTTCGGCTCCGCCGTTCCCCTTACCGCGAATGAGGATATGTACCTGCTTGGCCGCGAGGGCGAGGCGCTTAACCCCACAATCGAGCTTAGCATAGAGGGCAGCTCCGTTAAGGCGGGCGATGTTGTGGGCCGCGTTGTTATAACCGACGAATTCGGCAACACTCACGAAACCGAGCTTATAGCCGGTGCCGATGCCTCCAAGAGCTATGTCCTTCCGATAGTGGGCGCTGCGGTTGTTATAGCCATAGTGGTTGCCATAGTGCTTGCCGTAAACGCCGCTAAGAAGCGCAAGGCCGCCGCGGGTGAAGCCGCAGCCGAGCCTGCCGAAACCGCCGAGGCCGAAAAGACCGAGGGCAGCGAAAAGAACGAACAGTAAAAGCCCAAATCATTAAAAAACACGGGGAAAGTGGCCGCAAGCCGCCTTCCCCGCTTGAGTATTTAACAAAAAAACAAAAAAGAATCGGGGTAAAAACATGAAATCATCCGCTACCAAGAGACTTGTTGCGCTGCTTCTCTGCGCAGCCATGCTTTTGTGCTGCTCCTTCAGCCTTGCCGAGCAGGAAGCCGACACGGCCGAAGCCGAAAGCGACGTTCCCGTGCTTGATGTTGCCTACGAGGCAATTCTTTACGAGGCAACCACGGGCACAGTGCTTTATTCAAAGGAGCCCGATAAGCACAACGCTCCCGCCAGCATGACAAAGGTTATGACCGCCGTGCTTGTGGTTGAGTTCGATCCGGAGCTTAGCGGCAAAACCGTTGTTCCCGAAGAGGCCATAGATCCCCAGTACTGCACCTGGATGGAGGACGATCACCTTTACGCGGGCGAGGAAATAACCGTGCTTGAGCTTATGAAGTATCTGCTCATAGCCTCCGGCAACGAGGCCGCCACCACGCTTGCCGCTTACGTAGCGGGCGACATACCCTCCTTTGTTGATATGATGAACGAAAAGGCCGCGGAGCTTGGCATGACCAATACTCATTATGAGGATCCGCACGGACTTTCGGCCGATTCCTATATAAGCGCGCAGGATATGCTTACCCTTTGCCTTTACGCGATGCAGTATCCTTCAATCCGCAACATAGTTCGCATGAAGAGCGGCGCTCTGCCCGCCTCCAACAAGCGCGATTACGCCATGAGCTATTCAACCGGCAACCGCCTTCTGAACAACTTTGAAAACAGGGATGAGTACAAAACGGATTACAGCGGCGACATTATAGGCATAAAGACCGGCACCACCACCAAGGCCGGCAACAACCTTTCCTCCGCCATGGTTAAGGACGACCTTACGTTCTACAGCGTTGTAATGCACTGCACGGACACGTTTGCAGAGGATTACACCATGATAGACTGCCGCTACACCGAAACCATTAAGCTTTTTGACTACGCAAGGCTGTTTGAAAAGCAGGGCTACGCCGCGGGCGATACCGTATGCGAAAAGGCCCTTTGGGGGAGTCTCTTCGGCTCCGCCGTTCCCCTTACCGCGAAGGAGGATATGTATCTTCTTGGCCGCGAGGGCGAGGCGCTTAACCCCACAATCGAGCTTAGCGTAGAGGGCAGCTCCGTTAAGGCCGGCGATGTGGTTGGCCGCGTTGTTATAACCGATGAATTCGGCAACACTCACGAAACCGAGCTTGTAGCCGGCGCCGATGCCTCCAAGAGCATGACCCTTCCGATAGTGGGCGTTGCGGTTGTTATAGTCATAGTTGTCGCGATAGTGCTTGCCGTAAACGCCGCCAAGAAGCGCAAAGCCGCCGCGGGTGATACCGCAGCAGAGCCCGCCGAAGCGGAAAAGGCCGAAGAAAAAACCGAGGAGTAAAACCAAAGAAGAGCAAAGATAGTATAATACCGTTTGGGGAAAGCGGTTATAGGCCGCCTTCCCCAAAGCGAAACGACAATTTAATAAAGCAATAAAGAAACGGGGTAAGAAAACGTGAGAGCATCATCAATACCGAAGCGAATACTTTCCTTACTGCTGTGCGTAGCAGTACTTCTCTGCAGCGCGAGCGCGTTTGCGGACACAACTACCACTACAACCGAAACCGAGCCCGAGAGCGACACTCCGGCGATTACGAATGCCCCCATGGCCATACTTTATGAGCAGAGCACGGACACGGTTCTGTTCTCTCTCAATTCATACGCGCATAATCCTCCCGCCAGCATGACAAAGGTTATGACGGCACTGCTTGTGCTGGAATACGATCCGGAGCTTAGCGGCACCATGGTGGTGCCCGCGGAGGCGGTATCCGAGCGGTACTGCTACTGGATGGAGTTCGGGCACCTTGTTGAGGGCGAGGAAATAAGCGTTTGGGAGCTTATGAAATACCTTCTTATCCCCTCCGGCAACGAGGCGGGCACAACGCTTGCCGTATATGTTGCCGGGGATATACCCACGTTTGTGAACATGATGAACGAGAAAGCCGCCGAGCTTGGCATGACGGATACCCACTTTGAGGATCCGCACGGGCTTTCGCCGGATTCTTACATAAGCGCCAGGGACATGGTTACGCTGAGCATGCAGGCCATGCAATATGAAAAATTCCGCGAGATTGTGCGCATGACCGAGGGCGAACTGCCCGCGTCAAACAAAAGGGACGAGCCCTTCCCTTACGAAACATCCAATGCCGTTATAGCCCCGGGCAGCGTAAAGGCCTACCAAAGGGATTATACGGACGACATACTGGGCATAAAGACCGGCTATATTAACGAGGCCGGCAGGAATTTGGCCTCCGCCATGAAAAAGGACGACCTTACGTTTTACAGCGTTGTAATGCAGTGCACGGCAACGCTTGAGGGCCGGGACATGGTATACGGCCACTATAACGACACGCTGAAGCTTTTTGACTATGCCCGCCAATTTGAAAAGCAGGGCTTCGCCGCGGGCGATAACGTGTGCGAAATGGAGCTTTGGGGCTGGCTTTCGGGCGGCAAAACCGTACCGTTCGCCGCGAAGGACGATATATACATACTTGCCCGGGAGGGCAGCGAGCTTGAGCTTGACACTCTGATTGAGATAAACGGCTCAAGCGTTAAAAAGGGAGAAACCGTGGGCACGCTTACGCTGCGCGATCAGTTCGGCAACGTGCGCCAAACCGAGCTTGTGGCGGCCGAGGACGGCAGCATAAGCCTATTGCTCCCCATTGTAGCGGTATCAATCATAGTCATTTTGGCTGTGGTTATAATATTGGCGGTTATGCGCTCAAAAAAACGCAAGGCCGCTCAGGAATCAACGGAGGATAAAGAAGAGAACCAATGATGAACGAACTGATTGCGAAGCAGATTGACGACATATTCGCCCTGTGGACAAACGGCATTTGCCCGGGCGGTCAGGTGCTTGTGCAGCAGCACGGCCAAACCATATATGAGCGCTGCTTCGGCTACGCGGATATTGAGAACCGCGTGCCCATAACGCCGGATACCATATTCCATGTGGCTTCCGTTTCCAAGCAGTTCACCGTAATGGCCGTTATGCTCCTCGCAAGGGATGGCCTTGTTGATCTGGACGCTGACATTCGCGAATACGTGGGCGAGTATGTGGCCTTTAAGGACCGCGTCACCGTGCGCGACCTTATGAACAACAATTCCGGCATACGCGACCTGTTTGAGCTGCAGGACATAATGGGCATATGCAACGACGATATAAGCAGGCAGGATTTCGTGCTGCGCCTCTGCTCCCGCCAGAAGGAAGTTAACTTTGAGCCCGAAAGCAAGTATTCATACAGCAACATGAACTTTATACTGCTTTCCGCCATAGTTGAAAACGTTACCGGAAAGACCTTCCCGGATTTCCTTAAGGAGCGCATATTCAAGCCCCTGGGGATGGAGCACAGCGCCGTGCGCGACAAATACTGGACCTGCATACCCAACCGCTCAAAGTCCTTTATAGACAACGGTACGGAGTATTTTTACAATCCCCTTGTATACGGCCTTTACGGCGCTACCGCGCTCAATACCTGCGCGCGCGATCTTGCCAAATGGATGCGCAACTACAGCGAGCATATAATTTGCGACCAGGCCATTATAGACGAGATGACAACCATCACCCCGCTTAAGGACAACGCCCCCACCACCTACGCCTGCGGACTTTGGGTAGGCAGCGTTGAGGGCCATCGCTATCTTATCCACGTTGGTGAGGACGCGGGCTACCGCACCGTTACGCTGCGCCTGAGGGACGACGACCTGAACATAATAATTCTTTCAAACACCAACAATACCCTTACCGATCCCTCCGCCTGGAAGATAGCAAGGCTGATACTTGGCATGGAGCCGCTTAAGAGCGCCGAAAAGCCGGTTAAGGAAAAGTTTGATGTGTCCGAGGCCGCGGGCTTCTACTATGCCGAGCTTCCCAGCTCCGCCATAGTAAAGATAGTTGAAAAGAACGGCTGCTTCTACTGGTGCGAAAAATACGGCCTCACTCCCCTCACCCGCGTTCGCGGCAACCTGTTCCGCGCGGGCAGGCTGGAAACCTATTTCCTGCTGGGTGCCGACAAGCCCATGTATTACACGCCCGAGGAAACCATTTGCCTTAACAAGGCTGTGGACGCGCCCGTATGCGAATGCGAGGGCAAGCGCTACGAGGGCAGGTATTACTGCGAGGAGCTTGAAACATTCTATAATATAGTTTACGAGAACGGCACCATGTACATGGACCATATCCGCCGCGGCAGAACCACTCTGCACCCCGTAGGCAAGGGCAGGTTTGCGGCTGAATATCTGCGCACATGCTTTGTGCAGTTTGAGGAAAACGAACAGGGCGATGTTACCGGGCTTTACTTCTCCGGCGTGCGCGTAGCCCATATGCCGTTCGTGAAGGTTTCGTGCGATAAATAACGGCCAAATTTTCATCCGAAGGACTTTATTATGAAAATAGAAGGTATTGATCTTTACCTGGTAGAAAACCGCTTCCACAAGCCCTGGCGCACCGCCTACGGCTCCGACGAGGGCAACGCCGTGCTGCTCACAAGGCTGCGCAGCGGCAATTACGAAGGCTGGAGCGAGTCCAGCCCCCTGCCCGGCCCCACATACAGCTGTGAATACGGCGATGGCGTTTTCAACGTGGCTTCCCGTTTCCTTGCGCCCATGGTGCTTGGTAAGGAGCTTGACACCGCGGACGACGTGCTCGCGGCCATGAAGGACATAAAGGGCAACCCCTTTGCCAAGGCCGGCATAGAAATGGCGTGGTGGACGCTTAAGGCCGAAATGGAGGGCGTGCCCCTTCATAAGCTGCTTTGCCCCGAGGGCACCAACACCACCGTTGACGAGGGCGCGGGATTCGGCGTATGCGACACGATAGATGAGCTTATAGCCGAGGTTGGCCAGGCCATAGACAGCGGCGCGAAGCGCGTTAAACTCAAGGCCATGCACGGCTGGGATGTGGACATGATTGCCGCCGTGCGTTCCACCTTCCCCAACGGCGTATTCCATATTGACTGCAACTCCTCTTATACCATAGACGAGGCTGATGTGTTCCGCAAAATGGACAGGTTCGGCCTTGCCATGATAGAGCAGCCGTTCAGCCCCATGGACGTTGTTGACCACGCCAAGCTTCAGAAGATGATAGATACCCCCATTTGCCTTGACGAGAGCATTACCGATCCCTTCAACGCCCGCCAGGCGATTGAGCTGGGTGCCTGCGGCTTTATAAACATTAAGCCCGCGCGCGTAGGCGGCCTGGGCAATTCCATTAAGATAAACAATATGTGCCGGCAGGCCGGCATAGGCTGCTGGGTTGGCGGCATGATGGAAAGCGACGTTGGCAAGAGCATCTGCGCCGAGCTTGCCCTGTGCGACAACATGGTATATCCGCACGACATTACGGCCGAGTGCGACAACTACCCCGAGCCCATAGCGGCGCATCCTCTGCAGCACACCGCGCCCTGGCAGTATTCCGCATCCACCGTGGCCGGCACTCCCATAAAGCCGGACATGAACAAGGCGCTGCCCAAGGCCACGCATCAGTTCCACGCCGACGCGGAGAAATAACCAAACCCGCGTAATCACGGATATAATGAAGGAGACCTTTGTGGTCTCCTTTTTTATTATAAAAAGTCCGCGTCGGCCTCCCTGCATTTAAGCTGAGTTTGATAAAGTAAGTAACGGTAGTGATAATAGTAAGCTGAGCTATTTCGCCGGACTCCCTCCGTCTTTCGCTATGCGAAATCCACGCACTGGTTGGAACATGGTCGCCTTGTTCGCTGCCGCTCGCAATTCTCCCTGTTCCTGCCCGTTCTCCGTTTCGCTGCATCCCGCACTGCGGGCGCTCAACTCCGAACCTCCGCAGGGAGCCTTTTGGTTTGGTTAAATTCAAGGTTTGTTCTAATGCTCTAACTTAATAATAGAATTCTGCGTCCCCATCGTCCCTGCGTCCCCGATAGGCTAAATGTCTGGGTTTTTTCGGGGACGATGCGGGGACGATGAAATTCTGCGTCCCCGAAGGATGTAACTTTGAGTATTGGTAAAGTAATAATTGATAGAGTAGATAAGAGAGTAAAATGGTTTTCTTGAACTCCCCCAGTCAAAATGCCTGAAGGCATTTTGCCAGCCCCCCCAACCGGTGGGGCCTTTTGGCAAAGCTTAGTTTTTACTGAAAAAGCTCGAATTTAGCCCAAAACCAAAAGCCTCCTCCAATGGGGGGAGGTGGATGCGAGCGCAGCGAGCAGACGGAGGGAGTCCGTTAAAACCGCCTCGCCTGCTCATACATTCTGCTTTAACTTACTTTATCAAACCCGGAAAGCCACCAAAAGCCTCCCTGCGGAGGGAGTTCAAGAGAACCGCCAACCGCCTTTTGGTTTCTGCAGATATTTACTTCATGAAAGTCAGCTTTACAAAAAAACAAGGGGCAACCGCAGTCGCCCCCTGTTATACTGACTTTATTTGGTTCAGCTTCTCTTCCTGCTTACCGCCAGGCCCGCGCCGGCCAGTATGAGCATTACGCCCGCGGCAAGGTACACCGCGTTGCTGTCGCCCGTCTGCGGGATTATAAGCGCCTGCTGCAGCCGCTCAAGGTCGTACCTGGCTATATCAAGCAGCAGCTCGCATCTGTACATTTCCTCCATGAGCGCGTCAACGTCTAGCTTTTCATCAATCTCCGATATTTGCTTATTAAGTAAATTCATTTTTTTTCTTTCTTCTTCAAGCTGTTGCACAATCCCGTCACGTCCTTCTTCTCTACTTTCATCCCATACTGCAATCCGGGTAGTAAGTTCATTAATCTTACCTTGAACATCCCCTCTTTGGCTCTCTAATTCCGCTTTTTTCGCGTTGAGCGAGCCCGCATCCATATTTATCGCATTATTATACTGCTCTACCGCTATATTATAATTCTCCTCCGCTTCACGAACCGCGTCCTCGGCGGCCTTAAGCTCGCTGTTCTCCTCGGCTAACGCCGGCGCCGTCAGCGCGAACACCATCACGAATATCATCGCTGCGGCTATCGCTTTTTTAAGGTGGTTTTTCAGCATGGTTGGTTCTCCTTTGTTTTGTTTTATTTTTTGTTTGTGTGTTTTCCCGCTCCCCGGCGGTATGCCCGATAGAATTGCTCGTTTTTCATTAAAGCCACGGTTTTCGGGGCCTGCCCCTCTTCCACGAATCCACAAATTCAGCTTATCATACCGTATTTGGTTTGTCAACTAAAGAAGTTGTTAATAATTAGGGGGCCTTTGGGGGATATTCCGGGGGGTGGTAAAGTAAGTTGAAGCAGAAGATATGAGCGAGTGAAGAGGTTTTCTTGAACTCCGCTTACTCTTATCACTACCATTACTTACTTTATCAGTCTTAGCTTGTAAATGTAGGGAGTTCGGGGACGCAGAATTTCATCGTCCCCGCATCGTCCCCGAAAAAACCCAGGTATTCTGCGGCTCGGGGACGCAGGGACGATGGGGACGCAGAATTCTATTATTAAGTTAGAGCGTTAGAACCAACTTTGAATTTAACCAAAACCAAAAGCCTCCACCGCCGGCGGGGGAGCTGTCGCCGCAGGCGACTGAGGGGGAACAGCGTAAAAAAAGGAGACCGCTAAGGTCTCCTTCATTATGTTTGTGATTATCGCAGGGGTATCGCTTATTACTCCTCGTCGTCGTCCTCGCGCTTGGACTGCTCGATGATCTTCTTGGCCTCCATGGCGGGAACATCCTCGTAGCCTATGAATTCCTTGGTGAAGTAACCGCGGGCCTGGGTCATGGACCTAAGGTCGGTAGCGTACTTGACCATTTCGCCCATAGGAGCGCGGGCAACAACCTCAGTGCCGTCCTCAACGGGGTTCATGCCCTCCATCACGCCGCGGCGGCGGGGCAGGTCGCTGGTGACAGCGCCCACGTAATCATTGGGAACATGAATGTAATAGCGGTAGATCGGCTCTATAAGGGCAGGAGATGCCTTCGCGCAGGCTTCCTTATAGGCAAGGCGGGCGGCGGACTTGAACGCCACTTCCTTGGAATCTACGGGGTGATACTTACCGAAGAACAGTGTGGCCTTAACGCCGGTCATGGGATAGCCGGCAAGCACGCCGTGCAGCATGGCCTCGCGGGTACCCTTTTCAACCGCAGGAATGTATTCCTTGGGAACAACACCGCCTACGATGGCGTTTACAAACTCGAAGTCCTCGCCGTTGGTGAGGGGCTCAAAGCGCATGTTAACAACGCCGAACTGGCCGCTGCCGCCGGTCTGCTTCTTATGCTTACCTTCGGCTTCCGCGGTGGAACGAATGGTTTCACGGTAAGGAATGCGGGGCTCCGCAAGCTGCGCCTCAACGCCGTTCTTATTCTTAAGCTTGGCGCAGACAACGTCCAGATGAACCTCGCCAAGGCCGCTGAGCAGCACGTCGCCGGTTTCGGCATTCTTCTCAAGGGAGATGGTGGGATCTTCCTCAAGCAGCTTGTTCAGGCCCGCGAACACCTTGTCTTCCTCGCCCTGCTTCTTGGCGGAAACTGCCATGGAAATGGCGGACGCGGGGAAATCTATGGGAGCGAACGTTACGGGGGCGGAAGGATCGCACAGGGTATCGCCGGTGGCGGTATACTGCAGCTTAGCCAGGGCGCCTATATCGCCGGCGATAAGCTTATCAACCTGAACGGTCTTCTTGCCGCGCATAATGAATACGTTGCCGCTCTTCTCGGTCTTCTCGTTGCTGGCATTGTAAAGAGTGGTGGTGGCATCCAGAACGCCGGAATGAACCTTTATAATTGAATATTTACCGAACTGGTCTATAACGGTCTTCACAACGTGGCCGGCGAACTTGCCGTAATCGGCCATGCTCACCGCGCTGCCGGTCTTTACATCGGTAGCGGAAACGGGAGCAACCTCAGCCGCGGAGGGCATATAGTGCACAAGATTGTCAAGCAGGGTTGCTACGCCGATATTCGGAACGGCCGCGCAGCAGCAAACGGGGGTAATGCTGCCGTCCTTGGCGCCCTTGCTCAGGCCGGTCAGGATCTCCTCACGGCTCAGCTCGCCCTCGTCAAAGAACTTCATCATCAGCTCTTCGTCGGTTTCGGCGGCGGCTTCGGTAAGGGCCTCATAGTAGGTCTGCGCGTCGTCCTGCATGTTCGCGGGGATGGCTATTTCCTTTTCGCCCTTGCCGTCGAACTTCTTCGCGGTCATGTTGGGAATATCAACATAGCCTACGAACTGGCCGCCTTCCATTATAGGCAGCTGTACGGGAACGGCGCCGGTGCCGAACTTTTCGTTTATCTCCGCCATAACCTTGGTGAAGTTGGCGTTTTCACGATCCATCTGGTTAACGACTATCATGCGGGGCTTGTTGGCCTTTTTGCACATGCTCATGGCCTTCTCGGCGCCGACAACGGGGCCGGAGACAGCGCCCACAACTATAAGGGCGGAATCAGCAAGCGCCATAGCCGCGCTCACTTCGCCATAGAAATCGAAGAAACCCGGGGCATCTATAATATTGATCTTGGTGTCTTTCCATTCAAGGGGCGCAAGGGCCATGTTTATGGAAATGGTACGCTTGATCTCCTCGGGATCATAGTCGGTCGTGGTGGTGCCGTTTTCAACCTTGCCCAGGCGCTCAAGCAGGCCCGCGTTGAAAAGCATGGCTTCGGTAAGAGTGGTCTTGCCTTCGCTGCCGTGACCGAATATGCCTATGTTGCGAATGTTTGCTGCGGTGTAGTCTTTCATTTGCTTCTTGCTGTCCTTTCCAGTATGTATTGCTGAATATTATGTGTTATTAAAGTAGCGGCCAATAGATCTGCCGACCGTACTAACTATATCATTGTAACAGCCAAACGGCCGCTTGTAAACTGTTTTGGGGCAAAAAACCTTTGATGGGTCTTCATATTTGTAAGGCAAAGGCGCGAAACGGCAAAAATCGGCGGAGTGTAAGACAGTCCTAATTTTTTCAAAAAAAGATATTGTATAAATTTGTTGACAGACAGCACAAAAATAGGTTATACTATCTCCTGCGGTTGACATTACCCGGGAGCATAGCTCAGCTGGGAGAGCACTTGCCTTACAAGCAAGGGGTCACAGGTTCGAGCCCTGTTGTTCCCACCATTCAATGTCAATCGCGTTTATGGCCCGGTGGTGCAGTTGGTTAGCACGTCAGCCTGTCACGCTGAAGGTCAGGGGTTCGAGCCCCCTCCGGGTCGCCAAACTTCCTGCCTCGGTAGCTCAGCTGGTAGAGCAAGGGACTGAAAATCCCTGTGTCGGTGGTTCGACTCCACTCTGAGGCACCATGTATGCGGGAGTAGCTCATTCGGTAGAGCGCTGCCTTGCCAAGGCAGAGGTGGCGGGTTCGAGCCCCGTCTCCCGCTCCATTATCGGCACCATAGCCAAGCGGTAAGGCAGAGGTCTGCAAAACCTTTATTCCCCAGTTCGATTCTGGGTGGTGCCTCCATTAAAAGAAGCAGTCGCTGAATTCCGGCGGCTGTTTTTTGTTGCGAAAAAGGGCCGCGTGTGCGGTCCTTTTGGTAATCACGAGAATGCCTTCTTCAATTAAATCTGCTTTTTATCTCTACTCATCCGCATCTTCCCCATCGTAGCCTTCTGAAACAACGGAAATGGAAAATGCCGATTGGTCAACGCCGTACTCTTTCAGAAGATTATCGATAAGATGCATAATCTTTCTCGCAGAAAGATTTGATTCTAAATAAATGCCATCCTTCAAATCCCATGGCCAATACATACCATCAGACATTGTAGACAAAAGCGGATGCTTATTTTTTGCTGTGCTGAAGGAGTAGTCGTGCGACGCAAGTTTTTCCAGCTTTCCGGGCATCTTTTGGTCGAGCAGCTTGATAACATCCAACAACATAAAAACATACCTGTTTTGGTGGAAGGTTTCCCCCTCAAAGCAGAAGTTAACCAGCTTTTTGCCGGTAACCGCATCATAATCATCAAGCGTAATTTTCGTAAGGTATTCGAATTCTATGCTGTTATCAACAATTTTTTCAATCGGATAACGTTTCATTACGATTGCCGCAAGGCGTTCGCCGCGTTTCTTAATATCCTCAATTGTCCAGGTTTCTTTATCCCAAACATCTTTATTAAGTATAACTGCCTTAGAGTTATCTTTGATGACTTTTCTTTTTTCAGCGAAGCTCTTATTGGAAAGTTCCGAATTATACCCGGTTACGGAAAGATTCCCGAGAACATGCAGATAATCCTCATGATCCTTCTCGGATATATAGCGCCACTCAACGCTTAACGTCTGCGGCATAATATGTTCTATGGTCAGGGTATCAACAATAAGGGTTTCCTTCCTGTCGCCGTTTTCAATATCCGCAAGCAAAAATTTGCACAAGGCACTATTGCTGTACATGTTGGCCTGATTTAGAGACCGCCAAAACTCATCATCGGACGGAACCGCATCCCTGGTAGCAACAGTGTGGAAAAATTTATTTATCGACTCATAATACTTTCTCTTGTTTGAGGCAACTTTGAATACGCGGCTGTACAGATAAATAAACATTCCGCGCAAAGTGTTTGACGGTATGCCGCAAACAGCACGCCGAAGCAAATAGGAAAGAGTGAATTTTAGGACTTTGTCAAGCGTGCCCGCGTCTATAACGCCCTGCTCATAATCGTCGAAAACATGCAGCAGGAACGGATAGCACGTAGTCTGTTTTAATTGGCGCAGGCTCTTAAGAGTTTTTCGGATATGGTCAGGGTACTTAGAGTCGTCATATACGAAAGCCCTAAATATATCGGCATAGTATTTAAGCTCCTTAAGGCAGGTTTCCTGCGTATAACCATTACTTTTGAATAGCTGTACGAATTGCGTATAAATGCGATCGGCATTGATCGGTGCGTTTGTTTTGTACGCTAAATACTGCATGAAAAACATGTTAAGATTGGCATAATCGGTGTTTTTCTTCAGTGTTTTTTCAATGTACAGCCAATATTCCTCATATAGTCTTTCCTGGTCGGGAGCATTCATCAGCAGGAAGTTGCGTATCAGATCAGCACTTGAAAGCTCAAGCCCGGTGGAGTTGATGCTCTCAAATATAACCTGCGGATCATCTTCGCCCTTTTTCAGGCTTATATAGACCATTTCCAGGCGCTCCAAAGCCTCCAGAATAGTGCCGGCGCTAATGCCGGACTGCACCCATTTTTCAATACGCTTACGGCAAATACCGTAATTGAGCGCAATATGCCCCTCCGGATCCAATTCATCTTCTTTATCATTGAGCAAAGCGATAAACTGATCGTTATCCGATTTAATCGGTTTCAGCTTTACTTTGTATTCCTCGGCGCAATGTTTGTTGTGCAGATAGTCATGCTGAATTTCGTCAACACAATCGACTTCACCGTTTTCCGCGGCCACATCGGAGAGAGCTTTCAGCAATATCATCATGGTGGTCAGGCGTTGCTGTCCGTCAATAACGGTGTAGGTTTGCAATGAAAAGCCATGCTCCTTAGTAGACATGAATACAATTGAGCCGAGAAAATGCTTTTCACCGGTATCTATAATATTTTTAATATCATCCAAAAGGCGGTTGCAATTCATTTCCGACCAGTCGTAGTTGCGCTGATAAACCGGAATTTGGAAAAGAACCTTATTTGTCCCGATGAATTCCCGAAGCATCCACAAATTGCCCGCATCCATATCAGTACCTCTCTCGCTCTGTTCCCGCCTAATTTGATCATGCTTTGCCTATATTGAGTTACAATATAGCCTACCCCGGCCATTTTCTCAACATGGCGGGAGATTAAAAAGGACACCGCTCTCACGATGTCCTTAAAGTCATGCGGAAGGGTGGCCAACGCCGCCCTGGCCGCTTTAATAATAAAGTCTCAAAGGATTGGCTCAGACTGTGTTGGGATGGATGGGTTAAATTTCCCGTTTCATTCCGCGCTTATTTCCTGCGCATACCCGGCCATTTCGCGATCGTTGGCCAGTATGTAGTGACCTTCCGCTGCCTCTCGCCATGTGGGTTTATTGGTTTCGTAATCGAAATGACACTCGTCAGGCTTATAGACTATAAGCGTTTTGTTTTTTTCCTTGTCCGGATCAGCAAGTGGCAGGGCGCTGAGAAGTGCTTTAGTGTAGGGATGAAGCGGATGTTGGAAAAGTTTTTCGCAGTCCGCAAGCTCCACTATCGTGCCTTTGTGTATAACGGCGATTCTGTCGCAGATAAAGCGCATAACGCTCAGATCGTGCGCTATAAACAGGTATGTAAGCCCTCTTTCGCGCTGAAGCTTACTCATGAGGTTAAGCACCTGCGCTCGTATGGATACGTCAAGCGCGCTTATGGGTTCATCGGCGATTATAAATTCGGGTTCCATTATAAGCGCCCTTGCTATGCCTATTCTTTGCCTCTGTCCGCCGGAAAACTCGTGTGGGAAACGGCTGGCGAATTCCGGCAGCAGACCGACATCAAGCAACGACTCGTCTACAAGCTCCAGACGTTCTTTTTTCGTAAGGTTCTTCTTAGTGTTGTATGTTCCTTCGGATATGATATAGTCCACCTTCGCGCGTTCGTTCAGGCTTGCCATAGGATCCTGGAATATCATCTGAATTTCAGAAATAACCTTTTTATCAAGCTCAGCCGAGATTTTTCCGTTTATACGCTCGCCCTTGTATGTTATGGCGCCAGCGCTGGTCGGGTGTATTCTCATAATCGCGCGGCCTATGGTAGTTTTCCCAGAACCTGATTCGCCGACAAGGCCAAACGTTTCGCCTTTATAAATATCAAAGCTTACGCCTTTTACGGCTTTGAACGGATTGCGTTTGGTTCCAAATGTAACCTCCATATCCCTTACGCTCAAAAGAACTTCTTTTTTTGCTTCTTTGACTTCCATTGTCCACCCTCCTAAATCACAGGTTCTTGCGCAGGGCCTTCAGGTGCTCGGGCGGTTCTATCTGCGGTGCCCTCGGATCAAGCAGCCATGTTCGCGCCCTATGCGTGGGAGACACCTCGAAAAACGGCGGAAGCTCCTCAAAATCAATTGCCAGTGCCTGTGGATTACGCGGAGCGAACGCATCGCCTCTTACCTGGTTGAAAAGGTTCGGGGGCGTACCTTTTATCGAATAAAGGTCCTCTCCTTTTACGCCCAGCTGGGGCAGGCTTGAAAGCAGTGCCCATGTATAGGGGTGCCTTGGATCATAGAATATCTCCCTCACCATGCCGGTTTCAACTATGTCACCGGCATACATTACGGCTACGCGGTCCGCAATGTTCGCTACCACACCAAGGTCGTGCGTAATGAATATAATTGTAAGATTAAGTCTTTTCTTAAGATCCTTGAGCAGTTCCAGTATCTGCGCCTGTATTGTAACATCAAGCGCCGTGGTAGGCTCATCGCAGATAAGCAGTTTCGGCCGACACGCGATGGCTATGGCGATTACAACTCTTTGCCTCATGCCGCCTGAAAACTCGTGGGGATACTGCTTATATCTTATTTCGGGATCCTCTATGCCAACCTCTCGCAGAATATCATACACGGCTTCCTTAAGCGCCCTGCCCTTAAGGCCTCTGTGCAGCTCCACCGATTCGGCTATCTGTTTGCCTATTGTTTTAAGCGGGTTCAAGCTGGTCATCGGATCCTGCATTATCATGCTTACCTCGCTGCCGCGTATTTTAAGCCAGTCCTTATCCTTTTTATAGTTTGAAAAAACCTGCGGCGTGCCGTCTTCCATGCCGTAATATGTTATTCCGCCGGACGATATGAACCCGTTCTGGTCAAGCAGGCCTATAAAGTTTTTGTTCAGCACGCTTTTGCCGCTGCCGGACTCTCCCACTATCGCCAGGCTTTCGCCGCGATATACATCTAGGCTTACGTCGCGAATCGCGTGCAGCACCCTGCCTCTGAGTTTGAATTTTACATTAAGGTCTTTTACGGACAATATAACGTCTTGCTGTTTTTCCATCACAAAGTCCTCCTTAATTTATGTGGTTCTTGGGATCGGCCGCGTCGCTGAAGGAATTACCAACCACATAAAAGGATACGGTCACGATTGAAAGTATTATCGTAGGATAAATAAGCTGATACCTAAGGGTGGGACTCATCATCAGTTTTCTGCCGATGTTTATCAGGTTGCCAAGGCTAGGAACTTCAACGGGAAGGCCAAGGCCTATATAGGTTATAAATACCTCGCTCGCTATGGCATCCGGTATTGAAAGCGCCATTCTCAGCATTATAACGGAAACAAGATACGGCAACAGGTTTTTGATTATTATCATAAACGTGCCGGTGCCCAGGCAGCGAGAGGCAAGATTGTATTCCCTGTCGCGTATGATTATTATCTGGTTTCGAATAAAGCGCGCCATACCTATCCATCTTGTAAGGCTCATTGCTAACAGCAACGTACCCACAGAAGGCTTCATCATGTAAGACACAAGTATCAACACAAGTGACGAA
>CAVIJJ010000024.1:0-24756 GCA_963643205.1 bacterium | reverse complement strand
AGCTGTTTGTGCCGAAGAGGGGCACGGCGCTGTAAGCCGCCGCGAGCGAAAAACCAAATCATTTTTCATATCCTCCTTAAAAGCTCGTTTATGGAGGTCAAATTCCTCCGCAAGGTACACATTTGAGTGCGCACCTTGCGCAGCATTTTGAAAACCTCCTTGATTTCGGCATACGAAAAAGAGGTTGCCGACAAGCGACAACCCCTAATCAATTCGTAAATCCTTATTTAGTTACAATTACTTTTTTGAATCCAAGTAAAATGCTTACCTGCCCCGTAGTTAACGGGCAAATACTAATATCATCTGCCAATTTAAGGGCAGTCAAAAATGAATCCATTTGAGAATTCGGAATGTCAAGCGCATCGCAATTCAGTTCGATATAGAAATCGTGTCCCAATTCACGAACCGGCGCACACTTAACACTGGCTTCGATTCCATTTTCCTTTGCCAATGACACAAGCAAATCGTAAGCCGTTTTGATTTCCGCACAGCGTTGCTCATTGATGGCGCAAAACGATTTCGTTTTCGCCGCACGAGCTTTGCCGTACATCTCACAGAATTCGTTCCAGAACTTTTCGTTTTCCAGAAACAAACACTCCTTTCGATGGCGCACCTCGCACAGAATTTGATTTCCGTGCGAGGGCTTAAATTGGAGGTCATTGTTAGTCAACAACCACAAAGTATCCGCCATCAGAGCACCACCAATGATAGCGGCAATGCTATTATAAACGAAATAAAATCAGGATTCAAGCGGCATACCAAATTCAAAATCGATTTGATTTCTTTACGCTTCTACAAACATAAATCCTACACGAAACGCCAATGCGGAATAAAAGCGTTTTTGAGACGGATAATAAAAAGAAAATGCGGAACACTTCCTTAACGCCTTGCATAGACCAATTCATATTTGTTTTCTCACGGAATCTGGTTTTTGGCAACGACTACTTACCATACAGTCAAACTCATATGTGGCTCAGAGCTTTGCCTACGCCAATAGGAAAAATTCTAAGAGCATAATGAGGCGCACGACATCACGCCGTGCGCCCTATATGCTTTTAGTTCTCGTTATTGCGCTTGTACAGCACCTCGTAGCTATCACCCGTCATAATGCGGTTGATAACCTGTATAAGCAGCTTAGTGATTGTGGTATCCTTCGGCATAGCGATTGTTTTGGGCTTTTTGCCCTGCTTGCAGGAACAGAGCACTATAAATGCCACGTCCCACGATGTTACTTTGTACTGATTAAGTCCCTTGCCATTATCAACAAAGATAATAGCGTCAACTATCTTCTGAAGCTCACGGGTAAGCGTTTTCTTGCTAATAGGGGTCAGCTTCAGGCGTGCGGAAGGTATGCTTATCAAGCCAAAAGTCATTAAGCAATGCCTGCCAGTTGCCACCCACCTCATTAGTGGCATAAGCCGCGAACAGGCGAGCGAGATTACCAACCTTGTAAACCCAAGACGAATCGTGCGCGATAGTTTTGGGGTCACAGAAACGGTCAAACTTAGCGAGGTCGATTATGCGAGATGTGTCGGATAACTCATACTTGCCGGATTCCTTGTTAAGCTTGCACTGCACCGCATTGGTCTCAAGAGTGCGGATAGCCGTCTCCATAGGGTTCTCAGCGTTGCGTATAGCGGTGAACTGTTCAGCCGTCATCATAGTGTTAAGCTGAGTGATGTCGGCATTGATGCTTGCCAGACGACCTGATATTTCGTTATGTGACTTGTTTTCGCCAACCATAGCGTTCAGGGTCTTAATACTCGAAAAGGCATAAAACAAATTATCTAACCCAACCGGGCGGGCAGGCATGAAAGTGTCTGTCCGCTTTTGCTTTTTCCAAAAAGGCTTCGGGCGAAGGCTTTTGGTGGTACTTAGTTTTTATAGAATTTGTCCGTGGTTTTGAGGGGTTTAGCCGGTGCGTTCGCTTGCCGAACTCCTTCGGCCAAAAATACACACAAAAGCCCCGACTGAACAGTCAGGGCTTTTTGTTGGAGCGGGTAAAGGGACTCGAACCCTCTATCTCAGCTTGGAAGGCTAATGTGTTACCATTACACTATACCCGCATATACGATATTCTTTTTTGGTGCGGGCGAAGAGATTTGAACTCATACGCCTGTGCGGCACCGGAACCTAAATCCGACGCGTCTGCCAATTCCGCCACGCCCGCATTTTTCGCCTTGAATACAAAAATGGTGACCCGTCGGAGATTCGAACTCCGGACACCTTGATTAAAAGTCAAGTGCTCTACCGACTGAGCTAACGGGTCATTCTTGGCTGGGGTGGCAGGATTCGAACCTGCGTATACCGGAATCAAAATCCGGGGCCTTAGCCGCTTGGCGACACCCCAATTATGCACAAAAAGCGCCATGGGGGAAAAGTAAATGGGGTGGGTAGTGGGACTCGAACCCACGACCTCCAGAGCCACAATCTGGCATTCTAACCAACTGAACTATACCCACCATATACTTGGCGCGCCCGCAGGGATTCGAACCCTGGACCTACGGCTTAGAAGGCCGTTGCTCTATCCGGCTGGGCTACAGGCGCTTACGCACTCCCTATAGGCGCTGTTCCTTATCGGCGTCGCCCGGAAACGGCTTTCCGCTCTCTGCCGACATTTATGCATTTTATCAGAAAGGTTTATTTCTGTCAATGCCGTATTTTCCATATAACGCACATTTAACGATATTATACAAAATACATTTCCAAAAATGCAAGAGCAAAGGGGCAAAATTGCAGTTTTTAGGTTTAATTGACAAATACATAACGGCGGTGTTACAATCACGTGGTTGTCGAGAAAAAAGCAAGTTTCGGCACAAGAAGGAGGATTGCATATGACGACTGAACGAAAGGAAAAGCTGAAGAATATACTGATGGATTTGCTGTTTGACATTATAGGCAGCATTCTGTACGCGGCCGGCATATATAGCTTTGCCTCAAAAGCGGACTTCGCCCCCGGCGGCATATCCGGTCTTGGCATAATCGTTAACCATTTTACCAACCTGCCCATAGGTATTTGCACCCTTGTACTCAACATACCTATTATTCTGATATGCATAAAAACCGTTGGCAAGGGATTTTTCTTTAAGTCCATAAAAACCATGATTATAAACACAATCATAATCGACGGCGTATTTCCGCTGCTACCCGCATACAGCGGCGACCCAATCATGGCCGCGCTTTTCGGCGGCGCATTAAGCGGCGCGGGCCTTGCGCTGGTTTATTGGCGCGGTTCTTCCACCGGCGGCACGGATTTCCTTATAATGACAATCCGTAAGAAGTTCCCCCACCTTTCCATTGGCACAATATCCATATTTATAGACGGCAGCGTAATACTTCTTGGCGGTCTTGTATTCGGAAGGATTGACGCGGTGCTTCAGGGCATTATCATGACGGCCGTTTCCACAACCGTTATAGACAAGATTACCGCGGGCTTTATGACCGGCCAGGTTACATTTATAGTTACCGGCAAGCCCAAGGAAATTTCGGACGTTATAATGAACAATATCGGGCGCGGCGTAACCAGCATCAAGGCGACCGGTATGTTCTCCGGCTCCGACAGGACCGTGCTCGTTTGCGCTTGCTCCCGTGCCGAGGCATGCCACATTCGCGCCATAGCCTACAGCGCGGATAAAACCGCACTGGTACTGCTGTGCCCCTACGATACGGCATACGGACTCGGTTTCCAGGACCTTTCCGAGTGAGTGCACCAAAGGAGACCCAATCAATGGACCTTATACTTGCATCCGCGTCACCCAGGCGCAGGGAAATGCTTGAGCTGATGGGCTACGACTTCAGCGTTAAGCCGAGCATGGCCGAAGAAAACATAGAAATATGCGAACCCGACGAATACGTGAGCCGGCTGGCCAAGATAAAAGCCGCGGCGGTAGCCAAGGATAATCCCGGTTGCTGCGTGCTGGGATCGGACACGATAGTATATCTTGACGGAGAAATACTCGGCAAGCCGCACGATGAGGAAGACGCGTTTCGCATTCTTTCAAGGCTTAGCGGCCGCACGCACACCGTGTATACGGGCGTAGCGGTGATTTGCGCAGGCAAGGAAACCGTGTTCTGTGACAGGGTCGACGTTACGTTCAAAAAGCTTGAGGAGACCGAAATACGCGACTATATAGCAACCGGCGAGCCCATGGACAAAGCCGGCGCTTACGGCATACAGGGACCGGCTACAGTGCTTGTCGAAAAGATAGACGGCTGCTATTTTACGGTAATAGGTCTTCCCAACCCCCGCGTATACGAGGCGCTGAAGGAGATGGGCATTCTGCCAAGATGGCGCAGGCATTAAAAATGCCTGATTGTCTGGTTATATTCAGGATGAGTGCATAAGCATACAAAAATATTTTAATTTTTTTGAAAAAAGGGGTTGCCAAATCAATAAACCCGCGCTATAATAACACTCGTTCCGTTCCTCCTTAGCTCAGTCGGTAGAGCATGCGGCTGTTAACCGCAGTGTCGTTGGTTCGAGTCCAACAGGGGGAGCCAATAAAGAAGCCCTCATCCGAAAGGATGAGGGCTTTTGATTTATCATAGATTTTTCAGGCACAAAAAGGCCGCCCGATTGGGCGGCCTTTCGTATTCAGCCGGGGTTACTCCCCCATGTTTTCAAGCCTTTTCATTGCCTTTTTGAATTCATAGCCAAACAGCACGGCCGTGCAGGAAACGGCAATTATATCCGCCACGGGTTCCGCCATATATACGGCCGTGGTTTTATCGGCGATTATCGCGGGCATAATATATATCAGGGGTATCAGCAGCACAAACTTTCTGAGCACGGCTACGATTATGGAACACTTGGCGTTGCCAATCGAGACAAAAGTCATCTGGCACGATATTTGAATGCCAAACACAAAGAGCACCGCGCAATATATTCTGAGCGCGCTCGCGGCGAACTCGACAAGCTCCTCGCTTGTTGTAAACAGGCCCGCGAACGCCTGCGGGAACAGCATTATTATTCCCCACAGCAAGAACGAATAGCCAAGGCAAACCTTCAGCAAAAGCTTAAACGTATCCTTTACCCTGCCGGCGTTTTTCGCGCCGAAATTATAGCTTAAAATAGGCTGAGCTCCCTGCGCTATGCCCGAAAGAGGCATCATGGCAAACTGCATTACGCTTGAAAGTATTGTCATGGCGCCAACGGCTATGTCATCGCCGTATTTAAGCAAGGATGAATTGAAGCACACGGATATTATGCTTTCGCTTGACTGCATTACAAACGAGGCAAGGCCAAGCGCCATGCATGGCAAAATAAGGCTCAAATTCGGCTTTAGAGAGGCTCGTTTCAATTTGAGTATACTTGTTCCCTTTATTAAGAAATGCAGCACCCACAGGCAGGAAATGCCCTGAGAAATTATGGTGGCAAGCGCCGCGCCCGCAACGCCCATATCGAACACAAATATAAACAGCGGATCGAGCACAATGTTTGTCACGGCGCCTATAAGCACGGTATACATACCCATTTTGGCAAAGCCCTGCGCCGTTATAAACGCATTCATGCCAAGCGTAAGCTGAACGAACAGGGTGCCTATAGCGTATATGTTCATATACTCAACGGCATAGTCTATTGTGTTTTCGCTGGCACCGAACGCGAGAAGAAAATCCCTGTTCCATATAAGCAATACAGCCGTAAGCGCAACGGATATGCAAAGCTGCAGCGTAAAGCAGCCGCCGAGTATATTCTGCGCCTTTTCCATATTGCCCTCACCCATAGCGATTGACGCGCGGGGCGCGCCGCCGGAGCTTACAAACGCGGCAAAGGCGGAAATTATAAGAATTATGGGCATGCATACGCCAACGCCCGTAAGTGCCATGCTCCCGTTTTCGCCCATGTGGCCTATGTATATTCTATCCACGATATTGTATAGCATATTTACGAACTGAGCCGCGACCGTAGGTACCGCAAGCCTTAAAAGAAGCTTACCCACAGGCTCAGTGCCAAGAAAAGTTTTGTCCTGCTGCATAAAAACAATTATTCCTTCCCGCCGCCCAATGCGGCAACACAGGCGTTAGTTTACACCGAGTATAGTGATAAAGTCCCGCGCGGTATTGTGAACTAACGGCAAAAAATCAATATATAACAAAAGCGGTCCCTGCTTATCACAAGAACCGCTTTTATGGTCGGGGCGAGGTGATTTGAACACCCGGCCTTTTGGTCCCGAACCAAACGCGCTACCAAGCTGCGCTACGCCCCGAATGGAGCCAATGAAGAGATTCGAACTCTTGACCTGCGCATTACGAGTGCGCTGCTCTGCCAACTGAGCCACATTGGCTTACGGCGTTATGCCGACGATTAAGGATTATATCATATTATTTGCCAAATGTCACTACCTTTGGCAAAAACAACATTAAATTTTTGTTCAGCGGCTTATTCGCCGCTGTATCTCGTCACTCCGCCGCGGTAGAGTTCTTCGGCCCGTTCTTCGTTTAAGGACACGACCTCGTACTTTTCCATGTGCATATCCGCGGGCTCAACATATATCGCACCATTCTTGGGCACCGGCAGGATTCCGGAATGAGGATCCGAATTTTCCGCGATAGAGGCCGCCACGGCGGGATTAACCCTGACAAGGAAGTTATTTGACTCGTTCTTGGCTATAAGCCGCATGAGCTGCTTTCTTACCTTAAGAACAACGGTTTCAACGCTTAAAACCTTGCCCGTGCCGCCGCAATAAGGGCACGCGCTTTGCAGAGTATGGGATATGCACTGGCGGGTTTTTTTGCGCGTCATTTCAACAAGGCCCAGCTGGGTTATGCCAAGCACATGGGACTTTGTGCGGTCTTTAGCCAATTCGTCGCGCAGGGTTGAGAGCACACGTTCCTTATCCGCAATCTCGTCCATATCTATAAAGTCAACAACTATTATGCCACTTATGTCCCTAAGCCTAAGCTGGCGGGCTATCTCTCTTGCCGCCTCGCAGTTGGTTTCGGTTATGGTTTCCTGCAAATTATCCGTGCCTACGTATTTGCCGGTATTAACATCTATGGTTGTAAGCGCCTCGGTTTGGTCGATTATTATATAGCCGCCGTTTTTCATCCAAACCTTATGGGCAAGCGCGCGGTCAATCTCCGTTTCAAGGCCAAGCTGATCAAAAAGATCCGGTATATCCTCATAGAGCTGCACCCTGTTTTTCAGCGACGGCGATATTATGTTCGCAATCAGCTGAACGCGCTCGTAAAACTCCCTATCGTTTATGGCAAGGCGCTTTATATCGGGCGTAAACAGATCCCTTATTGTTCTGAACACAAGCGGTTCTTCCGCGTGCAGCAGGCGCGGCGCGCTCACAAGCTCGCTCTTTTGCTTTATTCTGCCCCAAAGCCTGGTTAAAAACAGGAAATCCGAATGGAACTCCTCTTCCGTTTTGCCTTCGGCGGCGGTGCGGACAATCGCGCCTATATTGAATTCCTTCGCGGCGGACTGAGCCGCGTCCCTAAGCCTAGTGCGTTCGGTTTCGCTTTCTATGCGCTTTGATACGCCTATATAGTCTACCGACGGCATAAGCACAAGCGTACGGCCGGGCAGGGTTATATTGGTTGTGACCCTGGCTCCCTTGGTGCCTATCGGTTCCTTTACGATCTGCACCATTATTTCCTGGCCCACCTTAACTATGTCCTTTATATTGGGCGTGGGTCTTGATGTTTGGGTTTCGGTTCCGTTGAATATAAAGTCCTGCCTATCCTGCTGAATATCGCCCGCGAAAAGATACGCGTTCTTTTCAAGCCCTATATCCACGAACGCCGCCTGCATACCCGGCAGAACGTTTTGCACACGACCCTTATATATGTTTCCTACCAGTCTTTCGCGGCCGCGGCGCTCTATATATATTTCGCTCGGCTTTCCCTGCTCAAGCAGCACCACGCGCGTTTGATAAGGATTTATATCAACTATTATTTCTTTTTCGAGATCTGCTTCTGTCATCTTAGGCTGCCTATTAAACGGGCGTGCTCCTCCCTCCTATAAACTCAACATTCTCTCTATGTACGCTGTAATCATAATCCTTTCCGCTCTGCCTTGCAAGGGCTCCCATCAAAAGCTCTATATTAAGGCTGCCGGAAGTATTCAAAACGCCTTTTACGCCGAGCACAACTCGCCCGTTTTCCTCGCTCACGCTCGACGATATTACCTGCGGGCGAATGTCCACGTTTTTAAGGCCGCCCTTGGTGCGCTTTTCGACAATTATCTCGCCGGACAAAAGCCCGGCAAAGTTTTTCCTAAGTTCATCTTCATCCGTACCCGCGGCAAACGTTACGCTGTAAGTCGCGCTTTCAAGCAAAGCCGTAAGAGAGGGAAGCTTATCCTCAACGGCATACGCCTCTTTGAACTCAAAGCCCGCAGGCAATGCGGTATTCACAAGCGAAACGAATTCCGCCGCGTTCATATCCTTATCGAGCTTAACGTCAATCCACTCCGCGGCGCTTGTATAGCCGGTTGAAAGGGCGGTTGCGAAAGAAAGCAGCGGATGCGGATTAAACCCCTGAGAATAGCTGAGCGGTATTCCCGCGCGCCTGAACGCGCGCTGAAGAAGCCTGAGTATATCAAGATGCGAAACAAAGCGCACCGGTTCAAGTTTAGTTAATCTTGCAATAAGTCGCATATTTCTCTCCAAAACATCCGTTGCAGCCAAGACGGCAATCCTTGGTGACCTCGGAGCGGTAAGCCTTCTCGCTTTCGCGCTTAAGGTAATCCTTGGTCACTATCGAGTCTATATGATCCCACGGCAGAGCCTCATCCTTTTCGCGGCGTCTGTGCGCGTACATATCGGGATCCACTCCGGCCTGCTCAAACGCGGCGTTCCACGCCTCAAGCTTAAAGTGCTCATCCCACGAATCAAAGCGCGCTCCGTTATTCCAGGCAAGCTCAAGCACATTGGCAAGGCGCCTGTCCCCGCGCGCAAATACAGCCTCCAGCACGCTTATATCCGGCTCATGGTAAGAGAACTCAACTCCCCTTATGCCCTTAAGCGCGCTTTTAAGCAGCTTTTGCTTTTCTATCAAGGTTTCTTTTCTGTCCTGAGGTTCCCACTGGAAGGGTGTGAACGGCTTGGGCACGAAGCTTGACGCGCTCACGCTCAGCCTTAGCCCCTTGCCTCGCTTTTCCTTGGGCATTGAATAGAACAGGGTGGAAACCTTGCGCGCAAGCTCCGCAATGCCCAGTATATCCTCCTCCGTTTCGGTAGGCAGGCCTATCATGAAATAAAGCTTAACGCCGTTCCAGCCGGACGAGAACGCGTCTCCCACGGCGCGCATAAGGTCATCCTCGCTTACGCCCTTGTTTATGGCATCCCTGAGGCGCTGAGTTCCCGCCTCTGGCGCGAATGTAAGGCCCGCTTTTCTTACGGACTGCATGCGTTCCAGATCCTCTTTAAGGAAGCTGTCTATTCTGAGCGAGGGCAGGGATACGGACACGTGCTCATCGCTGAAGCGATCGATTATGCGCGGCACAAGCTCGTGAATATGCGAATAATCGCCGGAGCTTAGCGAGAAAAGCGAAACCTCGTCATAGCCCGTGCAGCCGATAAGCTCATCGGCCGCTTTCAGCACGGTTTCCATCTTTCTTTCCCTTATGGGGCGATATATAAAGCCCGCCTGGCAGAAGCGGCAGCCCTTTGTGCAGCCGCGGAACAGCTCCAGCGCTATGCGATCGTGCACTATGGGAATATATGGCACTATAGGCTTCTTTATATACTGCGCCCGGTCAAGATCCATCAATATGCGGCGCTGTACCTTATCTGGCGCCTTGGGCTCCGTTTTCTCAACGCCCAGGTATTCCCCGTTTTCGCCGCGTTTTTCGGCATAAAACGACGGAATATATACGCCCTTTATAGCGGAAAGTTTTATGAGGGTTTCCCTGCGGCTCAGCCCGGCCTTTTTCGCCTCAAGCACAGCATCGCAAAGCTCCATCACCATTTCCTCGCCGTCGCCTATCATAATAGCGTCCATAAAATCCGCTATAGGCTCCGGGTTGCAGGCACATCCGCCGCCGGCAACGATAATAGGCTCATCCTCTCCCCTGTCCGCCGAGCGTTTATGAATACCCGCAAGGTCAAGCATGGTGAGTATGTTTGTGTAGCACATTTCGTAAAGCAGTGAAAAGCCCACTATATCGCAATCCGCAAGCGGCGTGCGCGTTTCAAGAGTAAACATGGGTATGCCGTTTTCGCGCATGGCCTTTTCCATATCCGGCCAGGGAGCGAACGACCTTTCGCAGGCATATTCCTCGCGGGAATTTATAACCTCGTACAATATACGCGAGCCCAGATGGCTCATGCCTATTTCGTAAACATCCGGAAAGCACAACGCGAATCTTAACTGCGCGGATTCCTTCACTACGCTGTTCAGCTCGCCGCCGGTATATCGCGCCGGTTTTTCAACGCCCAGCAGCAGCCTGTCGCTAATAACAACTTTATCCAAACTTTATCCTCCGCGGGCACACAGCCCCAATATACTTATTAAACTTATTAAGTTTATCATCTATACGGCCCGCGGTCAATCATTGAAAGCGGTGAAAAGTAAGTGAAAGCATTTGCCTCGGCGAGCAAATACCCATTTATACAGATTGAGAGCGCCCCATTGCGAGGCGCTCCCTTTATTACAGTTTGGTTTTTACGCGAAGTCTATTTTAGCAATAGTACTCCAGAGGATAGGTAAGATACTCAACGGGCTCAAGCTGATCGCAGGTGACGTAGCCGCCGGGAGCGCGGAGCAGAGAAGGAATACGGTTTACAACCGTGGCACAGGTATGCTCAACGGTAGCGGGCTTCACAACGTGGAACTCGGTCTTGGGCTCGCCGAAGATTTCCCAATCGCACATATCGCCATCGTCGGGGCCATAAACCTTGCCGATGGTCTGCTCTTCAACGGTAATACCCTGCATGGTTTCAATGGTAACAACAGCGGACATGCCAATGGCGTTGCCGGCCTTGATATCCTTGCCGAGGGTTTCGCTATGGATATCCTTGTCTATAATGCAAGGCACATGCTTCTGAGAAATACTCTTAATGGTGAGGCCAAGCTTGTTGCAGATAGCCTCGGCGGCGTTCCAGGCATAGGAAGGCTCAAACTCGGTGGGATGGGCTATCTTCGCCTCGAACTCAGCGGGAGTAAGATCACAGCCGTGCGCCTGGGCAAGGGCGATGCCGTATTCATCCACATTGTAGCTGTACGCGCCCTTTATCTTTGTAATGTTATGGCAGCCGGCCGCGACAAGGCCAACCATATTTATCCAGAATATATCCTGCATACCGCTGCCCGTGATGGTGCAGCCGTTTTCCTTGGCCAAAGCGTCAAGCTTATTGATCATGGCGGCGGAAGTGGTCCAGGGATATATGGCCTCTTCACAGGTTGTAATTACATTGATGCCGCGGGTTACACACTGCTCGATGGCTTCGTAAATATCGCCGATAAAGCTGCGGGTGGTGATGATGGCAACGTCAGCGTCGCACTCATCAAGAACTTTTTCGGCATTGTCAGAAATTATAACGCCGGTCTTAACGCCAAGCTCGGCCCAATCACCTATATCCTGACCGACGGACGCGCCGTGGCCTATGCCGCCTACTATCTGAGCGCCATGCTCATAGGCGTAACGAAGGGTGTATTTGCTCATCTTTCCGCAACCATACTGAACGATTTTGATCTTATCCATGATAGTATCTCCTCTTCTTTTTGTGTTCCGTGCTTCAAGCACTGTAATGGAGTATAAAGTATGATGTCAGATGAGAGTCAAGAAGTTTTTGTTATTTATTTCTCAAAAATTTTACGGGTATCTGGAGCCTTATAAACATATTCCTCTTTTTGTTGTTAAACAGGTTCAGTTCCGTCATTTCCTCGCAAATATAATCGCCGTTCAGGGTATAGCAATTATCGCGGCAATACTCTAACAGTTTTTCCGCGCCGTCGGCTTCCTGGTCAAAATCGTCAAGGTAAATGCAGGCGAACATACCGCTTTCTATAACCTGGATGTTTTCCCCGTAGTCCCGCAGATGCTTATCGCCGAAAATGAAGATTTTATCGGCAATAAGAGAACGCTTCTCAAAGTCCTCTTTTTTCACGCTGGTCCCGAGATTATAGGAAAGAAGCTGCGGGATATTGCGCTTCATCAGATCTCTTCTGAGGTCATTAACGGCCTTTTCATACGCGACAACGCCGCCTGAATAAAAGTTTTCCGTACAAGGGATATACAATATATGCCGCTGGTCAATAAACTCCAGCGAGATGGTGCCGCTTGCCGGCGATTTTCGATAGCGCTCAATTGACTGAATCGTACGCTCCACAGCCTCGTGCATGGACTTAAGATCGCGCATCTGCTGATGAATCTGGTTGTTTTTCTCGATAAGCTTCTGCTCAATAAGCATTATATCCTCTTTTTCAAGCAGGGTCTGAATTTCCGACAGGCTCATGTCCAGATTTCGCATATACCTGATTATATCCAATCTGGAGGTTTGGCGTATGTCGTAATATCTGTAATTCGTCTCCTCATCCCGGTAGCTCGGCTTTAAGAGTCCCATTTGGTCATAAAGGCGCAGCGTGGCAATCGAAACACGGTTCGCCTCCGCCATTTCACCTATAGACAATAATTGACTTCTTATGTTTTTGTCCATATCCGTTTCTCCTTTTTGACGAATTATCAATATACAGTATACATAAAACTCTGCTCCAAGTATAGACTTTTATGCTAAAGTTTGACTTATAAAATTAAACGGCACCCCGTTTATTCGGAGTGCCGCTCTTAGTCAAATTGATGCTTGGTTTTACATTACAACAGTCATTTTTCCGTTTTCGGCGCGAATTTCTTTGGAGAGCTTTTTGATTATGCGCTCCGAAATTTCGTCCTTGAACTTTGATGCTATATCCGCGCTTATCTGCTCGCCCTCGAACACCATCTCGGCAGTATCCAGCTTTTCGGAATAACGGAAGTTCAGTTTTATGTTCGCATTTTCGGCACCTATTTCATTGAAGAGCAGATTGAATATAAGCTCCTCACCCAAAAGCACGGTGTTGCGGATGCGTTTTTCATCAAAGCGCTGGCCCTTCATAAAATCGACCGATTGGCCGAGAAGTTCATAAAAGTCAAACGTCGCGCCGTTAATATCGTATGTAAACGAACGAATTTTATATATAAAGTCCCGCGTTTTGGGCTTTTGAGGATTTCGGAATATCTGCTGCGGAGTACCGTCCTCGTATATGCCCTTTTCGTCCATATAGAAAACACGGTTACTCACGTTTTCGGCAAAGCTCATTTCGTGCGTAACGATAAGCATTGTCATTCCCTTGTCCGCAAGGCGCTGCATAACGCCCAAAACCTCGCTTACCATTGTCGGGTCAAGCGCGGACGTGGGTTCATCAAACAATATTACCTCCGGCTTCATGGCAAGGGTTCTTGCAATAGCCACGCGCTGCTTTTGGCCGCCCGAAAGCATATCCGGATAAGAGAGCGCTTTGCTGCCAAGTCCAACGGAATCAAGCAGCTTCATGCCCTCGTCATAAGCCGTTTGCTTATCCATGCCAAGCAGATTCACAGGCCCCAGCATAACGTTTTCTATAATCGTCATGTGGTTAAAAAGATTGAAGGACTGGAACACCATGCCCATCTTTTGCCTTAGCTTCGCAAGCTGCTTTTTATCGGCGGCGGTTATATCCTGCCCGTCTATATATATTTTGCCCGAGGTAGGGGTTTCGAGAAGATTAAGGCAGCGCATGAACGTGCTCTTCCCGCAGCCTGACGGGCCTATTATGGATATAACGTCACCATCGTTTATATCAACGCTGATATCCTTAAGTATTTCGTTTTCAAAGCATTTTCTGAGATGTTCTACCCTTATCATCTTGTTTTTACTCCCTTCAGAACATTCTTGCGAAGCCTTGGATTAAGCCTGCGCTGAACAAGCTTAAGAAGCTCTATAAATACGCTTGTTACGCCAAAGTATATAAGCGCGGTTGCGATAAGCGGGAAAAACGCCTGATACGTTCTGCTACGCACGATATCGCTAACCTTGGTAAGATCCATAATAGCGATATAACCCACAACAGAGGTTGATTTTACGAGCGATACAAACTGCCCCATATACAGGTTAAATATTCTTGCCGCCGCCTGCGGAAACACTATGCGGCGGAACGTATCAAACGGCATAAATCCGAGCGCGGTAGCGGCCTCAATCTGACCCTTATCAACGGAATCAAGGCCTGTTTTGAATACGCCCGAAAGCGATGCTCCCGTTTCAAGGCCAAAGCCTATTACGGCAACCACAATGGCCGGTATATCCACGCTCTTAAATACCATATAATAAAGTATCATCAGCCAAACAAGAATAGGTATTCCGGTTACTGTTTTTCCGTATACGGCGGCAAAACCGCGACAGAACGCCGAGCGCGAATTTAGCATTACGCAGAGTATAATTCCCACAACTGTTCCCATTATATACGCGCATACGCTTATTATTACCGTTATTTTAATGCCGTCTACGAACAGCTTCCATCGATTTTCAGTTATAAACGTTCCTGTAAAGCTGCTTATGAATTTATCCAACGCGGAGATTTCGGTTTGCGCAGATTCGTTTTTCTGCACCATAACTATTTCCAGATCAAAATACGCATCGGTAAAATCAACTTCTTTAGCGCGTTCTTCAGTATAAGTAAAGCCTACGGCTAAATCCGCCTTGCCGCTGGCCACGGCATTAAGCGTTGCCCCGAATGACATATTCATAAAGTTTACCTGCATGCCCAACTCGTAAGCTATACGCTGAATCAGCTCACAATCGAAGCCCGCGATTTCATTATTGTAAATAAAGCTTATCGGCTCGTCCGTAGTACTTATGGCTACATTCAGGACTTCCCCTTCGGTACATTTGGGAACATCATCCATAGAGTATTGCCCTGCTGTCCATTTTTCAAATATATGATCTATGGTTCCGTCCTCTTTGAAGCGGGCTATGACCCGGTTGATTTTATTTCGCAGTTCGTCATTGCCCTTTGCTACAACGTAGCTTTCAGGATTCACGTACAGCGGATTTGTACAGTATGCAAAGCCGCCGTTTTGCTGCGTTACAAATAATATTACCTGCGGATTCGGCAAAACGGCATAGTCGATTCTGCCGGCAGCTAATGCTGTCAACGCGTCCATGCGGGAGTTATAATCCATTATTTGAGCGTCCGCAAATCTGTCTTTCAGCCGTATTTCGGTAATCGACCCGCTGGTAACGCCTATTTTAGCTGTTGAAAGCGCTTCTTCCATTTGCTTTTCTGTCAAACTGAATGTAACGCTCGGCGCGGTTTCATAACGTTCCTTTAATACGAGTACACCGGAGGAAGAAGCCAGATATTGATCCGAATATAAAATTTGCTTCGCGCGCTCCTCGGTATATGTAAGATTTGATATAATAATGTCTCCCTTTCCGGAAAGCAGGGAAGGAATAAGGGATTCAAAGTTCATTGTTTGCACGGAATAATCCATATTAAGCGCATAAGCTATGCGCATTCCAAACTCGATATCAAACCCTATACATTCGGCGTTTTCGGAAATATAGCCAAACGGCACAACGACCGCGTCAGTAAGAATTCTGAGCGTGCCTACCGGGTTTTCGGGAGGGATAAGATTGGGCATGGCACGATCCGTACCGTCTATCCAGCGCTCTTCCATATCATCAAGCGTGCCATCCTCTTTGAGAGTTTTAATAACGGCGTTTATATTCTTAAGCAGATTCTCGCTGCCCTTAGCCATACCGATATAAAATGCGCTGTCTCCAAACGTTTCATCCATAACCGTAAGCGTATCATCCGCCTGACAATAACCGTTCAGCACAATCTCATCAAACGCGAAACCATCGAGTTTGCCCGCGCTTACCGCCGCGACTGCGTCGGCAACGGAATTAAACACCGTTATTTGGGCATTCGGAAAAAGCTCCCTTGAGGCGATTTCGCTGTTCGAGCCCTGAGGTACGCCAAGATTAAAGCCCTGTTTATTGATATCATCAAGGCTTTTTATTTTAGTTTTTTCGTTTTCCGAGCAGCCAAACGCAAAAGTGGCCAGCATGCAGACAAGCAGCATGAAACAAACAAGCTTACGCCTCATAAAATCTCCCGGCAAAAGCAATATCAGGCCGCGGGGCAACGCACAGCCACGCAAGCCTGATACATTATAACATACCTTTATTGACGGAAAAAGAAATTTCCTTATTCCGCCGCATCATTTAATTCTGCCGCGATTACGGCTGTATCAGCCCATCGCCCATTGAGTAACCTGATACATTTTGAGATACGCGCACGTTTCCGGAGAATAGGCCAACGATCTCGTATTCACCTTCGTCAAAGTAGTCCATTGTGGGCGCGGCAAACTTGCTTTGCGAATATTGCATTGTGAAATTATATTTGGCCTCGTAAAAAGACAGCGAAAGCTTGTCGCCGACAGACCAACCGTTGCATTCCGCCATATAATTAACCACCTTTCATTTTAATATTTTTGAGTAGTGTGTTCATTTACCGGTTTTTTGTACCATACATATTTTTAGTGTGTACAGCGCAACGGTATATCCTCCCCTCTCCTTGTTTTTCAAATATTAAGTTATGCTTACATGCTTATAAATTGCCTGTTTTCAAAATAATTATCGTTACTTATTCATTCTATGGCTCTGTCATAGCAGAATTAATATTAATTTCAATAGTCTCAGCAGGATTTACCATTATTTTTTTTGAAAAATGTACATTCAGTTATAGGGCATAGGTCGGCTTGACAAGCGCGGCATATAATAATACCATAATCTAAGCGAGTTGCCGCCGGGTAACCGCAAAAGCTTATTTATGTATCGTTAGGCCATGGGAGATACATAAGTGAGCTTTTATTTTTATCAAAGGAGCAGCATTATGAAATGGATCAACCTTATACTTGCGGGAATTTTTGAGATTACATGGGCCGTTGCAATGAACTTTTCGGAGGGCTTTTCAAAAATAGTGCCCAGCATTATAACCGCGGTTGGGTACATAGCAAGCGCGCTTTTTCTTTCAATGGCGCTTAAGGAGCTTCCGCTCGGAACAGCCTACGCCATGTGGACCGGGGCAGGTATTATAGGCACAACGGTGCTTGGGGTGCTGCTGTTTCATGAACAGCTTACGTTTCCGCAGGTTATCTGCCTTATTCTGATAGTAACGGGCATTGTTGGGCTGAAACTTCTTAGCAAGGAATAAAGCGCCGCTCTCGGCCGTAAACAATATAGTCTTTCCCTTTAATATGTTTTGCTGATATAATAAAGCTGATTTCAAGCTCATTTTGACTTGCCGTGCAAGAATAAGCGCAGATTGGAGGGAACTATCATGCGGATCCTGATTGCGGAAGATGAAGTAACCATTGCAAAAGCGCTTAAGGTAATGCTTGAAAAAAACAAGTTTGCCGTGGACATGGTGCACAACGGCAACGACGCGCTTGACTATATTTTTGCCGGCGACTACGACGCGCTGGTGCTTGACATTATGATGCCCGGCAAGGACGGCATAGAGGTTCTTAAGGAGGCGCGCGCGGCGGGCAACACAACACCCGCGCTGTTTCTTACGGCAAAGGCCGAGATCGCCGACCGGGTAGCGGGGCTTGACGCGGGAGCGGATGACTATTTGCCAAAGCCCTTTGCCGCAAGCGAATTTTTGGCCCGCGTACGGGCGCTTGTGCGCAGAAGCACCGCGTATACGCCAAACGTGCTGAGCCTTGGCAACGCAACGCTTGACTGCAGCCTGTATATGCTTAAAGCTCCCTGCGGAGAAATACGCCTTAACAACAAGGAATATCAGCTTGCCGAGCTTTTTTTGAGGCATCCAAGGCAGGTTTTTTCCTCCGAACACCTTATGGAAAGGGTTTGGGGGCCGGACAGCGAGGCCGAAATGGACGTTGTTTGGACATATATAGGATTTCTCAGGAAAAAGCTTAAGCAGATAGGCGCGAATATAGAAATTAAAACAATACGCGGCGCAGGCTACGCGCTGGAGGTTACACAATGCTGAAAAAGATGCGGCTGCGCTTTATAGCCGCGGCAATGGCGGCATTTAGCGCGGTTGTGCTCACACTGCTGTGCTTTATAAACATTTGGAACTACCATAACCTTACCGCCCAGCAGGACGAGGCGCTGGAGCGGCTTATGGGCGCGGACAATCTTCAGGCGCCTTTCTCGCCGAACATGGGCACACCTTCCTTTGACGGGTGGCTCGGCTTTTCACCGGAGGTGCAGTATTCCCTGCGCTTCTTTTCCGTGCATTACGACACAAAAGGCAACTTGGTTAGGGTAAACGGCGAATACATAGCCTCCGTTTCAAGCAATGAGGCGGCCGAATACGCGCAGGCGGTGCTTAAAGGCGGGCATGAGCGCGGATATGAAAGCGGCTATCGCTACCTGGTAAGCAAGAGCTCAAGCGAAACGGTTGTGCTATTCCTTAATTCCGAAAGGGAGCTGCAGACAATGCAGTCGCTTTTCTGGATAACGCTTGCCATAGCGGCGGCGTGCCTGGTGGTGCTGTTCATACTCGTTTTCCTGTTTTCGCAAAGAGCAATAATGCCCTATGTAAAGAACCTTGAGGCGCAGAAGCAATTTATAACAAACGCGAGCCACGAGCTGAAAACGCCGCTTACGGCCATTGCCACAAGCGCGGACGTGCTTGCGATGGAGCTTGAGGACGACGAATGGGTTAATAACATTCAATCGCAATCCGCAAAGCTATCTAAGCTTATAACAAATCTTGTTACCCTCTCCCGCCTTGATGAGGAAAATCCCTTCCCCGTAAGAACCGAATTTTCGCTGAGCGACGCGCTTTGGGAGCTTGGAGAACCGTTTGCCTCGCTCGCGCAGGCCAAGGGCAAGCATTATTCGCAAAACATAGCGGACGGGCTGAGCGTAGTGGGTGACCGCGCCGCCATACAGCAGATGGTATCCATACTGCTTGACAACGCGCTTAAATACTCGACTAACGACGGCTGCATTTCCCTTTCCGCCCAATACTGCGGAAAGAAGGCCGAAATAGTGGTTTCCAATACCGTTGATGCCGCAAAAAGCACAGACACATCGCGCTTTTTTGAGCGATTTTACAGGGCGGACGAATCGCATTCAAACACCGTTGACGGAACGGGCATAGGCCTTTCAATAGCCAAAGCAACCGCAGAGGCACACGGCGGCGAAATATACGCAAAGCAAATTAACGGCACAATGGTTTTTCGCGTGCTTCTTTAATCAAAAACACATATAAAGATTTTAATCCAGGCGCGGTGGAAAGGCTCTTCCCCGCGCTTTTTTGAGTGCCTTTTTCAAGCTCATTTCAGGTTCGTCGGCTACGCTTTTACAGATACCTGATATAAGCAGTATGAGGAGGTGTAACAGATGATTCAGGTTTCGCACCTGACAAAGTATTACGGCGATTTCCCGGCGGTAAAGGACCTGTCCTTTGATATAGAGGACGGCCATGTTTACGGTTTCCTTGGACCGAACGGAGCGGGAAAATCGACCACGATGAACATCATGACCGGATGCCTTTCGCCCACGGACGGCACGGTCAAAATAGGTGACTACGACATATTGGAACAGCCGGAGCAGGCTAAGCGCCTTATCGGCTATCTTCCCGAGCAGCCGCCTCTTTATCTGAGCGAAACGCCGCAGGAATACCTTATGTTTGTTGGCGAGGCAAAGGGGCTTCACGGCAAGGCGCTGCGCGAGGATATAGACAGAGTTGTAAAAAGCGCGGGCATTGAGGACGTGCGCGACAGGCTTATAGGTACCCTTTCAAAGGGCTATCGACAGCGCGTTGGCATAGCGCAGGCACTTTTGGGCACTCCGCGGGTTATTATACTTGACGAACCCACGGTTGGCCTTGACCCCATCCAGATTATTGAAATTCGCGATCTTATAAAGGAGCTTGGAAAAACGCATACCGTAATACTCAGCTCCCACATACTTTCAGAGGTGCAGGCCGTTTGCGAGCAGGTGCTGATTATATCAAAGGGCAAGCTCGTAGCGTTCGACACTCCCGAAAACCTTGAAAAGCTGCTGCTTGCTTCAAGCGGCGTAACATTCCGCGTTGAGGCTGAAAAGGCCGCCGCGGAGGCAATACTCGCGGCCGCCGACGGTTTGAGCGACTACGAGATAAACGAAGAGAACGGCGCGTGCTCCATTACGGCCAATCTTGCCGCCGACGCGGACGCAAAGGACGTTTGCGGAAAGATTACGCTGGCGTTTGCCGCGAAGGGACTGCCTGTATTTGAGATGCGCACTAAGAAGGCAAACCTTGAGGATGTATTCCTTGAGCTTACCGAATCCGGCGCCGCCGAGGACGAGGCAAAGACCGACGAAAGCGATGAAGGCTCCTTAGAAGCCGATACCGAAGCCCCGGCCGATACCGAGGCGAAAGCCGAAAATGAAAACGAAAGCGAGGCGGAAAACAAATGATTGCTGTGCTTAAGCACGAACTTAGGAACGCGCTCAACACGCTTACGTTTTATCTGTTCTGCGCGGCGCTGCTCTGCTTTATAGGCGTAGGCGCGCTGAAATACAACATTCAGCAGTCCGTGGCAAACTTTGAATACGTGCTGGACTTTGTTTCAATAGGGCTTGTTGTAATAATACCCGTTCTTACAATGCGCTCCTTCGCAGAGGAACGCAAGCAGAAAACCGACCAGCTCCTCTATTCCCTGCCGCTTAAAACCTGGCAGATAGTGGGCGGAAAGTATCTTTCCCTTGTGGCCATGTTCCTGCTGCCCATCGCGATTATATGCATTTACCCATATGTGTTCTCCAAATTCGGCGATGTTTATCTGCCGGCCGCTTACGGATCGCTGTTCGCCTTTTTCGTAATGGGCGCGGCGCTCATATCCATAGGTATGTTCATTTCGTCCCTTACTGACAACCAGGGCTTCGCCGCGGGAATATCCATAGTGCTGTTCCTTTTCAATTACTACAGCGTATCCCTCGCGGAACAGGTTTCCTCGACAAGCTACGGCAGCCTGTTCGCGCTCTGCGCCATAGCGGTGCTTATAGGCTTTGTTGTAAAGGCGCTTACCAAGAACAACGTTATAGCCATCTGCACCGGCGGCGTTCTTATTGCGGCCACCATTGCGGCGTTCTTTATAGTGCCGGACAGCTTTGAGGGTCTGCTTCCCGACATAATGAAGAAGCTTTCCCTGTTCGATAGGTTTACAACATTTGTAAACGGCATTTTTGATCTGACCGGGCTTGTTTTCTACGCCTCGGTAATTATACTTGGCCTGTTCCTTACGGTTCAGTCACTTGAGAAGCGGAGGTACAACTGATGAATAAAAATCGGATACGCAGCCGCATCGCCGCGAAGGGCGGCTCATACTCCATAGCGGTTTCGGCAATAGTTCTTGCCATACTCGTTGCCGTGAACGTTTTCGCGTCCGTACTGCCTACCTCCGTTACAAAGTACGATATGACCTCAACCAATCTTTATTCCGTTACCAGCAGCACAAAGGTTGTTGTGAACGCGCTTGAAAAGGACGTTGAGATATACTGGATAGTGCAGGCCGACGAGGAGGACGAGGTTATAGAAAACCTGCTCGGCAAATACGAAAGTCTTTCCTCCCACATTACGGTTACAAAGAAGAACCCGGACGTATACCCCACGTTCGCTTCCCAGTACACCGACGAAACCGTGCCTAACAACAGCCTTGTTGTTGAGTGCGGAGACAAGAGCCGCTACATAAGCTATAACGACATATATCTTAGCGACATAGACTACACTACCTATTCCTACGTTTATTCGTTTGACGGCGAGGGTGCCATAACATCCGCCATAGACTACGTTGTTTCCGACGAGCTGCCTAAGATTTACACTCTTGAGGGCCACGGCGAATCCGACCTGCCAAGCGAAATGCAGACGCAGATAGAAAAGGAAAACATGGAGGTTGAGTCCTTCTCGCTGCTCAACACGGACGAAATTCCCGAGGATGCCGACGCGCTGCTTATATACGCGCCCACAAGCGACATTTCGGAGGACGAGGCGACCATGCTGAGCGAATATGTTGAAAACGGCGGCAAGCTGCTTGTAATAGCCGGCCCCACGACGAGCGGCACGCTTACAACGCTTTACAGCGTGCTTGAGGCATACGGCGTGGAGGCGGCGGAAGGCCTTGTTATAGACGAGGACCGCGAGCATTATGCCTTCCAGCAGCCCTACATACTGCTGCCGACCATCGAATCCACCGATATTACCCAGCCGCTTATAGACGAAGGCTACTACGCCATATTCCCGCTTGCTCAGGGCCTTACCGTTACCGGCAGCTCCGTAACATCGCTGCTTACAACTTCCGAAAGCTCCTTCAGCAAGGTGGACGGCTTCCAGCTTGACACATACGAAAAGGAAGATGGCGACGTGGACGGTCCGTTCAGCGTTGCGGTTTCCGTTGAAGCCTCAAACGAGGGACAGCTTATATGGTTCGCTTCAAGCTACTTCCTTAACGAGGCTTACAACGCCTATTCCTCCGGCGCAAACCTTGACCTGGTTATGAACGCGCTTTCAAGCCTGATAGGTGAACGCGAGGCCGTTTCCATACGCAGCAAGAGCCTTAGCTACAACTACCTTACCATTTCCGATTCTACGGCATCTAAGCTCAAGCTTTGGATGATAGGCATTATGCCGGCCATATTCGTGCTGTACGGAGTATATACCGTTATAGACAGGAGGAGGAAGCGCAATGCGTAAAGCTACCAAACTATATGTACTGTTAGGCGTTCTGCTGGTGGTTTGCGTTGCCGCGTTCGCGGTAAGCCACTACGAGGAGAAAAAAGAGCAAATCAAGAACACCGGCGATGAAATACTTGCCATACCTACCGACAGCGTTACCGCGCTCAGCTGGACCAACTCCAGCGGCACATTCTCCTTTACAAAGGGAGAAAGCTGGACCTATGATGACGACGCGGCTTTCCCCGTTGACGAGGAAAAGATAAACGATCTGCTTTCCCAGTTTGAGGCGTTCTCCGCCGCGTTCACGATTGACGACGTTGAGGACTACTCACAGTATGGCCTTGATGAGCCGGAATGCACCATAAGCATTACCGCGGGCGAAGAGACATACACGATTGAGCTTGGCAGCATCAGCGTAATGGATGACGAGCGCTATATTTCCGTTGGCGACGGCCGCGCGTACCTTGTTGCCCACGACCCGCTTGATGATTATGACGCTGTGCTCAGCGACGTGGTACTTAACGACACCGTTCCGGAGTTTAACACTACCGAAAAGATAACCTTCACCGGCAGCGAGAACTACACCATAGATCGCAGCGAGGATATCAAGAGCCTCTGCGCCGAGGATGTGTATTTTGCGGAAAGCAAGCCGCTCGACACGGAAAGCGTTGATGAGCTTGTTGAAACACTGCAGGGCCTGATACTGAACAGCTACGTGACCTACAACGCTACCGACGACGAGCTTGCCACATACGGCCTTAACGAGCCCGAGCTTACAATATCAATCGATTACAGCTCCACGGACGACGAGGGCAACGAAACGGATTCCGGCACGGTAGAGCTTGAGTTCTCCCGCAATCCCGAGGAGGTTGCCGCGTATGAAGAGGCCATGGCAAGCGACGCGGAGAGCATACCTTACGTTACCTGCTACGTGCGCGTAAATCAATCGCAGATTGTTTACACCATATCCCGCAGCACGTACGAGCAGATAATGAAGGTGTCTTATAACGATTTAAGGCACAAGGAGCTCTTTACAGGCGACTTTGACAGCATAACGTCCATTGACATTGAGCTTGACGGAGAAACACATACATTCGTTTATACGGCCGTTTCCGAGGACGATGTTTCCGGCACAACAACGGGCATATGGACCTACAACGATGAAGAAATCGACATAACGGATTTTGAGACGGCGTTTACAGCCGTGACAGCCGCTGACTTCACCGAAGAGGAGCCGACCGAGCAGAAGGAAATATCCCTTACCGTACATCTTGACAACGAGGACTTCCCCACCTACACGCTCACGCTTTACCGCTACGACGGCACGAACTGCATAGCAAGCGTTGACGGCGTGCCTACGGCGTTTGTAACCAGGGAAAAGACAGTTGACCTGATAGAGGCCGTAAACGGGCTTACGCTCGGAAAATAAGCCGCAAAAACACAAATTAACAACCCCCGCCGATTCCGACAATCGGTGGGGGTTTATTATACGCGTGCGGTGCCCGTCGGACAGTTTAATCTATTGCTTAGCAACCTCCAGCGCCCGTTTAAGCTTGTCGTTCTCCTTCTGCAGTTTTCGCGCGTCCTCAGCGGTAACGGATGTTCCGCCCGTGTAGTGATACAGCACTTTCGGCGTACCATCTTTGTTTAACAGTAATCTGTTTAGATCTTTCGGGATAAAATTCTTATCCAAACTCTTGACAGCATTGAATAAATCTGACATTGTCTTGATACCAACCTGCGGGATAGAGCTAGCAGTTTGCCTTGCAGCATTCTGTGAACTCTCAACACCAGGTTGGTTTATTTCTATGTTTAGTGATGAGAGATATGTTCCGTATATGCCGGAAATGCGTTACTATCATTTTGTTTCAATCTAATGACTCCATATCCATCAATAACAACCTGTGTTATAACCTGCTTGCCCCGGTCCACAAGATACGCCTGCATCCGTGGCGGGATTTTTCCTTTGTGAATGGCGAAATTCATGGATTTTCTGGTTGCCATTTCAATTGCAATAAGATACAATAAAAATACTATATAGATCAACAGGAGGAGATGAACATGAAGAAGAAACTGATTGTTGCGACA
>CAVIJJ010000023.1:0-25801 GCA_963643205.1 bacterium | reverse complement strand
ACAATGTTGCAATTACCAATGTGGTTGGCAGCAACAGCATCGTTGTTGACGGCGAAAGCAATTACACCGGTACGACATCTGTTAATGCAACGAATGTAACCGTAGACGGCACTGCGTGGTCTAATTAATCAATTTCCAAGTCCTCTCCGCCCTCGTGGCGGAGGGGCATCCACAACCAAATTTATAGTTTAAGGAAGGAGAGCAAACAATGACAAAGATCTCTAAGAGCAAAAAGACCAAACGCGCATTGCTCACAAGTGCATTTGCAATTCTTATGTGCACCGCAATGCTGGTTGGCACGACCTTCGCGTGGTTCACCGATACTGCGACAACTGCGGTGAACAAGATTCAGTCCGGTACTCTGGATATTGACATAGTTGATGAAAATGGCAATACCCTTGAAGGAAAATCCTTGAACTTTAAGAAGGCGGAAGGCCATGAAGATGAAGAGATCCTCTGGGAACCCGGTGTAACATTTGATCTCAACTCTTTCAAGATTGTCAACAAGGGCAATCTTGCGCTCAAATACAAGGTTACCATCAATGGTGTTGATGGCGATGCAAAGCTTCTTGAAGCTATCGAATTTACTATAAAGAAGGGCGAGGCCGAGCCGACTCCTGTGGAAAATTGGGAAGGCGTTCTTCTGCCCGATGGTGAAACAGCTGAAGGATACGAAACAATAGAAACTGCTCCTATCACCATTTCCGGCCACATGAAGGAAGATGCCGGTAACGAGTATCAGAATCTTTCTATCGAAGGTATCGGCATAACCGTAGCAGCCACTCAGTTTACTTATGAGTACGACAGCTATAATAACACCTATGACGAAAACGCAGATTATCCAATTACAAGCTGGGTTGAGGTAGGCACATTCGAAGAGCTCGCGGCTGCTAAGAAAGCTGCTACTGCTGATGCACCGACCGGCATTAAGCTGACGGCTGACATTGATGCTACTGCAATAGGTATGATTCAGAGCGAAGGCAACCGAGTAGTTATTGACATGAACGGCCACACCATCACTTTGGCTGAAGATAACTACATATTGGTTAAAGCCGGAACGCTTGAGTTGACGGGCGAGGGAACAATCTCGAGTCCCAAAGGAACTACACCTGCTGTATATGTGGTTGGCTCGTCTGATCCCAACGCCGAAGACTATACCAAGCTTGTTGTTGGTAAGGATATAACAATTAAGGCTGATACTTGTATTGCTATTTCGTATGACCAAAACAAAACCCAGGAATATGGTGTAAAGGTGATTGTAAACGGAACACTTAATGCTATAAACGAAGGTATTAAGCTTGATTGGGAATTTGTTCAGGCAACAGGAAATGTTCCCGAAATCACTTTGAGCAAAACTTCTAAGATAACTGCATATGGTTCCGGTATCGCCGCAGCCGGATATGCGAAGTGGAATTTGGCAGGAGATATTATAACAACGAGTACATCTACAACAGAAGGCTTTGCCACAAGTGGCAATGCTCTGATGTTCAAGAGCGGTATTGTTAACATAACCGGCGGTACATATAAATCGACGGACGCTAAAAACGATCCTGCCGAAGGTCCGTATAGCTATAACAAGAATTCCGGTGCTGCCATCTGCTTGGTAAGCGACGAGGCTGATAACTGCCCGAAGAAGCTTGATGTTACCATCAGCGGTGGTACATTCATCAGTGAGAACAGCTATGGCCTTCTCGAGTGCATTTCTGTAAGTACGGATAAAGGAAATGCAAAGGATGCAACTGCAAGCTACACCAATCTGACAATCACCGGTGGCACCTTCCAGGGCGCTGCTGGCGCAATCAAGCTTAACGACATGGCTAATAAAGAAAGCGTTGTTTCCGGCGGTACGACGGACAGCAATGGCGCTTATGTAGTCAGTGCTACAAGCTATACGGTCAAATAATTAAAGCTATTTGCAGTTTAGCTGTAATCAATTAGTTTCCAAGTCCTCTCCGCCTTCGGGCGGAGGGGCAATCAAAGGGTACAATTAAAAGCTGCGCCTTTTGATTGCTCAAAGCGTAAATACACGAAAAGGAGCGCACGGTAATGCGGCTGTATCAGCGGCAGAAAAACAGGCCAAAGCAAACGAAGAACGAAAAGCAAACTGAAGGGCTTTTCCATATTTTAGCCCCTTCTGTTTTTGCCATATTTGCCTGCATGGTTTGCCTTTGCGGAATAAGCTGGGCCTGGTTCAGCGTCTCTGTTTCCACCGCAACGGCAACTATAACCACGCCGTCATATACGCTTAACTGTAAGATTAACGAAGAAACGGAGATTGCGCTCCAAAACGAAGGAAATTCTTATACGGTGCAGGCCGCGCAGAATACCGATTCGGCGGTACAGTCCGACCGGGCGCAAATCAATACCTGCGTGATAACGCTTACCGCATCCGGCACCAGCGGCGCAACAGGATACTGCAAGGTCGTTATAGGCGAAGAAATATACTATACGGAGCAGATTATTGTAGGCAATTCCCTTACGTTTACCGCGCATGTCCCCGCAGAAACGAAAATAGAGTTCTATCCCCGCTGGGGAAACTGCTTTGACGACGGCAGAACCGAAGCGAACACTATAACAAGCGAGTTTGTATACGGTACGGCTCCCGAGCAGGCGGCCGTCTCGGCTGAAAACGATGGAAGCGAAGATTTGATCATAATTGATCCTAACGCAGTATCGGTACCGCAACCGGGCGGCATAATACCCGAGCAGGAACAGCCGATAGAAACGGACGGAACAGACGAAAATACGGTGCCCTCCGAAGAACCCACGGAGACCGTGTCGAACTATTACGAGAATCAGGACGGATTGATACTTATCCCCACTGAACCCGCTCCCGAAACAGGCGGCGATGGCAACAATGGGGAAGAGATTACAGAGTAAGTAAAAACAAAGAACGTAAAAAGCACCGCTTGGAATAGTACCGGGCGGTGCTTTTTTGTATGCGCGGCAAGCTAAAGGGCGAGAGCGCCGCTTAAAAGCCTGCTTTGAATATAAAACGACCGCTGCGGGTTATGCCGTTGCAGCGGTCTTGCGGTTGATTTTTATTCGTTTGCCCAGGGCTGCGCGGCGATCGTCTTAAGATCCTCGCGAATCTTTATTCCCTGGGGGCAGCGCTCTTCGCACATGCCGCAGCGTATGCAGTTCTGCGCGCGTCCGAGCGGGGGTATGTCCTTATAATCCTCCGCGGCGGTAGCCTCGTTCTGGTAGCGCTGATAGTCGTTCCAAACGCGGAATATCTGCGGAATCTGAACGCCGCTTGCGCAGGGCAGGCAGTATTTGCAGCCCGTGCAGCCGTTGTTGGGCCTGGTCTTAAGCGCGGTTATGGCAGCGTCCAGGGCAACCTTTTCGCGGTTGGAGAAGGGCTCGTAGGGTGAGAAGGTTGAAAGATTGTCGTCAAGCTGAGCCTCGTCGCTCATGCCGCTGAGTATAACCTTTACGTTGTCAAAGCTTGCCACATAGCGCAGTGCCCACGATGCCATGGACTTGCCGGGCGTTGCCTCGGTAAGCGGGTCGGAAGCGTAGGGGGGAAGCGTGGCCAAAGAACCGCCCTTAACCGGCTCCATTATAACCATTGGCACGCCCTTGCCTTCGGCGTACTCAATGCCCTTAAGGCCCGCCTGATGCTCGGTGTCCATGTAGTTAAACTGTATCTGGCAAAAGTCCCACTTGCGGTAGTCTATTATGCGCTTGAATACACCGTACGGGGCATGGAACGAAAAACCTATGTTCTTTATGCGCCCAAGCCTCTTCTGCTCCTCAAGGAAGGGTATAATGCCAAGCTCAAGCACCTTGTCCCACCTTGCGGCATCAAGCGCGTGAATAAGATAATAGTCAATGTAGCTCGTTTGAAGATGCTCAAGCTGAGTGTTGAATATTTCCTTTGCCTGATCCAAACTTTCCACGGCCCATATAGGCAGCTTTGTGGCCACATAGTAGCTTTGGCGATCAAGCTTGCTTAATACCTTGCCTACGAAGGGCTCGTTTTTGCCCTTTTGATAAGGCCATGCGGTATCAAAGTAGTTTATGCCCTGCTCATATGCGTGCAGCAGCAGCTTTTCGGCGCGCGCCTCGTCTATTTCACCGTTTTCGGTGGTGGGGAAACGCATGCATCCGTAGCCCAGCAGCGATACGGAATTTCCCGCCATTTCGCGATAGTCCATGTTTACGCAGCCTCCTTTGCTTTCTTTTTTAAGGAAGAATTAGTCGATGTAATGTATCTTGCCTTCCTCAATACCCTTTATGCCAAGGCCGGGTTCATTGGGCAGCGAAATCATCTTTTCGTTGAATACGGCGCCGCCGATGATGGGGTCTTCCTTGCAGAGAACGGGGCCGTCAAGGTCAATCTTGGTTATTATGCTCTTGGCGCACGCAAGATGCACGGCCGCGGTAACGCTTATCTTGGCCTCAAGCATGCAGCCTATCATGCATTCCACGCCGTAAACCTCGGCTGCGGAGGCAATCTTAAGGGCGTTGGTTATGCCGGCGCACTTCATAAGCTTTATGTTTACCATGTCCGCCGCGCCCATCTGCATGATCTTCAGCGCGTCTGCGGGACTGAATACGCTCTCGTCCGCCAGTACGGGCACGTAGCTGCGCTCGGTAACGTATTTCATTCCGTCAAGGTCAAGCGCCTTTACGGGCTGCTCAACAAACTCTATGTCAAGGCCCCTGTCCTGCATGTCGTTCAGTATACGAACGGCCTGCTTGGGAGTCCAGCCCTGGTTGGCGTCTATGCGGATGCATATATCCTTGGGCACAACCTCACGAATGGCGCTCAGGCGCGCAACATCCAGCGAAGGATCGCTGCCTACCTTTACCTTAAGGCAGTCGTAGCCGCGCTCAACGGCGTTTATGGCGTCGCGCTGCATTTCCTCGGGCTTGTTTACGCTTATGGTAATGTCCGTAACTATGCTGTTGCGTCCGCCGCCAAGCAGTTTATAAACAGGAATCTTATGAAGCTGGCCATAAAGATCCCAAAGGGCCATGTCTGCGGCCGCGCGGGCGGAGGTGTTGTGAACTATGCAGCCGTTAAGCGCCTTTGTAACGCTTTCAAAGTCGTCTATGTCGCGGCCTACAAGGGTTTTTATAATGTGATCCTTAAGCGCGCCGATTATAGCGCCGGTGGTGTCGCCGGTTATAACGCCGGTCGGTGGCGCCTCGCCAAAGCCCACGGCACCTGTGTCGGTGTGAATTTCAACCACCACGTCTTCAACGCTGTTTACGGAGCGCAGGGCGGTCTTGAAGGGTACACGCAGCGGCACGGAAATCATTCCGAGCCGGACTTCTGTAATTTTCATGGTTGACTCCTTTTTTGACACCTTAATAAAAAGTGGATTGCCCAAATTATAACACGGCCGCATACCTTTTTTCAACGGCAGTATATTTTTTGTTATGGTAATGTCAAATATGTTTGGAAAAAGCTTGAATACAACCCGCTTCTCTGCTAAAATCTTCTCAGTTAGCGCAGTATCGTGTCTGCTTTATTAAACCAAAAAACCATTTTTGCACAAGCATTTTCATCACCCGCGTGGGTAAAACTCTATATTATTATATTGATAATTATCGGTTTTCAGCATTGAATCCGTAATTATAACCGTTTTATAAAGTAAAATGCAGGAAGGAGCATATTAACGAATGAAACGAAAACTATTGGCACTGATTTTGGCATTGCTGATGGCGTTCTGCATTGTACCCGCGGCAGTTTTGGCCGAGTACGGGGAAATAGACGCTACGGCAATAAACCTGATCAAGATTACAACGGAAGCCGACTTTAACGCAGGAGAGATGAGCGGTCTTGTGCTGACCGCCGTAGGAAACGGCGCGGTCGCTCTTGCCGACGGCGTTACCGAGGGCACATTCACCTCCGCAGTATACAAAATAGCCGACTTTTATAAAATGACATCCTCCTGGAACGCCGCCATTTACGACGGCACCCACGTTGAGATATACGCCCGCGCGTATACCAACGACACGTGGGACGAATGGTTCTCCTGGGGCAAATACGGCATGAGCATTCTTCGCGGATGCAATGACGACGATTCTATAGACGAATATATCCCCGGCGGCACAATAACAAAGGCTCAGTTCCGCGCGGTGCTCCGCCGCGACAACGCGTCGCTGCAGTCACCTGTGCTGAGGCAGTTCTGCTTCTCCGTAAAGGGTGGGGACGTTGTTACGGCTTATGCCGAAACCCCCGTTGCCACTCTGCCCGCATCAAAGATGAACGCATCCCCCGCGTATTCGCAGATGATACGTGATCCCGAGATAGGCGGCAGCATATGCAGCCCCTCCACCATATCCGTAATGCTCAACGCGCGCGACCCGGAGCTTGACATTTTGCCCGAGGAGCTGGCGCTTTCCGTGCAGGACTTTAATTACGGCTTTGGCAACTGGGCTTACTGCGTTTCCGCCGCTGGCTTATACGGCTACAATTCCTATCTGCAGTACGGCGACATAAACATTGTTCTTCAGGAGCTTGCCAACGGCCGCAGCGTTGGTCTTTCCGTTACATACAGCCCCGATTCGACAAGCTCTTATCCCTACCTGCCCGGTGCCTACGGCGGAACCGGCGGCCACCTTATAACCATAATAGGTTATGAGTTTGAAGGTGGCGACACAAGCAATTTTGATAGCCTGTATCTTATATCCAGCGATACTTACTCCGGAAGCGACGCCACGTCCTTCCACCGCTACCAGTGGAAATACTTTGACGCGTGCTGGCAGTCCAGAACCGTTTATGTTATATCCGCCGAGCCCGAGGCAGGTGCACCGGTAACCGGCGTAAAGCGCCTTGATGCCACGCTTGAGGCTACAGGCGATGCAAACGTTTACACGCTTAAATCAAACGGCAGCAAAGTTGATCTTACCAACTTTACGTCAGGGAAGCGCGCGACGCTTGGTCGCGGTGTTCTGGCCTATACAATCGAGGGCATAAAGACCACCGAATCCGTAGCGAGCGATTCCTCCATAGTTTATGACAACCGCATTCAGGTAAGCGCGAACAATACATTCTTCTACACCGGAATAAAGAATGACGACGACGGCAATTTGGCCTTTGACGCGGGTGATGCCCTTTATAAAGCCGGCGTGCCCGAAGGCGAATCCCGCACGATAACCGTTTACGCTATGGTAAACAACGGCCGCCGCTATACCGCGACCATTACTGCGACAAGCGCCAAGGCGCAGGTTGTGGTCGAGGATTATGAAACCGTTGCCACGAGCGGCAACCTTGTTCACGTTGACCTTAACGAAGGCACGTTAAGCGGCGGCGCGAAGCGCAAGAGCGGCGAGATAACGCTTGCGAGCGGCGAAACCTCCGGTATTTACACAACTCCCATTTATTCCAACGAATGGGCTTGGGAGTATCTGATGGCCACCATAAATGCCGTTACGCCCGGCGCTTCCAGCGTTGAGCTTCAGGTTCGCGCGATAGCGGAGCGTGCCGAGGGAGCGTGGAGCGACTGGTTCACCTGGGGCAAGTTCGGCTCCGGCATAGCCAGCATGTCCAACGCCGAAAAGGGCGCTGACCTTAATCTCAGCACAGATATACTCACGGTACTCGGCAGCAGTTCCATAGCCAACGTTAAGGATGTTCAATTCCGCGTAAAACTCCGCGCCGATGAGGATGGCAACGTACCAACCGTATTTGGAATTAACTTCACCTATAAAAAGTCCACCTACGACCCGAGCGAAGCGGTATACACAGGCAGCACATCCGCAGACAACCTGCCGGCTTCCGCGTCAATAGACGTTACCGCGACAAGCGCTTACGGCCACGCGAGCGGCATGGCAGGCTGGCGCTTTGAGAACATGATGCTTATGATGGTAAACAGCGAAGGTTCCAATGCTTTGTTTGAGGAAGTGGCTCTGAACGGCTATGACTTCAACACCGACTGGGGCAACTGGGCTTACACCATATTCAAAGCCGGTTTGTTTGGGCATAAGGCTTATACTCAGTATGGCGCCAACCCCACGCTTATACAGCAGGCTATAGCGGACGGCAACATAGTCGGCCTTTATGTACACGGCGGCAAGCTTGATACCACAAACAGCAGCAGTACAAGTCAGGTTATAGTTTACGCATACGAAACGCAACCCGACGGAACGGTTATATTCAAAACGCTTTGCCCGAGGGGCGACACAAGCGAGCTTGAAAGCGGCGCCGTATTCGGAACCTGCACGGCTGATGAACTTTCAACCGCCATATCAAGTTACAACAACGGCAATCCCCGCGGCGTGATGTACGTTGTAGGCAAAAAAGTAAAGACTTCCTCCGTTGTGCGCGTACCCGTGGCTGCTAAGATGATTGACAGCAAAACCATTCAGCTTGCCGAGGACGGCGAGAATATAACCCTGCCCGAAAGCTTCACATCCGGCAAGGACTCCGTTTCCGGCTGCGGCGTTATAGCGTACACGCTCGCGAGCGAGGTTAAGGCCGGCAAGAAGCTTTCCGCCAACAAGTTCTATTACGACATTACCGTAAACAGCGATGGAACGCTTAATCTGTCCGATGAGCTGACGGAAAAGATTGCCGCGGGCGACACCGTGAACCTGTACGTTATACGCAACAACGGCATAACATATACCGCAGATATCGTATCCGAGGACAAGCTTGAGGCGAAGAAGGAAAACGCTCTCGAGCTTGTAAACAAGTATCTTTCAAGCGCCGGAACGGACGTTTATAAGCAGGCAAAGGAAATAGCGAGAAAAGCGACCGCAAGGATAGGCTTCGCGACATCCCTTAAGGAAATAGAGGACGCGCTTAAGCTGCTTGATACGAGGCTTGAGCCCGTCAGCATAAGCAATGCCACAATTCCTCTGCCCCCGCAGACCGGCGCGGCGGAGAGCGTACTGCCATTTGTGTGTATAGCGGCGGCGATAGTACTGCTTGCCGTTTGCCGCAGGAGACAATCCCGTTAAAATGGACAGTCAAATATAAAGCTCTTAACAGCAATGCCCGCCTTGAAAAAGGCGGGCATTTTCAATTAAGTTAAGTGTGCAAAATTAAGGTGCTGTTATAGAATAATGATTTCGCATACGGAAAGCTTCGCTTGGTTAGCTATAATTTGTCTTGACTTGATGAACTTTATCCTTACTTATTTGAACTGATTTGGAGCAGACTGCAAAAATTAGAGCCAAAGATGTATGCGTCATTAGCAGTTATAATTTATATTTTTTGCTACGGCTGTGCTTTTGTGCTATAATTATTCCGCTTGTACAGGGCAAAAAGGAGGAAAAACATATGAGCACATATGAAAGCATAAACGCGCAGGCCAACGCCGCGATAGACGAGCTGCTTTACGCCGCCGATACCCTTAAAAAGGGCGACATATTGGTTGTGGGCTGCTCCACAAGCGAGGTTATGGGCAAGCTTATAGGCACCGGCTCAAGCGTTGAGGCCGCAAAGGCAATTATGGATGCCGTACTGCCAAAGGTAAAGGAACATGGGCTTTATCTTGCCGTGCAGTGCTGCGAGCATCTTAATCGCTGCCTCGTAGTTGAGCGCGAGTGCATGGAAAAGTATCAGCTTCAGCAGGTGTGGGTAAAGCCGCAGCTGCACGCGGGCGGCGCATTCTCAATGGAAGCCGTGGCGCGCTTTGAGGATCATGTAATGGTGGAGGATCTTCGCGGCAGGGCGAGCGCCGGCATGGATATAGGCGGCACGTTCATCGGAATGCATCTGCATCCGGTTGTTGTTCCGGTTCACGCCAAGACCCGTCACATAGGCGAGGCGAACGTTACAATGGCGCGTACAAGGCCGAAATATGTTGGCGGACCGCGCGCGGCATACGACGAAATGCCCCACAGATAAGCAAAAATATATAATTTTTATGGAATAAAATGTATTGCACTTTTCTAAACGGTGCAATATAATAGTAAAAGTTATACCAACACTTCGGGTCTGTGGTTGAAAGTCGATGCCAGTCGCAGGCAAAACGATCCACATAAGCGGGCCAAAGCGCCCGTGAGCATGGTGCGGCTTAGATGTAAGTCCGTCCGCGTTTTAATGCGCGAGAGGGCCGGTAGTGGGAGGCAATAAGCTCAGTAGCGAAAGCTCCTGACGGCGAGTGTGGGGGCAAAGACCAGGTCAGCCGGGGTTTGGTACAGCAAAAATAAATTTACAAGGGGAAACACACACATGTTCCAGGACAAGACATTGGTATGCAAGGATTGCGGCGCTGAATTCGTTTTCACGGCCGGTGAGCAGGAATTCTATGCCGAGAAGGGCTTCCAGAATGAGCCCATCCGTTGCAAGGCGTGCAGGAACGCTCGTAAATCCCAGCGCTCCGGCGAGCGTGAGATGTATGACGCCGTTTGCGCGGCGTGCGGCGCGCCCACCAAGATTCCTTTCGTTCCCAAGAACGACAGGCCCATCTACTGCTCTGCCTGCTTCCAGGCGCGCAGGGGAAGGTAAGCTTCGGCTTATAACTTAGCCTCCGTTTTTTGCGGACGCAGAACGTCCCCCACCTTTGGGGCTAATCCCCTTTGTTCCGCAGTGCGGTATATCGGTGAATTAGAAAAGGCAAATAAGAACTCCGGAGCGATCCGGAGTTCTTTTTATAACCAATGATAAAATAATTATTGACATACTTTCAAATTGGAATATAATAAGATTAAGAACTGTTATCGTTCTTAAGGAGATGAAGCATGATATACTCACGGCAGCGGGAAATAATACTTAATACGCTCAGGCAGAATCCCGTGCACCCCACGGCGGACGAACTGCACGAGCTTGTTAGGGAGCAAAACCCGGGCATAAGCATCGCAACCGTGTATCGCAATCTTAACCAGCTTTCCGAGGCGGGAACGGTGCTTAAAATACCAAACCCCAACGGGGCGGACAGGTTCGATGGGAATATAACCGAGCATAATCACGCAGTGTGCAGGCGCTGCGGAAAAATGTTCGATATAATGGTCAGCTTGCCCGATGTCTGCTCGGCCGCGAATGAGCAAGGCGAGATATTTGTGGACGGGGTAAGCATGCTTTTTTCCGGAATATGCGCAAAATGCGCCGCTGCGGAGCGCGAATAACGCAGCACGGGCGTTCAACAAAAATGAATAATGAAAGGGAGAAACAAAAAATGGAACTTAAGGGAAGCAAAACCGAAGCTAATCTGATGACGGCGTTTGCCGGCGAAAGCCAGGCGAGGAACAAATACACCTATTATGCCTCCGCCGCCAGGAAAGAGGGCTATAACCAGATAGCCGATATTTTTGAGGAAACCGCCGGCAACGAAAAGGAACACGCCAAAATGTGGTTCAAGCTGCTGCACGATGGCGCCGTGCCCGATACCATTGCCAATCTTAAGGATGCCGCGGCCGGTGAAAACTTTGAGTGGACCGATATGTACGCTCAGTTCGCCAAGGAAGCCAAGGAAGAGGGCTTCACCCGCATAGCGTATCTGTTCGAGGCGGTAGGTAAAATAGAGAAGGAGCATGAGGAACGCTACAATAAGCTGCTTGCGAATATAGAGGCGGGCATAGTGTTTGAGCGCGATGGCGTTGTGGTTTGGAAGTGCAGTAACTGCGGCCATATCCATGTGGGTCCCAAGGCTCCCGAGGTATGTCCCGTGTGCGCGCATCCCAAGTCCTATTTTGAAATAAAGGCCGAGAACTATTAATAGGGCCGAGTTTTACAAAAGAATAAACAAAAACTTCCGGCGGCAGTGCGTACTGCCGCTTTTTTGTGCGCAAATTCGGCCTTTTTTCGATTTGACATGGATTTTACATAACGCTTCTTTTTGATTTTACATGTCGCGAATATCATATAAGCATAAAGTAAATGATTTGAAGGAACCGAAAGGAGATAAAAACCATGAAGAAGATGATTATGTTCGTACTTGCCGCCGTAACCGCGGCTGCCCTGTTAGTAGGCTGCGCGAGCCAGACTGCTGCCACCACTGCCGGCGGTACCGTTTCAACCGATGGCTCAACCAGCATGGAAAAGGTAATAGGCGCCCTTGGTGAGTCCTTCACCAACCAGAACGCCGGCACTACTTTCACTTATAACCCCACCGGATCCGGCTCCGGCATCAAAGCCGTGCTTGAAGGCCGCTGCGATATCGGTCTTTCCAGCAGAAGCCTCAAGGACGATGAGAAGGCCGAAGGCCTGGTGGAAACCGTTCTTGCTTACGATGGCATCGCGATAATCGTTCATCCCGATAACCCCGTAAACGACCTTGACATTGAAACCATCGCCAAGATTTATACCGGCGAGATCACCAACTGGAAGGATGTTGGCGGCGACGATGCGGAAATCGTGCTTATCGGCCGTGAAGCCGGCAGCGGCACCAGGGATGGCTTTGAGTCCATCACCGGCACCACCGATGCTTGCCGGTATCGTCAGGAGCTCACCTCCACCGGTGATGTTATAACCACCGTGTCCCAGAATCCCAACGCCATCGGCTATGCTTCCCTTGCCTCTGTTAAGGATACCGTAAAGGCCCTGTCCGTAGGCGGTGTAACCCTCAGCGAAGAAACCGTTAAGGACGGCAGCTACGTTGTACAGCGCCCCTTCGTGCTGGTAACAAAGGAAGGCACCGAGCTTAGCGAAACCGCTCAGAAGTTCTTCGATTACGCCACCAGCGCCGATGCGGCCGAGGTAATCTCCAATGCCGGTGCGGTTGCCGCGGCTGACTGAGAGTGAAAAGAATAAGTAATCCCAAGGGCGGTCCAATAAGCCGTCCGAGATCTATGTTAAGCGGAAAGGAGCAGGCATGAAGCAATTAATGAAAAAAGCGGCTAAGAAAAAAGCGGCTAAGTCGGCGGAAACCATAGTGCACGGAATATTCCTTGCGGCCGGGCTTATAACCGTGGGCTGCGTGCTGCTGATAACGGTTTATCTTATAATATCCGGCCTGCCCGCAATAAAGAAAATCGGCCTTATACCGTTCCTGTTCGGCCGGGAGTGGGCTTCAACCGCCACCACTACCGAACCTTCCTTCGGTATTCTGCCCTTTATACTTACCAGTATCTACGGCACCTGCGGAGCCATAGTGCTTGGCGTGCCTGTCGGCTTTATGGCAAGCGTTTATATTGCCAAGTTCGCCCCCAAAAAGCTTAAAACCGTAATGCAGTCCGCCGTAAGCCTGCTTGCGGGCATACCGAGCGTTGTATACGGCCTTGTGGGCATGCTGGTGCTTGTGCCCGGCATAAGAAAAATATTCAATGTGCCGGACGGGGCAAGCCTGTTTGCGGCAATAATAGTGCTGGCCATTATGATACTGCCCTCAATAATAAAGGTTTCCGTAACGGCTCTTGAGGCAGTGCCGAAGGAATACGAGGACGCGTCATTGGCTCTCGGCGCGAACGAGGTGGAAACGTATTTCAGGGTGTCCGTCCCGGCCACGCGAAGCGGTATCGCCGCGGCGGTAGTCCTTGGTGTAGGCAGGGCGATAGGCGAGGCCATGGCGGTTATGATGGTTTCAGGCAATGTAGCCAATATGCCAAGCCTGTTTGAAAGCGTAAGGTTCCTTACAACGGCCGTTGCGAGCGAAATGTCCTATTCAAGCGGCCTGCAGCGCCAGGCGCTGCTTTCAATAGCGCTGATACTGTTCGTGTTTATAATGCTTATAAACGCGGTGCTCAATTTCTTCCTCAAGCGTAACAAGGAGGCGTAAGCGAATGAACGGAAAGCATTCTTTTAAGCGCAGGGCGTATACAATAGCCATGAAGCTTATCATGCATCTGTCCGCGGTGCTCATAGGCGCGCTGGTGCTGTTTTTGATAGGCTATGTGCTTTGGCACGGCATACCCAATATAAATTGGCAGCTGCTTTCAACGGCCCCCAGCATACTGAACGACACTATAGGCATTCTGCCCGATATACTCAATACGATTTATATCGTGATCGCCACCATAGTAATCGTGCTTCCGCTCGGCGTGGGCGCCGCTATATACCTTAGCGAGTACGCCACGAACAAAAAGCTTGTAGGCGTAATAGAATACGCGGCGGAAACCCTTTCGGGCATACCGAGCATTATATACGGCCTTGTGGGCATGCTGTTCTTCTGCGAGTTCCTTAAGATGGGCACCTCAATTAAGGCGGGCGCGCTTACGCTTGTTATAATGAACCTGCCCACCGTTATGCGCACAACGCAGGAAAGCCTTAAAACCGTGCCTCAAAGCTATCGCGAGGGCGCGTTCGGCCTGGGCGCCGGCAAGTGGAGAACAATACGCACGGTTGTGCTGCCAAGCTGCGTTGACGGCGTTATAACCGGCTGCATACTTTCGGTCGGCCGTATACTCGGCGAGTCCGCGGCCCTGCTTTTCACGGCGGGTCTCGCGCATACCGTAAAAGGATTCTTCGCCGGGCTTTCAAGCTCAGGCGCAACGCTTACCGTGGCGCTGTATATATACGCCAAGGAGCGCGGAGATTTTGATACGGCGTTCGCAATAGCGGCAATACTTATGATACTTACGCTTGTCATAAACCTTACCGCGGAGCTTGCAGCGCGCCACTTTAAGAATAAAAAGCAGATATAAACCCGGCAGAGAAAGGAGAATGAATATGGAAGCCCAAGAAAAGAGCATTATAAGCGTAAAAGAGCTTTGCCTGCGGTACGGTACGCATCAGGCTTTGAAAAACATAAATATAGAAATTCCTAAAAACAGCATCACCGCCCTTATAGGCCCTTCCGGCTGCGGCAAGTCCACGTTCCTTAAAACATTGGATCGCATGAACGATCTGGTACAGGGCGTTAAGATAACGGGCAGCGTTGAATATAAGGGAGAGGACATATTCGCCCCGGGCGTAGATGTAAGCGAGCTTAGGCGCCAGATAGGCATGGTTTTCCAGAAGCCAAATCCATTTCCAATGAGCATATATGACAATATTGCCTACGGCCCGCGTACCCACGGCATAAGGAACAGGGCTAAGCTTGACGATATAGTTGAAAAATCCCTGCGCGGCGCCGCTATATGGGACGAGGTTAAGGACAGGCTTAAAAAGAACGCGCTCGGCCTTTCGGGCGGCCAGCAGCAAAGGCTTTGCATTGCCCGCGCGCTTGCGGTTGAGCCGGATGTTTTGCTTATGGATGAGCCCACTAGCGCCCTTGATCCTATTTCAACTTCAAAAATAGAAGAGCTTGCCATGCAGTTAAAGGAGCAGTATACAATAGTTATTGTTACCCACAATATGCAGCAGGCCGTAAGAATTTCGGACAACACGGCGTTCTTCCTGCTGGGAGAGCTTGTAGAATACGGCCGTACGGAGGAAATCTTCTCTCAGCCTACGGATAAGCGTACAGAGGATTACATTACGGGGAGGTTCGGTTAATGAGAAGCCGCTTTGACAATCAGCTTGCAGAGCTGAACAGGGAACTTATAGAAATGGGCGCTATGTGCGAGGAAGCCATAAGCTTGGCCATAGAGGCGCTTATCGGCGGTGATAAGGTGCTTGCCGCCAAGGTCGCGGGCGTTGACGCGGAAATAGACCGCAAGGAACGCAGCATAGAATCTATGTGCCTTAAGCTTTTGCTGCAGCAGCAGCCCGTCGCGCGCGATTTAAGGCAGATTTCTGCCGCCCTTAAGATGATAACCGATATGGAGCGCATAGGCGACCAGGCGGAGGACATAGCGGAGATAATAACCTATCTCAGCGGCAGAAGCATCGGCAGTGAGCAGCTTATGCAGGAAATGGCCAACGCCGCCATAAAAATGGTTACGGACAGTGTGGACGCTTATGTAGAACGTGATACAATAGCAGCGGAGAGTGTTATTGCCGCGGATGACGTTGTCGATGCCTATTTTGACAAGGTTAAGCAGCGCCTGATCGAAATGATAGCGGCCAACCCCACTGACGGCGAGTTTTTGCTGGATCTGCTTATGATAGCCAAGTACTTTGAGCGCATAGCCGACCACGCCGTGAATATTGCCGAGTGGGTCATATTCTCCGTAACAGGCGTGCATAAGGAGGAATAATTTGCATGATATGGTGCGTGGAGGACGACGCAAGCATACGGGATATTGAGGTATACGCGCTAAGCTCCGCGGGCTTTGAGGCAAGGGGCTTTGAGGACGGCACAAGCTTTTATTCCGCCATAACCACCGAAAAGGATAAGCCACAGCTTATCGTGCTTGATGTTATGCTGCCCGGCATAGACGGCATAGAGCTTCTAAGGCGCATAAGATCATCCGCCGTGCTCAGCAAAATCCCCGTTGTAATGGCAACGGCTAAGGGCAGCGAATACGATAAAATTCAGGGCCTTGACCTTGGCGCGGATTACTATCTTGTTAAGCCCTTCGGGGTTATGGAGCTTATCTCCTGCGTTAGGGCGGTGCTCAGGCGCTGCGGCGTAAAGCAGGAAAGTGCTGTGCTTGCCCTTGGCGGCATAAGCATGAATACCGATGAGCATACCGTAACGGCGAACGGCGAGCGCGTGGAGCTTACATACAAGGAATATGAGCTGCTGAAGCTTTTCCTTTCCCATGTAGGCACGGCGTTTACGCGTGAGCAGCTTATGGAGCGCGTCTGGGGTACCGATTATATAGGCGAAACCCGCACTATAGACATGCATATAAGAACGCTTCGCCAAAAGCTCGGTAAGAGCGGCGAGGCCATAAAAACAGTAAGAAACGTTGGCTACCGTATGGAGGATGGGCAATGACAAAAAGAATATTCAGGGCAATAATGCTCGTTGCGGGCATAATACTGCTCGCAAGCCTTATCATAGCGATGGACTGCTTGTATGAATACTTCGCAAGCCTGCAGGAAAACGAGCTTAAGGATCAGCTGGAGCTTGCGGCGGCGGGCGTTGAGCAGGGCGGGGAGGAGTACCTTTCCCGTTTAGCGGGCGAAAGATACCGCCTAACGTGGATTGCCGCGGACGGCAACGTTAAATTCGATAATCAAAGCGACGCTTCAACCCTTGATAACCACGCCGAGCGCGAGGAGGTTAAGCAGGCGCTTGAAAGCGGGGAGGGACATAGTACGCGCTACTCCGCGACCCTTATGCAGAAAACCATGTATTACGCCAAGCTCCTTTCGGATGGCAGCGTAATAAGAATTTCCGTAAGCCGCGCGACCATAGCAACCCTTGCCCTCGGCATGTTAAGGCCCGTTGTGGTAATCGTGCTTGCGGCGCTTGTGCTCGCGGTTGTAATGGCAAACCGTCTTTCGCAGCGAATCGTCGCCCCGCTTAATTCGCTGGATCTCGATCATCCGCTTGAGAATGACTCATATGAGGAGATCGCCCCGCTTTTAAGCCGCATAAACCGTCAGCACAACCAGATTGATTCTCAGCTTAGGGCGCTTGAAAAGAAAAAGGACGAGTTCGGCGCCATAACCGGCTGCATGAAGGAAGGCCTTGTGCTGCTTGATGAGCACGGCGCCATAGTCAGCATGAACGGCGCGGCAAAGGCCCTTTTCGCCGTTGAAAAGGATTATGAGGGCAAGGACTTTATAACAATAGACCGCAACCCGCAGCTTAACGGCACCATACACACCGCCTTTTCCTCCGGTCATGGCGAAACCGTAATCGATCGCGGCGGCAAGGTTTATCAGCTTGACGTAAGCCGCATCGAGTCAAACGGCAGCACCGTGGGCGCGGTTATACTAAGCTTTGATATTACGGAGCGGCAGAACGCGGAATCCATGCGCCGCGAGTTCACGGCAAATGTTTCGCACGAGCTTAAAACTCCGCTTCAGGGCATTATAGGCAGCGCGGAGCTTATTGAAAACGGCATGGTAAAATCCGAGGATATGCCCCGCTTTGTGGGCCATATCCGTCGGGAGGCGCAGCGCCTTGTAACCCTTATAGGCGATATTATAAGGCTTTCTCAGCTTGACGAGGGCTGCGAGATGCCCTTTGAGCGCGTTGACCTTGCGGCGGTTGCAAAAGAGGCCGCGGACGATATTGCCGAAAAGGCAAAGGAAAGAAATGTATCCGTGTCCGTATCCGGAAACAGCGTATACGTAAACGGCGTAAGGCGGCTTCTTTATGAGGTTATATTCAATCTCTGTGACAACGCGGTTAAGTATAATCTTGAAGGCGGCAGCGTAACCGTAACCGTGGCCGAGCAGGGCGGCAAGGCAACCGTAACCGTGGCGGATACAGGCATAGGCATACCCGAGGAGCATCAGCCGCGCGTATTCGAGCGGTTTTACAGGGTGGACAAGTCCCATTCCAAGGCCGGCGGCGGCACGGGGCTTGGGCTTTCCATCGTAAAGCACGCCGTTTTGTATCATAACGGCGAGATAAATCTTGAATCCGAGCCGGGCCGCGGCACGACCATAACCGTTTCCCTGCCCGAATAAAGCCGGTTTTCCTAAAGCCTCTCGAGCTTTCGAGGGGCTTTGTTTTTGCTGAAAAAGAGCTTTATTAACTCTTGAAATATTCACAAGTCAATACTACAATATACTCTGTATTACTATTGCTATGCCTATGCCTATGGCTATATGCTTTGGCGTAAAGTATTCCGGGAGGAAGGAACAATATGAAAGAACAAGCGTCAAAAAGGCTGATTAGTGTGCTGCTTGCGCTGCTCATGGCTGTAACTGTGCTGCCCATGACCGCGTTTGCCGAAGGGGAAACCGGCACCGACGCGGTAACTGCCGCGCCTGAAACCGAGCCTGCGGAAACCGAGCAGACGGAAACCGAGCAGACGGAAACCGAGCAGATTGAAACCGAAACCATAGTAACCGAGGATTTTGCCCCGCTTGAGCAGTATGCCCGCCCCGCCACGGAGAATGCGCTTACTGCCGCGGCGGTTAACTACAAGCGCCTTGTGATGAGCGTAGGCGATGACGTATCCTATATTGTAAACGGAAAGGTAAGCCTGCAGAGCACAACCGATGAAAATTCTGCTGTAGTAGGTACTACTGTAGAATCCGGCACGTACGGCGCGGAAGCGGAAACCGTTGAGTCCGGAAGTAGCTACGTGATAAAGGATAACGCTGGCTATTATCTTTGCTACAACAGCGAAGAACTTAAACTTTATTCCGACACCGATGTGAATAAGGCCTGCTCGTTGACTTATGCGGGTGAGAATAAGTGGCAGATCGAATCAACGGGTTTCTATCTCGGCTATGGTGATGGCGTTTTTGAGATAAGCGGCACAGCGGATGTAGAATTATATTTCCTGGGTGGCCTTCTTTATAAGTCAAACGATTACACACAAGCATCTATTGCTGCCGTACAGAAGATCACTGACGGCTCCAAAATAACATTCTTTGCTAAGGACGAGGGTACAGCCACGGTAGTTGTCGGCGATACTCAGTATGAAATAACCGTAGTCAATGGCACCTACGCTTTCCTGACTGTACCTGTTGAAGGCACAAATCAGATTATTACAACAAAGCAGAACTTTAATGCAATCGGCGAAGTTATAATTGGCGATTCTACTGTCCTGTCATACGAGAAAACTGATGCGGATGACGGCGCCAATGTAATTCTAACATTCACCGGCAAAAAAGCGGGCGAAACAACCGTAAAGCTGGGGAATCATACTATCTTTGTTACCGTAACGGCAAAGGCAGAGGATATAACCGTAAAGAAAGGCGAAACGACGACTATAACGATACGCCCCGAGCTTTACAGCGGCAAGGCTCTTTCGGTAGTTGATAGCTCTGTTGCGACCGCTGCAGTCACCGGCAATAACAGCGTAAACTTTATTGAAAAGCGCATAACCAGCATTGAAGATGGCGACAAATTCTATATACGCGGAACGGAAGGTTACCTGCGCGTTGCAAACGAAACAGTAACGTGGGAAGAGACTCCCAGCGGCATTCTTAGCCTTGTTGAAAAGTCAGGCAGTGCCTTGAAGGACGCTGCAAGCGGGCGCTGGATTCATGATGATGGGTCCGGCAAAACCGGTCCGTACAATTGGGTAATCAGCTCCCTTGGGCCAAGACGTCTTTATGAGGAAGATGGCATCTTCTATGTCCATTATGAGAATGGTCATTATTGGGGCTTCTTCGGCTATGCCGTGCAGTTTGAAACCGAAAAGATAGAAAACGATGCCACGCTCACCATTACCGGCGTAACCCCTGGCAAAACCACGGTTTCCGTCGGAAGCTGCGTATATAACGTAACCGTAACCGACGCGGCAGATGTTACCGTTAAGCCCGGTGAGACTAAACAGATTGTAATAGAAGATTACAGCTTTGCCGGATATACCGTTGATAATGAAACGGTTAAAGTAACCACCCAAGTTTATGGCGAAAACAATTCTTATACCGGTGTTCTTTACGACAGCGCAACGAAAGAATGTTATGCCAATGGTGCGGAACTTGTTGTAACCAGGGGCGAGAATGGTTATACCATTAAAAAAGGCGAGGGCTATGTCACTCCCGAAAATCCTTCCTCAAGCACTTCTTATGAGTGGAGCTATGATGAAACGGGCTTCTACTTCGTTGAAGAGGGAACAAAGAAATATCTGTGCTATACCAACGGGGGTTGGGATGTAACCACTCCCGCTGAGGGCACTACAGCCTTGCTGTACGCTGATAAAGCCGCGGCGGAAGCAGGAAACGCGCTTGATATCTCTAAAAGCTATACTTTCGTATACATAACAGGTGTTGCTGAGGGCACCGCTACCGTTAATGTTGGCTTCGTGACATACAATGTTACCGTCAGCAGTGCGTATGACGATTCTAGGACAATTGACGTTAAGGTTGGCGAAAGCACTACCATCAATGGCTTTGCCGATAATTCCTCCGATACGGCTGTTAACCCCGGCCTTATCTACGGCAAGAATTACTATGTAGCCGGCGAGACCTATAAGACCAATGATCAGTCCGTAGCCGCGGTATCCGTAACCGGTAGCGACGGTAAGGCCGAAACAGTGGCAATTACCGACCTTAAGGCGTCTCAAATTGGAGAAGAGTCATATACAGAGTTCTATATACAGAACAGCGAAGGCAAGTACGCCCGGTTTACGGACGGCGCGTTGCCCGTAAAGGTTCAGTGGGTTGAGGATGTGAATGAAGCTTCCCTGTGGGCCTTTAAGTCAAATTATTTGTCTGAAGATAATGGATATCTTTTAGGATATATAAAGCCTGCTGTTCACGCCGATCCAAAAGAACTGTATTATCTGTGGAACAGCTCCGACGGCTTCGAAGTAGGAAATAATTATAATATTAACTGGATGTTCGACAGCGAAAAAGGTTTTTATAAGAATGGTTACCCAAATGTTGTTGTTGGCAAGCCTGTTAAACTGTCCTATACGTACCAGGATGTTACCGATAGGGTAATCGAGGGCCCGCTCAATCTTGAAAATAACTCTGTTATGGCCTTGAATGACTCTATCCGGGGTGTCATTTGTGATAGCGATCATTATCTTGCTATAGGCGAAGATGGATCCATCGGCAATTCAACGGATAAGAACAAAGCTACCGTATTTACCGTAACAAAATCAAGGTATGATGCCGGACATTACTATTACACTATAAAGACGGCGGACGGTAAATACCTTGCCTTTAATGACAATGTGAGCGCCGGCTATTCCCTCTGCTTGAGTGATTCGGAGGTTGAATGGGGCTTCTACAGCAATACTTATAATACATTCTGCCAGCGCACCAATGAGACCGTGCGGCTTATGAGCTTCCAGAGCGGAACTACCTGGCAGCTGATAAAAGTCGCCAGCCTCACTACCAAAGCATCCAGGTTCTATAGGGTTGTATCCGATGCCGTTTATGCGGACGCGGATACGCATCCTTATACTGCCGTAACCTTTACGGGCTTAAAGGCGGGAACGACCAGCTTCGGCATTGGCAACGTTATGTATACCATCAATGTTAGCGCCCAGGAGTCTGTGGAAAAGGATGTAACCATAAGTAAGGGCGATACATATAACGATACCATCAATGGCTATGCTCTGGATGTGGATACTGACGCGGATTCCGGCATCGCTGCTGCGGTCGTTAATAAATATGGTACTGTGAATACCGACGGCACTTATTTTTACACCGGCTTGGTATACGACGGCACCAATAAGCAGTACCTCGTCCATAATGGTAATAATAATGTCGGTACTGCTGCGGACAGTGCTGCCGCTACAACCTTTACCGTAACTAAAACCGCTAACGGCCGCTACACTATAGCCGATGGTGAATGGTATCTGTCAGCGGACGGTACTACGGCTGTAACGTTCAGCCAAACCCCCTATGAATGGCTTTATGATCAGGCTGCCGGCTTCTACTTTGAGTATAAGCTCAACGATCTTACTGTCGCCAATTACTATTTGAGCTACAGCGCAACAAGCCTTTGGAGCCTGACAAACAAAGAATCGGATACCGCAAGCGTAGGCATACAGGTCTATTCCGGCGGCGCTGTGCTGGATCTTACCCAGCCTGCCTATACCGTTGTAAGCATTACCGGTGTTGCGTCCGGCGATACTGTCCTTAAGGTGGGCCACGTTACCTATAATATTCACGTAAACTACGATAACGAAAGAACCGTTACCGTTTACGTTGGTGAAACCAAAAACTTCACCACTCAGGAAGTAGAGGGCGCCGATAACGCGCAGACCAACCCCGGTCTTATACTTGGCAAGAATTACTATGAGGCCGATAAGACCTACTCTGCCGCTGATCCAAGCATAGCCACCGTAAATGTATATGGTGAGGACGGCGAGTATACCTTCACTACCCTTAAGAACACGTTCTATTCCGGCGAGTTCTATATTATGGGTGACAACGGCAAATTCCTTACCAGGGATGTTAAATCCTGGGCCGATTCCGTTGATAAGGCGCAGGCGTGGGTGTTTGTAACCGTAGGCGGTTATTGCAGAATAAGAACCGCGGAGGCTCCCTATGAGTATCTGACCTACGACGAATTTACCGATAGGTCTAAACAGTCTACCGAAAAGGGCGAGTGGGATGTATTCCATGCTTTGGGGCAGCCCATGTCCGTTGATGCGCAGGGCTACGTCCGGGCCGATAACACCACCGAATCAATAGGCAGGGCCGTAACGAAGGAATATGTTAAGACCGGCACCGTAGTGTCCGAAAAGCTGGATCTGTCCGGCCTTACCACAACGCTGAGAAACGTTGTAATCACCGATGGCAACGGCAGATACATGAGCGTGGACTATGGCAATAAAACTGTCGGCCTCACCACGGATCTATCCAGGGCCACCGTGTTCGCCATAAATAATTCGACCAATACCGGCAATGGTTATACCATAAGGTGCGATGGTACCGATTTCTATATTGGCTACGATTTGCAGCCGGGTATCAGCAGCGGAGATATAGTGCTTGCCTCTAATGTTGTTTATTGGCAGTATGACAATAGAGGATTCTATATGGAGCGCTACGGCAACAGGTACTATATGTACTATAATAGCAGGAACTACTTTAATTGGGATGACATTGCTGAGTATGAAGTGGGCTGGACACTGAGTCAGAATATTATTCTCAGTTATTACCACTTTGCTGAAGTGCATACCTTTGCCACCACCAGCGTTGATACCAAGCCTTACACCGGCGTATCCTTTACCGGCGTAACCCCCGGCACTACAACCTTTACGATCGGCAACGTGAATTACACCATAAATGTTAAATACTCCAGTGAGCGTACGGTTAACGTTTATGTTGGCGAAAGCACTACCGTTAATACTTCAACCATTGCGGATAATACCGCCGCGGACGGCACGGTTACCGACAACGTTGGTCTTATTTACGGCGTAAACTACTATAATGAGGGTACAGCGTATAAAACTGCCAATGAGTCCGTTGCCGCTGTGTCTGTAACGGGCAATGATGTCAATATTACTGCGCCTGCGGCTATTTCCTCCGAAGCGTGTACGTCAGGTTCCGCCGGCTATACCAATACTGTCCTTGCGTACAAGGATGGTGAAACCGTAAATTACGTTCGCGTTAAATCCAATGGCACGGTTGTGAACACAACCGATATTAACGCTGCCACAAGGTTTAATGTAACTAAGGGAGGATCGGTCTATTACATACAGGATCCCGGCACAGGCCTGTATCTTGGCTATACGATTACTGCAGGGGCAGAGGATTCCGACGGCAAACCTACTGTAGCGAGTGCTGAATTGATTGCCACGGCTGAATCAAAGCAGTGGACATTCTCCGGCACAACACGAGGCTTCTGCACGGCTGAGTATCAGTGCTATCTGTATTATCATTCATATAACGAGGCATGGGAGCTGAATACCAACCGTGATACAAGCACTGCTAACGATGCCAGGCTTTACTCCGTAACCGAAGCCGAGGGTACTAATGCCTACACCGCCGTAACCTTTACCGGCGTAGCCGAGGGCACCACAACCTTTACTATCGGCAGCGTGAAGTATACCGTAAACGTGTCCTATGCCAGCAAGAGAAATGTTTTTGTTGCCGTTGGCCAAACCACTACTATCGATGGCTATGAGGATAATACCAACCCGGATGGCACGGTTACCGACAACGTTGGCCTTATCTACGGCAAGAATTACTATGAAGAAGGCAAAACCTACGCTACTGCCAATTCGAACATAGCTACCGTAGCAGTTGCGGGCAAAGAAGGCTCATATGAGATGAAGGCCATCGAAACCCTTGAAAAAGGCAGCACAACCAAGTTCTATATTCAGTATATGCGTGAAGATGAATACAAAGGCTGGTATGTGGGCATAGTTAAGGGCAAAGTAGATCTGGTAGAAAAGGTTGAAGATGCTTGCCGGTGGCAGTATACATCCGAAGGCTACCTGCAGTCCTGCAGCGATAGTAATGTATATCTGACGGATAGTTATAGCGACAAGGCTGAGTTAACGTTTAGTGAAGGCTTCTTCTACATCGGCGAAAATAATCAGTACATTCGACCCATGCAGGAGTCGTATACGTCTACCACTACGGAAACTAAGACGGTGCTTGATAGTAAGATTAACGCCGAAGATATCGAAATCAGCACCGGCGTAATTTCCGATGGCATCAACTTCATGGTTGTTGACAGCCAGGGCAATATAACAAACACGACTGACGCTTCCGAAGCTACTAAGTTTACCGTGACAAGGAAGACGTATACCGATTGGGTGGTTCCTTATTATAGATATATATTAAAAGCTGATACCGGCTACTATTTAATTGAATCTGATTATTCGCTTATCACATCGGAAACGGAACCCACCAGTCCGGCGTGGATTTATGATTATGGGGAAGGTTTCCGCGATGATGGAACATGGTATTTATTGTCCTGTAACGATAGCGGAGAGTGGAATATCGTTAGTAATGCTGTTAAAGGTAGCAGGTCAACGTACTTGTATAGTGTAAAAACTGAAGATATAACCACGTCCACTCCCACCCTCACCTACACCACCGTAACCTTTACCGGCGTAGCCGAGGGCACCACAACCTTTACTATCGGCAGCGTGCTGTATAATATAACCGTCACCAAGGAGATTATAAACGCTACCAGGACATTCGTTGTTGACTTTGGTCTGCCGCTGAAGATAGAGCCCAAGAATGTTGACGAAAAACTTACGGGAGACGGCGTAAGCATTACCGGCGTTACTGTTCTAAAAGAATCAAAGTATGCGGAAATCACTACTGATGGCGAGCATGTAATCACCTACAAGCTTAATCAGATGATAAGCGGCAGTGATATATTCAGCGTGCAGTACTCCGGAACCTTGCTGGTGGATGGGCAGACAACGGCGCAACCCGACCAAACCGCTGAGTATACCATAGCTGTAATCCCCGCCACCACGGTATACTACGAAGATGGATTTGCGAAGTTTACCTCCGGCAAGGATGCGGAAGGCACCGAGGTTGTGTGGACTACCGAAGGCAAAGACAATGCCGCCGCTAATCAGGCGCTTGAGGAGCTTGGCGGCAAGACCAATGTATACGGCACCGACTCCG
>CAVIJJ010000022.1:0-29672 GCA_963643205.1 bacterium | reverse complement strand
TGCGCAAGCTCGGCTGGATAAAGGATGGGGATCTTAAGCTTGAGCTGTGAATAAAACATTTGGGCAGTTGTGAACGGAGGTTCACAGCTGCCCATTTTAGATGTCGCCCGTCGGGAGACCATGCGTAAGAAATATTTGGGTAATATATAGAAAATTAAAGGAGGTTATTTATGAGAACCACAGAAACTGGCTTTAGAGCGTTTTATCATCATTTTTGCGCAGTAAAACTTAATGAAAACATAGCTATGGCAGTGAAGAATTTTCCGGGTGCGGATGAAGCAAACTGCGTTCTGACATACGGCTATGTTGATCCTGATGCCGGATTGACCCTTGAAATCCTTGCTTGTGGGAAGAAACAAAGAAACGGTCTTTTTAAATTCTTTGACGGCGCGCCGGACATCAGAGTGTTTATCAGAAGAGGAGATGTTACGGAGGATGAATCATTTTGTTTTAGTAATGAGTATGTGGGTTTGGCAAGAAAAAAATATGCCGATAAGATAGAGGCGTTGCACTCTTATGATGCGCCCGACGAAATAGAAAAGACGAGAGAATATCGAGCCATTGATCGTTGCAGAAACGATATCTATATAGATGATGTACTCGTATATCTGACGAAAGATGGATTGCAGCCTGAGCGATGCTGGGTAAGGATAACCGGTTCAGGTGAAGGTTATTTAATCGGAACTCTTCTTAATGAACCTGATCAGCAGTTTGGTTGGCACGAAGGCGAACAAATAACGTTTGGTATTCAAAAGGCAAAAGATGGCGGTTTTGTATGCGTTGCAGATATGAATGGAATTACGGAAGAAGTACTGGAAGACGGAGAGTTTCTCGAAGCTGCCGTGAAAAAATTCAATTCTGAAAGGAATGAGGATAACCTTATAATTTTATTGAAAATCCTTAGGAACAGTTATGTTTGGGTTCCGTGTACGGCAGTTTTGAGTGAGGATGACCAAGCACGACTGGAAAAACTGGTGAAAGGGAAAGAAACTGATTTGGTCGGAACGGTTTTTACCACGCAGGGCAAGATGCGATTTGTTCCGGATATTCTTCATAACGGAGAAGCTTTTTTCTTCCCGATTTTTTCAAATGAGAAAGCTATGGGAGAATATGGACACAGATTTTCAAAAGTTCAGAAGCACATTTTGGAGGCTATCTCCCTTGCGAGAAATAATGACAAGGATTTAGCGGGCATTATTTTGAATGCGTTTACGGAGCCGTTTGTGATCACTAAACCGTTTTGGGACATAATCGAAAAAATAGAGCCCGGTTTTTGATAATCGTTAACTAAACAAAAACAACGCTCCCTCGCGTACGCGGGGGAGCGTTTAATGTCGCTTGTTAAGTGATTACGCAGCGGGGGTTACGCTGGTGATGTGGGGGTTGACACCCTCATACCAATACAGGAAGCCTTCCATGTCGATCACGTCGCCAATGTTCAGGGCCTTAACGGCGGCATAAACGTCGGTGGTGTTGTCGCACAGGTAGGACTCAACGGTGAAGGTATAGGTGTTCTCGCCAAGGGTTACGTTGAAGTACAGGTCGTCGCCGTCCTGACCGGAACCGTCCCACTTGTAAAGGTAAGCCACGTCGTTGCCGTTCTCATCCTGGCCGGCGGCCGCAACGGTCATGCCCTTGAAGGATACGAACTGGTTCTGATAGTTGATCAGCTCATCGGTACCGAGCAGTTCGGTTACGTCAAGAGCCTCGGCAATGTAGCTGCCCTCTTCGATTTCAAAGGTAGCGTCGGTGATTTCAACTTCGCCGCTCCACTCGCTCTTGTAGCCGGTAACCTTTATCTTGGTGCCCTGCTCAAGCTTTGCGTAGTCCTCTTCGGAGCAAGCCATGTCATAAAGGAAGTAAGCGCCGTCCTTGTCCTGAGCGTAAACGGTAGCCTTGTCTTCCCACCAGGACTGCTTGGCCTGTACGTAGGCTTCGATAACAACCTCGGTGTCGAGATCGGCGGCAACGTACTCTTCGTAAGTCATGACGCCTTCGCCCTTAACGTCCTCTTCGGTAGCGGTGGTCTCCTCAGTGGTCGTGGTCTCCTCGGTAGTAGTAGTCTCCTCGGTAGTGGTGGTCTCCTCGGTGGTAGTGGTAGTGGTATCGTCGGTAGTGGTAGTCTCGTCAGTGGTGGTGGTGCTGCTGGAGCAGGCCGCGAAGCTGACCGCGAGAGCAAGTACCAGAACGATAGCTAAGAATTTCTTCATTTCTTTCGGTTCTCCTTTAATTATTATGGCCCGGTTTCCCAAAGCCATTAAGATTATAAATCAAAACGGCAATAAATCAAGTCAAAAAAACAAAATGTCGAAAAGGTGTTTAATTCGACGAGCCTTTTTTCTTTATTTTGCCATATATCGCGTATGCTATTATGGCTGCCCATACCACGGCAAGCGCTATAAGCAGCGCCTTTGAGGCGGCGGGCATGGGCCCAAGCTCCTCCTTGCCGGCGGCGGCGGTTTCGGCGTTGCCTATTCTGTATAGGGAAATCACGTCGTCAAACAGCTCTTCCATGTAAGTGTCGTCTATCGTTTCCTTGCGGCGCACGGATTTGGCCGTGTTCTCTATCAGCTGACCGGCCGCGTCCCTCAATGAGGCGGAGCCGTTATATACGGGCGTTGTGAACGTGTTGTCCACGTTTTCAAGCAGCATGTTTACAGCCTTAATTTTGACTTCGTAGTTCTCGTCGCTTGAAAGATAGCTAAGGTATTCGTCGTTGTTTCGCGCGGTCTCCGTAACGGGAACATAGCCCTCGGTTTCGGAATAGGCTATCTGCACCCCGTCCGTAAGCAGATACTGGCAGAACAGCCACGAGGCCAGAACCTCACCGCTGTCCTCTTTGTTGAATACGCATACGCTCGGCCCCTGTGACATCATTTTGGGTTCGTCCGGGTTAAGCTGAGGCACCGCGCGTACGGCCGTTTCAAAGCGCACCAGCTTGTCCGCGCTTATGTCCGAAAGCGGGGCGTCCGTGCCCATCCAGGTGGAGCCGGCGGTTGAGTCTATGGCGAATATGCATTGCCCCGCGTTTAAGAAGTTAGCGGGATAGCCGGATATCTTAAATGTTGAAAACGCGCCTGTTTTAACGTGCGACGCCACGGTATAAAGAATTTCCTTTGTGTCGTCGGTGAACATAAGGGCGTTGCCCTCGTCGTCGGAATAGGCGTAGCCGCCCTGCTCAAGCAGGGTTATCATCATGTTGTCCGTTGATTTGTATATAAACGGAATCATAACGTTTTGCCCGTTTACCTTATATGTGCCGTCCGCGTTCTTCTCGGTCGCGGCCTCGGCAACTTGCCATATAAAGTCCCAGGTAAGCGTGTCGGGCAGTGTAAAGCCAAGCTTTTCAACGTATGTTTTGTTTATGTAGCAGGCCTCGGTTGAGCGCATGAACGGCAGCGCGTAATAGTGGCCGTTTATGCGGCATTCCTCAAGATATTTTGAAACAAGCTCGCCGCTCTTCGGCGTTGTGAATCTAAGCTCGCTCCCGCCAAGCCCGTATTGCGGGTCTTCCATAAGCGCATCAAGCGGAACGACAACGTTTGTGCCCGTAAGGTAGGTTGCTATATGGTCGGGATACGTTATGCAGATGTTCGGCGTTGTGTTGGTGGCAATGTTTGTTATAACGTCGTTATAAATCTTGCTGTAATCCGTATAAAGCCTGAGCGTTATGGTAATGTTCGGATAAAGTGCCTCAAAGTCCTCTATCGCCTGCTCATATATTTTTGTCTGGTTCTTGTTTGTGTCGTTCTTTGCCCAAAACGTAAGCTCATATTCTTTTGATGAGTCAAAGCCTTCGGGCATCTCGAATTCGCTCAGCCCGCCCGTGCCGTGGCAGGCGCAGAGCATAAGGCCGAGCGTTACGGCGGTAAGGATAAGGCTTATGGCTTTTACGGTGGTCTTTTTGCGGTTCATCCCTTTAATCCTCCCCTTGAAACGCCCTCCATTATCTTGTTCTTAAATATAAGGAAAAGCACTATAAGCGGCACCGATATCGCCACAACAGCGGCCATCATGGCGGGTATGTTGTCCCTGCCGAATCCGCCCTCACGTATCGCCTGTATGCCGCCGGAAACAAGATAATAGCTGCTGTCGTCCGTGATAAGCCTGGGCCAAACGTAGCTGTTCCAGCATTCTATAACCTTAAGTATTATAACGGTAACAAGCGTGGGCGTGCAGATAGGTATGAGCACGCGGGTTAAATACTTAAAGTCCGAAGCCCCGTCCACCTTGGCGGCGTAATAAAGCTCGTCCGGCACCTGGGCAAAGTTTTCCTTAAGAAGGTATATGTAGAATACGCTTGTTACGGAGGGCAGTATAAGCCCCGTAAACGTGTTCCTCAAGTTAAGGTCGGTTATGGTCACGAAGTTGGTTATTATAACAAGCTCGTTCGGTATCATCATAAGCGAAAGCAGCAGCGCGAACGCTATACGCTTTCCTTTGAACTCAAGCCGCGCGAAGGCGTAAGCCGCAAGCGTTATAACAATAAGCATAAGCGCCGTGGTTATAACGGTGAAAAGCAGCGTATTCAGAAAATATCGCGCGAGCGGCACCTGCGTAAACGCCTCAACGTAGTTTTCAAGCGTGGGCGAAAGGGTGAAGAACTTGGGGATATATTCGGAATTGTAAGCGCCGTAATCCTTAACGGACGTGAGCACCATCCAGTAAAACGGGAAAAGCACTATAATCGCCCAAAGGCCCAGAAACGCGTACTTTACGCCCGTCCATATTCCGCGCTTTATTTTGTAGCGGCGGTTTATCTCGGTATAATCGTCATTTCTCTGCATATAGGGGCCTCCTTAATAATGCACGTGCTTTTTGCTTATCATAAGGTTTATGCACGTTATCGTGAGCACAACCGCGAAAAGCAGTATCGCCGCGGCGGAAGCATAGGAGGGATAACCGCCGCTGTTGCCGTAAAGCATATCGTATATGTAGCCTACAATCGTGTTCATGCCCGACGCGTTAAGGTCCGTGCCGAAAAGAGCCACCGCGTCGCTGTATGCCTTAAACGCGCCTATAAAGCCTGTTATTACCAAATAAAATATCATGGGCGATATCATGGGCAGCGTTATGCGGGTGAACATTGTAAAGCCGCTCGCGCCGTCTATACGCGCGGCGTTGTAGTAGGTTTCGTCAACCGAGGCGAGGGCGCTTGTGAGTATAAGCACCTTAAAGGGCATAACCACCCAAATGGTGTAAAAGCTTAGCACAAACATCTTTGCCCAGTAAGGCCCACTTATAAAGTCCACGCTTTCCCCGCCGAACCAGTTTATCATCAGGTTCACAAGTCCGTCCGTATAGGCCGTTTTTTTGAAAAGTATCATAAAAACCAGCCCTACCGCCAGCGTGTTTGTAACGTACGGCAGGAAATATACCGTTTGAAAAAGGTTTCTCAGCTTTTTTATGGAGCTTAGCGCAAGCGAAATAACAAGCGCAAGCGACGTTGAAACGGGAACCGTTATGATTACAAGCAAAAACGTGTTTTTAAGCGCCTGCAAAAAGTAAGGATCCCTAAGTACGTATGAATAGTTGTAAAGACCAACGCCGAAATAGGTTTGGGACGCGGAATTGTACCCCTCCTCAAACGAATAGATAAAAACATCTATGAGCGGATATATCATGAATACGCCCAGAAACGCTATCGCCGGCAGCAGATACAGCCATGCTTTTTTGCTTTGCTTTTCCATACAAGGCCGCGTGAAGAAAAAAGGCGGCTCCTTTCGCTTTTTATATAGGATACTATACCATATTGCGCCTCGTTTTTCCATATTCTTAATAAGGGCGGCGAAAAGGCCGTATAAGCCCCAAAAACTTGACAAATCAGCCAAAAACAAAGATAATTAAGCATCATTGAGTTTTCGGTTTCGTGTATTTTATTTATTTTTTAGCGCGGCGCCGAACTAACTGGAGGACTTATATGCCATTATTCAAAAAATGCGAGGACTATGTCTATATCCACGAGCTTGTGGAAAAGGGTATTTACCCTTATTTCCATCAGCTTGAGTCAAGGCAGGATATAGAGGTTATGATGGAGGGCAAGCGCAGGATAATGCTTGGAAGCAACAACTATCTTGGGCTTACCGTGAACGAAGAGGTTATAGACGCGGGCGTTGAGGCCATTAAAAAATACGGCACCGGCTGCTCCGGCTCCCGCTTCCTAAACGGCACTCTTGATCTTCATAACAAACTTGAACGTGATATTGCCGATTTTCTGGGCACGGAGGACTGCGTAACGTTCTCGACCGGATTCCAGTCCAACCTGGGCATTATCAGCGCTATCTGCGGCCGTAGGGACTATGTGTTTAACGATCGCGAGAACCACGCCAGCATTTACGACGGCTGCAAGCTCAGCTACGCAACCGTTGAGCGCTATCGCCACAACGATATGGCGGATCTTGAAAAGCGCTTAAGCGAGGTTCCTCTCGATGCCGGCAAGCTTATCGTTACGGACGGCGTGTTCAGCATGAGCGGCGACATCTGCCGCCTGCCCGAAATTGTGGAACTTGCCCATAAGTATAAGGCCCGCGTAATGGTGGACGATGCCCATGGCCTTGGCGTAATAGGCAAGGGCGGCCGCGGCACCGCAAGCCACTTCGGCCTTGAAAAAGAAGTTGATATCACCATGGGTACCTTCTCCAAGTCCCTCGCCAGCATAGGCGGCTACATGGTAGCGAACGCGAAGGTTTGCGAATATGTAAGGCACAATTCACGTCCCTTCATGTTCAGCGCGTCCATTACCCCCGCAAGCTGCGCAACGGCTATTGCCGCGCTTAAGGTTATCCGCGAGCATCCGGAACTGGTTGAAAGGCTTGGCGACCTTGCCGAATATTACCGCAGCGGCCTTGAGGCGCGCGGCGTACCCACAGTAAAGACTGAGAACAGGCGCATCCCCATAGTGCCTATTTATACATACGATCCCGAGCGCACGCTTGTAATAAGCAAAAAGCTGTTTGAAGAGGGCGTGTATGTAAACCCCGTGCTTCCGCCGGCCACCGCGCCCACGGAGTGCCTGCTGCGTACCAGCCTTATGGCAACGCATACCGAAAGCGTGCTTGATGAGGCCATGGACATAATCGCAAGGGTGATTCTTAATGACTGATAATGGCAGAATAGTTGCCGTAACCGGAGCGAGCAGCGGCATAGGGCTTGCCGCCGCCCGCCTTTTCAGGGACAGGGGAGACAAGGTATATTGCCTGAGCCGAACCGACCCCAATGAAAACGGAATTATATTCATACATACCGATGTTACGGATGAGGAAAGCGTAAACAGCGCCTTCAAAAGAATAGGAGAGGAAAACGGCAGGCTGGACGTTCTTTTAAGCAACGCCGGCATGGGCGTATCGGGCGCCGCGGAAAGCACAACAATGCAGGACGCGCGGCGTCAGCTAGACGTGAACTTTTTCGGCCTCCATGCCTGCGTGCGCGCGGCCGTTCCGCTTATGCGCGCAAACGGCGGCACAATTCTCGCGACAAGCTCCGTCGCAGCCGTTTTCGCAATTCCGTTCCAGGCGTTCTATTCGGCCAGCAAATTCGCCGTAAACGCCCTTATTCTCGCCCTTGCCAATGAGCTTAAGCCGTTCAACATCCGCGTTGCCGCCGTTATGCCGGGCGATGTTAAAACCGGCTTCACAAAGGCGCGCGTAAAGGCCGCGGATGATAAGAACTACGGCCAAAGCGTGGAAAAGAGCGTTGCCGTTATGGAGCACGATGAGCAAAACGGCATGGGCCCGGAGATGATAGCCAAAAAGTTTGTGGCCCTTTCGCTTAAAAAACATCCAAAGGTTCTAAGCACCGTAGGGCTTCAATATAAGTTTTTCTGTTTCCTGGGCAAGGTGCTGCCTATAAGGCTTCAAAACTTTATAGTGGGAAAGATGTATATTAAATAATTTTTATCTGCAATTATTCGGAGGTTCAGATGGAACAAGTTAAAAAGCCGTGGTTTAAGTACTACGGCTGCGTCCCGGAGACGCTTGAATACCCGGACTGCACAATGGAAGAAGCCGTTGAGCAGGTGGCCAGGGAGTATCCCGACTATATAGCCTATGATTTCATGGGCAAAAAAACAACCTATTCCGATGCCGTAAGGGATATAAGATCGGCCGCGAAGGCGCTTAAGGCTCTGGGCGTAAAGGAAGAGGACAGGGTAACGATATGCATGCCCAACACTCCTCAAACCGTTTCCATGTTCTATGCCGCCAACATGATAGGCGCGATAGCGAACATGATTCATCCCCTTTCAAGCGAAAACGAGATAGCGTTCTATCTTAACGACTCAAAATCAAAGGTCGCCATAACGCTTGATCAGTTCTTCCCCAAGTTTCAGGCGATAAAGGAAAAAACCGGCCTTGAAACGCTTATAATCGCGTCCGTTGCCGACGCGCTGGGCCCCGTTAAAAAGGTTGGGTATAAGCTTACGCTCGGCAAAAAGATAGCCAAGGTACCGGAAACGGACTGGACCATAACCTGGAAGCAGTTTATAAAGAACGGTGATGGCGTTATTGAATACCGGGTGCCAAGGCGCGCGGAGCAGGGCGCGGCCATTCTTTACAGCGGCGGCACCACCGGCAAAACAAAGGGCATTCTGCTTTCAAACCTTAATTTTAACGCCCTCGGCAGGCAGATAATAGCCACCAACCCCATGTTTGAGCCGGGCGACAAGATGCTTGCCATAATGCCCATGTTCCATGGCTTCGGCCTTGGCGTAAGCATACACTCCATGCTTGTAAGCGGCGGCAGGTGCATACTTGTGCCGCGCTTCACGCCCAAAACATACGCGGAGCTTCTTGAAAAGCATAAGCCCAATTTCATAGCCGGCGTGCCCACGCTTTTTGAGGCTTTGTTAAGGCTTGACGGCATAGACGATCTTGACCTTTCCTGCCTTAAGGGCATGTTCTCCGGCGGAGACAGCCTGAGCGTGGAGCTTAAAAAGCGCATAGACAAGTTCTTAAAGCAGCATAAGGCCACCATAGAGGTACGCGAGGGCTACGGCACGACCGAGTGCGTTACCGCAAGCTGCCTGACGCCTTATAACATGAGCCGAGAGGGCAGCATAGGCATACCCTTCCCGGACACGTTCTATAAAATAGTCAAGGTTGGCACGGAAGAGGAGCTTCCTTACGGCGAGGAGGGCGAAATTTGTCTTGCTGGACCCACCGTAATGGTTGAATACTGCAACCACCCCGACGAAACGGCCCAAACCCTGCGCAAGCATGAAGACGGCCGCACATATGTGCATACGGGCGACCTCGGCGTTATGGACGAGGACGGGTTCATATACTTCCGCCAGAGAATCAAGCGCATGATAGTAACCAGCGGCTATAATGTTTATCCTTCACAGATGGAAAACGTGCTCGACGCCCACGAGGCCGTGCACATGAGCTGCGTTATAGGCGTGCCGGATCCTTACAAGATGCAGAAGATAAAGGCCTTTGTTGTTCTTAAGCCCGGCTACGAGGCGGGGGAGAGCATGAAGAAGCAGCTGCTTGAGTATTGTTCAAAGCACGTTGCAAAGTACGCTATGCCCTACGATATAGAGTTCCGCGAGGATCTGCCCAAAACGCTTGTGGGCAAGGTTGCTTACCGCGTGCTTGAGGAAGACGAGCTTAAAAAAGCGGCGGAGCAGCTGAAAAACTAAAAAGAACCGAAAATCGGCGGCAGTGTGCCGCCTTTTTTGTGCCCCAAAATCGAGGCGGAAAGGATTATTGCCAAAAAATAAAGCGGCATGCCGAGACAAAAGCTACAGCACGCCGCAATATATAAAAAGGGGAACAAACTTATTTGGTTACTCCGTCCAGGCTCATCTGCTGGGCAAAGCTTATCTCGAGCATCTTCTTGGGAGTATGCTCAAACAGAGTGCTTACAGAGCCGCGCTCGTGAATGGCCTTTACGGCTTCCGCGAACAGAGGCGCGGCGGAGATTATGCGAATCTTCTTGCTGTTGGCAACCGCGGGGCAATCCACCGTGTCGGTTGAAACAAGCATCTCTATGGGGCTTTCGTCTATGCGCTTTACGCCCTTTTCCTGCAGCACAACATGGGAGAGGAAAGCGTAAATCTTGTTGGCGCCCTTTTCCTTAAGGCCGTGGGCCACGTCTATCAGCGTTCCGCCGGAAATGGTGAAGTCGTCAACCACTATGCAGTCCTTGCCCTTAACATCGCCTATTATCTCAAGCACCTTGGCGTTTTCGTCGTGGCCAACGCGCATCTTGTCGCCTATCGCAACGGCGCAGCCCAGTTCGTCCGCCATGGAACGGGCACGTTTCGCGCTGCCCGCGTCCGGGGAAACAACAACTATGTCGTCCATCCTGTCCGGAGTGACTATGCCTGCGTAGCGGGCGTATGCCGCAAGCAGGGGCTGTGCGTAAAGGTGATCAACCGGCTTGGAGAAGAATCCCTGCACCTGCGCGGCGTGAAGATCCATTGTAAGCACGCGGTCGGCACCGGCCATCTCGAGCATGTCCGCGCAAACGCGGCCGCGGATGGATACGCGGGGCTCGTCCTTCTTGTCGCCCTTGGCGTAGCTGAAGTACGGCATTATAACGGATACGCTGCTGGCGCTGGCGCGCTTAAGCGCGTCTATGTAGAATACCAGCTCCATGAATTCGTTGTTGGGGTTAAGGCCGATGGTCTGAACCAGGTAAACGTCCTTGTCGCGTACGCTCTCGTTCAGGCGAACGAACGTGTTGCCTTCAGAGAATACCAAGGTGGTGTTGTCTCCAACAGGGCAGCCCAGATAGTCGCACATTTTCTTAACGAATTTGGTGCTGGCGCTGCCGCCGAAAATCCTTATAGGATCGTTAGTTCCTTGTCCAAGCATTTATGCTTTGACCCCCTTATGCGAAATTATGCTAATTATAGCAACAAAACGCCCGTTAAACAAGGGCGGCAATTCGTTTTTTTAAGCACAAAAAGCTTTGCTATAAGGCCCGATTATGCGCTTTGCATACCCAATCCTTCAATTGTGCAGCCGCGAGAGTATGCAAAAACGCCGCGAATTGCCGGAAAATGCAGGCAATGCGGCGTTTTGATTTAAGTTGGGTTAACTGATTGACTCGCGTTTTTGCAGGAAACGTTTCATTAAGTTGCGGCGATATAACGATTAAATATTCTTTATAAAATCGAAATATCGTCGGCAAAGACGGGCTAAATGCAAACTCAGTCCTTTCCGCCTTCCTTGGGCTCCACGTAGCCCACGTTCATGGGCACCTCAAGCCAGCTTCCCGTGCGGTAAACGATAAAGGAAACTATGCCGCGAACGGTAAGGTCTCCCGCCATGCCTATCCAGGCGCCGGTAAGGCCAAGGGTTGTGTAGTGCGTCATAATATAGCAAACCGGCAGGCGAACAAGCCACATGCCCGCAAGACCGAACAGGAACAGCCATTTTGTTTTTCTTGCCCCGCGGAACGTGCCCGCGATGGAGTTTGTAAGGGCGAAGAAGGGCTGCGCCAGTGCCTCCACCCTAAGCGCCGCCGCGCTTAAAAGCACAACCTCCGCGCTTGGGGTAAACAGAGATACTATGTTACCGCCGAAGAAGAACAGCACAACGCCAAGCGCGCTCATCATTATTACGCAGCCTATAACGCATATACTCGAAAACTTCTTCGCAAGGTCCTTGCGACCCGCGCCCAGACTTTGGGCAACAAGCGTTGTGGCCGCCGCGCTGAAGCCGTATCCCGGCATATATGTTATTGATTCCGCCGTTATGCCAAGCGAGTGCGCCGCGAGAGACGCCGTGCCGAGGGAGGTTACCATGGCCGTCATAAGTATCTGGCCAAAGGATATGCAAACCCTGTCAAACGTTACGGGCGTGCCTACGCGCACCATGTCGCCCCAAATTTCTCTGTCAAAGCGGAACTTGTCCTTTGTGCTTATATTGCAGGGGAATTTCTTAAGGAACAGCGCCCTTAGGAGCATTACGCCCGAGAACATATTGGCGACAGCCGTGGCGATTGCCGCGCCCGATACGCCGAGCCCCGCGCCCCACATATTGAACGAGAGCCCGAATACGGAAATTTCTCTCGGCTCATATATAAGCAAAAAGTTGAGCACCATGTTTATCAGGTTTGTGGAAACGTTGAATATAAGCGGCGTTGACGTATCGCCGGTGCAGCGCAGTATGCTTGAGCAAACCTGTATGGACGTGCTTGCTATGTATGATAAGCAAACTATTGAAATATAGCTTGTCGCGTCCGGGCATATTTCCGGGTCTCCGCCAAGCCAGTAGGGAAGATGCGGAGCGAGCAGAAGCATAATCGCCGTAAGCACGGCGCCAACGGCGAAAACCGCCATAACGCTTTGGCGTACAACGTCCCTTGCCTTATCGTAAAGCTTTGCGCCTATGTAGTTGCCGACCGGAACGCTGAAGCCTATGGCAACGCCGGCTATAATGCCGTTCATCAGCCAGTTTGTGGAGGTTGTGAGCGCAACCGCGGCCGTGGCGTTAGGGCCTATCGCGCCTACCATTGCCGTGTCCACATATTGAACCATCATTACCAGCACCTGCTCGAGCATTACGGGCCATGCCAGCTTCCATATTATTTTGCCCGGGCTGTGCGCTGAGCTTGTTATGTCTATTTGCTGCTGCTTCACTTTGTGTTTAACATCCTCCTAAAGAAAAGTGTTAATTCCCACTAACCGAGTATGATTATACGCCGCGGTCGAGATTGTGTAAAGAGCGCATTTAGGGTATAATCAATGTGCGTAAATCAATGAGAAAGGACTGAGGATAATGGACCTTTTTTCGGCATCGGCAGGCCGCCGCGCCCCTCTTGCGGACAGAATGCGCCCAAGAACGCTTGACGAATTCATAGGGCAGGAGCACATAGTTGGCAAGGGCAGGCTTTTAAGGCGCGCAATAGAAACCGATACCCTTACAAGCAGCATATTCTTCGGCCCTCCGGGCTGCGGCAAAACAACCCTCGCAAGCGTTATAGCCGCCCATACCGGCGCCAAAATAGCAAAGCTTAATGCCGTAACCGCCGGCGTAAGGGAGGTTCGCGCCGTAATAGACCAGGCGGAGAAGGACCTTAAAATGTACGGCACGCCAACCTATCTTTTGCTTGATGAGTGCCACCGCTGGTCAAAAACGCAGAGCGATTCAATCCTGCCCGCGCTTGAGTCCGGCATAGTGCGCTTTATAGGCTCAACCACGGAAAATCCCATGGTATCCATGACGGGCGCCGTTGTTTCCCGCTGCAGGCTGTTTCAGTTTTATCCGCTTTCGGTTAAGGATGTGGGCCGGGCGATGCGCGCCGCCCTTTCGGATAATGAGCGGGGCTTAGGTTCGCTTAATATAAAAATTGATGACGACGCTTTTGAGCACATAGCATCAACCGCGAACGGGGATGCCCGCTGCGCGCTTAACGCGCTTGAGCTTGCGGCGCTTACAACCGCGCCCGATGAAAACGGCGTTATTCATATTGATGCCGCCGTTGCCGCGGAAAGCGTGCAGAAAAAGGTTGTAAACGTTGACGATGAGCAGTTTTATAATATGCTTTCGGCCTTCTGCAAAAGCCTTCGCGGAGGGGACAGCGATGCCGCGATAGCCTGGTTTGCCCGCCTTGTGTACGCGGGCGTTGATCCGCGTATTATCTGCCGAAGATTGATTGCGCACGCTTCGGAGGATGTTGGCCTTGCCAACCCCCAGGCAATGGTTCAGGCCGTTGCCGCCGCGCAGGCGCTTGAGCTTATAGGTATGCCCGAGGCCAGGCTTTCAATAACGCAGGCTATAATATTTATATGCGAAAGCCCCAAGTCTAACAGCGTTGTTATGGCCATGGAATCCGCCTTCGCGGACGCGGAGAGCATACCCGATATGCCCGTTCCCGTATACCTTAGGGATACCTCCTATAAGGGCGCAAAGCAGATGGGCAACGGCAAGGGCTATAAATATCCCCATGATTATCCGGGCCACGTGGTGGCGCAGGAATATATGCCGCCCTCCGTTAAGGGCAAACGATACTATATCCCCGGGGAGCTGGGCAACGAGGGCAAAATAAGGCAAAACCATATTAAGAACGGAAAGATAGAAGAATAATTGCGCTTTTCGCTCATGAATGGTAAAATATAAAGAACTGTGTATGTAAGAAAGGATATAACCATATGAAGATCAGCAAAATCGCCGCATTAACCTTGGCCGCCGTGTTCGCGCTCACAATGCTCACCGGCTGCATGACCACAACCACCACTACCACGACCAAGGATGAGGGCGAGGTTACAATATACGTTGATGAGTCGCTCAAGGAAATGATTACCGCCGCCGCTGAGGCCTATACCAAGCCCGTGCGCGAGCTGCCCGAGCGTGAAAAGGCGATAATCCTCATAACCGACGATACCTCAGAAAACATAGTTTCCCGCATAGAGGCGGGCGAGTATGCCGATGCCGTGTTCGTAAGCGGAGTGGAAACGCTTGACGCGATAGACGCCGCGGCCAACGGACAGGACTTTGCGATCCATTCAACCCGCATAACCCTTACCGGCGCGGATGGCACCGTTTGTGCCATAGCCATAATGAATAATTCCGATCGCCAGAGCGTGATGCAGGGCTTTATGGACTATCTCGTAAGCGAGGAGGCCGAAACCGTCCTCAGTGAGTACGGCTTTACCAAATAAAATTTATTCATGGAAATTAAAGGCGGCGCTACACCGCCTTTATTATTACCCGCGCCAGTCTAAACCTATTTGCGCCAAAGGACGCCGCCACCGGTGGAGGAACAGCTAAACGAGCAAATTTGCTTTCTCTCCTGCTCCCCTTTCGACCGCTCGCCTTGCTCGCACTCATTTTTCCCGTAAACGGGGACAGTTTTTGGTTAGGTTAATTGGAATAACGCAGCTTCCACCTCACCACGGAGGAGTTTATGACCCTTACTTTATTGCAATTCGCCATAGTTTGTCCGCTGGTTTTTCTGGCGGGCTTTGTGGACGCCATAGCCGGCGGGGGCGGGCTTATATCCCTGCCCGCTTATATGCTTGCCGGACTTCCCGTGCATAACGCCATAGGCACAAACAAATTAAGCTCCGCCATGGGCGCGGCCCTTACAACCGCGCGCTTCGCCAAATCCGGCTTTATAGAGCTTAAGCTTGCCGTGCCCTGCTCCGCGGCCGCCCTTATAGGCTCGGCGGTGGGGGCGAATATGGCCCTGCTTATACCGGAAAACACTTTTAAGATAATAATGCTTTTCATACTTCCGCTTGTGGCGGCGTATGTGCTTAACAAAAAATCGCTTAAGGATAAAAGCGAGCTTGAACCGTTTTCATTTACAAAAACGGTTATAATAGCCGTTGCAAGCGCCTTTTTTATAGGAATGTACGATGGCTTTTACGGCCCCGGCACAGGTACCTTCCTGCTGCTTCTGCTTACGGGTGCCGCCCGTATGCCGCTCAATTCTTCCGCGGGGATTACAAAGGTTATAAACCTTTCTTCGAATATAGCCGCGCTCGCCGTGTATATTTCAAGCGGAAACGTAATTTATCCCCTTGGCCTTCTGGCGGGCGTATTCAGCATAGCCGGCAATTATCTTGGCACGCGCGTGTTCACGTCTAAGGGCAGCCGCGGCGTTAAGCCCATTATGATAAGCGTGCTTGCGATATTTTTTATAAAGCTGTGCTACGAGCTGTTTTTCAAAAAATAATCCGAAAACGGCCGATTTGGGCATAAACTTGCAAATTGAAAAGATAAATGTTAATATAGTTGAATAAAAAAGTTTTAGGCGGGAGGCGGTATCCGTGCCGTTTTTGAAATTCAGGTGTGAAAGTTGCGGAAAGGTGTTCGATGAGCTTGTAAAGCTGAGCGAAGTCGAGTCCCTTCGCTGCCCTGACTGCGGCGGTAAGGTTACCCGCGCGTACGAGGGCAAATGCCTCGGCGTAAAGAGCGACAGCTGCTCGGGCAACTGCTCCTGCTGTTCCGGCTGCCATCATTAAGGCAGAGGATATAAAGCAAAAATCAATCGGGAGACTGTAATGTCATATTACGTTATAAACGGCGGCAAAAGGCTTGAGGGCAGCGTTACCATAAGCGGAGCGAAAAACGCGGCTCTTGCCATTATTCCCGCGTGCATTTTGGCGGGCGAAAGCTGCAGGCTTGAAAACCTGCCCCGCATAGAGGATGTGCACGTGCTTGAGCAGATTCTTCGCATGATGGGCGCAACGGTTGAGTTCACGCCCGACGGCGGAATGAGAATAGACCCCAGAACCATAAAAACGAAGCATGTAACGTTTGATATGGTGTCCAAAATGAGGGCTTCTTACTATCTTTTGGGTGCCATGCTCGGCCGCTATGGCTACGGCGAGGTTGCTCTGCCCGGCGGCTGCTCAATAGGCCAGCGCCCGATAGATCAGCATATAAAGGGCTTCCGCGCGCTTGGCGCTGATGTGCAGATTCAGCACGGCATTGTTACCGTTAAGGCCGAAAAGCTTGTGGGCGCGGAAATATACTTAGACGTTGTATCCGTAGGCGCCACTATAAACATAATGCTCGCGGCCGTGGGCGCGGAGGGAAAAACAATTATATCAAACGCCGCCAAGGAGCCGCACGTTGTGGACACGGCGAACTTCTTAAACATGATGGGCGCTCAGGTTAAGGGAGCGGGAACGGACGTTATCCGCATAACCGGCGGCAGAAAGCTGCACGGCTGCACATATCCCATAATACCCGATCAGATAGAGGCAGGAACATATATGATAGCCGCGGCGGCTACCGGCGGAGACGTTGTTATAAACAACATTATCCCAACCCATCTTGAGGCCATTTCCGCAAAGCTTATGGAAAGCGGAGCGCACGTTGTGGACGGGGATGACGGCAGGGAGTTCTTTATGCGGGTAAGCTGCGAAAACAGGCCACGCGCCGTGAATATAAAAACGCTGCCATATCCCGGCTTCCCAACGGATTTGCAGCAGCCCATGATGGCGTACCTTACAAGGGCAAAGGGAAACAGCTTTATTGTTGAGAATATATTCGAAAACCGCTTTAACCACGTGGCGGAGCTTCGGCGCATGGGCGCGAATATTGTTATAAACGACCGCACCGCGATGGTGGAGGGAGTTGAAAAGCTTTTCGGTTCCCCGCTTTACGCAAGCGATCTTCGCGCGGGTGCCGCCCTTATAATCGCCGCCCTTGCCGCGGAAGGCAGGAGCGAGGTTCATAATATTGAGTATATAGACCGCGGCTATGAGTACTTTGAACAAAAGCTGCGCGCCCTCGGGGCGGACATTACCCGCGTTGAGGAATAAGAAAATAATTTTTACCGCCGCTTACCCACTTTTGGGTGAGCGGTTAGTTTTACTTATGGCTCCAAAATCGCTTAAGTTGTTAATAAAGCGTGAGTTATAGCCATATAAGCTGCACTTACTTGATTTTTATAAAGCCTTAGTGTATAATCAAAAAGTATTAAGACTATCGGTTTTCTGCGCGCACGCGCATCTGACCCGAAAAAGAGGAACCATTGCTTTATAGTACAGTATTATTCGATCTTGACGGAACGCTGATAGAGTCCGGTCCCGGAATATTTGCCGTTACAAGGGCGGTATTAAAAGAGATGGGGTTTGAGAACCCGAGTGATGAGCGCATCAGAAAAATGGTGGGCCCGCCGCTTAGGCATTGCTTCAGGGATGTTTTGGGCGTGCCGGAGGACAGAATCGAGGAGGCCGTATCAAAATACAGGGAAAAGGCAACCTATATTGGGCTTGATCTTATAAAGCCGTATGAAGGCGTTTTTGACATGCTTAACGCTCTAAAATCAAGGGGCATACGGCGCGGCGTTGTAACAAGCAAGCTTACCCCCGTTGCGAGGGAGCATCTTGAGCGCTACGGATTGATGGAATATATAGACTATGTTCGCGGCGGAATAGAGGGCTGGAGCGGCGCAAATAAAGAAGGGCTGCTCAGACAGGCGATAGAGGATCTTAAAATAGACAAAAGCGAAATTGCCATGGTGGGCGACAGGCTCTTTGATCTTGAGGCGGCAAACGCCGCGGGAGTGGACGGCATAGGCGTGCTTTACGGCTATGGTGACGAGGAAGAGCTGAAGGCTTACAACCCCAAATATATAGTCAAAAGCGTAGATGAGCTTAAAAATCTGCTTTGCGGAGAATAGGGCTTATGCTGCGAAAAATAATAAAGAAATAAACCGAAAGGAGATCATGATTATGAAGCTCATATTCGCGATTGTGCAGAATGACGATTCGAAGAAGCTTATTCGCGCGCTGGTTCAGCATCGCATAAGTGTAACCCGCATTTCTTCCACCGGCGGTTTTCTGCACGGCGGCAATACCACGCTTATGATAGGCGTGGAAGCGGATAAGGTTGACGAAACGCTTGATATAATCAAGTCCAAGTCCAGCACCCGCAAGGAGTTCATGGTAATACCCTCCACGCTGCCCGGCTATGCGGACAGTTCACCCACCCCCGTTCAGGTTACGCTCGGCGGAGCAACGGTGTTTATAATCGACGTGGAGCAGTTTCATAGGTTTTGAGTACAGCGGCAAATAAAGCTTTCAGAATGCTTTCCCTGGCATTTATGTCGGGGAAGGCTTTTCATGCTGTTTTCATTTCCTCACCCGATACCGAAGAGGCGCTGTCGCTCGCGCGCAGGGCGGCATCCCTTTGTATTCTCGGCAGGGACGATGAAAACGCCGTGGAGCAAAGCCCGGACTATTATTTTTTTGCCGGCGAGGAAACCGGCGTAACTGAAATAAGACCGATTACGGAAGAGCTTTCCAAGGCCGCGGCAGGCGGCGGAATGCGCGCCATAGTTATATCAAACGCCCACGCCATGACCCGTGGTGCCCAGAACACAATTCTTAAAACGCTTGAGGAACCGCCAAAGGACGTCGTATTTCTGCTTTCGGGCCACGCGGAGGGAATGCTCAGCACAATCGTTTCCCGCTGCGCGCTTATAAGGCTTGGCCAGGCCGGCAGGGCGGAAATAGAGGCGGAGCTTATAAAAAGAGGCGTATCGCCAGCGGACGCGCGTGTTTACGCCGGCATAAGCGGCGGCATTATGGGCACAGCCGTAAAGCTTAGCGAAAACGAGGAGTTCCGCGCCCAAAGGGACAGGAGCATTGCCGCCGTAATCGCCCTTTTTAACGGGGAGCTTCAGGCTAACGCGGGCAAGGCCATCGCAAAGGCCGGAGCGGCGGACGGGATAACGTTCATGCTTTCGTTTATGGGCGATATTCTTAGCCAAAGCATGGGCGGCGTTCGCCCGATTGACAATGAGGATAAGCAGGATACAATCCGCAAAATAGCCTCCCGCTTTACAACGCGGCAAATTCTGTGTATTATAAATAAGATTACCAAGGCTGCTGAAAGCCTTTATAGGGCCGATGGCGGGAGTATGTATTCCGCGGCGGTGCTGGACGGGCTTTTTTTGAGCATATTAAAGGAGTTAAGTAAGTGATGCGCGTAATAAGCGTAAAGTTCAGGGACGGGGGAAAGAGCTATTTCTTCGATCCCGGAGAGCTGGAAATAAAAGAAGGGGACGGCGTTATAGTTGAAACCGCGAGGGGTGTTGAATTCGCGGACGTTGTTTCCCCCATTCAGGAAATAGACGAAAGCCGTGTAGTTGCTCCGCTTAAGGGCGTTGTAAGAATAGCCACGGATTACGACAGGGAACTTAGGGATGCCAACCGCGCCAAGGAAAAGGACGCGTTTGAAACGTGCGAAAAGAAGATAGCCGAGCACGGGCTTGAAATGAAGCTTGTGGACGTTGAGTATTCCTACAACGGCTCAAAGGTTATGTTTTACTTTACGGCGGACGGCAGGGTGGATTTCCGCGAGCTTGTAAAGGATCTGGCCGGAGTTTTCCGCACAAGGATAGAGCTTAGGCAGATAGGCGTAAGGGACGAGGCCAAAATGCTTGGCGGTCTCGGTGCCTGCGGCAGACCCGTTTGCTGCAAGGCGTTCCTTTCGGACTTCGCTCCCGTTTCAATAAAAATGGCCAAGGAGCAGGGGCTTTCCCTTTCTCCCACCAAAATATCGGGTATATGCGGCAGGCTCATGTGCTGCCTTAAGTATGAGCAGGACGGCTACGAGTATATGCGCAAGCTTATGCCACGCCCGGGCAGGGACGTAAGCACGCCGGATGGCGACGGTACGGTGCTTGAGAATAATCCCATAACCGAAAAGACAAAGGTTCGCGTAACCCTTGCGGACGGCACCATAGACGTTCGCGATTACCCCTATAAGGAGCTTACGCAGCTTAATACCCACCACCAGGAATTTGTTGAAAACAATGATGATGGCGAAGGCGACTATGAAGCCGCCGACGAAATAAAGGAAAAAACGCCCGCCGCAACTGCGGATACCGCGCCTGACGAAGGCGAGACAGTGCCGGAGCGGAGCGAAGCGGAGATCGAGGAAGAAAAACGGGAGCAGGAAGAAAGGCAGCAACGCCGCCCGAGGCCCAATAAGCCCCGCCGCCAAAAAGCGGAAAGACGGCCCGCCGAAGCGGATGAGGAGGACGATGAATACGGCGACGAAACGGCCGCCGACGAACCCCGCCGCCGCGCGAGGGACAATCGCCCCCGCCGCAGGCCGAAGGGCAACTACCGCAAGCCCTCAAACAAAGCAGAATAAAATCAAAAAACCATCGGTTAAAACCGGTGGTTTTTATTATGTAAGGACCTTATATGTTTTTAAGCACTATCTCCTTTAGGGGAGTTGTGGAGTCTATCGGCCCTCCGCCCAGGCAAACATCGCCCATGTAAAGCACGGCCCATTGCCCGGGTGTAACGGCGCGTTCCGGCTGCATAAACGTTATCCGGCAGCCCTCGCCGCGCATGCTCACGTGAACAGGAACGTCGCTTTGGCGATAGCGGAACTTTGCCGTGCAGTCAAATTCATTGCCCGGCGCCTCGCCCGATATAAAGTGCATCTTGTTCGCCTCAAGCGCCGTTTGGAAAAGCTCCTCGTGCTCGCCCTGCTGAACAATAAGCAGATTGCGCTTCATGTCCTTGCCTATAACAAACCAGCTTTCGCCCGTTCCGTCGCTGCGCCCGCCTATGCCAAGGCCGCGCCTTTGGCCGAGAGTATAGTACATAAGCCCGTCGTGGCGGCCCACCACGCGCCCGTCAAGCGTAACCGTATCGCCCGGCTGAGCGGGCAGGTATTCCATAAGAAATTTTTTGAAGTTGCGCTCGCCTATAAAGCAAATTCCCGTGGAGTCCTTCTTTTTCGCGTTCGGCAGCCCCGCTTCCTCGGCTATGCGCCTAAGCTCCGGCTTTAATATGTCCCCCACGGGGAACATGGCGTTTTTAAGCTGCGCCTGCGTAAGCCCCGCAAGAAAATACGTTTGATCCTTATTAAGGTCCTTCGCCCTTAAAAGCTTAACCTTGCCGGATGCGTCCTTTTCAAGCCGCGCGTAGTGCCCGGTAGCGAGTCTGTCCGCTCCCGCGGCCATGGCAAGATCAAGAAACGCCTTGAACTTTATTTCGCAGTTGCATAATACGTCAGGGTTAGGCGTTCTGCCCTTTGAGTATTCATCAAGAAAATAGGAAAACACCCTGTCCTTATATTCGCGCGAAAAGTTCACGCCGTAGCAGGGAATGCCTATTTTTCTTGAAACGGCCATAGCGTCCTGATAATCCTCGGTTGCCGTGCAAACGCCGTCCTCGTCCGTTTCCTCCCAGTTTTTCATGAATACGCCGGTAACCTCGTAGCCCGCCTGCTTAAGCAAAAGCGCCGCCACGGAGGAATCAACCCCGCCGGACATGCCTACTATAACCCTTTTTGAGTTCGTTTCCATTTTTTCTTCCTTAATCGCCGTTCATAAGCCCCGGGCTTCTTAAAAGCGCGTTGCCAAGATATATGTTGTTTATAAGGCCCATCTTTTGGCCGCCTTCGCTCATCCAAACCTTTTTTATGTAAGGAATTTCGGTAAGCGTGTTCACAAAGCTGTATATTATAAGCATTTCAAGCCTGTCCGCGTTTTCCTCGCCCTCAAGCGCCGCCTTCAGCTTTTTGCTCGTGCCTTCCTTCCATTCTATAACGGCAATGCCGTCTGAAAGATAAACCCTTTCAACGTCCTCTTTTGAAAGCGGGGCAAACCCAAGCCCGCTTGAACCCTGCGCGTCAATAAGCGTGAGCACGCGCTTTGTCAGGTCGTCCGCGTCGGCGGAGGGTACTATCTCGCTTTGCCTTGTAAGCAGCGTGCCGCTCTCGTCCGGGCAGTCCGCCGGAACGCTTGTGCCCAGCATATCGCTGAAAAGATCCCGCGTAAGGTAGTCGTATTCGCTCATCAATTGAACCCTTGTGCCGTCCTCCCGCTGCACATACAGCACTATCCCGCTCATGCCGGGCAGGTAGCCCGTAAGCGTAAGGGTGAGGGAGGCGCACAAAAGCCGCTCGGAATATTCGCTGCCCGGCTCCCTTATGGTAAGATAAATTACCTTGGGCGCGTAAAGCGGCAGGGCCTGGGAAGGCGCGGGACTTGCGGCGGGTTCATCACCGTTCTGATCCTCTGTTGACGTTTCGTTTTGCGGTTCGGCGGTGGTTGCGGTATTGTAGTCCTCCATGCCGTAAATGCCTATTTTCGGCTCTTCCGCAAGCGAGAAATCCGCCGGCAGCACGGGTTCAAGACTGCTGTCCCCCAAAACGCCCGCGGCGAGCTTTTCCGTAAGCATTGCTACAACGTCCGTTACGCTTGCCGATGGGGAAACGGCAAACTCTGTGCTGTGCGCCGCTATAAGCGTGCAGTCCTTGTTGGTAAAATAAAGCGTAATGTACTGGTTAACGTATTGCATTATTTCGCCTGAGTAACTCGGGTATTGTTCGGCCATTTCCTCAAGGTAGCCGTCAAGGCTTTCGCCGGAGTAGCGCGCCTCGCCTAAGGCGTGGCTGTTGTAGCCCTGCTCCTTATTGTTGTAAAGCAGGTTAATGGCCTCTATGCCGAGCGTGTCGCTAAGCGTTGCCGCTATGGCAAACCTTGCGGTAAGCCATTCGGATTCGTCCCCCGGGAAGCCTCCGTCAAGATATACATTGCATATATTCATGCTCTGCTCAATTTTTTCAAGACTGAGCCTGGAGGGAACCGAGCGCTGGTAGGTTGGCGTTTCGGGCCCTTCAAGGAGCGCCTCAACGGTGCAAAGGGCCATGCTTTCGCCCTCGCCGCAGCTTATTGTGCGCTTTTCGCAAACAAGGCGCGTGCCGTCCTCGTTTACAAAATAAAGTGATGCTTCAAATTCGCCGCTGCCGAGCGTGCCCTCGCCCTGCTTAGGCGGTTCGTTTTGGCTCAGCTCAAGCGCGGGGGTGTAGCCCGCGTCGCTCATGCAGCCGGAAAGCAGGCTTAGGCAAATCGCGAGCGCCAATATAAGGGCGATAATTCTTCGCTTCATGCTCACTCACCTCCAAGCATGCTTAAAAGCGATTTGTAACCGAGCTTATATATGCTGCCCTCGCTTTTAAGCGTAAGCTGATACCATCTCGTGTCCTCGCCGTTATCAAGCGTTATCACGGCTACCACAAGCACGCTTGAGGATTCTTCGCTTTGGCTTTGCTCACGCACGTTGAAGCTTTCAACCTTGGGCAGGCTTTCAAGCTTTGTTTCAAACGCGGCGTAGTCCGGCTTCTGCGAGCCGCCCTGCTCAAGCTCCGCTATAAGCGGGTATACCTTGTCGTATTCAACGTTTTGCAGGTGCTCAAGTATGCAGTTTACAACGTCAACCGCCGTAAGAACGTAGGATTCGTCAAAGCTCATCGGCTCAACAAGGTCGCTTGAACCGTCGCCAAACGTTTCGTAGCCAAGCTCTGTGCGCTTTACGCGGCTGGAGGAGCCGTTTATTTCAAACATAAGCTGAACGGAAACATCCGGATTGTTCGCCGTGATTGTATTCACTATGGATTGCGCGGCAAGCCGCCTTGTAAGATACATTTCCTCCCGCGCGGCGTTAACCCGCTCGTCGTATTCGGCGCTTGTGAGAAGCCCGCTTTCCATAAGGCGGGAGCCGTCGGATATGGCGTCGTCAACAATTTTTGTGGTGAAGAAATCCGATGAAAGGGTAACGTAGAGTATAGCCCCGTCAAGGGATACGTCAACTATCTCCGTTCCCTCGGGTATTACCTGGGAAATATCATCCATAAGCGGGGGAACGCCGTTCATAAGCGCGCGCACCATGGCAAGTTCTTCCCTTTCGCCCGCGTAAACGGTTACCGTGCTTGTAACGCCCACAAGGTATTTTTCGTCCGTAAGCCGGTAATACAGCTTTACCCTTTCGGTTTTGGCGGTGCCGGCCTCCGGGTCTATCTGCGGCAGGTCTTCCTTTATGCTGTCCTCTTTTATAAGCATTCCCGCGGAGCAGCCGCAAAGCACGAATGTAAGCACGCAAAGCGCGGCCATGAGCGCCGCGGCCTTGGATATAAGGTAACCTTTTCGCCTCACGCTCATTCCTCCTCCCTGCCGGCGAGCGGCAGATGTATTGTGAATACGGAGCCGTGGTTAAGCTCGCTTTCAACCGTTATAAATCCGCCGTGCAGCGATATTATTCTTTCCACTATGGCAAGGCCGAGCCCCGTGCCGCCGGTACCCCTTGAGCGGGCCTTGTCAACCCTGTAAAACCTTTCAAACAGGTGCGGTATGGCTTCCTCGGGTATGCCTATGCCGGTATCTTTAACTATAAGCTGGGCTTCGTCGCCGGTTTGCTTAACCGTGGCGTCAACCGTGCCCGCGTCCGTATACTTTATGGCGTTTTCAATAATGTTTACAACGGCCTGCTCTATCTGGCCCTCCTCGCCCAATATAACCGCGCTTGTGCCGGAAAAATTAAGCTTTATGCCCTTGCTTTCCGCCAGGGGCCTCAGGCGCGCCGCAACGCGCTCCGCTATATCCTTAAGGTCTATGTTTTCCCTGTGCAGCATGGGTTGACCTTCATCGAACTGAACCAGGCGAAGAAGGTCCGTTATAACGTTGGACATTCTGTCAACCTCGTGGTTAACGTCCTCAAAGAACTCCCGCATTTCGGCGGGGTCCGGATTTTCCTCATAAAGAATTGATTCGCTTAAAAGCTTCATGGTGGCAAGCGGGGTTTTAAGCTCGTGCGAGGCGTTTGAAACAAATTCGTCCCTAACCCTGTCGTGCGCCTCTATCTGCTCGCTCATTCTGTTGAAAGCGAGCCCAAGCTCCGCCACCTCGCCGCGGCCGCTCACCTTTACGCGCACTCCGCTGCCCTGTTTGCCCATTCTTCTTATCGCGTGGGTAAGCTCAACAATAGGCTTTGTAAGAAGGCCCGAAAGCATAAAGCTAAGCACCGCCATAATCGCGGCCACTATAATGAACGCTATTGCTATTTCGGCTATAATTTCCGCAACGCTGTCCTCAACGTCCTGTATAAGCGCGCTGAAAAGCACGGCCCCGAGGCAAACGCCGTCCCTGGTTATGGGGGCTGTGTAGTATACGGCCCAGTTTGTGCCTTTTGAAATGGGCAGCACGCTCTTTCCGTCCGATGCGCTGTCCGTTATTTTATGGAAGCCGTAGGATGCCTCCTTGCCGCCTATGAGCACGTCTCTCACTTCTCTGTACGGCAGCATAAAGCCCGTTTGGCAGGATGCGGAGTCCGTTTGAACAACCGCGTCCGTATCCAGTATAAGCACCCTGCCGCCAAGCTCCTGCGCGCGGCTTAACGCAAGGGAATAAAGCGTGTTCGCGTCAGACTCAAAGCTTTGGCTTATTTCAAGCGCAAGGCGCGTTGTGGCCTCCTGCTGCTGCTTGGTGCGCTGATTGACAAGAGAGGATTCAACAAGCATCGCTACCGTAAAGCTTATAGCCAACAAGGCCACGATCGTAACCGCCAGATATATGGCGACCATCCTGGACCGGATTGTTCCGAAAAGGCTTTTTCGCTCACTGCGCAAAGTAATAGCCAACTCCCCACTTAGTAAGAATGTATTCAGGGTTCGCGGGATCGCGTTCTATCTTTTCCCTAAGGCGGCGAATGTGCACGTCAACCGTTCTGAAATCGCCCAGATAGTCCTGGCCCCATATTGTTTCAAGCAGCTCATCGCGGCTGTATACCTTTCCGGGGTTCTTCATGAAAAGCTGAAGCAGGTCAAATTCCTTCATCGTAAGGCTTATTCCCTTGCCGTCAAGCGTTGCGCTGCGGCTGCCTATGTTTATGGTAAGGCCGTTTGAGCTAAGCTCAAGCTTGGGCGCCTCGCGGTTCGCGCCAACGCGGCGGAATATGCTTTTTATCCTCGCCTTAACCTCCAGTATGTTGAAGGGCTTTGTCATGTAATCGTCCGCGCCGTATTCAAGGCCGAGTATTTTGTCCATGTCCTCGCCCTTTGCCGTAAGCATAATTATGGGAATGTCGCTTGTTTCGCGAACTATCTGGCAAACCTCTATGCCGCTGAGCTTTGGCAGCATAACGTCCAGCAGCACCAGATCAAAGTGCTCACTGTTCAGCTTTTTCAGTGCCTCCTCGCCGTCGGCAGCGGAATCGGTTTCGTATCCGTCCTGCTCAAGGGTACGCTTAAGCCCTTTGATCATAAGCGGTTCGTCATCCACCAGCAGTATTCGCTTTGCCATATAATTCCTCCTTTCGCCGCCGCGTCAAACGGCGACTATATAAATCCATGCTTATTATACCATAAAAATGCCCCGCATAAAGGGGCAGAATATGAACAATCGAACAATTTGAACTGCCGACTATGTACAAAAACGGTATATTTTTGCTATAATACATTTTGTGTATATTTCCCGAAAGGACAAAACCCGACTTGAAACGATTTATTTCGCTTGTGCTTGTGCTTATGCTTGCGCTCTGCGCCGTGCCGTTTTCGGCGAGCGCGGATGAATTTGATCCGGATTCCGTAACAACGCCCTATATTTGCCTTATGGACGCGGCAACCGGCACCGTTCTTTATGAAAAGAACAGCAAGGACCAGGCATACCCCGCCAGCACCACAAAGATTATGACCTGTATTCTCGCGATAGAGAACGCACAGGACATTAACGAAATTGTAAACACCGGCGCGAATGTTGAAACCCGCGGCTCCACCTGCCATTTTTCAAGGAATGAGGAGATGCCGCTTATAGACATGCTTCACGGCATGATGATGTTTTCGGGCAACGATGCCGCTAAGGCCATAGCGGAGCATTTCGGCGGCAGTGAATCCGGCTTTGCGGAAATGATGAACGCTAAAGCCGCGGAGCTTGGCATGACCGGCACGCACTTTGTTAAGCCGAACGGCCTGCATAAGGAGGAGCATTACACCACCGCTTACGACATGGCTCTGCTTACCCGCTATGCCATGCAGAACGATACATTCAGGGAAATAGTATCCACCGCAACCTACACCGCCGCTCCCACCAACAAGGATTCGGACGGCTATCAGTGGTACAATACCAACCGCCTTCTTTATACAAAAGAGGGAGAGGTTGACTACAAGTATAAGTATGCAACCGGCGTAAAAACGGGCGACACTACCGCCGCCGGCCGCTGCCTTGTGGCGAGCGCGCAAAAGGACGGAATAGAGCTTATACTCGTTCTGTTCGGCGATTACGAAAACAAGGTTCCCGGCGAATACCGCTTCGAGAACGCCGCCAAGTTCTTTGACTGGGGCTTTGAAAACTATATATCCGTTTCCGCGGATTCATTGGGGCTTGAAACCACCATGCAGCTGCCCGTCTCAAACGCCAGCCTTGAGGATGCCGAGGGCGGCATGCTTACGGTTAATATAGACCTTTCCGGCCTTACCTTAAGCGGCATGAAGGAAACCGTGAATACAATACAGGCCACGCCTTCTTTGCTTACAACAAGCTACGTAACCACCAAAAAGCTTGAGGCGCCCATAACCGCGGGCGAGGAGCTTGGCACGATTTCCTATCAGTATAACGGAGTAACGCTGTTCACCGCGCCGTTTACGGCATCAAGAGACGTTGCCGCGGCGGCAAGCGTGGTCGAGAGCACGTCCACGCCCAACGACAGCCCGCTTATAGTATCCAACCCCACGGATGACGACGAAAACTCCGGCAGCGGATGGCTGTTCTGGGTGCTGCTGCTCGTCGCGCTCATAATAATAGTTGTAATAGCAAAGGTGCTTTCCAACCGTCGCCGCAGGCGCAGAGCCAGAAAACGCCGCGCGTACCGCTCAAGCTACCCAACCAAAAGGTAAAAGCAGATAACTCAGGAGCCGCGTCAAACGCGGCTCTTTTTATTAGTATAAAATCTGCGTCCCCATCGTCCCTGCGTCCCCAATAGGCTAAATGTCTGGCTTTTTTCGGGGACGATGCGGGGACGATGAAATTCTGCGTCCCCCGGTGGAGAATACTCTATATCTTTATAAAACATTGATATCATCTCACTTTTTGTGTATGATATAGTTAACGGAGGAAAAGCGGCATGATTGTTTACCACGGAAGCAACATAATTGTATCCGAGCCGAAATTGGTTCAACAGAATCGGTTTCTTGATTTCGGCTTTGGCTTTTATACAACCACGAACAAAGCACAAGCTGTCGGCTTTGCTGACAAGGTAACGCGCCGCCGCGGCGAGGGCGAAAAGTGCGTAAGCATCTACGATATTGATGAAGCTGTTGCGTTCGCTGATTGTTCCACACTTCGTTTTGATAATCCGGATGAGGCGTGGCTTGATTTTGTGTCCGCCAACCGTGCCGGAAATTATGCCGGGAAGGAATACGATTTCATATTTGGTCCGGTAGCGAACGATGATGTATATACAACATTTGCTCTTTATACCTCCGGTGTTCTTTCAAAAGAGCAAACGCTGGAGGCACTGAAGGTTAAAAGGCTTTACAACCAGCTGGTGCTTTCATCGGGAAAAGCACTTTCTTACCTGAAATTTTTAGGTACCGTTCCTAAGGAGGAAATGCTATGAGCGATGAGAAATTCAGCGCGCTAATAGGGCTTATAGTGCCCGAAATAGTGCATCTTATTGCCGAAAATTATCATTATAGCGAAATCGAGGCTTCGAAGGAGCTTTACCGCACTAAGCTTTACGCGCTGCTTGAACGGGAGGATACAAAGCTGTGGCATTTCAGCCCGCTTACCCTTTTTAATATGTTTGACGAGGAAAAGAAAACAGGCGGCTTTACAATACCCGAGGAGGGATAAAATGTCCGAACAGGGAAAGTTTATGATATTTTGCGCGGAGCAGTATAAAAGCGCGAAGCATCTCACCGGCGCGCAGCTTGATGAGCTTTTCAGCGCGCACGGCGTTTGGAATTATCTGTATGATTGCTACGGAGCGCTCCACACCACGGGCACAAATTACATAATAAACGACATAGATCTATACATAAAAGAGAACGGCTCAGCTGCGGTATAAACGATGACTTTACGAAGTGAATATTGATATAAGCTAAAGCATAGCCGAAGCGGCTTCCACGTCTTTCGCTACGCGAAATCCACGCACTGGTTGGAACATGGTCGCCTTGTTCGCTGCCGCTCGCAATTCTCCCTGTTCCTGCCCGTTCTCCGTTTCGCTGCATCCCGCACTGCGGGCGCTCAACTCCGAACCTCCACCGGTGGAGGCTTTTGGTGGTGTTTAATTTTTGTAGAGATTACCTACGTCTTTTGGTGTTAAGGAAGTATACTGCTTACCGGACTCCCTCCGTCTTTCGCTTCGCGAAATCCACGCACTGGTTGGAACATGGTCGCCTTGTTCGCTGCCGCTCGCAATTCTCCCTGTTCCTGCCCGTTCTCCGTTTCGCTGCATCCCGCAC
>CAVIJJ010000021.1:0-30934 GCA_963643205.1 bacterium | reverse complement strand
GCGGCCGTCGGTTTTGGCATATTATACCATACGCCGCCGCGTTTTCAAAATCCGTGGGGATAAATATGTTTGTGATTTGTTCTTTATAGTTGCGAGAGCTTATGATAAGATATGCATGATTGAATATCTAGATTTTTCGAAAGAAGTACTATGTATGGAAAATGTCAACACTCCCAACAACATAGCATCCGATAAATCATCCGATTCTCTGTCGTTTTCGGCGGAATCAATTGATATACGAAGTTTGATACATTTTATCAGGGGAAAGCAGATAATGCTCGATCGTGACCTTGCCGCCCTTTATCAGGTTGAAACAAAAGTTTTTAACCAGGCAGTAAAAAGAAACATAGATCGTTTCCCTGATGCGTTTCGATTTCAGTTAACCAGAGAAGAAACAGATTCTTTGAGGTCACAATTTGTGACCTCAAACGGCAGAGGTGGCCGCAGATACCTTCCGTATGCCTTTACGGAACAGGGCATTGCCATGCTTTCCGCCGTCTTAAGAGGCGATATTGCCGTTCATGTAAGCATACGTATTATGAACGCTTTTGTGGAAATGAGGCATTTTATTGCGAACAACGCTCTTATGTTTGAGCGGATCAGCGCTGTGGAACTTCGCCAGCTTGAGCTTCAAAAAGAAACCAACGAAAAATTCGACCGAGTGTTCAAGTATATAGCAGACCATGCCGAATCCGAACAAAAGGTTTTCTTCAGCGGGCAAATTTATGATGCCTTCAGTCTGATTTCAGGGCTTATTCAAAAGGCCACCGCCGACATTATTCTGATTGACGGATATGTGGATACAAGAACGCTCGATTTGCTTTCCAAAAAGCGGCAGAATGTTTCCGTTGAAATTCATACCGGGAAAAGCGGTAACGCATTGACAAAATCGGATATAGATACCTTCAATAAGCAGTACCCCTCACTAAAGCTAAGATACACAAGCATCTTTCACGACCGTTTTCTGATACTTGATCATACAACCTGCTACCACATCGGGGCCTCCATCAAAGATGCCGGCAGGAAGTGCTTTGCCATTTCCTTGATAGAAGATGCGCAGAGCGTTAGAAATATAATTGCAAGACTGTGTTAATAATCCTGTTGCCAATAACTATATATGGTGGTACAATTGCATTGGTTCGCTGGGTTTTTCGCGCCGGCGGATACAATCTATGAAAGGAGTCGCGAGCAGATGTTCGAATACGCAACCCGTGTTAAATTGGTTCCCGCACTGAAGGGAATAGTACTGTCCTCGCGGCCCGGCAGCTGCATGTAGCCCAGGTTGGGCAAAGCAGCCCGAAAAGCGCATCAGCGGCCGCGGACAGATGAGTCTGCGGTCCTTTTTTTGCCGCGGACAGAGCCAAAAAAGAACTAATCAAACCGAATCAGACGGACTGGAGGGATCGGGCTTTGGAATCACAAAGCGCAACAACGCAAAACCGAAAGATTAACTTTTCCCTGCTTAAGCGCCTTACGCGCGGCAGTGTACGTTACCTTGTGCTTGGCGCACTGTGCCTTGTTATAGCGATTCTCGCTTCATACATAGTGCCCATAGTGACAAGCTTTACAATCGACTATGTTCTTGGGGATAAGGAAACCAACCTGCCGGACTCTATAATGAACATAATCAATTCCTGGGGCGGACGCGATTTCCTGCGCGGACATATCTACATTTGCGCACTCGCCCTTATATTCTTCACCATAGTAAACGGCGTTGCCACATATTTTCGCCGCAGCTGCATAGCAAGCGCCTCGGAAACGGTTGCCGAAACCACAAGGAACGCCCTTTATGAGCACCTGCAGGCGGTTCCCTACGATTATCACAAGCATGTTTCAACGGGCGACCTGGTGCAGCGCTGCACATCGGACGTTTCAACCGTGCGCCGCTTCATATCAATGCAGCTTCTCGAAATGCTGCGCACCCTTGTAATGGTAATAATCGCCGCTTCAATAATGCTTTCCATAAACATCAAAATGAGCATTATTTCCATGGTGCTGCTGCCCATTCTTTTCGTTACAAGCTTTGTTTATTTCAAAAAGGTAAAGTCTCAGTTCACGCTGAGTGACGAGGCTGAGGGCATACTTTCCGCCACGCTGCAGGAAAACCTTACCGGCGTTCGCGTTGTTCGCGCGTTCGGTCAGCAGAAGAACGAGGTTGACAAGTTTGATCGCTGCAGCAGCGACTTCAGGGACAAATCCTTCATTCTTAATAAGATGATGGGTTTCTACTGGGGCGGCAGCGACTTTATGGGATATTGCCAGATAGCCATTTCTCTTTTCGCGGGCATCATAATGACCGTAAAGGGCGAGATTACTTTGGGCAACATGCTTATATTCACAACCTACACCGGCATGCTCACCTGGCCCGTAAGGCAGCTTGGCCGAATACTGGCGGACCTTGGCAAGGCCAGCGTTTCACTTGGCAGAATAGACGACATACTTTCCGTTCCCGCCGAGGAGGAGCCGGGCGCCGCGCTTAAGCCCGAAATACACGGCAAGGTTGAATTTAAGCACGTGTGCTTCGGCTATGACAAGTTTGACGACGTGCTAAGCGATATTTCCTTCACCGCCAAGCCCGGCGAAACAATAGCGATACTTGGTTCAACCGGCAGCGGCAAAACAAGCCTTGTGCAGCTGCTGCAGCGGCTTTACACCTGCACCGCGGGCGAGATAGACATAGACGGCGTTAACATAAACGATATTGAGCACGGCCATTTAAGGAAAAACATAGGCATAGTTCTTCAGGAGCCGTTCCTTTATTCCCGTACCATAATGGACAACATACGCATGATAGACCCGCACACAAGCGAGGAAAAGGTACATGACGCGGCCCGCGTCGCCTGCGTGCACGACGTTATAGAAAGCTTTGAAAACGGCTACGACACAATAGTCGGTGAGCGCGGCGTAACGCTTAGCGGCGGCCAGAAACAGCGCGTGGCAATAGCGAGGATGCTCCTTCAGAACGCGCCCATAATCATATTCGATGATTCAATGAGCGCCGTTGATACCGAAACGGACGCTTCCATCCGCGCGGCGTTAAAGCACCGCAGCGAAAGCACAACCACGTTTATAATATCCCACCGCATAACAACCCTTTGCGAGGCGGATAAAATACTGGTGCTGGAGCACGGAAAGCTTGTTGAGCAGGGCACGCACGAGGAGCTTATCAATAAGCCCGGGCTTTATCAGCGCATAGCGCGCATACAGAACGCGCTTGAGGAAGAGCTTAAGCAGGAAGGGGGCAAGGCAAATGAGTAACAGCGCCATTCAGGAGCAGGATTACGAAAAAGACGTAAAGGTTGACATGTCTATATGGAAGCGCCTTTTCAGATATGTTTTCAACTATAAAAAGACTGCCGCGATGCTTGTGGCGTGGAATATCATAATGGCCATAATAGATATTCTGTATCCTCTTATGAGCAACTACGCCATAGATAACTTTATAGCCAACGGAACAACATCCGGAATCGGCTGGTTCATAGTGATCTATCTGCTGCTTGTGGCCTGCCAGGGACTAAGCGTGTACCTTTTCATAGTAAACGCGGGCAGGCTTGAAATGAACGTTTCCTACGATATGCGAAAGGACGCGTTCAAAAAGCTGCAGGAGCTTTCCTTCTCGTTTTACGACCGCACGGCCGTGGGCTACCTTATGGCCAGGATGATAAGCGATGTTGGCAGTCTTTCGGAAATGATGTCGTGGAGCTTTGTTGACCTTCTTTGGGCGAGCACATACGTTATAGGCGTTATGATCGCCATGTTCTCCATGAACTGGAAGCTTGCGCTGCTTGTTATGGTTGTTATCCCGCCTCTCGCGGTTATATCCGTTTTCTTCCAGAAGAAGATACTTAAATATCAGCGCCGCGTAAGAAAGGTGAATTCCCGCATAACGGGCGCGTTTAATGAGGGCATAATGGGCGCCATGACCACGAAGACTCTCGTTCGCGAAAACGCCAACTACTCCGAATTTAAGGAACTTTCGCACGAAATGAAGCACACTTCCGTGCGCTCCGCCAAGCTTAGCGCCGTGTTCATGCCCATAGTCATGTTCTTGGGCTCCATAGGCACCGCGATAGTGCTGCACCGCGGCGGTATAGATGTTCTCGGCGGAATAATGACGTTTGGCGTATTGAGCGCGTTTATATCCTACGCCACCAACTTTTTTGAGCCCATCCAGCAGCTTGCCGGTATTCTTGCCGAAATGCAGAGCGCGCAGGCAAGCGCGGAACGCGTTGTGTCGCTTATAGACACGCCGTGCGAAATAACGGATAGTCCCGAGGTTATAGCCAAATACGGCGACAGCTTCAATCCCAAGCGTGAAAACTGGGAACCCATAAAGGGTGAGGTTGAATTTGAGCACGTAAGCTTTGCCTATAAAGAGGGCGAAAAGGTTCTTCGCGATTTCAATCTGCACGTTAACGCGGGCGAAACGATAGCGCTTGTGGGCGAAACCGGCGCCGGCAAGAGCACGATAGTAAACCTTGTTTGCCGCTTTTATGAGCCCACCGAGGGCAGGGTGCTTATAGACGGGCGCGATTACAGGGAGCGCAGTCAGCTTTGGCTGCAGTCAAGCCTGGGCTACGTGCTGCAGTCCCCGCACCTTTTCAGCGGCACAATAGCGGACAACATTCGCTACGGCCGCAAGGACGCGACCGATGACGAGGTTCACGCCGCGGCCCGCATGGTGCACGCGGAGGAATTCATACTGCGCCAGGAAAAGGGCTATGATACGGAAGTAGGCGAGGGCGGCGTAAGGCTTTCAACGGGTGAAAAGCAGCTTATATCATTCGCGAGGGTAATCCTTGCGGATCCGCGCATATTCGTGCTTGACGAGGCTACGTCCAGCATAGATACCGAAACCGAGCAGCTTATACAGAACGCCATCACAACCGTTCTTGACAACCGCACAAGCTTCATAGTTGCGCACAGGCTTTCAACCATTCGCAACGCGGACAGGATTCTGGTTATACGCGGCGGCGAGATAACCGAACAGGGCACGCACAGCGAGCTTATAGCCAAGCGCGGCTACTACTACGACCTTTACACAACCCAGTTCCGTGAGGAAGCCTCGGACGCCATACTTTCGGAAAATTAAAATCACATAACAGCGTTTTAAGGCCCGGCCGCATTCAAGCAGTCGGGCCTGTTTATTTACTTTGAATTACATTTTAGCGTTCCGCAAAATCCGTTCCGTTATTCTACCTTAAATTCAGTCCACTCTATCTTGTTGTACTGCATAACATCCTCGGCTTTCCGCATGCCAAGTTTTTCATAGAATCCAACCGCTTTCTCATTGGCTATTAAATAAACCGCTATGTCCTTTTCTCCTCCCGCTATGCTATGAGCGGCGCTCATTAACCGTCTTCCGATGCCTTGCCCGGTATAAGCCCTATCTACTCCCAGATCGGTTACATACAGCCAGTAGGCGAAATCGGTCAGCCCGAATAAAACGCCCACAATTGTTCCTTCACCATTTCGCGCGGTAAGGCTGATCGTAGCATTCTCTACCAATTTGGCAATTCTTTCCGCAAATCTTTCGCGGGGATATTGAGAGCCCAAATCGGTTCTTTTCAAAAAATCAATATAATCCTTTGGCGCGATTCTTTCTTGCGCAATCTTTATATCACCGTTCACGCGGCATCTCTCCCCCGTTCGTCAAATCATTATTTAACGCAAATAAGCCAATCTTTCGATTGGCTTTTGCACAGCCCCGTGGGGCGATCGGTTACTTAATCAGTTAGCCTTAGCAGCCAGCTTGAGGGCGAGCTGAGCCTTCTTGCGGTTGGCATTGTTCTTATGCAGAATGCCCTTGGCGGCGGCCTTATCAACGGTGCTTACGGCGTTGACATAGGCGGCATCGATAGCGGCCTTATCGCCATTCTCCAGAGACTTGTCAAAGCCCTTTATAGCGGTCTTGACCCTGGAAGAGATTACACGGTTGTTGAGGTTTTTCTTAGCGGTGACTGCCACACGCTTCAAAGCGGACTTATGGTTTGCCAAAACGGTTTCCCCCTTGTTATTTTTACTCGAACATTGCGTATTATATCACGGCTTTTTATATAAAGCAAGCACTAAATTCGCTTATTTTCTCTATTTTATGCCTGCTGAACGGGCAGCGTAACTATGAAGAGCGTGCCGCGATTAAGCTCGCTTTCAAGGTTTATTTCCCCGCCGTTAAGTTCAACTATTCGCTTGGCTATGCTGAGCCCAAGCCCGCTTCCGGCCGTGGCCCTGCTGCCCGCGCCCTGATAGAAGCGTTCAAACGCGTGCCTGCGGGTTTCCTCGTTCATGCCTATGCCGTGGTCCTCTATCTCCACGCGAACGCTCTCGGGCGAGCTTTCGCAATATATTCTTATCTCACCGCCAGGCTTGCTGAACTTTATGGCGTTGCTCAGTATATTCAGCCAAACCTGGGAAAGCATCTCCTCGTTTGAGGTATACTCCGTTTCCCCAAGGTTTATATCAAAGCTTATATCCTTCGCCTCCCATTCTTTCTGCAGCACCAGCACGCAGCTTCTCAGCTGCTCATCAAGCCGGAACGTTTGCCTGTCCGTTATTATCTGCTGGTTTTCAACGCGGGTAAGCGTAAGTATGTTTGAGGCCATGTTTGTAAGCCTGTCCGCCTCGTTTATTATTATGTCCGCGTATTCGCCGCGCTGTTTCTCGGTTATGTCGCTCTTTTTAAGCTGCTTCGCAAAGCCCCTTATGGACACCATGGGCGTTCTGAACTCATGGGAAAAGGAATTTATAAAGTCCCGTCTGAAAAGCTCCGTGCTGCCCAATTCCTCGGCCATAACGTTAAAGCTCTTGGTAAGCTCCTCAAGCTCGTTTCTAACGCCGTTTATTTCCTCTACCCTAACGGTAAAATCGCCCTTGGCAACGCGCCTTGTGGCCTCTATAAGCTGCTTCATCGGGCGGAAATACCAGCGCGTAAGCAGGGCGTTTATTCCCGTGCCCACGGCCACGCATATAGCCAGCGCTATAACCGGCCAGACTATCGCAGGGTACTCAACCTGCGGCAATGCCCCCAAAAACTGCAGCAGCAGCATTACCGTAACGGTAAGCACAGCGGTTGAGAGCATTACCAAAAATGTTGCGAATACAATCTGCGCCCCAAGCTTTTTCATTGCTTTTTCACCGCCTTGTAGCCAAGCCCGCGCACGGTTATAAGCTCTATGTCCCCATTGCCCTTCAGCCGCTCACGCAGGCGGTTTATATGCACGTCCACCGTGCGCTCGTCCGTATCGCTCTCCATGTCCCATATTTCGTCCATAAGCTGTCTTCTCGTGAAAATATGGTTGGGGTAGGACAAAAGCTTATACAAAAGCATGAATTCCTTGGGCGGCAGCTCCCGCTCCCCCGCAGAGTCGCAAAGGGTGCAGGCATCGTAGTTAAGCACGGTTTCGCCTATTGTAATCTTTCTTTCGCTCACTATTCTGCTTCGCCTTAAAAGCGCGGCAATTCTGAGCAGCATCTCTTCCTCGTCAACCGGCTTTACCATATAGTCATCGGTACCGGCGAGGAAGCCTTCCTTTTTGTCATTGGCGCTCTGCCTGGCGGTTACCATAAGAATGGGCACATTGTTGCCGGCGTTTCTAAGCTCCCTGGCCATTGTGTAGCCATCCATATTGGGCATCATAACATCAAGCACTATCAGATCCACGTGCTTTTTATCCATAAGCGCGAGCGCCTCCGCCCCGTCGGACGCGGGTATGGCGGCGTAGCCGTTTTGCTCAAGCACGGCCTGCATAAGCCTGCGCGCGTTTATATCGTCCTCTACCACCATTATCTGGAACATGCTTTTTGCCCTCCCAAGGCGCGTGTAATTTCATTCAGATTATATCATCGTAAATACAAAAAAGCGAGCTTGCGCCCGCTTAATTGCTGTTTATGTGCCGCTGTGCCTATCAGTTGGAGTAGGTTATGCCGCTCACCAGGTCATAGTGCTTGGTGATCTTTATGGCTTCCTTCCATTCGGTCAGCTTGGTCTGATAAATGGTGACCTTTTCGTCCTCGGTAAGCTGCTCTATAATGCCTTCCTTTACTTCGTCAAAGGAAATGTCGCCGGCTTCCTTGTCGCCCACGTACTTAATGAAGTGGTAGCCGATTTCGGTTTCAACGGGTTCCTCGGTAACATCGCCAATGTTTTCAAGGGCGAGAGCGCCTTCCGCGAAGCCTTCGTAATACTGGTCTATAACATCCTCGCTTACAATGTAGCCCTCGGTTTTATAAGGCTCGCTCTCCATGCCGGTATCCTCGCCATATTCCTCGATAAGCTCATCAAAGTCCACGCCGTCCTTAATCTTGGCCTTTATCTCCTCAAGCTTCTGGTTGATATTGCTTACCTCGGCCTCGTCCTCGGTCTCGGCCTTCTTCACAAGAATGTGCTTATAGCAATGGTAGCCTTCGGGCACGACAAGTATGGTGGACATATCGCCGTTGCTTATGGCGCTGCTGTAATCGGTGAAGAACTGGGCGGGATTCTCGGCGTACTCAGCCCTCTTGACCTCTATCTGAGCGTCGTAGTATTCCTTGGCATCCTCTTCGGTAACGTTCACGTCCGCGTAAAGGGTTTCCATGTACTTGTTGCCAATGGCGGTATTGCGGATATCGTCCTCAAGAACCTTCAGATACTTGTCATAGCTCCAGCCGGACTTTTTAAGCTCGGCCTTGCAGAGCTTTTCTTCCTCGGCACGGATAGCGTCGGAATCGGTTATGGAGGAGTCTACGCTTGAAGCGTACTGAGAAAGCAGGGAATCCACTTCCTCCTGATATTCGGCCTGAACCTCAGCCTCTTCCTCTTCGGTAAGGGTTATGCCGTTCTGCTTGGCAACAACCACGGGCAGGGCATTGTTAATAAGGGCGGAAAATACCTGCTCCTGCAGATTCTTCTGGGATGTGGTGGTGGTTACATCGTAGCCGTACATGGACCACATCTGGGCATAGTACTTATAATAGTTATAATAGGCGTTTACACCTATATCCATGTCCCCCACTTCAAGCACGGTATAATTGGGGTTTGTTACCGAGCAGGCGCAGAGGGAAGCCGCTATCATCAGCGCGGCAAGGATTAGGGCAAGTGTCTTCATTTTGCGCATTTTTCAAAAATCTCCTTTAGTGTTCAGCGCGGAAAATACCCGCGCGCGGATAAACTGCCTTTCTATTTTATATCCCAAGTGCCCAACTGTCAACGCAAAAGGCGTTTTGTGCGCCCAATTAACCATGTTTCACGCTGTATACACATTCATTTTACCCGCTTTTAACAAAAAATATGGAATTTATTTTTGCCATAGGTTATAATAAATTCCATAGGAGTGTAGAACATATGCGGCATATACCAAACATACTTTCAACAATACGCCTTTTGTTGGTAGGCGTGTTCATATTTCTTTTCGCGCGGGCAAAATATCTTGCCTGCCTTATCGTGTTCCTTACCGCATTCTTTACAGACCTGCTTGATGGTTATCTTGCCCGCAGGAACAATTGGATAAGCGACCTCGGCAAGGTGCTTGATCCTTTGGCGGACAAGATTATGGTTATAGCCGCGCTGTCCTGTTTTTACAGCGCCGGTTGGCTTCCGCTTTGGATTCTGCTTACCGTGCTTATAAAAGAGGGCGCCATGATATTGGGCGGCCTGTTTATGCTGCGTAAAGACGTTGTTGTTTACGCGGACTGGTACGGCAAATTCGCCGCGGGCTTTTTCAACGCGGGCGTAGCGCTTACGCTTATCAAAAACTTCTGGCCGTGGATAGGCAAGCTTAACCTTATTGTGTTCTGCGTGGCTATTCTGCTTGCGGTTATAGCGCTTTGCCATTACGCCAAGGTTCAGGTTTTCGGGCGGGACAAAAAGGAATCGTAATACAGTAATCAGGCATATACCACCCTCATGCGGAGCCGTATGAGGGCATAGTTGCGTGCAATAAGCTTTTATCGGAGGGAAATATGTATATAATTGTTGGCCTTGGCAACCCCGGCCGAGAGTATGCCGATACCCGGCACAACATGGGCTTTATGGCTCTTGACGTTATAGCGGACAGGCACAACATAGAAATAAAAAAAGAAAACTTCCGCAGCGTGTACGGAGAGGGCCGCATAGGCGGCGAACGGGTTATACTGGCAAAGCCGCTTACGTTTATGAACAATTCCGGCTGGGCCGTAAGGGACCTGGTAAACTGGTTTAAGATTGAGCACAGCCAGCTTGTAGTAATATATGATGATATAGACATAGAGCCCGGCGAGCTTCGCATACGCGAAAAGGGCTCCTCCGGCAGTCACAACGGCATGAAGAGCATTATATATCAGCTTGGGTTCGATGATTTTCCCCGCATACGCGTGGGCATAGGCGGGCCTGAGGGCGGGCGCGACCTTATAGCGCACGTATTGTCCTGCCCCGAAGGCGAAAGCGCGGAGAAAATAAAGACTGCCCTTTCGGAAGCCGCTGACGCCGCCGAGCTTATATCGTCCGGGCGCATAGCGGACGCGCAGATGCGCTTTAACAAAAAGCCGAAGCGCAAGAAAAAGGAAGAGGCCAAACTTGCGGAGCAATCTGGCGAAAAGCCCGAGGCCGCGGACGAGAAAGGCAGCACAAGGGATGAATGAGCATCCTCTTATAAAAATATTAAAAAAACACCCGGAATACACGCGCCTTGTATCCGCGCTCACAAAGGGCGAGGGCACGGCCGCCGTATACGGGCTTGGTGAGGCCGCGCGGCCGCATATTGCCGCCGGTCTTTTTTGCCATACAGGCAAATCGGTTCTGATAATAACCGCAAACGAATCAAGCGCCGCAAGGATACAGCAGGATATGTCCGCATTTACGGACAGGGCGTATCACCTGCCCGCGCGTGAGCTGCCGCTCGGCGCCAAGGGCATAGCCTCCTCCGCGGGGCTTACGGCAAGGCGGCTTGAGCCGCTCTGCGCACTGCTGAACGGGGAAAGCATAGCTTTAGCGGTTTCCGCGGAGGCACTTATTCAGCGCGTAACCCCACCCGCCGCGATAGCCGAAAGCATGCGCACCGTTTCCGTTGGGGACAGGGTGCAGCCAAAGGAGCTTCTTTCCTCCCTTGTAAACGCGGGCTATGAGCGGGTTGATATGTGCGAAGGCAAAGGGCAGGTTTGCTTAAGGGGCGGCTACCTTGATATTTTCCCCATAAGCGCGGCGAACCCCGTAAGAATAGAGTTTTTTGATGACGAGGTGGATACTCTTCGCACATACGATGCCATTACTCAGCGCTCAATTGAAAACATAAGCCGCTGCGTTATACCGCCCGCAACGGAAATGCCGCTTACAAAGGAGGCGCGCACCAGGGGTATGCGCGCGCTTAGGAAGATAGACGGCATGAAGCAGGAATACGACACCCTTAATGAGGGCAGCGTTCCTTTGGGTTTAGAGATGCTTATGCCCCTTTTCTATCCCGAATCGTTCATAACCGATTACTTCCCCGAGGGATCGCTGATTCTTATAGACGAACCGCAGCGCGTTGAGGAAAGCGCAAAGCTTGCGTTCACAACCCATGTTGACAGAATAGGCTCTTATATTGCCGAGGGCACGGCCCTGCCGGAACAGACCGACCTTATGTGCCAACCGTCTCACATTCTGCAGAGCCTTGATACCCCATACACAGCCATGCTTTTCGCGCTTACGCGCACATACGGCCTGATTAAGCCAAAGTGTCTTTTCCGCTTTGAAACAAGGCCCATGGCCAAATACATAGGCAACACCCCCGCCCTTGCCGCGGACATATCAAGCTGGAAGCGCGGCGGAGGCACGGTTGTGATATACGCCGGCAGCCATGCTAAGCGCATAGGCGATATGCTTAGCGACGAAGGCATTACATTAGGCATAGCGGAAGCCCTTACAAGGGACATCATAAGCGGGGAGCAGCTGATAGTAGGCCAGAGCATCGCCCGTGGCTTTGAGTACCCGGAGCTTAAGCTTGCCGTTATAAGCGAATGCGAGCTTTACGGCACGGAGGGCAAGCGAGCCGCCGCGGCGGGCAAGAAGAAACCCAAGCTTGTTTTCAGCGAGCTTAGCGTTGGCGATCTGGTAGTTCACGAGCTGCACGGCATAGGCCGGTTTGTGGGCGTTGTAACGCTGCAGGTTGGCGGCGTTTCAAGGGACTATCTGCACCTTGTTTACGCGGGCGGGGACAAGCTTTATATTCCTACCGATCAGCTTGACAGGGTTCAGAAATACATAGGCGGGGACGAAACAACCGCCCATCTTTCCCACCTTGGCACGGGCGAATGGCAGCGCACCGTTAACAAAACGCGAGAGAGCGTTAAAAAGCTTGCGTTTGACCTGGTTAAGCTTTATGGCGACAGGCTGCACCGAAAGGGGCACGCCTTCCCGCCCGACACCGCCTGGCAGAAAAGGCTTGAGGAGAGTTTTCCTTATCAGGAAACGCCCGACCAGCTTACATGCATTGCCGAGATAAAGCGGGATATGGAGAGCGAGCGCGTTATGGATCGCCTGCTTTGCGGAGACGTGGGCTACGGCAAAACGGAGGTTGCCCTGCGCGCCGCGTTTAAGGCCGTAACGGACAGCAAGCAGGTGGCCTTCCTGGTGCCCACAACAATACTCGCCCAGCAGCATTACAATACCCTTGCCGCAAGGTTTTCGGGCTTCCCTGTTACGGTAGCCCTGCTTTCGCGCTTCAATTCCCCCAGTGAGGAAGCAAAGGTTATAGACGGGCTTAAGAAAGGCACGATAGACGTTGTTGTGGGCACGCACAAGCTGCTTTCAAAATCCGTGCAGTTCAAGGACCTGGGCCTTCTTATAATAGATGAGGAGCAGCGCTTCGGCGTTGGCCACAAGGAGCAGATAAAGGAAATGCGAAAGGATGTTGACGCGCTCACCCTTTCCGCAACGCCTATACCGAGAACGCTTCATATGTCCATGACAGGCATACGCGATATGTCCGTTATAGAAACCCCGCCCGAGCAGCGCTACCCCGTGCAGACCTACGTTATGGAATACAGCGAGGCCGTGGCGAGGGAAGCCATTATGAAGGAGGTAAGTCGCGGCGGTCAGGTTTTCTTTGTATATAATAATGTGCGCGGCATGGAAACATTCGCCGGTAAGCTTGCCAAGCTTGTGCCGGAGGCAAGAATAGCCTTTGCCCACGGCCAGATGAATGAGCGGCAGCTTGAGCGCACAATGCTTGATTTTATGGATCAGCAGTACGACGTGCTTTTGTGCTCAACCATAATAGAGAGCGGCCTTGATATGCCAAACGTTAACACAATAATAGTATACGACGCGGACAAAATGGGCCTTGCCCAGCTTTATCAGCTGCGCGGCAGGGTAGGCCGCGGCGCAAGGCTTGGCTACGCCTACCTTACGTTTATGCGCGACAAGGTTCTGAGCGACGTTGCCGAAAAGCGGCTTAGCGCCATAAGGGAATTTACCCAGTTCGGCGCGGGCTTCAAAATAGCCATGAGGGACCTTGAGATACGCGGCGCGGGCAACCTTTTGGGGCCGGAGCAGCATGGGCACATGGCGGCCGTAGGCTACGACCTTTATTGCAAAATAGTGGAAGGCGCCGTTAAGGAGGCAAAGGGCGAAAAGGAGCCGGTGAAGATAGACACGGTTGTGGATATTCCCGTTCCCGCCAGCATATCCTCCCGCTACATTCCGCGCGAATCGGAGCGGCTTAATATGTATAAGCGCATAGCGTTTATAGAAACGCGGGACGATCTTTACGACGTGCAGGATGAACTTATAGACCGCTACGGCGACATTCCCGCCGAAACCGCCAACCTTTTGAACATAGCCCTTATAAAGGCGGATTGCTCCCGCGCGGGCGTAACGCAGCTTAGGGTGCGCGATGGCGAGATTCGCTTTGCGTTCGATAAGCAGGCGCCCATTGACGGGACAAAGCTTATTGCCGCGGCTGGCAACATAGCCGGAGCAAGGCTATCGTTTGGCGAAACGCCCACGGTTGTTGTATCCCGCCCCAGGAGCGACGCGGCGGCGCTTTACGCCCTGCTGCCACAGATTGTTTACACGCTTGTCGATTGCGCGACAATTGATTGATGATATAATACATAATAGCTATATGCGCCGATTTAATCGGTGTTAGATATGGAAGGAGAAAAACTACTTTGAACACCAAAAAGCTGATTGCCCTGCTGCTGTGCGCAGCCATGGCCGCCTGTATATTCTGCGGCTGCCAGCTGACGGAAACCGAGACCGAAGAGCCCACCGAAACCGCCGTTCCCACGGACAGCGCGGAGGTTAGCGAGCCCGAAGAGCCCACTATAACCGTTGATTCAAGCGAGCTTGATCTTACCGCCGCCGCGGCCAAGATAAACGGCGAAACCGTGCTCACCCTTGCCGATATTAAGGTTACATTCGATATGTACGCCGAATACTTCAGCAACTACGGCTACGACGTAACAAGCGACACCGAAACGCTTGAGCAGTTTCAGGACGACGTTGTAAATCTGCTGCTCAAGAGCAAGGTTCTTGAATACAAGGCCCGCGAGCTTGGTTACGACAACTATACCGACGAGCAGAAGGCAGAGCTTGAAACCCGCCAGCAGGCCAATATAGACGAAATGGATGCCTACTATCGCGAGATAGCGGAAGAAGAAGCCGCCAGCGATTCAACCGTTGATGTTGATGCCAGGGTAATGGAGCTTATACTTGAGGAAGCCAAATCCAACATGGCCGACGACAATGCCACCTATGAAGAATACTGTGAAAAGCTCAACAACGACATAGAGATTGAGTACCTTACCGAGCTTATGAAAGCGGACCTTACCAAGGACGCCGCCGCGAGCGAGGAGGAAATAGAGGAGCAGTTCAACACCAGCTCCATGAACGATATAGAAGCCTATAACTCCGCCCCCGAAACCTTTAAGGACGATGAGGATTCCTACGAGCTTGACGCTACCGGCATTCCTCCCCTTTACGTTCCCGAGGATTACCACAGGATTTATGATATATACATCGCCTTTGAGGGCAGCCTTCCCGAGGAATGCACCACCGCGAAGAGCAGCATGAACACCCTTAAGAACGAGTATAACACCCTTGCCTTTGAGGATGCCATAAACGGCACCAGCGAGAACGCCGCGCGCATATCCGAAATTCTTGATGAATACAGGGCGCTGCAGGCCGAATACGATAAGTATTACGATGAATACACCGCCAGCGCCTACAAGAAGGCTACCGCCGCCTACGAGCGCCTTAAGGCCGGCGAGGACTTTAAGACCGTTATGCTTGAGGTAACCGAGAATACCGACTTTACCGAGGTTGACGGTTATGCCGACGGCATGCTTATCTCCAATTCCTACTCCTCCTCTTCCGATTGGTCCGATGCCGTTAAGGAAGCCTTCGCTACCCTTTCCCTGGGCCAGTACAGCGAGGTATTCGCGGATACCAACGGCGTGCACATAATCTATTATGTAAGCGATGAGGAAGCCGGCTCCAAGGGCCTTGACCAGGTACACGACGCCATAGCCGCCAGCCTTAACGAGGACAAGAAGGAAGAAGTTTGGAACGATCTGGTAGAGGAATGGCTGAACGACGGTTCCGTTGAGCTTATAACCGAAACCTATCGCCAGCTTGGCAAATAAAAACCGAAGCTCACCAAAAGCGCAAAGGCCTCCCGATAAAACGGGAGGTCTTTTTTAAGCGCGTTTTTTATAAAACAAAGCGGCACAGCCAAGTGACCGCGCCGCCTTTATCGTATTATTTATAGCTTATTAGTTGAGCGCTTCCTTAAGAGCCTTACCGGCCTTGAAAGTGGCAGCCTTGCTCTCAGCAATGTCGATCTCAGCGCCGGTCATGGGGTTGTGGCCCTTATGAGCGGGACGGGTGCGGGTTTCGAATACGCCAAAGCCAACCAGCTGAACCTTCTCACCGGCCTTCAGGGTCTCGGTGATGGTATCAAGGGCGGTCTGTACGGCGGCCTCAGCCTGCTTCTTGGTGAGATCGGTCTTGTTAGCTACTGCGGCTATAAGCTCAGTTTTGTTCATTACTTCTATCCTCCTAAAAATTATCGGCAATAATTTTGCGCAAGGCATATTGTATCAGCTTTTTGCTTTCAGTACAAGCACTTTTTTGCTTTTTTCAGCTTAAAAAATCCTTGTTTTTTGCCTGTTTTCCAGTTTGCCACAGTTCGTGCAGCTTATCCGGGTCAAGCGCTCCCAACCCCGTGCCGTTTTCGGCGCAGAGCCTCTCTTTTTCGGCAAAAGCGTTAAGGAAGGCGTTGCCCGCGTCCCTGAGCGTAATCTCCGCATCAAGCTTAAGCGCGCGCATAACGTATACCGCGCTGAAGAGCAGCTCCTCGGCAGAAACGTAAAGCTCGTCCTCCCCGGCCTTTTCACCATATAGCTTGCGCAGCCTTTCGCATGCCGCCGTAAGCGCGTCAAGCGCCGTATTTACATCCTTTATATCATATCCAACGGCACCGGCCCGCTTTTGCAGCTTGCCTGCCCGCATAAGCGCGGGGAAACAATCGGGAACCGCTCTCATGGTCTCGGTAGCGGTATGCATGTGCTTTTCCTTCTTTTTAAGCACTTCCCAGTTTTTAAGCACCTCTTCTGTGCCGGATACGCTAACGGTTGAAAAAACGTGCGGGTGACGATATATAAGCTTTTTAACTATGCCGGTCGTAACGTCCCTTATAGTAAAGTCGCTTGCTTCGGTTTCAAGCTGGGCATGGAAAACAACCTGCAGCAGCACGTCCCCAAGCTCCTCGCAAAGGGCGTCCATATCGCCGCGCTCAATGGCGTCAACAGCCTCGTAAGCTTCCTCTATCATTGTGTTTCTAAGGCTTTCGTGCGTCTGCTCCCTGTCCCAGGGGCATCCGCCCTCCGCGCGCAGGCGGCCAACAACCTCAACAAGGCTGTCCACGCCGTGCCTTTCAAGCCCCTCAAGCGCCACAGGCGGAACCATAAGCACGGTTGCGGCAAAGTATTTGCCCGCCTTTCTGTCCAGCTCATAAAGCTTTATATTCTCGCAGGAGTATTCGCCCTTTTCATCCATATACGCAAGGGTAATTTCGTGCTCGTCGGGATAGTATTCGCTAAGCGCAAGCTTAACCTCCCCCGCGCGTATGGGCGTATCCACTTCCTCTACGCAAAGCGGCACTCGCGTGTCTATTCCGCAGGGCAGCTCGTTGGCGCTGAGTATTCTTGCATTGCCCATTGAAAACGGCATTCCCGCCGCGGCAAGCGCCGCCTCGGCGTATCCGCTTGAAGCGAGTATTTTTATTTTCGCTCCCTTTTCGGCCGCTTTATCCTTTATGGCAGCCATAAGCGCCTCGCCCGCCCCGCGGCCCACAGGCGCGTACACGGTGTCCTTTTCTTCCTCGAAAAGCTTTTCGGCTATTGCCTCGTTAAGCTCATCAAAATCGTAGCAGTCCTCATAAAGCTTATCCATGCTTTCGTATTTAAGGCCGCTTCCCTTTAGCCAATAGGCGCTCGGATGCTGCTCGGTCTGTATAAAAAGCCGCTCGGCGCTCATAATTGCGCGCTGTGCCGCCGCCGTTATGGCCGCGGGTGTTGAAAGCGGCGCTACGGTAAGAATCATTTTAAGCCTCCCTGTTCTGATTGCTCTTTTCGCCCCGGTACATTATGCGCCTCAGTTTTCCGCCGCCGGGGATATAGTTAAGCTCCTCGCTTGAAAGCATTTTAAGCACTATGGCCAGTATTCCGTATACGGCAACGCCGGCTATAACCGCGCCTAACGTGGCAACCGTAGCGTGGCCGGATTTTGCCAGTATCAGGTAGGCAAAGTGCACCGTAAGTCCCATGGCCACGGAGGCCGCCGCGGGCTTTATAATCACATCGTAAATATTCAGCGTGCACTTTGTGCGGCGCACCATGTATATCGTGTCCGCAACGCCCGCGTAAGCATAGCACACAACCGTTGAAACAGCCGCGCCCTGAATATTTATGCTGGGTATATTCATAAGCACAAGCATTGTTATAACCTTAAGCACAAACCCTATAAAAAGGTTGAACACGGGCACTCTCGGCTTGCCAAGGCCCTGCACAACGCCCGTCATGGACTGCACCATGGAAAGGAATATAACGCCCATGCTTGCCGTATGCATAATGTCCACGGCCAAAGCAAGCTCTGCTTCCGTAAGTTTGGGATAAAGCATGTGCAGTATAGGCTCCGCCAGCACAAAAAGGCCAACCGCGCACGGCATGCCTATTATGAGAGCGAGCTTCAAGCCAAGCCTTGCGGTGGATTTTACTCCAGCGCGGTCCTTCATGGCGTTTTTGGCGGAAATCGCGGGCACAAGGCTCATCGCGAGCGCCATGGTTAATACGCCCGGCATGTTTATAAGCGTTGTAACATAGGTTCTCAGCAGGGAGTAAGCGGTTTTCCTTACCTCCTCACTATAGCCCAGATTGGCGAGTATTCTGCCTATAAGCGCGCTGTCCACCATGCCCGTAAGGGGGCTTATGGAGGCTCCTATCGTTATGGGAATGGCTATTGCAAGCAGCGCCTTCGCTACCGCGCCAAAGCCCCTCTGCTCGGATTGGCTCTGCTTTGCTATAAGCCTGTCCATGCTCTTTTTCCTTCTGCGGTAGAAAACATATACCACAGCAAGGCCCATAAGTTCGCTTATGCTAACGCCTATAAGCGCGCCCATGGCGGCGTATTCAGGCCCCTTCGGCAAAAGCTTTATGGCAAGCGTAAGCCCTATAACAAGCTTGCCAAGCTGCTCCGCTATCTGCGAAAGGGCAGTGCCCGCCATTTGCTGCAGGCCCTGAAGATATCCCCTGTAAGCGCACATTATTGACACAAACAGCAGCGCCGGAGCGAGAGCGCGGAAGCTGTAAACCGTTTCGGGATAGGTTGTTATGCCTGCGAACACCTTTGCGCCCAGGAACATGGCAACGCTTGTTACAATGCCTATTACGGCAAGCAGCTTTACGGCCACATTAAGCACTTCCCTTGCTCCCCTGTGATCGCCCACGGCTATGCGCTCGCTCACCTGCTTTGATATGGCGGTGGGGAGTCCGGACGAGGATATGACAAGAAGGAACGAGTAATAAGGATACGCCGCGTCGTAATAGCACGAACCCTCCGTTCCAACGGCGTTCGCGAACGGAATGCGGAATACGGCACCTATTATTTTTACCAGCAGGCCCGCCGCGCCCAAAAGCGCCGCGCCCTGCACGAAAGACTTTTGTTTCTTTTCCATTATGCAAGTCCTGTTTTTTGTGTTATGCGGCGCAATCACGCCGCGCTGTTTGTCATTATATCATAATAAAAGCCGCGAAATACGGCAAAGTATGAATTATTCGCCAACTTTTCAAATTTTGTTGAGTTGCGGCTTTATAAAGGCTCTTTTTGTTGTATAATAAATTGATATAAGTGGTACAAAGGCAGGGTAAGCTATGAAAATAACGCTTGACTCCAAAATATGCGAAATAAATCCGGGCGAAACGCTGCTTGACGCCGTTAAAAAGCTGGGGCTTGATAATTCAAGCCTTGTTTCCCGCCCGCTTGCGGCGCAGATAGGCGGCGAGGTATTCAGCCTTAGATTCGCGCCCAACAAGGATTTATCCGTTCATTTGCTCAATTACAAGGAGGAATCCGGCCGCAGGGTATACGAGCGGACGATTCAGTTTATATTCATCGCCGCGGTAAGGCGGCTTTTCCCGGGCGCGAGGGTATGCGTAAGATACACGCTCGGCCCCGGGCTTTACATAAGCGTTGACAAGCAGCCCGCGCTCAGCGAGCAGGACGTGCTTAAGCTTGAAAGCGAAATGCGAAACCTTGTGCGCGCGGCGCTCCCGCTTGAAAGAAAGCGACTTAGTATAAAAGAGGCCATAGCCTACTATGAGCGCGACGGTCAGCAGGACAAGGCGGAGCTGCTTAAATGGCGCAAGTTCAACTATTTCGATGTTTATTCGATAGGCGACTATAAGGACTATTTCTATGGCGAAATGGCCCCGTCAACGGACTACGCGGACGTATTCAGGCTTAAGTTTAATGACGACGCGCTCATTCTGCTCCTGCCAAGAAACGATGAACCCGACGTGCCCAGCGACTATACGCCGCAGCCAAAGTTCGCGGAAACGTTCCGCCAAAGCGACGACTGGGGCAAGCTTATGCACTGCGCTACGGTTGGCGAGCTTAACTCGCTTGTTTCAAGCGGCAAAATACGCGAGCTTGTGCGCATAAACGAGGCGCTTCACGAAAAGGCATACGCTAATATAGCCGACCGGATAGTCGCGCGCTCAACCCGCGCCATACTCGTAGCCGGCCCAAGCTCCTCCGGCAAAACCACCAGCGCCAATCGCCTTGCCACCCAGCTTAGGGTTCTGGGGCAGGATCCTAGGCTTATTTCCATGGATAATTATTATGTGGACAGGGATCTTTGCCCGATAGACGAATTTGGCGAAAAAGACCTTGAGCATATATGCAACCTTGATATTCCCCGCTTTTCAAGCGACCTTGCGGCACTTATGCGCGGGGAGGAGGTTGAAATTCCCATATTTGATTTTATAACCGGCAAACGAGCCAAGGAAACAATACCCATGAAGCTCCATAAGGACGAGCCGATTATAATAGAGGGCATACACGCCCTAAACCCCGCCCTTTTAGGCGACAATATAGACAAGGATAAGCTTTTCCGCGTTTATGTAAGCGCGCTTACAACGCTTAATCTGGACGACCACAACAGAATACACACAACCGATGCCAGGCTCCTTCGCCGCCTTGTCAGGGACTTCAAAACCCGCGGGGCGAACATGGAATACACTCTATCAATGTGGCAAAGCGTCAGGCGCGGCGAGGAAAAATGGATATTCCCCTACCAGGAAAACGCGGACGCGCTTTTTAACACAACCCTTGTTTACGAAACGGCGGTGCTTAAAAAATACGTTTATCCCCTGCTTCAGGCGGTTCCTACGGAAAGCCCCTGCTACGCCGCGGCAAGGGACATTATAAAGGTTTTGAACTATTATCTTGACGCGGATATAGAGGACGAAATACCGCCCACAAGCATTCTGCGCGAGTTTATAGGCGGCTGCACTTTTTATAGGGAGGATAAATAATTTGCGCCTTGTATCATGGAACGTAAACGGTCTTCGCGCCTGCATGGGCAAGGGCTTTATGGAGTTTTTCCATACGATTAACGCGGATATAATCGCCCTGCAGGAAACAAAGCTTCAGCCGCACCAGATTGAGCTTGATCTGCCCGGCTACGAGCAATTTTGGCACAGCGCCGAAAAGAAGGGATACAGCGGCACGGCCGTTTTCACAAAGCGTAAGCCCATAAGCGCAAGCTACGATATGCCGGACATGGAGTCCCTGGGTTTTCCAAACGAGGGCAGGGTTATAACGCTTGAGTTTGAGGAATTCTATTTTGTCAATTGCTACACGCCCAATTCTCAGCGCGAGCTTACAAGGCTTGAGTTCCGCATGGACTGGGAAGACGAGTTTAGGAAATACCTTACGGAGCTTGATAAGAAAAAGCCCGTAATACTCTGCGGCGATCTTAATGTGGCTCATGAGGAAATAGACCTTAAGAACCCGAAAACCAACCACAATAACGCGGGCTTTACGGATCAGGAGCGCGAAAAGTTCGGCCTGCTTCTGCAAAGCGGCTTTGTGGACAGCTTCCGCTATCTTTATCCCGATAAAACGGACTGCTATTCCTGGTGGAGCTACATGGCTAACTCCCGCGCGAGGAACATAGGCTGGCGCATTGACTACTTTGTTGTAAGCGAAAGGTTTAAGCACAGAATAGAGCAAAGCAGCATCCTGCCGGAGGTTACGGGAAGTGACCACTGCCCGGTAATGCTTGAAATAAACTGAAATATTATAAACGGAGGGAATTATGAATTATATCGACCTGAGAAGCGATACCGTAACCAAGCCCACCCTTGCCATGCGCGCGGCAATGGCCGCAGCCGAGGTTGGCGACGACGTATACGGCGACGACCCCACGGTAAACGAGCTTGAAAGGCTTGCGGCGGAAATGCTGGGCAAGGAAGCGGCCATGTTCGTGACAAGCGGCACCATGGGCAACCAGCTTGGCATAATGAGCCAGACCCGCCGCGGCGACGAGATTATAGCCGGCGCGCAGAGCCACATTGTTATGCACGAGGTTGGCGCGGCCGCGGTGCTCAGCGGCGTAAGCATAAGGCAGATTGATTACCCCAACTGCGTACCCGTTCCGGAGATGATAGCCGCCCGCATAAGGCCGGACGATATACACGAGCCCCCCACGGCGCTTATATGCATAGAAAACGCGCTTGCCAACGGCCGCGTAGTTCCGCTTGAAACGATGGCGGAAATAAGAAAAATAGCGGACGCGAACAATTTGCCCATACACATGGACGGAGCGCGAGTATTTAACGCGGCAACGGCACTGGGCGTTGACGTTAAGGAAATTACCCAATACACGGACACACTCTCCTGCTGCCTTTCAAAGGGCCTTTGCTCCCCCGTGGGCGCTATATTCGCGGGCCCCAAGGCAACCGTTGCCCGCGCTAGAAAATGGCGCAAGCTGCTTGGCGGCGGCATGAGGCAGGCAGGCATTCTGGCGGCCGCAGGCATTATATCCCTTAAGGACATGACAAAGCGCCTTGGTGAGGACCATAAGAACGCCCGCCGCATGGCGGAGCTTCTTAACGCGATTGACGGCGTGAGCGTGGACATGGATTCCGTGCAGATAAACATGGTATTCTTTAAGCTTGACAGGCCCGCCGCCCTTAAGGACGCGCTGCCCGACATGATGAAGGAAAAGGGCGTTATAATAAGCCCCGAGGAGCTTGGCGAATTCCGCTTCGTTACAAGTAACGATGTTTCCGCGAAGGACGTTGAGTACGCCGTAAGCACTTTCGCTTCCCTTATAAACGCGTAATAACCCTGAAGGAGGTAAACAATAATGGCAACCAAAGTTTGGGCACACAGAGGCGCGAGCGGCTACGCGCCGGAAAACACCATACCCGCCTTTAAGCTGGCTGTTGAGCAGCATGCGGACGGCGTTGAGCTGGACGTGCATCTTAGCAGCGACGGCAAGCTGATGGTAATTCACGACGAAACGGTGGACCGCACTTCCAACGGAACGGGCCGCGTTGTTGATATGACCTGCCAGGAGCTTAAGCGCCTTGATTTTTCAAACGGCATGAGCGGCTATAAGGACGTTCGTATTCCCACCCTTAGGGAGGTTTACGGCCTGCTTAAGAATACCGACCTTACCATAAACGTTGAAATAAAGTGCGACGTTGTAATATACCCCGGCATTTGGGACAAGGTTATAGAGCTTGAAAAAGAGATGGGCATGCAGGGCAGGATAATATATTCCTCCTTCAATCACTATGTTCTTATGAAGGTTTGCGAGCTTGACCCCGAGGCGAACATAGGCCTGCTCTATTCCGAGGCGCTTGTTGATCCCTGGGTATACGCGAACTATCTGCACGCCGATGCCATTCATCCGCATTTCAAGGCCGCCCTTGCCTGCCCCGGGCTTATAGAGGGCTGCAAGAAGGCCGGCATAGAGATTCATCCCTGGACCTGCAACGATGAGCAGGTTGTGTACGACCTGGCGCGCGCCGGCATAGAGGCCGTTATAACCAACTATCCGGACAAGGCTCGCGAGGTTATAAACACTCTCAAATAATTTAAGCTGAATCAAAAAGGGTCCTTCCGCCCAAACGGAGGGACCTTTATGCAACTTTGTATGGAATCACTAAAAACAATCGCCACAATAAAGAGCGACTTTACAACCAAGTTCGGCATACCGCGCCAGAGCGGGCTTAGCGCCGCGCAGCTTTCGACAATTGTTTTCGAGCCCGAATACCGCGATGAAAACGCCCTGCGCGGGCTTGACGGATATTCGCACATTTGGCTTATATGGGGCTTCAGCCAGGTTAAGGCGGAAAAATGGTCGCCCATGGTGAAGCCGCCGCGCCTTGGCGGGAACAAGCGCATGGGGGTTTTCGCTACCCGCTCGCCCTTCCGCCCAAACCCGATAGGCCTATCCTCCGTTAAGCTTGAGCGCATTGAAAAGCGGCCGAACCTTGGCACGGTGCTTATAGTATCCGGCGCCGACCTTATGGACGGCACGCCCATTTATGATATAAAGCCATATCTTTCGTTTACGGATAGCCACGCGGACGCGAAAAACGGCTTTGCCGGGGAGAGGCTTGATTATTCATTGAATGTTGAGTTTCCGGACGATCTTCTTTCCCTGATACCCGCCGCCAAGCGGGAGGCGCTTATAGAGTCCCTTTCGCAGGACCCGCGCCCGGCTTACCTTACGGAGCCGGATATGCCCTTTGGCTTTGAATACGCCGGCTTTGACGTGCGCTTTAAGGTAAAGGACGGCGTGCTTAGGGTATACGAAATAGAAAAGCTGTAATTCCGGCCGATTTTTACGAATCCAATCCGCCATAGAGCGCCACCCAGCGGCGCACATGGTCTATAAAACGCTGTGTTGAAAGGGACATGGCGTTTTTGTCTTTTACGCAAATGCCTATATTTCTGTAAAACCTTTGGGGCAGATCGCGAGCCACAAGCGGATAGGCGCACCGCTGCAGCATAAGCTCGTTTGTAAGGCTTATGCCAAGCCCGCTTGATACCATGGCAAGTATTGTGGGGTCCTGCTGAACGCTGTACTGTATGTTCGGCTTAATGTTAAGCGTGTCAAAAACCCTGTTTATCTCGTAATCGTCGCCCTCATCAAGCATTATTACGGGATATTGCTCAAATGCCTTTGGCGGAAACGGCACCCTGTTCGCAAGCGGATGATCGCAGGCGACTATCGCCTTCCATTGGTCGCGCTGCAGCAGCCAGCAGTCCAAATGCTCCTCCGCCGTGGGCAGGCTTACAAAGCCGCAGTCCGCATCCCCGTCCATTACCCATTTTTCTATTTGCGAATTTATGTTTGACGGCAGCAAATCGAATTTTATCTGGGGATACATTTCGCTGAAGGATTTAACTATGCCCGGCATCCATTTTTCATAAACGCTCGTGAACGCCGCAACCTTTACAAGGCCCGTATTCAGTCCCCTCAGGTCCTGCGCCTTTTGCTCCAGCTGATGCTGCAGCGCGCACATGCGGCTGAAATACGGCAGCAGCTCCCGCCCGTCCGCCGTGAGCGATACTCCGCCGTGGCTTCTTACGACAAGCTTTGTGCCAAGCTCCTCCTCCAGCGAGCTTACCGCGTGGCTTATGCCGGACTGGGTAAAATTAAGCTTCTCCGCCGCGCGCGTAAAGCTGCCGCACTCCGCGGTTTTAATCAGTATTTCGTATTTTGTAAGGCTCATTTTATCCCACGCTCCCTTCATTTTTCATTATAAGTCATATCGTCTTTATGTTCAAACATTTTGTCATCAAAAGTATGAAAATGATGCGTTTTACAAATGAAAGAAGGTATGTTATTTTATAATCAACCTAAGGAAAGGAGCTGCGATTATGATTCTTAACCTTCTTCTGGCCGGCCTCGCCGCCGTACTGGTGATCGTTGCTATCGTCAGCCGCGTTACCGATAAGTAAATAAATTAACGTATGATTGAGTGTGCATACGTTAGTAAAATTAATTAGTACATGTATGGGATTAAGAAAAGCCTCTCCTTGCGGAGAGGCCTTTTCTTTGGTATTTATGGCTCAATCAGTGCTCGTGCGGATCTTCATGTTCGCAGGAGCATTTTGTGTTTTCAACTTCCTTGGCCTTGTCTTCCATGCCCTTCTTGCGGTAATAATCCGCTATGGCCGCGCGTACGGCTTCCTCTGCAAGCACGGAGCAGTGTATCTTCTGCGGGGGCAGGCCCTCAAGCGCCTCAACAACGGCGGAGTTGCTAAGCTGCAGCGCCTCGTCTATGCTCTTTCCCTTTATAAGCTCGGTTGCCATGGAGCTTGTGGCTATGGCCGCGCCGCAGCCGAAGGTTTTGAAGCCAACGTCCTCTATAATGCCGTCGTCGCTGACTTTAAGGAACATCTGCATTATGTCTCCGCACTTGGCGTTGCCAACCATGCCTACGCCGTTCGCGTCTTCAAGCTCACCCACGTTGCGGGGATGGGAAAAATGATCAAGAACCTTTTCGGTATACATATCCGTAAATCTCCTTTCGGTAATAGCTTTTTCGTTTATTCTATGGGGCTTATCGGGCTCATCTTCCTGAGCCTGTGGGCTACCTGGGGCAGGGTTTCAAGCACGTAGTCTATATCCTCCTCCGTGGTATCGTCGCCAAGGGTAAGACGTACGGAGCCGTGCGCAACCTCGTGGGTAAGGCCCAGGGCAAGCAGAACATGAGAAGGATCAAGGCTGCCGCTGGTGCAGGCGGAGCCGCTGGAGGCAGCTATGCCGGCCATGTCAAGCATAAGCAAAATGCTTTCGCCTTCAATATATTTAATGGAGAAGTTAACGTTGTTGGGCAGGCGCTTTGTCCTGTGACCGTTCAGCTTAACCTCGGGTATGGTGGACTCTATGCCGTTTATAAGCTTGTCCCTAAGCTTAAGCATGCGCTCGGTGGTTTCGGGCATGTTCTTAACGGCTATCTCAAGCGCCTCGCCAAGGCCTACTATGCCGGCAACGTTCTCTGTACCCGCGCGGCGTCCCTTTTCCTGCTCGCCGCCGATAATGTAGCTGGGAAGGCGGATACCCTTGCGCTCATAGAGCACGCCAACGCCCTTGGGGCCGTGGAACTTATGGCCGGACATTGAAAGCATATCTATGCCCATGGCCTTTACGTCTATGGGCAGATGGCCCGCCGCCTGGACGGCATCGGTATGGAACAGCACGCCCTTTTCGTGGCAAACGGCGGCTATTTCGGGAATGGGCATTATGGTGCCCACCTCGTTATTGGCGAACATTATGCTTACAAGTATGGTCTTGTCGGTAATGGCGTCCCTCACCTGCTCGGGCGTTACAAGTCCGTCCTTATCAACGGGCAGGTAGGTTACCTTTATGCCCTTCTTCTCAAGAGCGGCGCAGCTATGAAGAATAGCGTGGTGCTCAATATTCGTGGTTATGATATGGTCGCCCTTCTTGGCGTATCTTTCCGCCACGCCGAAAAGCACGGTATCGTCGCTCTCGGTGCCGCAGCCGGTGAAGACTATTTCGCTCGGGTCGGCGTTTATGGCGTGAGCAACCTGCTCGCGGGCATGCTCAACCGCGGTGCGCGCGGTCTGGCCGAATGAATGGGGGCTTGAGGCGTTGCCGTAAACCTCTGTAAGGTAGGGCATCATCTTTTCAAGCACCTTGGGTGAAAGGGCCGTAGTGGCCGCGTTGTCAAGATAAACCTTTCTCATTGCGTATCTCTCCTGAATGTATATAAAGTGTTTATTCGTCGCTCTTTTCGCACTCTTCCGGTGCGCCGCCGCAGCGTTCAAGCTGGGATAAATGATCCTCCGCCATGTCCTTTAGGGTTGTGGTGGAAAGAACCTCGTTTATTTTGCTTTGCAGCTTAATCCAAAGCGGCCTTGCGGAGCAGCGGCAGGCGTTTGTGCACTCCGCATCGTTTTCCGTTCCAACGCAGTCCACTATGTCCGTTCCGCCCTCAAGGGCGCGGAGCACCGTGCCTACGTCTATTTCCTCCGGCGGGCGGCTCAGCTCATATCCCCCGCAGGCGCCGCGCGAGCCCTTTATAAGCCCGGCTTTTTTAAGCAGCACCACTATTTGCTCAAGATATGAGGGGCTTATGCCCTGCTGCCGCGAAAGGGTAAGCGCGCTCACCGGCCCCTTGCCGTATTCAATGGCCAGGTCAACCATTGCCTTAAGCCCGTAGCGCCCTTTTGTGGAGAAGTACATAGCCGCGTCACCTCAATTCCCACCAATCCGGTGTGATTTCGGATATAATGTACTACCAAAGCCTTTTTTTGTCAACAGTTAAGTTAGTCTAAGCATAAAAAAAAGAACGGCCGGTCAACCGTCCAGCCGCTCCTTTAAGCCCGTTAGGCTTTTGTTCATTTCGTTCAGTATCCTTATCGCCTCTTCCCGTTCCTCGGCGGTAAATGTTTCCATCATGGTGGTGTATATCATTTCAAAATCTATGTCGCACCAGCGGGCGTAATCCGCGCCCTTTTGCGTAAGCTTTATTCTAACGCAGCGCGTATCCTTTTTATCCCTTATTCTTTTAACGAAGCCCGCCGCCTCAAGCCGCCTTAGCGATACTCCCGCGCTTGCCTTTGTAACGCCTAAGCGTTCCGCAAGCTCTATCTGCGTTGGCGTACCAAGCTCACTTATGGCGAAAAGCACCTGCGGCTGGCCGGGATAGAGCCCGTATTTGCTCAGCGTTTTCTGCATACACGCCGTATATATTCTTACTAAGCCGGTAAAGGCCTCGCTTGCCGATTGAGTTGGAGCGTTCACCGTATGCCTCCGTTTGGGTAATTTTTGCCATTATTATGCTGTAAAACGCGCGCTTAGTCAAGCTTAAAGTATTTGCCGCGGCTGTATATTTATGGTATGATGTAAGCTGATATGATTTTTGTCTTACGGAGGAAATATGGGCCGTATCAATTGCGAGGATATAGTTAAGCGCATGGAGGAGCGCCTTGGCGCGGACTACCAGATAGAGCTGCACGAGGCATCAACAGTTCAGCTGCACAATGCTCTGGCGGAGGCCGTAATGTCCGTTACCGCCAAGGAATGCCGCGAAAGCCGCCGCTCCCACGAGCGCGTACGCAGGGCGTATTATTTCAGCGCGGAATACCTTATGGGCAGGGCTGTTTTTTCAAACCTGTACAATTTGGGGATACTTGAGGAGATACGCTCGCTTCTTCGTGAGCGCGGGGCAAACCTTTCCGCTATGGAAGAAATTGACGACGCGGCTTTGGGCAACGGAGGCCTTGGCAGGCTTGCCGCCTGCTATCTGGACAGCGCCGCGACCCATGGCATACCCCTTGACGGATACGGATTAAGGTATAAATTCGGCCTTTTCAAGCAGTCCTTCTCCGACGGGTTTCAGGTTGAGAAGGCGGACGACTGGCTTAAGTACGGCGACCCATGGAGCAGGCGCAGGGACGATAAAACGGTAACGGTTGAGTTTGCCGATCAAAAGGTGCTTGCCGTGCCCTACGATATGCCCATTTTCGGCTACGACACGGCGCACAGCTCCACCCTTCGCCTCTGGCAGAGCGAGCCGATAGAGGAATTCAACTTCAATCTTTTCAATGATCAGGAATATGCCCTTGCCGTGCGCGAAAAGAACATGGTGGAGGACATTACCCGCGTGCTTTATCCTAACGACAGCACATACGCCGGCAAACGGCTGAGGCTTAAGCAGCAGTATTTCCTTTCAAGCGCAAGCCTGCAGGACATTGTGCGCCGCTATAAGCGCACCCGCGGAACGGACATGAGCATGTTTGCCTCCCATTGCGCGATTCAGCTTAACGATACACATCCGGTGGTGAGCATACCGGAGCTTATAAGGCTGCTTATGCTTGAGGGCATGGACTTTAACGCCGCCTTTGAAACCGCGCGCAATACATTTAACTATACCAACCACACCGTTATGAGCGAGGCTCTTGAGCGCTGGGACGAGGGGCTTTTCTCAAGCGTTGTGCCGGAGCTTACGGGCATTATATACCGCATTAACGACAGGCTTAATGACGAACTGCGCGCGCGCGGAGCGGACGACTCCCGCCGCGGCAGAATGCAGATTATAGAAAACGGCACTATACACATGGCGCGCCTTGCCGTGTACGCTTCAAGCGTTGTAAACGGCGTTGCCAAAATACATACGGACATACTGAAAAACGATCTTTTCGCGGACTGGTACGCCCTTTATCCCGAAAGATTTCAGAACAAGACAAACGGCATAACCCCCCGCCGCTTCCTTGGCCTTTGCAACCCCAACTACGCCGAGCTTATAGCCGAAAAGGTTGGGTCATACGGCTTTATATCCGATCTTAGCCAAATAAGCGCGCTCAGGGAGCACATTGACAGCGATACAATCGCCCGTTTTAACGACATTAAGGCCAAAAACAAGCGCAGGCTTTCTTCCTACATAAGCGAAAAGGAAGGGGTTCTGCTGCCCACGGACTTTGTTTACGACGTGCAGATAAAGCGCATGCATGAATACAAGCGCCAGCTTATGAACGCGTTTTCGCTGCTCGATATATACTACTGCCTTAAGGACGGCACGCTTCGCGACTTTACCCCCACCGCCTTCATATTCGGCGCAAAGGCCGCGCCCGGCTACATAAGGGCAAAGAACGTTATCAAGTTCATAAACGAGATAGCGAACATGGTCAATTCGGACCCCGCCATGAAGGACCTGATGCGGGTTGTGTTCGTGCAGAACTACAATTGCTCCTATGCCGAAATGATAATTCCCGCGGCCGATATATCCGAGCAGATTTCCCCCGCCGGCAAGGAAGCGAGCGGCACGGGCAACATGAAGCTTATGCTTAACGGCGCGGTCACCCTTGGCACGTATGACGGGGCGAACATAGAAATAGCCGTGCAGGCCGGCCTTGAGAACAACTATATATTCGGCGCCACCGTGGAGGAGCTTAACGCCCTAAGGCCGAATTACAATCCCAGGGAGATATACGAATCCAATCCCCGCATAAAGAGGGCGGTAGACGCGCTTGTGAACGGCACGTTCAACGATGGCGGCATGGGCGGCTTCAAGGAGCTTTACGATTCCCTGCTTTACGGTGCCTCCTGGCACGCGCCCGACCAGTATTTTCTGCTTAAGGATATGCCAAGCTACATGGAGGCCAAGCTTAGGGCAAACCGCGACTATCGTGACCGCGAGGGCTTTGGCCGCAAGTGCCTTATGAATACCGCGGGCGCGGGTAAGTTCTCCTCTGACCGCGCGCTTAAGGAATACGCCGCCGAGATTTGGCACATACCCACCATTAAGCTTTAAGGGGTAAGTATACATCCCCCCATTCGTCTGCTCAAAACTCAAAAGGCAGACGGAACGCAATATCTTAATTATAGTAATTCTGCGTCCCCATCGTCCCTGCGTCCCCGATAGGCTAAATGTCTGGGTTTTT
>CAVIJJ010000020.1:25011-32215 GCA_963643205.1 bacterium | reverse complement strand
CCGTGAAAAAACCTCCGCCTGAAGCTGGGTGCCCGGGCGGAGGTTTTGATGCGATTTAGGTTTGTTTAGTCCTCGTTTTCAATCTGCTCGCGGTACTTGGCAAGCTCTTCCTGGTTCGCCATTATAAAGTGGCCGGGCTCGATTTCCGTCCAAACCGGCTTATCGGTTTCGTAATGGTGGCAGGAGGGGTCGTATACCTCAAGCACTTTGTCGCGTTCGCTCTCGGGATCCGGCATGGGGATTGCGGAAAGCAGGGCGCGTGTATACGGATGCAGAGGATGCGAGAACAGCTTCTCGGTTTCGGAAAGCTCCACTATAACGCCCTTGTGTATAACGGCTATCCTGTCGCAGATGAAGCGCATAACGCTAAGATCGTGTGCTATGAAAAGGTACGTAAGGCCGCGTTCCTTCTGCAGCTTGCTCATAAGGTTAAGCACCTGCGCGCGAATTGATACGTCCAGCGCGCTTATGGGCTCGTCCGCGATTATGAATTCAGGCTCCATTATAAGGCTTCTCGCTATACCTATACGCTGCCTCTGGCCGCCGGAGAACTCGTGCGGGAAACGGCTGGCGAATTCGGGCAGCAGACCAACGTCCGCCAATGCCTGGCTTACCGCCTTTTCCTTATCGGTCTTGGATATTTCGGGATGAACATTTATAAGGCCTTCGCTTACAATGTAGTCCACCTTGGCGCGCTCGTTAAGGCTTGCCATGGGGTCCTGGAATATCATCTGTATCTTCTGCGTAACCTGCTTATCCAGCTGGCGGCTTATCTTACCGCTTATGCGCTGGCCGTTGAATATTACTTCGCCGGCTGATATGGGGTTAATACGGATTATCGCCCTGCCGATTGTGGTTTTGCCCGAGCCGGACTCACCAACCAGGCCGAATGTTTCGCCCTTGTAAATATCGAAATTAACTCCCTTTACGGCTACGAACTTCTTTTTGCCCTTGCCGAAGGTTACTTCCATATCGCGCACCTGAAGCAGAGGTTCTTTCGTCATATCAACCATTGTTCTTTCCTCCGTTATTGCTGCGCAGTTTTCTCATGTTCCTTATGTTCTTTATGCTCGCGGGCGGCTCAACATGCGGTGCCCTCGGGTCAAGCAGCCACGTGCGGGCCTTATGCGTGGGCGACACCTCAAAGTACGGCGGCCTGTGCTTAAAGTCTATCTTCAGCGCCTGCGGATTACGGGCGGCAAAAGCATCGCCTCGTATGGGATGGAACAGGTTCGGAGGAGTACCCTTTATGGAATAAAGATCCTCGCCCTTTACGCCAAGCTGAGGCAGGGAGCTGAGCAGTGCCCATGTGTACGGGTGCTTGGGATCGTAGAACACCTCGTCGGTAGTGCCTATTTCAACTATATCACCCGCGTACATAACGGCTATACGGTCGGCAACGTTCGCGACAACGCCAAGGTCATGCGTTATGTAAATGGTGGTCAGCTCATATTTTTCCTTAAGCTGCTTTATAAGGTTCAGTATCTGCGCCTGTATTGTAACGTCAAGAGCGGTTGTGGGCTCATCGCAGATAAGTATGCGGGGGTTACAGGCCATTGCTATGGCTATAACAACCCTTTGTCTCATGCCGCCGGAGAACTCGTGCGGATACTGGCCGTATCTGCGCTCGGGTTCGGGTATGCCAACGTCCGCAAGAATCTCTATTGCCTTCTTCTTGGCGGCTTCGCCGTGCAGGTTCTGGTGAAGTTTCAGCGCTTCGCCTATCTGCCAGCCTATCGTCTTAAGCGGGTTAAGGCTGGTCATCGGGTCCTGCATGACCATTGCCACTTCCTTGCCGCGGATGCCGAACCAATCGTTTTCGGTTTTAAGCTTGGCAAGATCTATCGGATTCTCCGGATCACGGCCGTAATAGAGTATTTCGCCGGAATCCACCCAGCCGTTCTTATCCAGAAGGCCTATGAAGTTCTTTGTGAATACGCTTTTGCCGGAGCCGGACTCGCCGACTATCGCAAGGCTTTCGCCCTTATACAGGTCAAGGCTTATGCCGCGAATCGCGTGCAGTACCTTGCCTCGCAGGCTGAATTTTACGTTCAAATCCTTTACCGAAAGGATGACTTCTTTGTTTTCCATTGTCAGCCCTCCTTAAACGTGATTCTTGGGATCGGCAGCGTCGCTGAAGGCATTACCGACCAAGTAGAAGCAAATGGTGATTACGGAAAGTATTATCGCGGGAACGATAAGCTGATACCTGAGGCTGGGCGCCATCATAAGGCTGCGGCCCTTGTTGACAAGGTTGCCCAGGGACGGGGTATCTATAGGCAGGCCCAAGCCGATATAGGCAAGGAAAACCTCGGAACCTATAGCGCCGGGAATGGCAAGCGCCATACGGAGCATAACAACCGAAACCATCTGCGGCAGCAGGTTCTTGATTATAACGCGGCGAGTGGGCGTGCCAAGGCAGCGGGACGCCAGGTTAAAGTCACGGTCGCGGATAATTATGACCTGGTTGCGGATAAAGCGGGCAAGGCCTATCCAACCGGTTATGCTCATCGCGATAATTATCGTCTGCACGCTCGGCCTCATAACGTAGGAGGCGAGTATAAGGATTATGGTAGAGGGAATGTTGTTTATAACGTTATAGATTTCGGTGAACAGGAAGTCCAGCTTGCGGACATAGCCCCAAAGCAGACCAACCAGTATGCCGACCACGGCCTCGATAGCCGCAACGATTATGCCTATGAAGAGGCTGGTGCGGGTGCCGCTCCACATTCTGGCCCACAGATCCTGACCTATATCGTTAGTGCCAAACCAGAATACGGAGTTGGGGCTTTGATTGCTTATGAAGCCGATCTGCGGGGTTATCTCGGTAGGATCGGTTACGCGGGCAACGCCCTTGTTCATGCCCTTTGTCTGGCCGTCTTCGCTGACTATTTCAAGCATCATCTGCTCGCTGGGAACAAACGCGTAGTACCAGCCCTCGTTGCCCTCGCCTTCAAGCGGAATAAGCTCAACGGCTACCGATTCGCTTCCGCGCATTATGCCTGCGGCGGTTACGGTGGGAGTTCCCCAGCTATCGGGAACCTTAATGTAAGTAAGCACGCAGCCTTCGGGCACATCGGCTATAAGGTCGCCTGTGGTTTGCTTAGAAGAGGATGAGGTTACACCTGTGGTTTCCTCGTCAACGGTTACCCAGCACGCCTGGAAATATGTGGTCTTGGAACCATCCTCGCTGGTAACGTACATGTAGGGCTTTTCGGAGCTTACTACGGCATAGTACCAACCGGCGTTGTTGGGATCCTCGGTCGCGGTGATTTCCTCTGCCGTGCCGCCCTTTTCCTGCACATAAAGCTTTACGTGACCCCACTCGGTGGGAGCCTTAACATAAGCAAGGGTGGTATCCCTGCCGTCTGTTTCGGCGGCATAGTCGCCGCTGGTGTACTTAATGCCGCTAAGATCGGTTTTGCCGTCATCCGAAACGGTAACCCACACGGCCCTGTCGTCATACTTGTTTACAAGGTTGGGGTCAAACTGATTTGGAAGTATGGGCTGGACAAACGTGAATACCACAAGCACCAGCATTATAATCAGATTGGTAACGGCAACCTTGTTTTTAAGGAACACCCTGACGGTGCTGCGCCAATATGAATAGTTTGAATAACCGGCGCGCTCGGCCGCAGTTTCATCATATTCCGCAAAGTCGAAATCCTCGGGAGTAAGCTTGGTCATCTCCTCCGCGGTAAGATCGTCCTTTTCGGTAAACGCGGCATTGGATTCGGCTATGCTGTCTTCAAGCTTTTTGCTTAATTTATCCTTTATGGAATACTTGCTCATCGTGAGCCCTCCTTCTTGGTGAAGCTGATACGCGGGTCAACAACAGCCATAAGCAGGTCGCCCAGCAGCAGGCCAAGTATGCTCATCACGGCGAATATAACCACCAGAGCAAGCACCATGTTGTTATCCTGCCTCTTTATAACGTCCACCAGCAGGCCGCCCATGCCGGGTATGGAGTACAGGGACTCAACATAAATTGAACCGGATATGGTAAGAAGTATGGAGCCGGGGATCAGGTTTACCATAGGCACCACGGAATTGCGGAAAACGTGGCGGAACCATATAGTACTGTTCGGAACGCCCTTCGCGCGGGCAAGCTTTATATAGTCTTTGTTGGTTTCGTCCACCATGTAGCGCCTGAGCCACATTGCGTAGCTGGATATGGAGGGCAGAGCCAGGGATATAACCGGCAATATAAGACTTGTCCATTGAGTTTCGTCATAAAGCATGCTTACGCCCAGCCAATCCGAACCGTAAAGCTGAATGAATATGAAATACACGGCATTAGGCACGGCCTGTATAAACACTATGTAGGCATTGCCCAGCTTATCGGCAAGGCCGCCCTTGCTGCGGGCCATCAATACGCCCAGAGCCATGCCGAGCGGAAGGCTTACAGCCATAGCTATAAGGCCAACCTTCATTGATATGCCTATTTTGCCGCCTATAATGTCCGTAATTTGCGCGTTTATACGATAGCGGTAGGATATGCCCAGGTCACCCTGAAGGGCGTTTATTATAAACCTGCCTACCTGCACATACAGCGGATCTTTCAAGCCCATTTTCTGAAGACCGGCTTCGATCATCTGCGGGCTCATCTTTTCGTAGTTATTGAAGTATCCTTCTTCAGGCATTGCGCGCACAAGCAAGAACACGATGGTTATAAGTATAACCAAGGTTATTAATGATCTGCCTATTCGCTTTAATGAATATAGTAACACTTTTTGGTTTCTCCTTCATGTTCCCGTTTCGGTTTGTTTCAGGGAACCGTGTTTGCTGAAAATAATTTGTGGTCGGGGATCGATATCCCGCGTTAGGAGAATAATGTAAACGGCTCTGCCCCGCAATATACAGAGCAGAGCCGCGTTTTATTTTTTAGGTGTTAATTACGTTTAAGGGATTAGCCTTCCAGAGCGGCAGTCCACTCAGCGTACTGAGCATCGAACATATCCTGGCTCATAGCGGTCTTGTAGACGTGCTGGCCCTTATAACGGCTGCTGGACTGACCCATCATAGCGTACTGGCCTTCAAAGCCGTTCAGCTTGGTAGCCATGTAGGAACCGCCGGAGATGAAGCCGGGGACTACGATAGCATGCTCAATGTAGAACGCTTCGGCAGCGGCAAACGCCTCATAACGGGCATCCATGTCACTGGTCTGCTCACGAGCGAAGTCAACAAGCGCGTAGTATTCGTCGATCAGAGCGTTGGTCTCTTCGGTCTTGGTGTCCTTGAATACCCTGTAGGTATCGGTGTCGTGGCAGAAGAAGTTGTAGCTGTTCTCACGCTCGAACGGATCGGCCCAGGTCTCGGGATCCATGAAGTCGGCGCCCCAGTTCAGCTCCTGCAGAGCGTAGTTACCGTTGCGGCGGGTTTCATTCAGGAAGGAGTTGCCGGAGTAGCTTACAACGATTATATCGATGAAGTCGGTGCCGAGCAGTTCCTCAACCTGCTGCTCCAGAACCACGGTGCAGTTGCCCCAAGTGGTGGAGTTGGAGTTGAAGTTGATGGGGACCTTGATGGGGAAGGTGCAGCCGGCAGCCTCAAGCTCGGCCTTGGCGGCGTCGCGATACTGCAGAGCAAGCTCTTCGTTGAAGCTTTCGGTCTCGGTGAACTTGGCCAGGTCGCCATAGGAGACGTAGTCCTTGCCATTGTAGGTGGAGAAGCCCTTCGGGGTGACGGTGTTGATCTTATGGATGGAAGGATCGTCTCCGGGGTACTTAGCGGCCAGATACTCATCGCGGTTGATGGCGTGGAATATGGTCTTACGGAAGTTCTCGTTGTTAACGGCGATGGTCCAGTTGTCGGGCTCATACTCTTCGTCGAAGCAAGGCTCAAAGTTGAAACCGAAGAAGTAGGAATAGTCGCCTATAACACGGGAAGTGGTTATCATCTGGCTCTTCTCGGGATCGCTCAGCCAATCGGCAACGATATCGGAACCGATGTCGGCACCGTCAACCTCACCGCGCAGGAACAGCTCGGGCGCGAGGGTGGTAGCTTCAGCGTTGTAGGTCTGCTCGATGCGCTCGATGTATACGTGCTCGGCATCCCAGTTGTTTTCATTGCGGGTGTAGATGCGCTTCTCCTGGGGCTTGAAGGTGGAGAGGATGTAAGCGCCGTTGAACCACATTGAGTAGTTATCCAGAGCGTAGCTGGTGCCAAGTTCCTCAAGCAGGGAGGCGGGGGCGGGCCAATAGGTACCAAACTGCAGAGCGGTCAGGAAGTACGGACGGGGCTTTACCATGTGATATACCAGGGTAAGATCGTCAACGGCTTCTACGCCAAGCTCTTCGGGAGTGACGGCGGGGACTTCGGTCCAGGTGTCGTACTTGCCGGTTTCGGCGTTCCAATCGGTGCCTTCGTAGATGATGCCGTTAGCATCGATTACGAAATCCTGATCTTCACCAACTTCGGTGCCCTGCTCAACGGCCACCATCTGAGCGGCGGTGTAAGCAAGCAGTTCGGAAGCGTTTACAATCCAGCCTTCCATCAGGTAGCTGTTGCCGCAATCCATGGCGGCGTCGCAGACGTAACGGGCGGCCGCAACATAGTCGTTAGCGGTAACGGGGTCCATCTGGTTGCCGTCCGCATCGTACCAATACTGGCCGGCGCGAAGGTGGAAGGTCCAGGTAAGGCCGTCTTCACTCTGTTCCCAGGACTCGGCGCCGCAGGGCAGGATGTTGCCGTAGGTGTCGTTCTCAACCAGGGAATCGATGGTGTTGGCGCCTACTACCAGTTCGTAGGTAGTGCCGCTTACCAGATAGTTCATGGTGGTTACTTCGCTGGAGTACAGCGAACGGTAAACCTGCTCGTCGGCATACTCACGGCCGTCGGGACCTATATTGGATACAGGCTCCGCGGTAGCGGTAGTATCTTCAGTAGTCTGAGTGTCGTCAGTAGTCTGCGCTGCCGTTTCGGTGGGCTCGGTGGGCTCTGTCGTGGTGGTAGAGCTGGAGCAGCCGGCGAAGCACGCCGCTATCATAAGGACAGCAAGCAGCATTGCAAGCGTTTTCTTCATTGTGTTCTCTCCTTTTATTTTTAATCGCCCGCCGTGTTTCATGCGGGAAATTCAAAATTCCAAGTAACTCAAAAAGGTTCCATGTTCAGTTTTAGATGTTCCGCGCCCGCGTACGGCGCATAGGGTTCAGGTTTCCAATGCCAAAGTTACTGTACTAAATTCGTCACTAAAGATTTATAC
>CAVIJJ010000020.1:0-25001 GCA_963643205.1 bacterium | reverse complement strand
CTCTTCCGGCAAACCGTATTATATATCAATCTTTCGCATTTATCAACGATAATTTTGCATAATCGACTTGACTGTTCTTAAAAATGCCCCAATTGTCTTGCTTAAATTTTTATTTTATGCATAATTTCGATTTATTTTATGCAATGCGCACCAATCAAACCAAAAGTCCGCGGCGCCTTACGGCATCCATTACAAGGCCCGATATGGCCTCTATGCTTTTAAGCTTTCCGTCCTCCATGCAGTATATAACCTCCGCATCATCGGTGCGGCCGGCTATTTCAAGATATTTCGCCATGGCGCGCTGCTGAATGCCGTGGTCGGATTCATATATGTCCTTCCCCTCCCCCACGTACTCGCGGTAGCCTTTTTTGGTCACGTTGTCCTCGGCGGCCTTGGGCAGAATGGAGAATATTATATTAAGGTCGGGCCTGGGCAGGCCAAAGTGATTGTATTCAAGGTCATAGACCCAGTCCACAATATCGGGTTTGCCCAAATCTATGTCCCTTATGCTTTGATAAACGGCGTTTGACATAACAAACCTGTTTATAATAAGGAAGTCCGCTTCGCCGTCTTTATAATCCTTAAAGCTTTCCCATCTGTCCAGCGCAAACCAAAGCGCCATGCTTTTGCCGTCTATCTCGTCCGCGCGCACTCCGTCCGCGCCGCTTAAAAGCCTTCCTATCTGCTTGCCGAAATAGGTATCATACATCGGGTAGTCGCGCCCGGCAACGCTATAGCCAAGCTTGGTCAGGTTCTCCTTAAGCGCGCGCACCTGCACGCCCTTTCCTCCGCCGTCTATGCCTTCTATTGCTATTATCTTTGTTTTGCGCATATTCATGTCCCCCGCTTGTATTGCACCGCTATTTTATCATATTCGGCGGCGACTGTCAGTTGAATCGCAGAAAATAATATTGTTTATTCGGCAATATGTCATTAGCAAGCTATATTATACGCCGTATAATATCGTCGTCGAAAGGAGGTTGTTGACATGGTATTTCAATTGGGTTCGGCGCTGCTTGACGCGTGCGTGCCGGCGGTGCTTGATGAAAAAGACGCTTACGGATACATGCTTACGCAGAGCGTAAAGCAGGTTATGGACATATCTGAGTCCACGCTTTATCCTGTGCTGAGGCGGCTTCAGAAGGACGGGCTGCTTTCAACATACGATCAGCCTTTTTCGGGAAGACTCAGGCGTTACTACGCGCTTACGGACACGGGGCGAATTAAGCTGAACGAATACAGGGGCGAATGGAGAGCATATGTATCAAACGTAAATTCACTTTTATATGGAGGAACAGGCAATGACTAAGAATGAATACTTGGAAAAGCTGCCGCAGGAAATAAATAAGCAATGCGCCTACAGCGCCCCCACCTCCCCCGCCGCCGAAACAGCAGCCTGCGGTGAGGCGTTCACATGCATACATTCCGAAACCATAAATGGTTCGGTACGCGCGGATTTTGCCGTGTAATCCGATAACGGCGGCGTAAATAGGATATATCGCACCTGTATTTTTACATTTAGCGTAAAATAACGGTTGACAAGCGCCGTTAAGGTTCTTATACTTTAGGGCGAAGTTGGTTTTGCGAACAAGGAGTACAGACCGATGATTAAGGCTTTCGCTTTTGCATACTTTTATTACTTTACTATGACCGCATAGTAGGGGTAATTTGTGTGCGAAGAAAAGCTCTTTTGAATTAAGAGAATGCGCTTGAGCGGCACAGGTTACACCGGTGCCGCTTTTTTGTTGCAAAGCGGGCTTATACCTGAGTATTTAATTTTTTGGAGGATATATAAAATGATTGTTGTACTTAAGCACGGAGTAAGCAGAGAAAAGCAGGATCAGCTGATAGACTGGCTGAAGGGTCAAGGTCTTGGCATACATATTTCCGAAGGTCAGTTCCAAACCGTGCTCGGACTTATTGGCGACACCGGCCGCGTAGACATGGACCTTATAGCGAGCCTAGGCATAGTTGATTCCGTAAAGCGCGTTACCGAATCCTTCAAATGCTGCAACCGCAAATTCCATCCGGAGGATATGATAGTTGACGTAAGCGGGGTTAAGGTTGGCGGCGGCAATTTCTGCATGATAGCCGGGCCGTGCTCCGTTGAGAACGAGGACCAGATACTCGAGGTCGCGCGCGCGGTAAAGGCAAGCGGAGCGAATATGCTGCGCGGCGGCGCGTTCAAGCCCCGCACCTCCCCCTATGACTTTCAGGGGCTTAAGGCAACGGGCATTGAGCTTTTGAAGCTTGCCAAAAAGGAAACCGGGCTTCCCATAGTTACTGAAATAATGAGCGTTAACCATCTGCCGCTTTTTGAGGACGTTGACCTTATTCAGGTTGGCGCCAGAAATATGCAGAACTTTGAGCTGCTAAAGGAGCTTGGTAAACTCAATAAGCCCATTCTTCTTAAGCGCGGCCTTGCGAACACGCTAAAGGAGCTGCTTATGAGCGCGGAATACATTATGGCCGGCGGCAACGAGCAGGTTATACTGTGCGAGCGCGGCATACGCACATTTGACGATTACACGAGAAACACGCTTGACCTTGCGGCGGTGCCCATGCTTAAGGAGCTTTCGCACCTGCCCATAATAGTTGACCCCAGCCACGCCACCGGCATAGCAAGGCTTGTTCCGCCCATGGCGCTTGCCGCCTCCGCCTGCGGCGCGGACGGCCTTATAATAGAGGTTCATAACAACCCCATGAAAGCGCTTTGCGACGGCGCGCAATCCTTAACTCCCGCGCAGTACGATGAGCTTTCAAGGAAGGTTCGGCGCGTAAGAGAGGCGGTTAACGAATGACCGCGGGAATAGTTGGTCTGGGCCTTATAGGCGGCTCCTTCGCGAAGGCGTATCACGAGGCGGGCGAAAGGGTGCTTGCGTTCGATACGGATAAAAGCATACTCGATTTTGCCGTAATGAGCGGAGCGGTTAACGGCGAGCTTAACGAGAATAGCATTGCCGAGTGCGACATAGTGCTTATAGCCGTATACCCCGAGGCTTGCATAGAATACTTCAACCGTATGGCAGAGTATATAGGAAAGAATACCGTTGTGCTTGACTGCTGCGGCACAAAGCGCACCGTTTGCGAAAGCTGCTTCCCCATAGCCGAAAAATACGGCGTTTCGTTTGCCGGCGGCCACCCCATGGCTGGCACACATAACTCCGGCTTCAAATATGCCCGCGCGAATCTTTTCCATAACGCGCCTATGGTAATAGTGCCGCGGGACCGCGACGATATAGCGTTTCTTGAAAAGGTAAAAACGCTGCTTGCCCCTGCCGGGTTCGCTTCTTTTTCCGTTACATCGGCAGAGGAGCATGACAAAATGATAGCGTTCACGTCCCAGCTTGCGCACGTAGCCTCAAACGCTTATATAAAAAGCCCCACGGCAAGGCTTCACAAAGGCTTTTCCGCCGGCAGCTACAAGGACATGACTCGCGTGGCCTGGCTTAACCCAAAAATGTGGGCCGAGCTTTTCAGTGAAAATAAGGATTATCTGTTATCGGAGCTTGATACATACATAGCTTCCCTTAATGAATACAAAGCCGCGCTTGAAAGCGACGATACAGAACAACTTATAAAACTCCTTGACGACGGGCGCAGGCTTAAGGAGGAGGTTGACGGCAGATGATAAGCATACACGTAAACGCTTCACGCGAATACGACGTTAAAATTCAAAGCGGAATAGTCGCGTCAGCAGGCAGCGAAACGCTTAACGCCGTTCACTCCGCCGGCAAGGTTATGATAGTATCGGACAGCAATGTTTTCCCGCTTTACGGCGATAAGGTTGTCCGCTCCTACCGGGAAGCCGGGTTCGACGTGCACACTTTTGTGTTCGCGGGCGGCGAAGAAAACAAGTCCATAGAAACATATACTGCCATTATAAACGCGCTGAGTGAAAAGCGTTTCTCAAGGAGCGACGTGCTTGCCGCGCTTGGCGGCGGCATTGTGGGGGACGTTGGCGGATTCGCCGCGGCAACGTATCAGCGCGGCATACGCCTTGTTCAGCTGCCCACATCTCTGCTTGCGGACGTTGACTCCTCAATTGGCGGCAAAACCGCGGTTAATTTGAAAAGCGGCAAAAATCAGCTTGGCAGCTTTTATCAGCCGTCCCTTGTGCTATGCGACACAAGCGCGCTTTCAACCCTTCCCGAAAGCGAATACAAAAACGGCTGCGGCGAAATTATAAAATACGCCATCCTTTCGGGAGAGGAGCTTTTTTCCGCCATATCGTCCCGCTCTGTTCGCGAGGATTATGAGAAGATAATAGCCGAGTGCGTAAAGCTTAAGCGCGACATAGTGGCGGAAGACGAATTCGATACAGGCCGCCGCAGGCTGCTTAACCTTGGCCACACGTTTGGCCACGCCATAGAAAAATGCAGCAATTACTCAATCCCCCACGGCGCGGCGGTAGCCACTGGGCTTGCCATAATAAGCCGCGCGGCATTCAGGCGCGGATACTGTTCAAATGATACCGCCGAGAGGATTGAAAAGCTTATCAGGCAATATTCGCTTGATACCGAAACCGAATTTACGGCAGAAGCTCTTTACGCCGCCGCGCTTTCGGACAAAAAGATAGACTCGGGCAAAGTTAACCTTGTGGTGCCCGAAAAAATAGGCCAATGCGCGATAGTATCCGTTCCAAATGAAGAAATGCTCGCGTGGCTTTATGACGGCGGTGCCAGATGACGCGTGTAATACTGCCCGGCACCCGCACGGGCAAGGTTAATATAATATCCTCTAAATCCTGCGCGCACAGGCTTATCATTTTGGCCGCGCTGGCCAAATCCGCCTCTACCATAACCTGCCGCGGCACATCGGCGGACATAGAGGCGACGATTAACTGCGTAACAGCCCTTGGCGCGCGCGTAACGAGAAACGGCGACATGATAAGCGTTGAGCCTATTCATGCCGTTCCAAACGGTTTATGTGAGCTGCGTTGCTCAGAGAGCGGCTCAACCCTGCGTTTTCTTCTGCCGGTTGTGGGCGCGCTTGGCGCGAAAGCCGTATTTGTAATGGAAGGAAGGCTTTCGGAAAGGCCGCTTGCCCCGCTTGACAGAGTGCTTACGGCGCACGGCATGAGGATAGAAAAAGAAGGAAACAGGCTTTATTGCTCGGGCTTACTCACGCCCGGCGAATACTCAATAGACGGCGGAGTTTCAAGCCAGTATATTTCAGGCCTTCTTATGGCGTTGCCGCTGCTTCGCGGCAAAAGCACGCTTGATATTACGGGCAGGCTTGAATCCGCGGCGTATATAGATATTACGCTTAACACGTTATCGTTGGCGGGTGCTGAACCGGGTTACTCTATAGACAGGCGGCATTACGATATAGCCGGAAATGGTGAATATAATCTCGGCATCTGCTCGGCCGAAGGGGACTGGTCAAACGCGGCGTTTTTCCTTTGCATGGGCGCTTTGAGCGATCCGGGCATTACCGTATGCGGGCTTAACCCCTCTTCATGCCAGGGGGACAGAAAAATATGCGAAATACTCGGCGAAATGGGAGCGGACGTGCGAATTTGCGCAAACGAGGTCTGCGTTAAACGGCGCGATCTTAAGCCGATTGAAATAGACGCATCCCCCATTCCCGATCTTATACCGACGCTGTGCGCGCTTGCCGCCAACGCCTGCGGCGAAACAAGAATAATAAACGCGCAAAGGCTTAGGCTTAAGGAGTCGGACAGGATAAAATCCACGCTTAACATGCTCCTGTCTTTGGGAGTTGATGCCGCAGAAACTTCGGACGGGCTTATAATCCGCTGCACCGGCAAGGTGCGCGGAGGCACGGTTGACGCGTATAACGATCACAGAATAGCCATGGCGGCGGCTGTGGCGGCATCAAACGCTAGCGAGAGCGTAATTATACAGGGCAGCGAGTGCGTAAAAAAATCATATCCTGATTTTTTTGAAGCGCTTGAAACATTGTCCGTACAAGGAGAAAACACATGAGCAGTACATACGGCGAAAACATACACATTTCCGTATTCGGCCAATCCCACAGCGAGGCGATAGGCGTTGTTTTGGACGGCATAGGCGCGGGGCTCGAAATAAACACGGATGAGCTTAATTCATTCATGCTTCGCCGAGCGCCCGGGCGAAACGAATACTCCACCGCGAGAAAAGAGGCGGACGAGCCGCGCTTTCTTTCGGGCATTATAAACGGCCGCACCACAGGCGCGCCCATAGCGGCAATAATACAAAACACAAACACACGAAGCGGCGACTACTCCGCATTTGAGAATATCCCCCGCCCCGGGCACGCCGACTATACGGCGCGTGTAAAATACTCCGGCTTTGAAGACCGCGCGGGCGGCGGGCATTTTTCCGGCAGGCTTACGGCTCCCCTTTGCGTTGCGGGAGGAATATGCAAACAGCTTCTTGAAAAGGAAGGCATTGGCATAATAAGCCGAATTTACTCGATAGGCTCGGTTTGTGACGAGGGTGAGCTGAATGAATCAACGGCCGAAAAGGAATTCCCCACCATAAGCGACACGGCAGCCGAGAAAATGAAGCGGGAAATAGCCGCCGCAAAAGCCGACGGGGACAGCGTGGGCGGCACGATAGAATGCTCCGTTTTGGGACTGAACGCAGGGCTTGGCGGGCCTATGTTCGGCGGAATGGAAGGGCGAATTTCGCTTGCGATGTTCGCCGTGCCCGCCGTTAAAGGAATAGAGTTCGGTGCGGGTTTCGCAAGCTCCCGTATGCGCGGCAGCGAGAATAACGATCTTTTCTGCCTTAAGGACGGAAAAGTAGTTACCAAAACCAATAACTGCGGCGGTATACTTGGCGGAATTACAAACGGCATGCCGCTTACGTTCCGCGTTGCGATTAAGCCAACGCCTTCAATAGCGCGCGAACAGCTTACGCTGAACACGAAGACGCTTGAGCAGGAAACCCTTTCCATAGCGGGAAGGCATGACCCGTGCATAGTTCCCCGCGCGGTTCCATGCATAGAGGCCGCTGCGGCAATCGCCGTATACGACGCGCTGCTTAATAGGCGCGCGGAAACCAAATAAGTATTATATTTTTTGAAAGGACATATAGAAAATGGAGCTTTCGGATTACAGAAAAAAGATAGACGCGATTGATAATGAGCTTGTTAAGCTTTTTGTTGAGCGGATGGATACCGCCGCCCAAATTGCGCAATACAAAAAAGAGCACGGCATGAAAGTGCTTGACTCCGCGCGCGAACGCGAAAAGCTGAACGCGATAGCCGACATGGTTCCGGAGGAGCTGAGCGAATATGCGGCATCTCTTTATTCGCTTATATTTGAGCTTAGCCGCAGCCGCCAGGACCGCATAATAGGCACGGCCTCTCCCCTTACCGAGGAAATAGCAAAGGCCGTGAGCGATACCCCCTGCCTGTTCCCCCAGTCCGCATCCGTTGCCTGCCAGGGCGTTGAGGGAGCGTATTCCCAGCTGGCTTGCGACAGGTTATTCAAGCGCGCGAACGTGCTTTATTTCTCAACATTTGAGGCTGTGTTTTCCGCTATAGAAAAAGGCCTTTGCAAATACGGCGTGATACCCGTTGAAAACAGCACGGCCGGCAGCGTGAACGCGGTATACGACCTGATGATGAAGCACGATTTCAAAATTGTTCGCAGCATTCGCCTTAAGGTGGATCACAATCTGGTTGTTAACCACGGCACAAAGCTTGAAGACATAACGGAGATATATTCTCATCAGCAGGCCATAAGCCAGTGCAGCGATTTTCTGGCTACACTTAAGGGAGTAAAGGTTATTCCCTGCGAAAACACGGCCGCCGCCGCAAAGAAGGTCGCCGAATCCGGCCGCAGCGACGTGGCCGCCCTTTCAAGCCGCGCCTGCATAGAGCTTTACGGCCTTGAATGCCTTAAATACAGCGTGCAGAACCAGGGCAATAATTACACACGCTTTATATGCATTTCCAAAAATCTTGAGATATACCCCGGCGCGGACCGCACAAGCCTTATGATGGTGCTGCCGCACAAGCCCGGCTCCCTCTACAAGGTGCTCAGCCGCTTCTACGCGCAGGGCATAAACCTGAACAAGCTTGAAAGCCGTCCTCTGCCCGAGCGCAACTTTGAGTTCATGTTCTATTTTGATATTGAAACGCCCGTGTACTCGCCGGAGTTCACCGAGCTTATGGGAGAGCTTTCAAGCGGCTGCGAAAGGTTCGCTTACCTTGGCAGCTATTCGGAAACGATATGAGGGCCGCTTCCATGCGCTGCGGATTACTCGGCGAAAAGCTTGGCCACAGCTACTCTAAGGCCATACACGAGCGCCTTGCGCCGTATACATACGAAATGATTGAGTGCGAGCGGGACAGGCTTGATGAATTCATGCGCACCGCCCCGTTTGACGCCATAAACGTTACAATACCCTATAAAAAGGCCGTTATCCCCTACTGCGCCGCGCTTTCGCCCATTGCCGAAAAAATAGGCAGCGTAAACGCCGTTATCAAAAGAAGCGACGGTACCCTTTTCGGGGACAATACGGACGCCTTCGGCTTTATGAGCCTTGTTAACAAAAGCGGTATAAACCCGCGGGGCAAAAAATGCCTTGTGCTCGGCAGCGGCGGCGCCTCTGCAACAATCTCAGCAGTGCTTGATGAGCTTAGAGCAAAAAGCGTTACCGTTATATCCCGAAGCGGAGAGGATAACTACACAAACATTGAAAAGCACTCGGACGCGGAAATAATAGTAAACACCACACCCGTGGGCATGTATCCGAACACCGGCGTAAGCCCCGTTGACCTTTCGCTTTTCAAAAAGTGTGAAGGCGTGCTTGACATAGTATACAATCCGCGGCGCACGGCGCTTATAATGCAGGCGGAGGCACTTAAAATACCCGCTATGAGCGGTCTTTACATGCTTGTGGCTCAGGCTAAACGCGCAGCGGAGCTTTTTACCGGCACAACGATAGACGACAGCCGCACGGGCGAGATAGAGCGGGAGCTTACGCTGAAAATGCAGAATATAGTGCTTATAGGCATGCCCGGCAGCGGCAAGAGCACAGTAGCCAAAGCCCTTGGCGAGCGGCTTGAAAGGCGCGTTTACGAAAGCGACGCGCTTATCGCCGAAAGAGCCGGAATGAGCATACCCGATATATTCGCCAAATTCGGCGAACCGCGTTTCAGGCAGCTTGAAAGCCAGGTTTTAAGCGAGCTTGGTAAGCAAAGCGGAATTATAATATCTACCGGCGGCGGGGCCGTTACAAGGCAGGAGAACTATCCCCTTCTTCATCAGAACGGCATTATGGTTTGGCTTAAGCGCAGCATAGACGCCCTGCCCACGGACGGCAGGCCCATTTCGCAAAGCACCGACCTTAACGAGCTTTATGCCGTAAGGAAGCCGCTTTACGAGCGTTTTTGCGATATTACGGCCGATAATAACGCGGATATTGAAAGCACGGTTAAAACTATTTTGGAGGCACTTAAATGAAGCTGCTTATAATAAACGGACCCAATCTTAACCTTTTGGGGCTCAGGGAACCGGACATATACGGAAAGCGAACCTATGCCGACCTTGTTGAATACATAGAGGGCGTTTGCCGCGAAAAGGGAGCCGAGTGCGAGGTTTTTCAATCCAATCACGAGGGCGCGATAGTTGATAAAATTCAAGCGGCGTACGGGGTATTTGACGGCATTGTTATAAACCCCGCCGCCTATACGCACACAAGCGTAGCCATACTGGACGCGCTTAAGGCCGTTAGCATTCCCGCGGTTGAGGTGCATATTTCGGATGTAAACAGCCGGGAGGAATTCCGCAGAATATCCTATGCCGGCATGGCCTGCGTAGCCACATTCGCGGGCTATGGCTTTGAAGGCTACAAAATGGCTATAGAAAAGCTTTTGAACAACTAAAAGAGTTTCAAAAAGGCTCTCCTCTCGGAGAGCCTTTTTTATTCGGTCTTAATCAGCCTATCATCTTTTCGGCGGCGGCCAGCTTTATGCAGGCGCAGAGAACTTCCATGGCCTGCTTAACATCCTCAACCGGGGGAAGGCTGGGCGCGATGCGAAGATTTTTATCGTCCGGATCCTTGCCGTAGGGGAAAGTTGCGCCGGGGCCGGTCATAACAACGCCGGCTTCCTTCATCAGCTGATGCACACGCTTTGCGCAGCCGTTCATAACGTTAAGGCTTACAAAGTAGCCTCCCTTGGGGCGATTATATTCCGCAATGCCGTAGGGAGTAACGGTATCGAGCGCGGCCATAACGGCATCGAACTTAGGCTTCATTATAGCGGCGTGCTTCTTCATGTGCTCGATAACGCCAGCCTTGTCCTTAAGGAACAGAACGTGCCTAAGCTGGTTCATCTTGTCGTAGCTTATAACCTGGGCGTTGAGCAGCTTTTTCATATATGCCATATTGTCGCGGCTGGTGGCGAAGCAGGCAACACCCGCGCCGGGGAAGGTTATCTTTGAGGTGGAGGCGAATTCAAACACCATGTCCGGATTTCCGGCCTCGCGGCAATACTCAAGTATGTTCGGGAAGGGAACATATTCCCCGTCAAACTCATGGATGCAGTACGCGTTGTCCCACATGAGCAAAAAGTCCTTCGCGGCGGGCTTCATTTTGGCTATGCGGCGAATGGTGGTTTCCGAATAAATTATGCCCTCGGGATTGGAGTATTTGGGCACGCACCACATACCCTTTACGTCCTTGTCCTTTATAAGCTCCTCTACCTTATCCATATCGGGGCCCTCGGCGGTCATGGGAACATTTATCATCTCTATGCCGAAGCTTTCGCAGATTGTAAAGTGCCTGTCGTAGCCGGGAACGGGGCAAAGGAACTTGACCTTGTCAAGCTTGGCCCAAGGCTTTTCGCTGTGCAGCAGGCCGTGGGTAAACGCCTTGGCGATAGTATCGTACATAAGGGAAAGGCTGGCGCTGCCGGCGGCAAAGACCTCTTCCGGGTCAACGTCCAGTATATCGGCAAACATCTTGCGGCAGCAGGGCAGACCCTCCAGGGTGCCGTAGTTGCGGGCATCAATACCGTCCGCCATGCAGTTGTCGCCATCTAATATTGTCAAAAGCTCGTTTGAAAGAGCAAGCTGTGCCGCGCTGGGCTTGCCGCGCGCCATGTTCAGCGAAAGGCCCTTTGCCTTGCAGGCCTCGTATTCCTTTTTAGCCGCGGCATAGAACTCGTTAAGCTCGCTTTGATTCATATCGCAAACACGCTTCATGCTATAACCTCCGTAATGAATAATATAATGCGTTCGCGATTCCTATTTTACACCCATTCCTTCATTAAGTAAATAGCAATGAAGGATTCCCTGCATTGTTTATTGTGTTTGAATCCGCGCCGGAATATGATATAATGTGTTAAATGATTTAACTCGAATTCGTTTGAGGAGGATTTTATATGGATATTAACGAGAAAATTTCTGCCCTTAAGCAGATGATACTTTCAAGCAAAAGAATAGCCTTCTTAGGCGGCGCGGGAGTATCCACGGAAAGCGGCATTCCCGATTTTCGCAGTGAAAACGGATATTTCGATGCCATTCGCCGCTTTGGCTACCCTCCCGAGGAGCTTTTGAGCCATACCTTTTTCGTAAGGAAAACCGAGGAGTTTTTCAAATATTACCGCAGTTCCCTTATGGTAACGGGAATAAAGCCGAACAAGGCGCATTACGCGCTTGCCAAGCTTGAGCGCATAGGAAAGCTTACCGCCGTTGTAACCCAGAATATAGACGGGCTTCATCAGCTTGCGGGGAGCAAAAACGTTTATGAGCTGCACGGCAGTATATACCGTAATCACTGCATGGAGTGCGGCAAAAGCTACAGCGTGGAACAGCTTAAAGAAATGGACAACGTGCCCCGCTGCGAATGCGGCGGAGTAATTAAACCGGATGTGGTGCTTTATGAAGAGGGGCTTGACAGCGACGTGCTCCGCGGGGCTATGGCGCACATTTCCCGCGCGGATATGCTTATAGTGGGCGGCACAAGCCTTAACGTATACCCGGCAAGCGGGCTTATAAACTACTATAACGGCAATAAGCTTGTGCTTATAAACAAAAGCGAAACGCCATACGATTCCCGCGCGGACCTGATTATAAACGACTCTATAGGTATGGTGCTTGAGCGCGCCACAGAGGGGCTTGAATGAGCGAAAAACTGCTTAAGCTTTTTGTAAAGGATTATAAGAATACCTCCAGTCCCTCCGTACGTACGGCGTGTACCGTGGCCGCGGGCTGGGTTTGCATAGCATGCAACGTTATTCTTTGCGCGGCAAAGCTCACAATAGGCCTGATAAGTCGCTCCATAGCCATTCAGGCGGATGCCGTAAATAACCTGAGCGACATAGGCTCATCCGCGGGGATTATATTCGGCGCGAAGGCGGCGGCAAAGCCGGCGGACAGGGAGCACCCGTACGGGCACGGCAGGCTTGAATACATAGTTTCGCTCGCTATAGCGTTTCTGGTGCTGATGGTTGGCTTTTCGCTCGCGCGCGAGGCCATAGGCAAGATAATCGAGCCGGAAAGCGTTGATTACAGCATTGCCATGCTTGTAGTTCTTGCCCTTTCAATAGCCGTTAAGCTTTGGATGGGATATTTTACATCGGGCGTTGGCAGGCACATAAGCTCCTCCGCCATGAGCGCGGCGGCGGCGGACAGCGTAAGCGACGTTGTGGCCACGGGCGCGATACTTGTTTCCTCCCTTTTGGGGTATTTCTTCAATATAAACACGGATGGATATATTTCGCTTGCGGCGGCGCTGTTCGTAATATATTCGGGCATAGGCATAATCCGCTCCGTAATAAGCCCGCTTCTCGGCGCGGCGCCCGACAGGGAAACGATAATCGCTCTTAAGGATCTTCTTATGGGCTACGAGGGCATAATAGGCGTTCACGACATACTGATTCATTCCTACGGCCCCGGCAAAACAATCGCCAGCGCGCACGCTGAGGTAAGGGCGGACTGCGACCTTATACAAACGCACGAGATTATAGACCGCGCGGAGCGCGAGGTTGGTGAAAAGCTTGGCATGCTGCTTACGCTGCACATGGACCCGATAGAAACGAACAACAAAAAGCTTGACCGCGCGCGGGAAATTATAGCCGGCGTAATAGAAAACATAGACCCCTCCGTTCACTTCCACGATTTTCGTATGGTAAGCGGTGAAAAGACCGTTAACCTTATATTCGATATTGTGGTAAGCGCGAACACAAGCGAAAAAGAAGCAGAGAGCATACGAAAGCGCATCTGCGAGGAGGCGCGGGAAATAAACCCTGCGCTCAGGTGCGTTATAACAATAGACTACGATTATACGGGCAATTGATAATTAAGCTTCAATATTGTATAATCAAACCACACACTATCTTTTTATTAAGGAGAAGTCTAAATGGAATACATACTTTCGCAGCTTAAGAATCTGCTTAGCATCCACAGCCCCTCCGGCTTTACCCACAAGGCAACCGAATACCTTGCAGCGGAGCTTAAAAACCTTGGCTATGAGCCTTACGTAACTAACAAGGGCAGCGTTGGCGTGTGCCTTGGCGGAGAGGGCAACCCCATTCTGCTCGGCGCGCACGTGGATACGCTTGGCGGCATGGTGGCGGAAATAAAGAGCAGCGGCACGCTCAGGATAACCAACATAGGCGGCCTTATGGCAACCAATGTTGAAACCGAGAACTGCGTTATATTCACCCGCGACGGCCGCAGCTACACCGGCGTTTGCCAGCTTGAGAACGCCTCCGCCCACGTTAACGCGGACGCTAGGGAAGCTAAGCGCACATTCAGCACGGTTGAGGTACTTATAGACGAAATAGTTGAGAGCAAGGAAGACGTTAAAAAGCTTGGCATAAGCGTTGGAGACTATGTTTGCTTTGACCCGCGCACGGTTATAACCGAATCCGGCTACATTAAGAGCCGTTTCCTGGACGACAAGCTTTCCGCCGCAATACTTTTGGGCTACGCCAAGCGCCTTAAGGACGCGGGCAAGCAGCCCGCGCGCAGGGTTTACCTTTATTTTACAACATATGAAGAGGTTGGCCACGGCGGAGCGAGCGGAATGCCCGAAGGGCTTAACGAGATACTGGCCGTTGATATGGGCTGCGTAGGCGCGGGCCTTGAGTGCAAGGAAACGCAGGTGAGCATCTGCGCCAAGGATTCCTCCGGCCCCTCCGACTATGAGCTTACCACCCGCCTTATAAACACCGCAAAGGCACAGGGCATTGACTACGCCGTTGATGTTTATCCTTCCTACAGCTCGGATATGGACGTTGCCCTTCGCAGCGGCATAGACGCCGCGCATTGCGTGGTAGGCAGCGGCGTGTACGCTTCCCACGGCTATGAGCGCACCCATATGAACGGCGTTAAGGGTACGCTTAAGCTTATAGAAAGCTATATTGGCTGATAAAATTCGTTTTACAAGGTTTGTTGATTGACGCGGTTCCAGATCGGGGCCGCGTTTTTCGTTATGCGCAATACTGCCCCGTTATTAAAAGCACTCCGTTATTTTGCGAGTAAATTCGGCATACCATACGTGGATACCTGCCCTTGCAATATAGCTTAGGATTATATATAATATACTATCTGTGATTCACTATCATCCCTTTGGAGGTTAATCAATGAACAGCACTGAAATCAGGGCAATGATTGCCGATGAGTTCGACGAGCTTGTTGCCTTTAGGCGGGATATGCACATGCATCCCGAGCTTTCCGAGCACGAGGAACGCACGGAAAAAATCATCTGCGCTCAGCTTGACAAGCTGGGCATAAAATACGAAGCTGGCGTAGCCGGGCACGGCATAATAGCCACCATCGGCAAGAGCGACGCCAAATACGGCATTGCCATCCGCGCGGACATAGACGCGCTGCCCGTAACCGAATGCACGGGTCTTCCCTACGCTTCCGTAAATCCCGGCGTTATGCATGCCTGCGGTCACGATGTTCACACAACCGTACTTCTTGGCGCGGCAAAGATATTCAAGGCCATGGAAAGCGAGCTTAAGGGAGCGATAAAGCTTTTCTTCCAGCCCGCCGAGGAAACCGTTGGCGGCGCGGAGCGCATGATAAAACACGATGGCTTCAACAGCCCCAAGATAACCCGCGTTATAGGCATGCATGTTGACCCCACCATACCCACAGGGCATATTCACCTTACAAAAACCTGCATGAACGCCTCCACCACGGATTTGCAGATAAAGGTAAGGGGCATCGCCTGCCACGGCGCGCATCCGGACGAGGGCATAGACTCCATTGTTGTGGCCTCCCATGTTGTGCTTGCGCTGCAGACTATTTCAAGCCGTTTCGCCGCGCCCACAACCCCCGTTATAGTAACGATTGGCAAAATTGAGGGCGGCACCAAGGGCAATGTATGCGCGGGCGAGGTTACGCTTACCGGCACCATACGCGCGCTTAACTTTGAAACGCGCGACTTTATAAAGGCACATGTTAAGACCATTGCCGAAAACACAGCGGCGGCCTTCGGAGCCACTGCGGAGGTAAATATGACGGACGGTTATCCCCCGCTTGTAAACGACGCTGAAACCTCACTTGCCATAGCCGACGTGGCCGAAAAGGAAATAGGCCGCGGCGCCGCCATATTCATGGACGCGCCGAGCCTTGGCGCGGACGACTTCGCGTACTTTACCGCGTCCGCACCCGGCGTGTACTTCAACCTGGGCACATATAAAGAGGGTCAGCAGCTTCCGCAGGCCCTTCACAACGAGCACTTCTCCCCGGATGAGGAATGCATTAAGTACGGCGTTCTTATGAACGTTATGGCCGCCCTTCGCTTCCTTGATGAGGACGAGAAGAAAGCATAAAAAAGAGCTTAGGCTCATTAAATATAAAGCAAAACAGGAAGGATCAACAATCAAGTGGAAACAAGAGAAAAACTCGGCAGTCGTTTAGGCTTTATTCTGCTCTCTGCGGGATGCGCCATAGGCTGCGGCAATGTGTGGAAGTTCCCGTGGATGTGCGGGCAGTACGGCGGCGGCGGATTTGTGCTTATATACATAATCTGCCTTTTGCTGCTTGGGTTACCGGTTCTTACGATGGAGTTCGCGTTAGGCCGCCGCGCCCAGGCAAGCCCGCTCTATATGTATCAAAAAATTGAGAAGCCCAAGCAGAAGTGGCATATTCACGGCTATTTCTCCCTTCTCGGCAACGTGGCGCTTATGGCGTTCTATACCGTTGTTACGGGCTGGATAATATATTACTTTGTAAGGTTCCTTACCGGACAGAGCCAGGATCTGGGCTTCGTTACCATGATATCCGATCCCGGCGTAAACGTTACGTATCTTGCAATAACCGTAGTAATTGCGTTTGGTCTTCTTTGCTTTAAGCTTCAGGGCGGCCTTGAGCGCGTTACCAAATACATGATGATAGCGCTGCTGTTCCTTATGCTTGTTCTTGCCGTGCACAGCTTTACCCTGCCCGGCGCGGGCGAAGGACTGAGCTTCTATCTCCTTCCCGATTTTTCAAAGATAACCGGCGAGGTTGTGGTTGCCGCCATGAACCAGGCGTTCTTCACCCTTTCAATAGGCATGGGCAGCATGGCCATATTCGGCAGCTATATTGACAAAAAGCAGTCCCTGCTTGGTGAATCCGTAAACGTTATAGTGCTGGATACCTTCGTTGCCATAACCGCCGGCATTATAATGTTCCCCGCCTGCTTCACATACGGCGTTGAGGTAAACGCGGGCCCGAGCCTGCTTTTCGATACCATGGCGACCGTATTCAACAATATGGACGGCGGCCGTATATGGGGCACCATATTCTTCCTGTTCATGGTATTCGCGGCTATGTCTACCGTGCTTGCCGTATGTGAGAACATAGTGGCCATGATTCGCGAGCTTACCGGCTGGAAGCGCCCGAAGGCCTGCATAATCTGCGGCATAGGCGTATTCATTCTTGCTCTTACCACCGCTCTCGGCTACAGCGTATTCAAGTTCCAGCCGTTCGCCGAAGGCAGCGCCTGGCTTGATTTCTGGGATTTCATAGTATCCAACAACATTCTGCCGCTCGGCTCTCTCGTATTCGCTCTGTTCTGCTGCAACAAGTGGGGCTGGGGCTGGGAGAACTTTATGGAAGAAGCCAACGCCGGCAAGGGCCTGAAGGTAAAGAACTGGATGCGCCCCGTGTTCCAGTATTTCGTACCCGTCGCCATAATCGTAATATACATCTACGGCATAGTAAACTTCAGCTGGGTATAATGAGTTAACTTAAAAGGACGGCACAAGCCGTCCTTTTTTATGTTCCGAGTTTTAATTTTTACTCCGCCAGGAAGTCAAGGCAGCGCTGCCTAAAATCGGGTGCCTCGTCATAAACGCCGTGGCCGTAGCTATCATCATAGATGTACATTTCGCAGCCGAGCGCCTCCGCGATCTCCTTTGAGCCATCGGGTGTTACAACCTTGTCCCCTTCGGACCCCACCACAAGCACGGGGCAGGTGATTGAGGAAAGCTCATCATAGCAATCAAACGTTTTGCAGGCCTTGGCAAGCACTATAAAGCGGGCGTACTCCTCGTCCGTTATGCCGGCGTTTGACGAAATGAGGGTATCCCTGTATGCCGCAAGGGTGGCTTCCGAATATATATTGTCCGCAAAGCTTTCAAGAAGAGCGGTTTCATTCTTAGCCTCGGCCAGGCTTACCCATTCGTCAACAACCGAGTTAAACGTGTCGTTAGGTTTTGAAAGTGAAGAGGCAACTATAAGTTTGTTCACAAGCTCCGGATAGTCTATCGCAAGATAAAGACCTATCATGCCGCCCTGGGACGCGCCGAATATATCGGCAGATGTTATATTAAGCGCTTTCATGGCCTTCGCGGTATCGGCCGCCATGTCCCTGATGGTGTAGCCATCGGCTATATTCATGGCCCTGTCGAAAAGATATACGGTATATTCGTCCGTATAGTCCTTATACGCTTCCTCTATCGCCGCCGCGGAATTAAGCACGCTGTGCACGGCAAGGCCGGGCAGAATCACAAACGCCTTTTTCCCGCTGCCGAAAGATATATACTGCATAGACATTTCTCCTTCACTTACCGTTTTTACGGCCGAATCCGTTTCCGTATCCGCCGAGTTGACGGCTTCCTCATTATTTTTCGCGCACGCCGCAAAGCTTACAAGCATAAGCGCGGCCATTATAACGGCAATGTATTTTTTCATACCAAAGCGCCTCCTTTTTTATTTTCCGCAAGGTATTATATCACCAAAGTTCACTTTGGGCATTAAAAATTGAGCCACCCGTCAGCATAGACAAATACGGCAAGCACACCCACAAGCACAAGCGGCAGGCAAAGGGACACGGCCCTGCATCTTGCCTTTTTCTGAATGCAAAAGCTCATTATAAACATGGACACAACGCTGACTATCGCGCTGAGCAGATGATGCGGAAAATCGGCTATGGCATTACAGGCATAGGCGCAGGCCATAACAAGCTGAATGGTGTTTCCTATTCCCAGAACCGCCGCGCCGAAAAGATTCTGGCGTTGGGCGTAATAAGCTATCCAGCCGCCGGGAAGAGTTAGAAGCGTTTCGAAAAACCATGTTTTATAATAGTATATGCTCTGCTCCACGGTAAGCTTGCCAAAAGGTATCTGCACGGCGAATACAACAGGCTGGCTTATTAAGAAAAACACAAAGCATTTCAGCATCGCGTCGAGGTTGCTTTTGCAGTTTACAACAACTATTACCGCGAATATAACCCACCATTCGTACCCTATGCCTATATCCTGAAAAGAGGTATCCTCAAGCGCGTCAAACATAAGCACAAGGCCCGTGTATATTCCCGTAATCAAGGCAAAGAGTATAACTCTCGGCCACGTCATTTTTATGCTTCCGAACAGCCTTTTCATATTCTCCTCTCGGCGCTCTTCACGGCATTGACTATCGCAAGCTCCATAACCTCCGCCGCGAGCGTACCCGCAACGTTTATATCGGCCTCAACCGTTCCCACGGAGGCCGCGTATATTGTGTCGCCATCAGCCATGGTGCCAACGGGGTTTATACAACGCGCGTATGCGTTCCTTGTCATGGAGGCTATTTTGCTCATTTCAGCCTTTGAGAAGCTGCCGTTGGTTATTATTACGCCTATCGTTGTATTGCCCGTAAACGGGTCTGTTTTCTCGGTTATTTTATAAAGCTCCGTGCGGGAATCGACAAGCTCTCCCCTATCGTTTCTTAATCCCGCAAGCTCCGCCCCGGTTTGAGGATCATACACATCGCCAAGCGCGTTCACGGCCACAACAGCCGCCATCTCAAGCGCGCCGAGCCTTACCGCGTATATGCCAAGACCTGAATTAGAGCAATGCTTCATGCCGCGTATTTTGCCCACGGTTGCGCCACATCCGGCGCCGCAGTCGCCGCTTTGGGGGTTGTTGCTTTCCGCGTTTACGCAGGCCTCGTAGCCCATTTTGGCGGTTGGCCTGACATTTGCGCTGCCTATGCCCAGATCGTATATGCACGAGCCGCAAACAAGCGGAATTCTGGCAAAGCCGGTATCGTAGCCCATGCCGTGTTCCTCAAGATAGCGCATTATTCCGTCCGCCGCGGCAAGACCGTAAGCAGAGCCGCCCGCAAGCATTATTGCGTTCACGGGGTTATCCGCCGTTGTGGGGTCGGCAAGGTGAGTTTCCCGCGCCGCGGGGCCTCCTCCGCTCGCGTCTATGCCCACCCTTGCGCCGGGCGAGAATATAATTACGGTTACGCCCGTTTGAGCCTGCTCGTCCTGAGCATTGCCTATGCGTATACCCGCCATGTTCCTTATGTCAATTTTTTCAAGCATTGTTGAAGGCTTCATTTTATCTGCCCGCCCTTTCCTTTAGGCTTATAAGCTCACGCTCCGCCTTTGGATTATCAAAATCAAGCACAAACGAAAACTCGTTCACCCATTCGGTTTTGTCCTCATCTTCGTCCGTGTATTCCGCCGGTGCTATTTTAATGCCCGTTCCTTTTATAAAGCATATTTCATCCCTTATCTCAAGGGACTCTATATCGTGCGCGTTTATGCTGTATTTAAAGCACCACTTTTTATCAAAGCTGTCCCCCGGCACGCTGTACGCCGCGCGCATATCGCGCCCCGCAAGCCAGTAGGTATATTCAAGCGTATCGCCGTCAATGGTAAGGGAAGAGTTAGCATAGCTTGAATAAGGATAAGCGCAGCTGTATTTGGCCGCATTTTTGATGGATACGGCGCATATAAGCGGAATAAACGCGAATATAAACCCCGCCGCGCAGAACAGGAACACGCCCTCTGTTGTGGTCGGATGGCGAACAAGCAAAACAACCGTGCCTATAACCACCGCCGCGCTTACGGCGCACAGAGTGGCCGCTGCGGCCATTCTTATTTTCCACCGCTTATTTGAACGCGCAATGCTTTCGTGTATACGTTTGCGCTGCGCAAGGCATGATGTAAACTCGCTCACTTTGTCGCTCCTCCAGCCCTTTTTTCGGCTAAATTATACCATACGCCCCGCCAAACAAAAAGCCTTTCCGTCTATCATTTGACATAATGGCGCGGTCTGCTATAATAGATTTATACTTTATTAACAATCATTGCCGATAGGAGGAGCAAGTTAAGCCTTGAACGCGAGCATTGCGCATTTCCACCTGCCGGGCTTATTCGAGTTTTATGAGCTCTATCGGCTGTTTTTGCCGCTCTTTTTTGAGCATAGGGAGTATTTTTACGATTGGTGCGACATAGGCTCGGTTTACGGCGCTCCCCCGGGCTGTATATGGGGCGGAGGAAGGGTTGAGTGCGGCGATGCCGATACGGATGACGTGCTTAATCTTTTGGATAAATACGGCATATCCGCTCGCCTTACATTCAGCAATTCTTTGCTTAATAAGGAGCATCTTTCGGACAGCAGGTGCAACGCGCTCTGCTCCCGCTTTGAGCAAAGCAAATCCGCGCGAAACGGCGTTATAGTGCACAGCGACCTGCTTGCGGATTACATAAAAAGCAAATACCCAAAGCTGTATCTGGTATCCTCCACAACAAAGGTGCTAAGCGATTTTTCTTCGCTTGAAAAGGAAACCGAGAAGGATGAATTCAGCTACGTTGTGCCGGATTTTCGGCTTAACAGGGCATTTGACAAGCTGAGTTCGCTTAGCGATAATCAAAAGGACAAGCTGGAGTTTTTGTGCAACGAGTGCTGCTCCGTATACTGTGCCGAAAGGAAGGCCTGCTACGAAGCCGTAAGCCGCAAGAACCTTGGCATTGAAGGGAAAGAGCATATATGCTCCATGCCCGGCGCGCGTGAGGGATACCGCTTTTCGCGGGCAATGGCAAGCCCCGCATTCATAAGCGCGGAGGATATTAAAAACACATACATGCCGATGGGCTTTTCAAACTTCAAAATTGAAGGGCGAGGGCTTGGCAGCGCGCTGATACTGGAGTTTTTATTATACTATATGACAAAGCCGGAATACCGCATACACGTGAGAGAGGCGATATATCTGGACAATATGCTGGACCTGTTTTAGCATTTATACAGCCGCGGCTGTTTTAATGATTTTAACAAACCAAAGGAGACTAACAAAATGAGCAGTTTTGAGAACCTACGCATTGTAGACAATTTCTACCAGACCTCGCTGTTCTTCCCCATGCCTACGGTTATAATAAGCACGCTTTGCGAAGACGGCTCAACCACGCTTGGACCGTATTCACTGGTTCAGCCTTATTACGTTGCCGGCAAGGACTTTTATGCCATGCTGCTCTGCTGCCGCAATTCTTCCAACACGGCGCAGAACATACTGAGAAACGGCAAGTGCGCCATCAACTTTATTGACGACAACCCCAAGTCCTTCAAGGAAGCCGTTAAGCTTTCCTGGCCCGGTGACAAGCCCTCCGACAAGATGCCGAAGTGCAACTTCCGCCTTGAAAAGGGCCTGATAGAGGAAGAAACCGGCGAAAAGAGGCCTATGGTGCTTACGGACGCCATACAGTCCATAGAGTGCACATGGGTGCGCGAGCTTGACAACGCCAAGGACGATGCGCCCGGCCAGCTGAGCGGCTACGAACCCCCGTATCACGATTTTAACGGCATAACCAGCAAGTTCGGCGCGCACTTTATACTGCGCGTTGACAAGATTCTGATGAAGAAGAAATACTGCGACGCCATCATAAACGGCGTTCGCGCAAAGGATTTCCCGCCGCTGCCGGTTGACTACGGCTACCGCGATTCCAAGAACTTCTGGTTCCACAGGAAAACCCGCATGAGGGCGGAGCTGCTGCAGGTTCGCAAGGCAACGCTTGAATCCGTTCGCTACGCCGCTGACCGCGCCGACGACAAGGTTAAATTTACCGACGACGCTCTGGAAACCATTCTGGGCGTACCCCGCGTGTTCCTGCCCGTGGTACTCAAGGGCTGCGTGCAGTGGGCCAAGGAGAACAACGTTGAGCTTGTTACAGCCGAGCACATGAAGATTATAAACGACAAGCGCGCCAAGGAGAAAAACTCCAAATAACAGCCGCGATGTCTATATGCCGCCCGATTAACACCGGGCGGTTTTCTTATATAATCAATTGGCCGAAGGATAAGATAATCTTAGGTTTTCCGTCTCTGTTTTCTGTAATTTTTTATTTGTTTACCCCCGATTTGTAAATAAATAAAGTTCATTTTGTGCAAATTGTGTACGACTTTTGGGGATTAATATGGTATAATACGTATGTAAAAAGCACCCACAAAAACAGCACAATTCCGACGGCGATCGGCCCCTAAACACGATCAAAAAAACACAAATAAAATGCGGAGGAATGAAAAATGTTCGGCGATGATTTTATGGATTTTATCGGCTACAGGGAATCACTTATCGATGAGGCGGTTGAAGAGGCCGATGAGAACGGCGAGTTTGATCGCGGTGACTTGACCGACGACGAGGTTGAAGAAGTATACAAAAGATTAAACAGAAGGTATTAAGACCCGGCGGATGAAATGCCGAGTGATTTATCAAAGCGGATAATCAATATGTCTATAACAACACAGCAAAACGATGATAACGCGCAGGTAAGCCTTGACCGGCTTGCCCTGGATACGCTCAGGCTTTCGCGCAACGAGCTGCTTGTAAAGCTAAGGTTTCTTGATGTTGCGCTGAGCAGCCTTGAGCCGGTGCGTCTTGACGGCGCAACCATCGCGACGGACGGGCGCCATATTATATATGACCCCAGGCATGTGCTGAGGCGCTACAAGCTGGCAAAAGAGGCGCCGGTAAGAGACTATCTGCACATGGTGCTGCACTGCGTATTCCGACACATGTTCGTTGACCCCACGATGGAGCGGGAATTATGGAACCTGGCCTGCGATATAGCGGTTGAAAACATGATAAACGAGCTTGACATCAGCGTTGCCGCTATGCCTGCGGCAAACCTGCAAAAAGAGTATGTTTCGCGCATGAAGGGCAGCATAAAGCACGTTACAGCCGAAAAAATATACTCCTATCTGCGGCAAACGGCGCCCGACCGGGCCAAGATAGAAAAAATGCAGGAGCTTTTCGGGTCCGACGATCACGCGATCTGGTATATACGCAGTCAGGACGATGGCGATGGCGGCGGCGGTAACGCCGAAGGCGATCAGGGCGGCGGTAACGCCGAAGGTGATCAGGGTGGCAGCGGGCCGGATAATATTGGCGTTCAGATCGGAAGCAAGGCCGTTTGGCAGCAAATTTCCGAGCGCATGCAGGTTGATATGGAAACATTCAGCAAGCGGCAAGGAACCGAAGCCGGCGCCATGATGCAGAACCTTGCCGCGGTAAATCGGGAAAAATACGATTACACAGCGTTTCTCAAAAAGTTCGCCGTAATGGGCGAGGCGATGAGAATAAACGATGACGAATTCGATTACATATTCTATACCTACGGCTTAAAGCTTTATGACAAAATGCCGCTGATTGAGCCGCTGGAATACAAAGACGTGAAGGCCATAAGGGAATTCGTTATAGCAATCGACACGTCCGGCTCCACATCGGGTGAGTTGGTTCAAAAGTTTATTCAGAAAACGTATAATGTGCTGCAGTCCACGGAAAGCTTTTTTTCAAAGATAAATCTGCACATTATCCAATGCGACGCCGAGATTCAAGAGGACAAAAAGATCACCTGTCAAGAGGATTTTGACGAGTATCTTAAAACCATGCGGATCCGCGGCCTTGGCGGAACGGACTTTCGGCCCGTGTTTGAATACGTGGAGAAGCTTAGGAACGCGAAGGAATTCGTTAATCTTAAAGGGCTTATATACTTTACGGACGGCTGGGGAACTTTTCCCGAAAGAATGCCCGAATACGACACGGCGTTTGTATTCATAGACGATGATTACTATAACCCCGATGTGCCGCCCTGGGCGATTAAGCTGGTATTACAGAAGGATGAAATATAGGAGGAGAATATATGGAGTTTGCCATATCAATCGCGTCAGCGGTCATTGCGATTTTCTCTGCTGCAACTTCGGTGCTCATGTATCAACGCACCGTTGTTCACGATCGCAAGAAGGACACGCTTGACGCCTATAACGTATTACAGGAGCAGGTGTTTGACAAGATAAATCTGACAACGCCAAAGGGCATTGCGGAAATTGTCAGGCATCCGACTTCGGCTGAATATAAGGAGCTCAGCGGATACCTTGCCCGAATCGAGCATTTCTGCGTGGGCGTGAATCAGAACATATACGATTGGGAAACGGTCTATGCGCTCGCGCACGGATATCTTGACGGAAATCAGATTTTAAGCAGAATTTCGCCGCTTATTGAACGAAAAAACCGAAGCGGTGCAGATTACAATGAAAACATTCATGCCGTGCTGAAGCGGATGAACGAAAAGACAAGAGCAGAGCGGCCAACAACAGACACATGCAAGGAAAATGAAAAGCAGGAGGAAAGAAAATGAGTAATGCAGGCGATTTCAGCATTGAGGGCAGCGTTTTGAAAAGGTACAAAGGCAACGGCGGCAATGTTATAATTCCCGACGGCGTTACTTCCATCGGTGACGACGCGTTCTATGAGTGCGAGAGTCTTGTGAGCATCACCATTCCTGACAGCGTTACTTCCATCGGTGACGACGCGTTCTATGAGTGCGAGA
>CAVIJJ010000019.1:0-35836 GCA_963643205.1 bacterium | reverse complement strand
CTTTTTCATTTGGTTAATCGTTTGATTATATGCTTTCGGGAACCTTGGCGTTTATGCGGGCGAAGAGCTCGGCGACTATTTCCTTGGTCCTGTCAACGGCGTTCTCAAGGGCGACATCTTCCTTTATGGTCTTGTCCCTTGTGGTTATTTCAACCACGCCGCGGCCGAGAGTCTTGGGGGAGATTACTATGCGCACGGGGCTGCCGAGAAGGTCGGCATCGGAGAACATGAAGCCCGCGGAAACGGCGCGATCATCAAAGAGAACCTCGTAGCCGGAGCCGCTGAGAGCATCGTAGAGCTTGTTCGCTTCCTCCTTAACCTGCTGCTGATCGGCGCGCAGGGCGCAGATCTCTATCTGCCAGGGAGCTATTGATATAGGCCATACGGGGCCGTACTGGTCGTGCCTCTCCTCGCATACGCTGGCCATAAGCCTGCCAACGCCAATGCCGTAGCAGCCCATTATGGGGTTGACGCGGTTGCCCTTTTCGTCATCGTATGTCATGCCCATGGATTCGGTGTAGCGGCGGCCAAGCTGGAATATGTTGCCTACCTCTATGCCGTTCTTTATTGTAAGGGAATGCTTGCCGCACTTGGGGCATACGCCGCCGGCGGTAGCCTTTGCAACGTCAACATACTCCGCGTTGGGAACGTCCCTATCCATATTAAGGCCGGTGAAGTGATAGCCTTCCTCGTTCGCGCCGCAAACAAGGTTTCTTGTGCCCTCAAGGGAACGATCGTACACAACCGTTATGCCCTTAGCCACGTTCACGGGGCCGATAGCGCCCGCCACAAGGCCAACGTGGTCTATTTCAACAGCGGGATGAACCTCCGCCTTAAGATAGTTTCTAAGCTTGGTTTCGTTCACCTCAAGGTCTCCGCGAACGAATACGAGAACGTAGCTATCGTCCTCATTGCGCTGATATACGACAGCCTTCGCGCTCTTAACGGCGCTGCTGTGCAGGAAGGAGCAAACCTCCTCAATGGTCTTGTTGTCATACGTGGCAACCTTTTCAAGGGGCAGGGGCTCCTCATCGGTTTCGTTATGCACTATGCAGTCCGCCGCTTCCATGTTCGCGCGGTAGCCGCACTCCGGGCAGATAACGATTGTATCCTCACCTATATCGGTAAGCAGCATGAACTCGTGGCTCACCTTTCCGCCCATCATGCCGGAATCGGACGCGACGGCAACAACCTCGGGTATGCCAACCCTGGCGTAAATGCGCTCATAGGCGCGGTAGCAGCGCTTATAGTACCGCTCCAGATCCTTCTGAGAGGTATGGAAGGAATACGCGTCCTTCATAGTAAACTCGCGCACCCTTATAAGGCCGCCGCGGGCGCGGGGCTCATCGCGGAACTTGGTCTGTATCTGATATATCATGAAGGGATACTTCTGATATGTGCTTGCGACATTCATGGCCATGTGCACGGCCGCTTCCTCATGCGTCATGCCAAGCACCATGTCGGCGCCGCTCCTATCCTTAAAGCGGAGCAGCTCCTTGCCAACGCTTTCCCAACGTCCGGAGGACTGCCAAAGCGTTGCGGGCATTGTTACGGGGAAAAGAACCTCCTGCCCGTCTATCCTGTCCATCTCTTCCCTGAGAATGGCCTCTATTTTATTATGTATACGCCTTGCGGGAGGCATAAGGGAATATATGCCGTTTCCCACCTGCTTTATGTAGCCGCCTCTGACCATAAGGTTTTGGCTTTCTATTTCCGCAACCCTGTCCTTGTATCTTTCGCCTAACAGCTCGCTGACTTTCATTTTACACCTTTCCTATCCGCTTAAGAGGATAACTCCTTTTTTGTCATACCTTTGCATTATACCACGCGCGCGGGAAAAAACAAACATTTTAGGCGAGTATTGTTGACCTAATCATGCCGTTTTTTTATAATATCAATGCTTAAGGAGATTATTATGTATCGTGATTTAACGCGCGGAAGCATTTCGCGCTCGCTTATACTGTTTGCCCTGCCCATGATGGCGGGCAATATGCTGCAGCAATTCTATAATATAGCGGATACGCTTATCGTTTCCCATGCCCTGGGCGCAACGGCCCTTGCCGCGGTTGGCAGCGCGTACACGCTTATGACGTTCCTTACGTCCATATTCCTTGGGCTCAGCATGGGCTCCGGCGCGCTATTCTCAATTTATCGCGGGCGGGACGATTCGGCCTCCCTGCGCTCGGGCATACTGCACGCGTTTGTGCTTATATTCGGCGTAACAGTCATAATCAACGCCGCCGTATATATATTTATGGAGCCTGTGCTTACGTTTCTTCAGGTTCCCGGCGGTGTTCGCGGCGGCATGAGGGAATACCTTGAAATAATATACATAGGCCTTATCGCAACATCCGTTTACAACTATGTTTCCTGCCTTTTAAGGGCGCTTGGCAATTCTTCGGTTCCGCTCATATTCTTAGCCGTATCGGCTGTGCTGAACATAGTGCTCGATCTGATATTCGTGCTTGTTTTCAGCTGGGGCATAGCGGGCGCGGCTTGGGCAACGGTAATAGCGCAATATGTTTCCGCCGTTGGGATTTCAGTATACGTGCTTACAAAATGTCCGGAGCTTCTTCCAAACCGCGAGGACATGCGCTTTAATAAAGGGATACTCAAGGATATATTCTCCCTTTCCTCCCTCACCTGCCTTCAGCAGTCCGTTATGAACTTTGGCATTCTTATGGTGCAGGGGCTTGTGAACAGCTTTGGCGAAACCATAATGGCGGCGTTCGCGGCGGCGGTAAAGATAGACACGTTCGCATATCTGCCCGTTCAGGATTTTGGCAACGCGTATTCAACATTTATCGCCCAGAACCACGGCGCGGGCAATACGGAGCGCATACGCAAGGGCACAAAGCAGGCGTTTATAATAAGCTGCGCTTTCAGCCTGGTCATATCGGCGCTTGTGTTCGCGTTCGCCCGCCCGCTTATGCATATATTCATAGACGCATCGGAAACCGGCGTGGTACTTGCGGGCGTGAAATACCTGCGCATAGAGGGCGCGTTCTATTTCGGCATTGGCTGCCTTTTCCTGCTTTACGGCTACTTCAGGGCCATAGAGAGGCCGGCAATGTCCGTTGTGCTTACGGTAATATCGCTCGGCACGCGAGTGGCGCTGGCGTATATACTCTCCGCCGTTATAGGTGAAATCGGAATATGGATGGCAATACCCATAGGCTGGGTGCTTGCCGACGCAACAGGCATTGTTGTTATGCTTAAAGGGAGAAGGAAAAGCAAAGCTGTTTAGGTGCGGATTAGGTAAAGTAAACATCAAAGAACAGCTGATTAATTTAACCAAGCCAAAGGCTCCTCCTTGATAAAGAATACCAAAGAACATCAAATCGTAACCGTGCCACAAAAAGGGGCAATAGAAAAGGCCGCGGCTTATGCCGCGGCCTTTCCCTGGGGGAGGGGGAATTACGCAAAATTCTTGATAATGTCCACGATCTCCGCGCCAACGCGCTTCTGCGCTTCGGCGGTCTGCGCACCGATGTGCGGCGTGCAGCTTACGTGGGGATGGCTGTAAAGCGCATGGTTCTTGGCAGGCTCTTCGGCGAATACGTCAAGACCCGCACCGCGCAGCTTGCCGCTTTCGAGGGCCGCAAGAAGGGCATTCTCGTCCACGTTGTTGCCGCGGCTGGTGTTTATAAGCACAGCGCCGTCCTTCATCTTGGCGATGGTATCCTCGTTGATGAGGGGCTTGCCGTCTATGCTGGGGGTATGTACGGAAATGAAGTCCGCGTTCGCAAGCAGCTCATCCATTTCAACATACTTCATGTTCTCGTTCTCAAGGCCTTCTACCTTGAATATATCATAGGCAAGAACCTTCATGCCCAGAGCCTGTGCCTTGGCGCCCAGAGCCTGGCCTATACGGCCGTAGCCGATAACGCCAAGAGTCCTGCCGGAGAGCTCAATGCCCTTGTAGGACTTCTTTTCCCACTTGTCCTCGCGCATGGTATGACCGGCGATGGAGATGAAGCGGGCAACGGAGAGCATATGCGCAAGAGCAAGCTCGGCAACGGTGTTGCTGGAAGCGCGCGGAGTATTGCGCACCTTGATGCCGTTCTCCTCGGCATAGGAAACATCTATATTGTCTACGCCAACGCCGCCGCGGATGATCAGCTTAAGCTTGCCGGTTTCCTTAGCCGCGTCGATTATGGGCTTGCGGACCTTGGTCGCGCTGCGCACAACCAGAATGTCGTACTGCTTTACCTGCTCGGCAAGCTCTTCGGGCTCATAAAACTGCTCAACAACCTCGTGACCCATCTCGGTCAGGGCCGCTACGGCGGACTTATCCATTCCGTCGGATGCAAGAATCCTCATTGTATTTTTCTCCTTATTACTTGTTCTCTGCTTCGAACTTCTTCATGAAGTCTACCAGGTACTCCACGCCTTCAACGGGCATGCAGTTATAGATGCTGGCCCTAAGACCGCCGGTGGAACGATGAGCCTTCAGGTTGCTCATGCCGGCCGCTATGCTTTCCTTAACGAACTTGGCGTCAAGATCGGCGTTGGGAGTATTGAAGCGGACGTTCATCTTTGAACGGCTGCCGGGCTCCACAGTGGTGGTGTAGAAATCGGAATGATCAAGGCAATCGTAAAGCAGCGCGGCCTTCTTGTCGTTTATGGCCTTGCGCGCCTCAAGCCCGCCGTTCGCAAGCAGCCAATCCATAACCAGCTTGCAGATGTAGATGCACCAGCAGGGAGGAGTGTTGTGCATGCTCTTGCCCTCGGCATTGATGGTGTAGTCGCACATGGTGGGGGTGATGGGGTTCACGTTGCCCAGCATATCCTCGCGGATTATGACTATGGTCAGGCCCGCGGGAGCAACGTTCTTCTGAGCACCGGCGTATATAACGGCGAACTTGGAAACATCGATGGGCTCGCTCATTATGCAGCTGGACAGGTCGGCAACCAGGGGCACATCACCGGTATCGGGAATGTAATCCCAGCAGGAACCGTAAATGGTGTTGTTGAAGCAGATATGCACATAGTCCGCCTCGGGATCAAGCTTAAGCTCTTCCTGACGGGGAATACGGGAGAATCCGATGTCCTTGCCGGTCCAGGCAATGTTTACCTTGCCGTACTTTTCGGCTTCCTTGGCGGCCTTGCCGGAGAAGTTACCGGTTACAATGTAGTCCGCCTTGTGGTTCTTGTTCATCAGGTTAAGGGGAACAGCCGCGAACTGAAGGGTAGCGCCGCCCTGCATGAATATAACCTTGTAGTTATCGGGAATATTCATTACCTTGCGCATCTGGGATTCGGCCTTAACGATTATATCGTCATAGACCTTTGAACGATGGCTCATCTCCATTACGCTCATGCCACTGCCTTCGTAGTTGAGCATGTTGTCCCTTGCGCTCTCAAGCACTTCTACGGGAAGCATGGAAGGACCGGCCGAGAAGTTATAGATTCTGTCGTAAACCATATCTTTTCTCCTTAAAAAAATAATTGATATCACAATGCCGAGCCAAACCCGGCGTATTGTAATTATACTATTATTCCTCGCGCAAAACAAGGGCAGACTGACATTTTGCCAATTCTTTGACAAAATATATTTTTTACATAAAAGGAGAACGGCTTATCCGCCGCTCCCTCGGTAGCTTTATTATGCTTATTCGTCGCTTTCCGCCATGCGGTAGCCAACGCCCATTTCGGTTATTATATAGCGCGGCTCTGCCGTGCTCGGCTCTATCTTGCGGCGAATGTTCGCCATGTTCACGCGCAGTATCTGGTTGCCCTGCTTGGCGTTAGGCCCCCAAATGTGCTTAATTATAAAATCATACGTAAGCACGCGGCCGGAATACTGGCTGAGCAGCGCCACTATCTTGTACTCGTTCTGGGTAAGGTGCACTTCCTGCCCGGCAAGGTAAATGCGCCTTTTATCAAAATCAACCTCAAGCTCGCCCGTGCGGAAAATGCCGGTTTGTCTTTTCGTCATCTGACCTTCCCGCATCTGAACGTGCCTTAACGCCGTGCGCACGCGCGCCAGCATTTCGCTTGTGCCGAAGGGCTTTGTTATATAGTCGTCCGCTCCCGCCTCAAGCGCCTGAACCTTATCCCTTTCCCTGGTGCGGGCGGATATGACTATTATAGGCACGTTTGACCAGGTGCGCACGCTTTCTATTATGGCCTGTCCGTCCATATCCGGCAAGCCCAGATCAAGCAGAACAACGTCCGGACAATGCGACGTAATAAGTATTACCGCCTCGGCGCCGTTTCGCGCCACCATAGTCTCAAAGCCGTTCGCCTCAAGCACGGTATTCATAAAGCCCGCTATGTTCGGCTCATCCTCAACTATTATAACAAGATACTTGTTGCTCATTCTTCCTCCTGCCCTTCATCATAGTCATTCAGTTCCATAAGCTCTTTATCAAGCGGCAGCGTGAACTCAAACACGGCCCCACCGCCTTTGCCGTTATACGCGCGCATTTTGCCGCTGTGCGCGCTTACGATTGTGCTGCATACGCTCAGGCCAATGCCCATGTTTCGCTTTTTGTCGGAGCTGTTGCCAACGCTGTGCTTAAAATCCCCGTCCAGTATATGCGGCAAAAGGCCGGGCGCTATGCCCTTGCCGTCGTCCGCCACGCGAAACACCGCGTCGTCATCCCGGCGGAATATTTCAAGCCTTATCTTTGTCATGCCCTCCGCGTGCACGGCGGCATTTTCAAGCAGGTTCATTATAACCTGCCTTATAAGCATACCGTCTACCGGAACCATTAAAAGCTCCTCGGATACGGTAGCCTCAACCTTAACATCGGGAAAATGCTTTCTGAAAAGCGCAAGCGCGGACGCCGCTACCTCCTCCGCCGCCTCACTCTCCTTTACTATGTTCGCTCCGCTTCCCGGCGCGTCCATCCTGGTTACAATCAAAAGATTTTCAACAAGCCTTATAAGCCACTGCGCGTCCTCGTCTATTTTGCCTACAAGCTTTTTCTTATCTTCCTCGCTTATCTCGTCCCCGTTTTCCATAAGCACGCTGCACGCGCCCGAAATGGCCGTAAGCGGGGTGCGAAGGTCGTGCGACACGGCGCGCAGCAGATTGCTTCTCGTGCGCTCCATCTCGGCCTCTATTTTAAGCTGCTCCTGCTCCTTTATTCGCGATGTAAGCGTGCCGGTAACTATGGCCGCGCTAAGCATGCACAATATGGCTATGGGGTAGCCTGTTATTGTAAAATTGAACCTGTAATACGGATAGGTGAATATGCAGTTAACTATAAGCACGCCGACTACGCTTGCCGCTATGCCGTATATATAGCCCGTTGTAAAGCGGGAAACAAAAAGCACGGCTACAACGAAAAGTATCGCTTCAAACTTTTCCTCTCCCGCAAGGGGCCTTATGCCGTAGCAAAGCGCGGTTGTAAGCAAAAGTATGCCAACCGTAATGCCTACATCGCGCAATATCTGCTTTGCCGTTCTATTTTTAGCGGACAGCCTCATGCCTGTTCCTTTCGTTTCTGCGGTTTTATGCTTCAATTATTCTTATCTCAATCGTCTTACATTAACTATGCTATAAATGTACAACGCTTTTAATTTTATTGCAATGCCACATATAATGAAAATTAGCATAACTGAACGACTTATTAACAGAATTGGTCTTATCTTAACGGGTTCTTAATATTTTAGGACGAATTTACATAAAAAGGGGCGGTTCAAAGCCGCCCCGAGTGTTAAGATTCATTACAGCCTTCTCCAGGCCTCGTCCTTTATGGGTGCCCTGCCGGAAAGGGCTCGGTCTATCTGGCGTATCATAAGCGGGGTATCCGCGTTAAGCGTTCCCCTGAGGTTAATATAGTTTGAGGCGTGGTTCGCGCGGAACACGGTTCCCTCGCTATCCATATTCTCAAGCATTGTTTTGCACTCCTCAAGCGCTATGCCGGGGTTTATGGGCTTAAGCTTCCCGGCCCTGTATTCATCATACATGGGGCAGCCCGGCTCAAGCATAAGCGAGAGAAGGCCGAAATAATCCGGCTTCATAAGGCTTACCGCCCTTGCCGTAGCCTTAGCGTGGGCAGATGATCCTTCGTCGCCCGCAAGGCCCAATATAGCCGTAAGCGAAACGGCAAAGCCCGCCTTCTTGGCCCTTTGCCCGGCAAGTATTATCTCCTCCGCCGTGGCGCCCTTGTTTATGCGCCCAAGCACATTGTCGTCGCCCGATTCAAGCCCCATATAAAGAAGCTTTACGCCGGCCTTATATATCGCCTTCAGCTCATCGTCGGTTTTTATAAGCACGCTCTTTGGCGAGGCATACATGCTTATTCTTTCGCATTCCGGAAATATCTTTTTAACCGCCGCGGCTATTTTCAGCTGATCCTCGCTTTTTCTTATAAAAGCGTCCCCATCGGCAAAGAATATTCGTTTTACGCTGTCATCATAATCGCGCGCCAGTTTAAGATCGTCTATAACGTTTTCAATGCTTTTAACTCTGAATTGCTTTTCTTTATACATTGTGCAGAAGGCGCAGCCGTTGTGGCTGCACCCTATTGTGGACTGCACTATAAGACTGTATGCTTCGCTGGGTGGGCGAAAAATTCGCCCCTCATAAAAATCTCCCAATTATTATGCTTCCTCCGCCGCGCCTTTATTTTCGCTTTGCCCTTTGCCTTCAAGTTCAGGGTGCGTAAGCTTATAATAATACTGCAGTATGTCTCGCCTGGTAACAATGCCTATAAACGAGCCCAGGTCGTCCGTTACCGGAACAAAGTTCTGAACCTGCGCCATAAGGAACAAATCCTCAAGCGACGCGTTTACGTTAACGGCCCTGTTCCTGCCGGGCTTTATAATATCCTTTACGTAAAGGCGCTCCTGCGCGTGGTTATCCCAGGCGGACTCATCCGTAAGCTTCCAAAGGAAGTCACCCTCCGTAACGGTGCCCTTATACTTGCCCTCCCTGTCTATAACGGGAATGGCCGTATAACCGTAGTGCCTAAGCTTTTCAAGGCCCTGCCTAAGGGTATTATCGTAATATATATAGGCCGTGGTAACCTTTGGCCTAAGAAAAAACAGAACGTTCTTTTCCGTAGTTTCTTCACCACCTTCACCTATAGCATACCATAAACAGAACCGTAAATGGTGACAACATTGTTAAATAACAAATTATTTATTTTATTTATGAAAAAGCTTTTTGGTCTGATACCTGGGTTCGCAGGTAAGGTTTACACCAAGCTTTTTGAACGTTGCCGCGTCCACGCCGGAAAGTATAACCGAGGAATGAGCCTCGCACCCCCTAAGCTTAGCAAGCTGCTGCATGGCAAGATCCGCCGTGGGGTTGGTTGCCGCGCAGATGGAAAGCGCTATAAGCACCTCGTCCGTATGCAGGCGGGGATTGTGGTTGCCCAGGTTCTTTATCTTAAGATCCTGTATAGGCCCGATTATTATGGGGGAAATAAGGTGCATATCGCTGTTTATGCCGCCAAGAGCCTTAAGGGCGTTAAGAAGCAGCGCGGCGCTTGCGCCAAGCAGATTGGACGTTTTGCCCGTTATTATGCGGCCGTCCGGCAGCTGCAGCGCGGCGGCCGGCTGACCCGTGGCCTCCGCTTTTTCAAGGCACTTGGCTATAACCGGCCTGTCCGCCTCGGTAATGCCTGCCTGGTTCATAAGAAGGCGCAGCTTCTGCACGCTGCTCTCGTCCCGCATGCCCTGCCTGTGCTGGCAAAGCTCGTTATAGTAGCGGCGGATTATCTCCTGCTTTGAAGCCTCGCGGCAAACCTCGTCATCCGTTATGCAGCAGCCGGCCATGTTCACGCCCATATCCGTGGGGGACTTATAGGGGCAGTCGCCGTATATCTGCTTGAATATGGCGGAAAGTACGGGGAATATTTCAACGTCTCTATTGTAGTTAACGGTTGTTTCGCCATATGCCTCAAGATGGAACGGGTCTATCATGTTCACGTCGTTAAGGTCCGCCGTAGCGGCCTCATAGGCAAGGTTAACGGGGTGCTTAAGCGGCAGATTCCAAATGGGGAATGTTTCAAATTTCGCATAGCCCGCGCGCACGCCGCGCTTGTTTTCATGATAAAGCTGGCTTAAGCAAACGGCCATCTTTCCGCTGCCGGGGCCCGGCGCCGTAACGACTATAAGCGGGCGGGTGGTTTCTATATATTCATCCTTGCCGTATCCGTCGGGGCTTACTATAAGCTCCACGTTGCTGGGATAACCGGGTATGGGATAATGCCTGTATACGCGGATTCCAAGGTCCTCAAGCCTCTGCTGGAAGGCATCGGCAACGGTCTGTCCACGGTACTGCGTAAGCACAACACTGCCCACATAAAGGCCTATGGCGCGGAAGGCATCGATAAGGCGCAAAACATCCTGATCATAAGTGATGCCAAGGTCGCCGCGAACCTTATTCTTTTCTATATCGGACGCGTTTATGGCAATAACTATCTCCGCCTTGTCCTTAAGCTGCATAAGCATACGAACCTTACTGTCCGGCTCAAAGCCCGGCAGAACGCGGGACGCGTGATAATCGTCAAACAGCTTGCCGCCGAATTCCAGATACAGCTTGCCGCCGAATTTTTCTATTCTGCTCAATATGTGTTCCGACTGCATTGAAAGGTACTTTGCGTTGTCAAATCCCAGCTTCATCTTTTCCTCCTGATAAAGTACTTTATTAAATAATAAAAGGAAGCGGGCAAAGCCTGCTTCCAATGTGTGCCTTGTTTATAGTACAACTATTTTAACCGGATTTCAAGTGCCAATGAACCGTTTTTTATCAATAAACGCTCATACCGTTAACGTACATATACAGATAAACCGCCTGCAGCAGCAGTAAAATCACGGTCATTGCTATATCCGAGCGTTTTTCGTCAGTAATCTCGGCCGCGGCAAAACAAAGGGGTACGCACGCCGTAAGATACCTGGGCGAGCTTAAAAGCCACGTTGCTCCGCAGGACACCGCGAAGTACGCCAGATAGTATACGCGATAGCTTGGCCTGAGCCTTTTTGAGCCGATAAGCATGAGCACAAGCGACGCTATGCTGGCCGCAAGGTTAGGGATCCAAAGGCTCCAAAGCTGATTCGCGTTGCCTGTTTGGGCGGCCCTTGCGGCATAGTCCGTTTGGGTGGCGGCGGATTCAAAGAACAAGCCGAACCCCTGCGACCAGTGCTCCTTTTGATAGCGCATAAACGTGAAAGCGTCGCCGGTTACGGAATAATTCACATAAAGATAACCCAGCAAGCCAAGCGGCACAATAAGCAGGCAAAGGGCATTCAGTATAAGCGCGCGCTTTTCTTCGCGCAACTTGCCCATGCGATAGGACGTAATAAAGTCCTCCGCTATTTCCCACGCTATGAATACGATTATCAGCCCGCCAACGGAACGGGTAAAGCCCGACAGGGCACCGAACACGCAAGCCCAAAGATACCGCTTTTTGCGGGTAAAGTATATTGCCGCCGCGCTAAGCATTATGAACAAAGCCTCGGTCATGGGCGCGGTAAGGAAAAACGCCGCCGGGAATACGAACAGATATTTTACGGCCCTAAGCGCCGCCTCGCGCTCCATATCAACGGCCGCGGCCTCATAAACGAATATGGCCGCTATAACCGAGGCAACGGCGGAAACGGCCATGGCCGACACAAGCGTATTGTTTATAAGAAGATTAAAAAGCCATATCACGCAGGGGTAGAGCGGGAAAAACACAATATGGAAGCGGGGGTCGCCCTCCGTAACATACCAGCGCTCCGCAATGCCCAGATAGCTTGGCGAATCGCTGTGCTCCCAAACAGCGGCAAGCGTATTCCACATGCCGCCGGGGTACTCCTTGCCGTAGCGATAGAGAAAATATCCCACAAGAAGCGTTGCCATGCGCATTATAAGCACAAACAGCGCTATTTCTCCCCACGGATGCCGTTTGGAACGCCTCAGGTTCCTTGCGCCCAATAAATCGTCCGGGCTCAGTTCCCCGCTTTTAAGCGCCGCGAACGGGCGCGCGCAGAGCATAACAAACAGCGCCGCGAAAAGCGCCGCCATTACGCCGCCCACTATAAGCCCAAGCACCGTTGATGTGCCGGTAAGGCAAGAGTATATAAATATTGCGGATACGAGCGCAGCGCCTGCTATGCCCGCCCAAAGCTGCCATTTCTTTTCCATAGCACAAAGTATAGCACAATCCCCGCCCGCAAACAACGAGCCATGCAGGAAAAGCCGCGTTCACGGCGAACTATTAGTGTGGATTTTTTGTAAACAAGAGGTTATACCATGATGGATAAGGCTTCTTCCGGCGAATTTCGCGCGCTCAATAAAAGCGAGGCCGCGCTTGCGAACGACCTTGCGAACAAAATAAAGCTTACCTTCAGCCACTGGGATGATAACTACCCTACGCTTGACATATTCGAGGAGGATGCCGAAAACGGCGAACTTTACGGATATTTTGTTGATAACAAGCTTGTTTCGATTATATCGGCAACATTCTCCGAAGAGGAATTTGAAGACGTTTCCGATGTTCCCGGCACAAACTGGCCAAGCTGCGAAAGGCCGTGCATGCTTTGCCGCCTTTGCGTTGATCCGGACTACCGCCGCAATGGCATAGCACGAAATATGATGCTCTCCGTCGAAAGCAAGGCCAAGGAACGCGGCGCGGACTCGCTTTGGCTGCTCGTGGCCACGGATAACCCCACGGCGCTGAGCATATACATTGCCGCCGGCTACGAGATCCGCGGCCGGGCGAACATTTATGATTCGGAGTTTTTCAGCTGCGTAAAGAGGGTGTGATGTATTAAAAAGCGATTCCCTTTCGGGAATCGCTTTTGGTTTGGTTTAATTCAAATTTCAGTCCAGCAGGCCGTGCTCTATTTTGTAGGAGAGGGTGCTGAGGCTTTCGCTGAGGTGCACGTTTTCTATAGGCACGGTGGTGGTAAGATCCAGCGGCACAAAGTTCCATATACCGCGGATACCGGCGGCGCACATTCTGTCCGCTATTTCCTGCGCGGCGGTGCGGCGGGCGGCGATAACGCCTATGTCTATGCCATTCTCGCGAATGTATTCATCCATCTCATTTACGTCAAGCACGGGATGGCCGTTTATCTCGGTTCCGATAAGATCCTCGTTAACATCGAAGAGAGCCTTTACCTCAAAGCCCGAATCCGCGAAGCCGGGGAAATTTGTAAGCGCATGGCCTATGTTGCCCGCGCCGACTATTATAATGGTATGCTTGCGGTCTATGCCCATTATGTGCTTTATCTCGCCGGTAAGGTTGTTTACATTGTAGCCGTATCCCTGCTGACCGAATCCGCCAAAGCAGTTAAAATCCTGCCTGACCTGAGACGCGTTCAGGTTCATCTGCTGCGCCAGCTTTTCGCTGCTTATGCGCTCAACTCCCTTATTCTCAAGCATTGTCAAATGCCTGTAATACCGCGGCAAGCGCCTGATTACCGCTTCCGACACTCTCTTAAAGCCCATATATCCCTCCGATTAATTCACGCCAACGTGATGCTGATTCAAACTATATTATAGTCCGACTGTTCGCCTTTCGCAATGGCATTATTTATAAATATTCTCCGTTTTACTCATTTTCCGGCATAAAGCACATGTCGCCCCCGTGCTTATGCCACGCGCCGCGCACGCCCTCCGCCGCCGCGCCAAGCTCTATATGCAGCATGGCAATGCCCCTATCCACCTTGCCAAAGCCAAAGTTATTGCCGCCATCCGCAACGGTTATGCCGCCGTTTTCGGGAATAAGCTCGTAGGGCTGCTTATTAACGGCGCTGGGGGCAAGTATGGCGCACTGCACGGCGCTCCGCTGCCAGGCGGGCAGCTGCTCAAACTCCTCATCATCAAGCCACGTAAGCTCAGCCACGCCGCGGCGTTTCCTGCGCACAAACGGCTCGTCCGCAACACCTACAGGCGTTACGCAAACTATCTTCTCGCCCTTTTTAAGGTTTACCGTTGAGCTTGCGGCGGAGCGGTTGAAATTGGCGCCGAGCCAGCACGTGCCAAGGCCCAGGGAAGTGCATTCAAGCACGAACGCCTCGCCCAGGTAGCCCAGCGATGTTTCATCACCGTTATTTGTTATAAACGCGGCAAACGCGCTCGTTCCCTTTATGCGGGAGCCGAGTATGCCGGAAAACACCTTTTGCTCAATGCCAACCGCTATGCGCACCCCGCGCACGCTAAGCGACGCCGCCGCGCTTTCAAGCGCAAGCATATCCTCAAGGCTAGGCTCCTGCCTGTATTTTCTTACGGAATAGCGTTTCTGCGCCGCCTTGTACCAGTTTGTCATGCCGCTGTCCATAGGTTTGTATCCTCCCAGCCGATTTATTTATTCGTGTTTGCCCTTTTCAAGCATGGACTTCAGGTAAATGCCGGTGTAGCTCTTTTCGCACCGCGCCACCTGCTCCGGCGTTCCGGTGCAGACCACCGTGCCGCCCATGTCTCCGCCCTCGGGTCCCAGGTCTATTATGTAATCCGCCGTTTTTATAACGTCCAGATTATGTTCTATTACAACAACCGTGCTGCCACCGTCGCACAGGCGCTGCAGAATAGCTATAAGCCGCTTCACATCGTCCGTATGCAGACCGGTTGTGGGCTCGTCAAGCACATAAAGCGTTCTTCCCGTATCCCGCCTGGCAAGCTCGGTAGCGAGCTTAACCCGCTGCGCCTCGCCGCCGGAGAGCGTGGTTGAGGACTGGCCAAGCTTTATATACCCTAAGCCTACATCATAAAGCGTTTGCAGCTTGCGCGCAAGCTTCGGAAGCGGGGCAAAGAACTTAAGCGCTTCCTCAACGGTCATATCAAGCACATCGGATATGGTTTTGCCCTTATATTTTACCTCAAGGGTTTCCCTGTTGTATCGCTTGCCGCCGCAAACCTCGCACGGAACATATATATCCGGCAAAAAGTGCATTTCTATTTTAAGTATGCCGTCGCCGCGGCAGGCCTCGCACCGCCCGCCCTTTACGTTAAAGCTGAAGCGGCCGTTTGTATAGCCGCGCATTTTGGCGTCCGGCGTTTGAGCGAACACATCGCGAATCAAATCGAAAAGGCCGGTATATGTGGCGGGGTTGCTCCTTGGCGTGCGCCCTATGGGGGACTGATCAATGTCTATTATCTTATCAAGCTTGTCTACGCCTTCTATTGAGTCGTAATCGCCGGGCTTTGTGCGGGCGCGGTTAAGATCCCGCAGCAGCGTTTTTTTGAGCACCTCGTTCACAAGGCTTGATTTGCCGCTGCCGGATACGCCGGTTACGCAGGTGAATACGCCAAGGGGTATATCCACGTTTACATTTTTCAGGTTGTTCGCGCGCGCGCCGCGTATGCTTAGCCAGTTTTCGCCCGTTTCGCGCCGCTTTGCGGGAACGGCTATATACTCGCGCCCCGAAAGGTATTTGCCGGTTATGGATTTTTCGTCCTTCAGTATTTCCTCTGGCGTTCCCGCGAAAACAACCTCTCCCCCGTGCTCGCCGGGGCCCGGGCCTATATCCACGATATAGTCCGCGTTAAGCATTGTTTCCTCGTCGTGCTCAACAACTATAAGCGTGTTCCCGAGATCGCGCATATTTTTAAGGGTTGAAATAAGCTTGGCGTTGTCGCGCTGATGCAGGCCTATGCTCGGCTCATCCAGAATATACAGCACGCCTACAAGGCTTGAGCCAATCTGCGTGGCAAGTCGTATGCGCTGAGCCTCGCCGCCCGAAAGCGTTGCCGCCGCGCGGGACAGGGTAAGGTAATCAAGGCCAACGCTTATAAGGAAGCCCAGGCGGGAATCGATTTCCTTAAGTATACGCCCGGCTATCAGTTCCTCGGTTTTGTTAAGCTCAAGAGAGGCAAGCTTTTCCCTTGCGCGGCGAACCGTCATGTCGCTTAATTCCGCTATGTTCATGCCGCCCACGGTTACCGCGAGGCTTTCTTTTTTAAGGCGCTTGCCCTTGCAGTCCGGGCAGGGAATATTGGCCATATATTCCTCTATTTCGCGCTTCATGAACTCGGACTGGGTTTCCCTGTATCTGCGCTCAAGGTTTGGAATAATGCCCTCAAACGGGGAATCGTAGCTGCCCTCGCCGAACTCGCGGCGATATTCTATATGTACGCGCTCGCTGCCGGTGCCGTAAAGCAGGGCATGGCGCGCTTCCTCGCTGAGCTCCTTAAAGGGGGTATCCGCCGTAAAGCCGTATTTTTCGCCGAGCGCGGCAAAATACATGCCCGCTATGCCTGTTTCGTTGGCGCTCTGCCAGCCGGTTACGGTTATTGCGCCCTGCCTTAAGGAAAGCTCCTCATTGGGTACAACAAGTGCCGGGTCTATTTTCATAAGCGAGCCAAGACCGGAGCACGTGGGGCACGCGCCGTATGGGTTATTAAAGCTGAACATGCGCGGGGTAAGCTCCTCTATGCTGACTCCGCAATCCGGGCAGGCATAGTTTTCGCTGAAAAGCTGCTCCTCGCCGCCATGCTCAACCTTTGCGAGACCCGCGCCGAACGCGAACGCCGTTTCAAGAGAGCCCGCAAGCCTGCTTTCCGCTCCCGGCCGCACAACAACGCGATCCACAATAACATCTATTGTATGCTTAACCTTTTTATCAAGCTTGGGCACATCCGCTATATCGTATACTGTTCCGTCAACCTTAACGCGAACGTAGCCATCCTTTTGAATCTGCTCAAGCAGCTTTACGTGCTCGCCCTTTCTGCCGCGCACGGCCGGGGCAATTATCTGCACCCTCGCGCCCTCGCCAAACGCCATTACCTGCTCCACAACCTCGTCCACGCTCTGCCTGCGGATCACTCGGCCGCACTTGGGGCAATGCGGTATGCCTATGCGCGCGTAAAGCAGCCTTAAATAATCGTGTATTTCGGTTACCGTTCCCACGGTTGAGCGGGGGTTGTTGCTTGTGCTTTTCTGGTCTATGGATATGGCGGGAGAAAGGCCCTCTATCGTGTCCACATCCGGCTTTTCCATTTGGCCCAAAAACTGCCTGGCGTAGGAGGAAAGGGATTCAACGTATCGCCTTTGCCCTTCCGCGTAAATCGTATCAAACGCAAGGCTTGATTTGCCGCTGCCCGAAAGCCCTGTAAAAACTATTAACTTGTCCCGCGGTATGGTAAGGTTCACGTTTTTAAGGTTGTGCTCCCTTGCCCCGCGTATTACTATTTCGTCCTTCATATATTCTTCTTCCGTTCCGTTCGCCGCTTATTTGCGCTTAGGCGATTTGCGTCCGCGCCCCTTGTTTCTGCGTGCGCTGCCTATTGTGCCGGGCGCGGGCTTTACGGCACCCGCGTTCTGGCCTGTAAGCTCAAACAGCTCATCCCTCAGCTTAGCCGCCGTTTCAAAATCGAGCTCCGCCGCGGCCTGGCGCATCTGCTGCTGCAAAATGGCCTTGCGCTCCTCAAGCTCCTCTTTGGATATGCCGCTCTTCTCGCTGCCCGATTTATGCGAAATTTCGAGCACGTTGCGTATTTCCTTCTTTACGCTCTGCGGCGTTATGCCGTGCTGCTCATTGAACGCGCGCTGCTTTTCACGGCGATAGTTTGTTTCGTCTATGGCCTCGCGCATGGACGGCGTTATCTCATCGGCATACATTATTACGCGCCCGTCCACGTTTCTTGCCGCGCGGCCTATGGTTTGGATAAGGCTTGTGGCGCTTCTCAAAAAGCCCTCTTTATCCGCGTCAAGTATGGCCACAAGGCCTACCTCCGGCAAATCGAGTCCCTCTCTTAAAAGGTTTATGCCCACAAGCACATCGAACTCACCAAGCCTTAAATCCCTTATTATCTCCATGCGCTCGATGGTTTCTATATCGCTGTGCATATACCTTACGCGCACGCCCATGGAATCAAGATATTCGGTAAGCGTTTCCGCCATGCGCTTGGTAAGCGTTGTGGCAAGGGTGCGGTATCCCTTTTGCGCCATCAGCTTAACCTCGCTTAAAAGGTCGTCTATCTGGCCATCTACCGGGCGCACGGTTATCTCGGGATCAAGCAGACCCGTGGGGCGAATTATCTGCTCCACAACCCGGGAGGCGTTGTCCGTTTCGTACTGGCCTGGCGTTGCGGATACGCATATAAGCTGATTTATGCGCTTTTCAAATTCCTCGTATCTTAAGGGGCGGTTGTCAAACGCGGCGGGCAGGCGGAATCCGTATTCCACAAGCTCTTTTTTTCGCGAATAGTCGCCCGCGTACATGCCGCGTATCTGCGGCAGGGTAACATGGCTTTCGTCTATGAACATAAGGAAATCATCGGGAAAATAATCAAGCAGCGTAAAGGGCGGCTGGCCGGGCTTTCTGCCGTCAAAATAGCGGGAATAATTCTCTATTCCCTGGCAGTAGCCTATTTCCCGCATCATTTCTATATCGTACTCCGTGCGCTGGGCTATTCTTTGCGCCTCAAGCAGCTTGCCCTCGGCATTGAACTCCGCAACGCGCTTCTGCATATCCGCTTCTATGTCGCCAATGCTTGCCTCAAGCTTATCCCTGCCGGTAACATAATGCGTGGCCGGGAATATGGCGGCGTGGCTTCTATCCGTAATCGTTTGGCCGGTAAGCGCGTTTATTTCGCTTATGCGCTCTATTTCATCGCCGAAAAAGCTTATTCTGAGCGCCTTGTCGCTCCAGTTCGCTGGCATAACGTCCACAGTATCGCCCTTTACGCGAAAGTTGCCGCGGTTAAAATCAAACTCGCTGCGCTGATACTGAATATCCACAAGCCTTTTGAGCAAATCGTCGCGCTCCATGCGCATGCCCTCGCGCACGGATACGGAAAGCTTAAGATACTCCTCCGGATCTCCCAAAGCGTATATGCACGAAACGGAGGCGACTATTATAACGTCCTTCCGCTCGTTAAGCGCGCTTGTGGCGCTAAGCCTAAGCTTATCTATTTCATCGTTTACGGTGGCAACCTTTTCTATATATGTATCGGAAGAGGCGATATAGGCCTCCGGCTGATAATAATCATAATAAGACACAAAGTACTCAACGGCGCTGTCCGGAAAGAACTCCTTAAACTCCCCGCAAAGCTGAGCCGCGAGCGTTTTATTGTGCGCGATAACAAGAGTGGGCTTCTGAACCCGCTCTATAACCTTTGCCATCGTAAATGTTTTGCCGCTGCCCGTAACGCCCTTGAGCACCTGGAGCCTGTCGCCGTTAAGCACGCCCTGACTAAGCTTTTCTATGGCCTGGGGCTGATCTCCGCGCGGCTCAAAGGGGGTAACGGCCTTAAACTCGCCCATCAGTACTCAAAATCCACCGAAACAGAGGATTCAAGCACGCTGTGAATATATTCCTTCACCTTCATGTGCTCCGGATGGGTTGCGTATTCATCAAGACCCGCCCTGTCGTCAAACGTGGCAATAAGCACCATGTGGTACGCGCGGGAGGAATCCATGAAATCTATGCCCGTTTCCATGCTCCTTAATGAGGGCACCTTACCCATAAGGGAATTGAGCATGGGGGCTATTTTATAGGCCTCCGCCTTGTCGCGATAGCGGTGGCAAACAACGTGTTTTATCATGCTGCGCTCCTTTATAAAATAATCGTATTATTATACCAAAAACAGGGGCTGATGTGTAGTGCGCGTTACTGCCTTACGCAGCCGCTGCCGCCAACGCGCACGCTTATCTTTCCGTTCTTATCCTCAAGGCGCGAATATATGCGCGAGGGTTTGCCCATGGCCTCGCCCTGTATGAAAAGATTTGTTTTGCCGCTGCTTATTATTCCGTGCTTATAAAGATAAAACGTAAGCGCGCCGGTTGACGTGCCCGTTGCCGCCTCCTCATCTATGCCGTAAAGCGGGGCATAGTTGCGGCAATGCACCGCGTCCTCCTCAAGGCAGAAGGCGTGCACACCCGTAACGTTAAGCCTTTTTGAAAGAGCCGATATGGAGTGCATATTGCCGTTAAGCGAATTGAGAACTTCGGCGCTTTTTACGCCCATCATAATGTCCGCAAGTCCGCTGTTTGATATGGCGGGCTTGAATTTGCCCATATCGGCGACGCTTATGCCGTACGCCGCGGCAAGCTCGCGCGTATCCTCATCATTTAAGAAAACAAGCTCCTTTGGTTCCGCCATGTCCAGCCACACGAGGCCATCGGATATATCCACGTTTATGTCCCCGGCGCCGGTTTGGGCAACATAGCTTTTGCCTTCCTCAATAAGGCCTGTTTTAAGCATATACGCGAAGGAACCGACCGTGGCGTGGCCGCAGAGAGGAACTTCCTCAACCGGTGTAAAGTAGCGCACACGAAACCGTTTTTCCCCAAGCGGCAATATAAAGGCCGTTTCGCTGTATCCCATTTTCGCGGCAATCGCACGCATTTCATCCTCATGGGGAAGTTCTTTATCGTATATCGCTACACCCGCCGGATTCCCGCCGAACGGAACGGAAGAAAAAGCATCTACGGTTACAGGTTTCATGGCTTCACAACCTCCAGTTTTTATGGCAATATAATACCATGTATCGGCCAAAAACGCCAACGGCCGCAAGGGCACGCCGCTAAGTTTTCACAAAATTGTACCCTTAATTTACACCTTTATGCAGGAAAATATGGTATAGTAAGAGAAAGAAATAATATGAGCGGTCATCACATCACAGGGCCGCGGGAAAGGGGTAAGAAAGATGATTATAACGATCAGCGGAAAAAACATCGAAGTATCTGATTACCTGGAGAATCTTATCAACAAAAAGGTAAGCAAGCTTGACAAGTACTTTCCGGAAGACACGCAGGCGCATGTTACGCTCAGCGTAGAGCGCAACCGCCACATTGTTGAAGTCACAATACCCTATGCGGGCGGCATAATTCGCGGCGAGGAAACCACCGGCGATATGTACGCCTCTGTAGACAACGTATTAAGCAAGCTGGAAAAGCAGATTGTGCGCCATCGCACCAAACTTGAAAAGAACCTTAGGGCCGGCGCCTTCCGCGCTCCCGAGCCGGTATATTCCGATTCCTTCTCAAAGGACGATCTTGATGAGGAAGCGGCAAAGGTTGTTAAAATCAAGCGTTTCGACATAAAGCCCATGACGGTTGACGAGGCGATGCTTCAGCTTGAAATGCTGGGTCATTCCTTCTATATGTTCACAAACGGCGAAACCAACCAGATAAACGTTATCTATAAGCGCAAGGACGGCAACTACGGCCTTATCGAACCCGAATGCTGATTATAGACTAATATGGGGGCGGGCAACCGCCCTCATTTTTTACGCGAAAAAGCGCCCGCGATTTCTCACGGGCGCTTATGCTTTGGTTTTAATTAAGCCTTAGCGTTGTTGGCAACTTCGACCAGCTGCTTGAAGGCGGCCATGTCGCTTACGGCGAGCTCGGCGAGAACCTTACGGTTTACGTCAACACCGGCCAGCTTGAGGCCATTGATAAGACGGCTGTAGTTAGTGCCGCACATACGCGCACCGGCGTTGATACGGGCGATCCACAGCTTGCGATACTCGCGCTTCTTGTTCTTGCGTCCTACGAAGGCATAAGCCATGGAACGCATAACCTGCTGAGAAGCGGCGCGGTACTGCTTGGACTTGGCTCCGAAGTAGCCCTTGGAAAGCTTGAACACCTTGCGGCGTTTCTTAACGGCGTTTACAGCCCTTTTAATCCTTGCCATATTGTTTGTTCCTCCTTACTTGTACGGAATGAGTTCGCGAACTTTCTTGGCCTCGCACTCGGCGATGTAACCGGTCTGGCGCAGACCGCGAAGTCTCTTGGTGCTCTTCTTGGTCAGAATGTGGCTCTTGAAAGCCTTATTCCTTTTGACCTTGCCGCCCTTGGTAAGGTTGAACCTTTTAGCTGCACCCCTGTGGGTTTTGATCTTAGGCATGGGGTATTTCCTCCTTGGATAATTTGTTTAGTTTGCCTTTGGCACCAGTATCATTATCATGTTGCGCCCTTCCTGTTTGGCGGGCTTGTCAACAGATGCCACGTCCTTCACCATTTCGTAGAAAGCGTCCATCACGTCCATTCCCAGGTCGCCGTGCTTTATCTGGCGTCCCTTAAAGCGGATGGTAACCTTTACCTTGTCTCCGTTGCCGAGGAACTTCTGGCAGGCTTTCGCTTTCACTTCCATGTCATGCTGATCGATCGTTGCGGAAAGGCGAATCTCTTTAAGCTCGATAACCTTCTGGTTCTTGCGATTTTCCTTTTCCCTTTTGATCTGTTCGAAGCGGTATTTGCCGTAATCCATTATCTTGCACACCGGCGGAACCGCTGTAGGCGCAATCTTGACAAGATCAAGATCCGCGGCCTCGGCCATCCTCAGCGCAACGTCTATTTTAACAACGCCCTGCTGATTGCCGTTTTCGTCGATGAGGCGGACTTCAGCGTCCCGAATTTCCTCGTTTATCAAGAGCTCTTGACTGGCTATGTTGGTACACCTCCGTAAAAAAATAGTGGATGCAAAGCACCCACCTATGATATACTTACGAATTATCGTAATACTCACTGTTTACTTACCGCGCCTGGCGCAATTGCCGGCGGGTGAGAAGCGGGGCTTCTGCTTTGACCTCGGATATTATATAGCCTTTCTGCCCCGCTGTCAACCGGTTTTTGTTAAAATCCGGCAGTTATCCTCCTGCTTGTATTTTTCATCAAAACATAGTATCATTTCCCTTGTTTGAATACGGCGGTTTTACGCCGCGGCAAAGGAGTTAACACATGCGCGAATACACAAAAAAGCTTACACTTTCGGCCCTTTTCCTGGCCATTGGCTATATACTTCCCTTTTTAACCGGACAAATTCCGAAAATAGGCAGCATGCTGCTTCCCATGCACATTCCCGTGTTCCTTTGCGGACTTATATGCGGCTGGCAATACGGCGCGGCGGTAGGCTTTATACTCCCGCTCACCCGCTGCCTGTTTTTCTCCATGCCGCCCGTATATACAGCCATAGCCATGGCCTTTGAGCTTGCGGCGTACGGCTTCGTTGCCGGTTTTCTTTACAATCGTTCCCGCTGGCAGTGCGTAATAGCGCTGTATAAGGCCATAATAGCGGCAATGATAGCGGGCCGGCTTGTTTGGGGCGCGGCTGAGATTATAATACTCGGCCTTCAGGGAAGCGCGTTCACATGGCAGGCGTTTTTGGCCGGCGCGTTTGTAAACGCCATACCGGGCATAATAATGCAGCTTATACTCATTCCCGCCATCATGGTCGCGCTCAACAGAACCGGGCTTGTAAAGTTCAGGCGCAACGAAAGCAAAGCCTGCCATGAGCAGTAACAACCCGGCCGCAGTACTGCGGCTTATTGAGGAAAAGCAATTAAGCAAACCATATATTCTGGCAATAGACGGCCGCTGCGCATCGGGCAAAACCACGCTTGCCGCAAAGCTTAGTGAGCGGCTTGGCTTTGCCGTTGTTCACATGGACGATTTTTATCTGCCGTTCTCTTTGCGCACGCCCGAGCGCATGGCCGAGGCCGGCGGAAACATGGATTTTGACAGGCTGATTAACGAAATATTAAAGCCCTTCTCAGCGGGAGAAAACGCCGTTTATCGTCCGTACGCGTGCCACGAAAACAGGTTCCTTTCGCCAATAAATCTTAATTTTTCAAGCAGCATAATACTTGAGGGCTCATACAGCTGCCATCCGAAGCTTAGGAGCTTTTCGGCCATAAAAATATTCATGGACATTTCGACTAAAAAGCAGCTTGAGCGCATAGCCGTGCGCGACCCCGGCCACGTTGACGCATACAGGAGCACATGGATTCCGCGGGAGGAATATTATTTTGAAAGCTGTTCCGTACGCGATATCTGCGACACAATTCTTGTAAATTGAAATACCGTTTTACCGCAGACGCAACTCTGTAAATAAATGTATATTTCTATATTGCTTTTCAGATTGTATAATTGTATACATGTATTCTCGCACTTTATAATACAGGTGAACAGGTATTCTTTGCCCGTATGGGGAAATTCAGCTTGCGCGCGACGAAAAATTACAATATAATGTTGTAAACCTTGTACATAACCCACGTACAACTAAATACAAAGGAGACGATACTTATGGAACTTCTCAAAATGGGGGCTGCCGGTACACTTGAGTCCGGCGATATCCATGTAGAGATCGAAAAGGGCGACGAAAACGGCGTTGAAATCGATCTTCAGAGCACGGTAGCCAGTCTTTACGGCCGCCGGATAAAGGAAGTCATTTGCGAAGTATTGAAGGAGCAGGGAATTACATCTGCCCATGTTACCGCAAACGACAAGGGCGCGCTCGACTGCACCATTCGTGCCCGCGTCTCTACCGCGCTGTTCCGCGCCTGCGAGCAGACCGACTGCGGCTACTGGAAATAAGGAGGCACTACTATGCAGCATGAAAAACACAGACTCCGCCGTACAATGATGTTCATTCCGGGCAACAATCCCGGCATGATGAGAGATGCTCATATATACGGATCCGACTCCCTTATGTTTGACCTTGAGGATGCCGTAAGCATGGCCGAGAAGGACGCGGCCCGCATGCTGGTTTACAACGCCATAAAGACCATTGACTACGGCAAAACCGAAATCGTGGTTCGCATAAACCCGCTTGACACGCCCTACGGCAAATCCGATATAGAAGCCATGGTCTGCGCCGGCGCGCACGTGCTGCGCATGCCCAAGACCGAATCCGCCAAGGATGTTCGCGAGTGCGACGCATACATAGGCGAAATGGAAAAGAAGCACGGCATCCCCGTCGGCACCACCCTTATGATGGCCGCCATAGAGGGCGCTCTCGGCGTTATCAACGCCTACGACATTGCCACCGCTTCCGACAGGCTTATAGGTATAGCCCTTGGCGCCGAGGACTTCTGCGCGAACATGAAATGCCAGCGTACCCTTGGCGGTTCCGAGCTGCAGCTTGCCAGGCAAACCCTGGTGCTTGCCGCGCGCGCCGCGGGCATTGATGCCCTTGATACCGTATATTCCGACATAAACAACGAAGAGCAGCTTATTTATGAAGCCAAGCTTGTACACGACCTGGGCTTTGACGGCAAATCCGTTATCAATCCCCGCCAGATCGCTCCCATACACAAGGTGTTCGCGCCCGCGGCCAAGGATATTGAAAAGGCCCGCAGGATAGTGGCCGCCCTTAAGGAAGCGGAAGCCCGCGGCAGCGGCGTTATAAGCCTCAACGGCAAGATGGTTGATAAGCCCGTTGTTATCCGCGCTCAGCGCGTGCTTGAGCTTGCCCGCGTTTCCGGCATCTTAACCGAGGAGGAATAATCAAATGAAAAACAGCATTGGTCACGAAATAGACGAAGCTTTGGTAGAGAGCATGGGCTTTGGCATCTACGGCCGCGACAAGGACCCCCGCACCACCAAAAAGGGCGAGGACCACGGCAGCAAGATGGTTGCCTCCATTGAAGAGGCAATAAAGCTTTCCGGTCTTAAGGATGGCATGACCATTTCCTTCCACCATCATTTCCGCAGCGGCGACCAGGTACTTAACCAGGTTATGGACGTTATAGCGAAAATGGGCATAAAGAACCTTAAGCTTGCCCCCTCCTCCCTTACCGATGTTCACGCTCCGCTGGTTGAGCACATTAAGAACGGCGTTGTAACATCCATAGAAAGCTCCGGCTGCCGCGGCACTCTCGCCGACGAGATTTCCCACGGCCTTATGGATAAGCCCGTTGTGTTCCGCAGTCATGGCGGCCGCGCGAGCGCCATTGCCGACGGCAGGCTGCATATAGACGTAGCGTTCCTTGGCGCCACCGTAAGCGACGAATTCGGCAACGCTAGCGGCGTTTGCCTGAACGAAAGCGTAAAGAGCGCGGCCGAGTGCGGCAGCCTCGGCTATGCCAAGGTGGACGCTCAGTACGCCGACAAGGTAATAATCATCACCAATAATATAGTGGACTTCCCCAATGCCGCGGGCGGTATACCCGGCAACCAGGTAGACTACGTTGTTAAGGTTGATTCCATAGGCGACCCCTCCAAGATATCCGCGGGTGCCGCCCGTTTCACAAAGAACCCGCGCGACCTGATGATAGCCGAAAAGGCCGCGGAGGTAATAATCAAGTCCGGCTACTTTAAGGACGGCATGAGCCTGCAGACCGGTACCGGCGGCGCTTCCCTGGCGGTTACCCGCTTCCTTGCGGACGCCATGGTTGAGCAGGGCGTTAAGGCCCGCTTCGCGCTCGGTGGAATTACCGGCCAGATTGTTAAGCTGCATGAGCAGGGACTTATTGAAACCCTGCTTGACGTGCAGGACTTTGACGTTCAGGCCGCGTCCTCGCTTCGCAGCAACCCCAAGCACCATGAGATAGACGGCAACACCTACGCGAGTCCCTTCGACCGCGCCGCCGCCATCAATCAGCTTGACGTGGTTGTTCTGTCCGCGCTTGAGATAGACACATCCTTCAACGTAAACGTGCTTGTAGGCTCGGACGGTATCATACGCGGCGCGATAGGCGGCCATCCCGATACCGCCGCCGGCGCTAAGCTGACCGTTATAGTAACCCCCGTTATCCGCGGCCGTATTCCCTGCGTTGTGGATAAGGTAAGCACCCTGTGCACCGACGGTGCCAACTGCGACGTGCTGGTAACCGATGCCGGCGTTGCCGTTAACCCCGCCCGTCCGGAGGTTGCCGAGGCCCTCACAAAGGCCGGCATAGCCCTTACCACCATAGAGAAGCTGAAGGAAGACGCTGAGGCGGTTGTCGGCAAGCCCGATCCCCTGCCGTTTGGCGAAAAGGTTGTTGCCCTTGTAACGGCTCCCGACGGCACCGTTATAGACGAAGTGCGCGAGATCTGCGACTGATGAGCGATATTTCCCTTGAACAGCTCCTGCGCTCGCGCGACGAGCGAGCCGAGTTTCAGCAGAAGCTTCTTAAAGAGTGGCAGCTGCCGCTCGTATCCTTTACCGTGAATATGCCCGGCCCCGACAAGCTTAACTTCAGGAGCTTATACATATTCAACCGCGGCCGTGAAGCCATAAAGGAAGCCCTCTCGGGCGCGATAGTTTTCAGCGAGGAGCGCGAGAAAGCAACGGGCCCCGAAGGATATTACGTAGTCAACATGAATCCTTCTGAGCTGAAAAAAGCGACATGCGCTCTGGAGGACTCGACGGAGCTTGGCAGGCTTTACGATATTGATGTTATAGGACCATCCGGGGCCGTAAGCCGCGAGGATCTGGGCCTTGAGATGAGAAGATGTTTAATATGCGGTATGCCGGGCGCGGCCTGCGCCCGCAACCGCACCCACAGCGTAAGCGAGCTTATTGAAGCCATAGACGGCATAATAAGCCGCAGCAAAGGAGAACGGCTTTGAGCTTTAACGATACGGAAATTCGTCCCCTGCCCCTGACGTTGAAATCCTGCAGGGAGCAGGTAACACGGTTTCTTGAATCGTTCGGCTTAAGGCCGGACAGCCTTGAGTACTACGCCGGCGTTTTCATAAACGATGAGATGGCGGCCGGGGGCGGATTTGACGGCAACGTTATAAAATGCATTGCCGCAAGCGAGGAATACCGCGGCGAGGGGCTTATAGGCACGCTTATGACGCACCTTAGGGAGCAGCTTGACATGCTTGGCCGCCGCCACGTGTTTCTTTTCACCAAGCCGGAGAACGAGGGCATATTCACAAGCCTTTCGTTCTATACCGTGGGCCGGGCGAAAAAAGCCGTTTTGCTCGACAGTGACCGCGCCGGAGTGCGGCGCTTCTGCGAAAAGGCGAAGGTGTTTGACGGCGAGGCCGCGGCGATAGTTATGAACTGCAACCCGTTCACGCTCGGGCACCTTGAGCTGGTTAAGCGGGCAAGCGAGGAAAACGAAAGGCTGTATGTATTCGTGGTTGAAGAGGACAAATCTTTCTTCCCGTTCGCGGACAGGCTTGAAATGGCCAAAGCCGCCTGCGCGGGCATGAGCAACGTGCGCGTGCTTGCGGGGGGACCGTATATGATATCCTCCGCCACGTTCCCAAGCTATTTTATAAAGGATCTTTCCGATGTTTCGCGCACATACGCCGAGCTTGACGCGAACATATTCGCCGAACGCATAGCCCCCGCGCTGAACATAACCGCGCGCTACGTTGGCAGCGAGCCTACCGACGAGCTTACGGCGCTTTATAACGCAACGCTGATTGATACATTGCCCAAAAAGGGTATAGACGTTCGTGTAATTGAGCGCAGATGCAGCGATGGTATGCCGATAAGCGCATCCCGCGTTCGTGAGCTTATAAAGGCCGGCAGGCTTGAGGATTGCTCCTCCCTGCTGCCGGAAAGCTCCATTGAGCACATTCGCGCGATGGAGGAGAGCAAATGAGCGCGCACGATATAGCTCTTACGGCGCACGGCGCGCTTATCGCCGAGGTTAACGCAACGCCAAAGCCCGGTTTGGTGGACAGGGCCAACACAGGAGCCCACAGCGACATGGACCGCGCTATGTTCATACGAAGCGCGGACGCGCTGCTGCCATACTTTGAGGCTATGACCCAATTGAGCATGGATAATGCCGACAAGGATGAGGCGGATGTTTTCGCATCGTTAAGAGCCCCGGGCATGGAGGCGGAAAAGGCCATGTACGCGGCTACCGGCGGCGTGAATACGCATAAAGGGGCGCTGTTTTCGCTTGGCATACTGTGCGCCGCGGCAGGAAGAGCCGAGGCGCTGAATGAACCCGTAACAGTATCCTCACTCTGTGCCGTGTCCGCAAGGATGACGCGCGGAATATGCGGCCGCGAATGCGGCAGCGGCGATACCCACGGACAAAGGGTATTCAAAAAATACGGCGCGTTCGGCGTTCGCGGAGAGGCTGAAAGCGGCTTCGCAAGCGTTGCGCAATACGGATACCCCGTGCTTAAGGACGCGCTCTCGCGCGGGCTTTGCGAAAACGAGGCACACATACTGGCGCTGCTCTCGCTTATGGCAAACGTTACGGATACAAACGTTCTTAACCGCGCCGGCGAGGAAGGCTCCGCGCTTGTGAAAGCGGAGGCCGCAAAGCTTATAAACAATTTTTCACTGCAGGGCGCAAAGGAGCTTGATGATCTTCTTATCGCCGGGCACATAAGCCCGGGCGGATCGGCAGATTTGCTGGCAATAAGCATTTTTCTTTATCGTCTTTGCGATAAAAAACAATAAATTAACTGATTTTCAAAATAAAAAAAGAATCCCAATAGGAGGAAAGTCAAATGGTAGAAGTGATTAAAAAAGGCGCGTATTATCTTGGCGGCAAGCCTGTATTCGCGACCGAAGCCCAGGGCGTTGAGGCGCCCGACCAGGCCCGTGAAAAGACCATGGCGTACAAGATTATGCGCGCCCATGACAAGGGCACCGATCCCAAGAAGATGCGCATTAAGTTTGATGCGCTCGTATCCCACGACATTACCTTCGTTGGCATAATTCAGACCGCCAAGGCCTCCGGCCTGAAGGAATTCCCCATCCCCTACGCGATGACCAACTGCCACAACAGCCTTTGCGCCGTTGGCGGCACCATCAACGAGGATGACCACGCCTTTGGTCTTTCCGCTGCCAAGAAGTACGGCGGAATATACGTTCCCGCCAACCAGGCCGTTATCCACCAGTACGCCCGTGAGCGCCTTGCCAAGTGCGGCGCCATGATTCTCGGTTCCGACAGCCACACCCGCTACGGCAGCTACGGCACCATGGGCATAGGCGAAGGCGGCGGCGAGCTTGCGAAACAGCTGCTCAGCAACACCTATGATGTTGATGCTCCCCAGGTGGTTATGGTATATCTCGATGGTAAGCCCCGCCGCGGCGTAGGCCCCCAGGACGTTGCCATAGCGCTTGTCGCGGCAACCTTCCCCAACGGCGACGTAAAGAACAAGGTTCTTGAGTTCGTAGGCCCCGGCGTTAAGGAGCTTTCCAGCGACTACCGCATTGGCATAGACGTTATGACCACCGAAACTTCCTGCCTCAGCTCCATTTGGGAGACCGACGCGACTACCAGGAAGTATTATGAAACAATCGGCCGTCCCGAGGACTTTTGTGAGATGAAGCCCGAGGAAGGCGCTTACTACGACGCGGTTGTTCACATTGACCTTTCCAAGGTTGAGTGCATGATCGCCCTGCCCTTCCATCCCTCCAAGGCTTACACCATCAAGGAGCTGCAGGCTGATCCCGAGGGCATCCTTTCAAAGATTGAAGCCGACTGCAACAAGCAGCTTGGCGGCAAGGTAACGATGGACCTGCGCCGCAACATAGTGGACGGCAAGGTTACCTGCGACCAGGGCGTTATAGTGGGCTGCTCCGGCGGCATGTATGAAAACATAGTTGAGGCCGCCGCAATACTGGACGGCAAGAGCATAGGCAACGGCTACTTCAATATGTCCGTATACCCCTCCTCCACCCCCATAAGCCTGGCCATAACCAGGGACGGCACCTCCGTAAAGCTTATGGAAGCCGGCTGCGTGCTTAAGCCCGCGTTCTGCGGCCCCTGCTTCGGCGCGGGCGACACTCCCGCCAACAACGCTCTCTCCATCCGCCACGCGACCCGCAACTTTGCCAACCGCGAAGGCAGCAAACCCGGCAACGGCCAGATTTCCGCAGTAGCCCTTATGGACGCCCGTTCCATAGCCGCTACCGCCGCCAACAAGGGCGTTATCACCGCCGCTACCGATATGGATTACGAAGTACCCGAATTTGAGTATAAGTACGACGGAAGCGTTTACGAAAAGCGCTGCTACGAGGGCTTCGGCAAGGCCGATCCTTCCGTAGAGCTTCGCTACGGTCCCAACATTAAGGACTGGCCGCAGATGCCGCACCTTGAGGAAGACCTGCTGGTTAAGCTCTGCGCCGTTATACACGACCCCGTAACCACCACCGACGAGCTTATTCCTTCCGGTGAAACCTCCAGCTACCGCTCCAACCCCATAGGACTTTCCGAGTTCGCCCTCTCCCGCCGCGTTCCCGAATACGTTGGCCGTGCCAAGGCCGTTCGCGCACTTGAGGAGGCCAGGGAGGCCGGCAGCACTCCCGAGGAAGTGCTTGAAGCCCTTAAGAAGGTTGGCGGCGATGCCGCGAAGACCAGCGTTGGCTCCTGCGTATTCGCGAACAAGCCCGGCGACGGTTCCGCGCGTGAGCAGGCCGCTTCCTGCCAGAAGGTTCTGGGCGGCTTCGCGAACATCTGCTACGAGTACGCCACCAAGCGTTATCGTTCCAACTGCATCAACTGGGGTATTGTTCCCTTCACCATGGATAAAGAAGTTGCGTTTGACTATGAGGACGGCGACTGGGTATACATCCCCGGCGTACGCAAGGCAATAGGCGAAGGCACCGAGGAGCTTCCCGCCAAGGTTATAACCAAGGACGGCAAGATTAACGACATTACCCTTTACTGCAAGGGCCTTACCGCGGACGAGAAGCTTATACTTCAGGAAGGCTGCCTGATGAACTACTACGCCGCCGGTTACGGCAAAGCGTAAGGCTGAACAAAAAAGGACAAAGAAAGAGGAGATTATCATGGAAAAGATAAAAATGACAACCCCGCTGGTAGAGATGGACGGCGACGAAATGACGCGAATCCTTTGGAAAATGATAAAGGATAAGCTGATTCTTCCCTATGTTGATCTTAAAACCGAGTACTATGACCTGGGCTTGCTCAACCGCAACGCCACCAAGGACCAGGTAACCATAGACGCCGCCAATGCCAACAAGAAGTACGGCGTAGGCGTAAAGTGCGCCACCATCACCCCCAACAAGCAGCGCATGATCGAGTACCCCGAGCTGACCGAGATGTGGAAGAGCCCCAACGGCACCATTCGCTCCATACTTGACGGCACCGTGTTCCGCACCCCCATTTGCATCCCCGCCATAAAGCCGGTTGTAAAGAACTGGGAGAAGCCCATAACCATCGCCCGTCACGCTTATGGCGACGTGTACAAGTCCGTTGATATGTACACTACCGACCCCGGCGTTTGCACCATGACCTACAAGAGCGACATTACCGGCGAAGAGAAAACCCTTACCGTTCAGAAGGTTAACGGACCCGCCGTATGGCAGGGCGCTCACAACAAGGAAAGCTCCATCCGCTCCTTCGCTAAGGCCTGCTTCCAGTACGCCATAGATACCAAGCAGGATCTTTGGTTCTCCACCAAGGATACCATCGCCAAGATTTACGACGGTGAATTCAAGAAGGTATTTGAAGAGGAGTTTGAGAAGGGCTACAAAGAGCAGTTCGAGAAGCTGGGCATAACCTATTTCTACACCCTTATAGACGACGCCGTTGCCCGCGTCATCCGCTCCAAGGGCGGCTACATCTGGGCCTGCAAGAACTACGACGGCGACGTTATGAGCGACATGGTATCCACCGCCTTCGGATCCCTTGCCATGATGACCTCCGTACTCGTTTCCCCGGACGGAAATTATGAGTTTGAGGCCGCCCACGGCACCGTTACCAAGCACTACTATAAGCACCTTAAGGGTGAATCCACCTCCACCAACTCCATGGCCACCATATTCGCCTGGTCCGGCGCGTTCAAGAAGCGCGGTGAGCTGGACAACCTGCCGGAGCTTGTAAAGTTCGGCGAAAAGCTTGAAGAGGCCTGCTTCGATACCCTTAACGACGGCATAATGACCAAGGACCTTGTAAACCTGGTAGAGCCCGGCTTCAAGGCCACCGCAGTAAGCTCCGAGGGCTTCCTCGATGCGGTTGCGGAGCGTCTTTCCGCTAAGCTTGCGTAATTATTAACTCGCGGCATACTTAAAGGAGCCGGGGACAACTCCCCGGCTCCGTTTTTTTAGTTAATATTGGTTTTACAGATTCATATCGTCTATTTCATCAAGCGCCTTTACAAGCGGGGCTATCGCGCGCTGCACCGTGCCTTCCTCAAAGGGATTCGAAAGGTGCGCAAGCTTAAGCAGGCTGAGATACGGCAGGCTGCCGCCGGCACAGCAGAGCGTGTAATAATCCTTCCAGGCCTGCTCCTTATCCTGCTGCATGCGGCCAAAGAACTCAAACGCGCCCATTGAGGCGAGAGTGTAATCGATATAATAGAATGGGGACGTGAATATATGCAGCTTCTGCATCCAGAATCCGCCCTTTTCCATTATCTCCACGCCGTCGTAGTCACGATCGGGCATATACTTCTTTTCAAGCTCCTTCCACGCGGCGGTGCGCTCATCGGGCGTGAGATCGGGATTTTCATACACTATGTGCTGATATTCGTCCACGCAGCAGCCGTAAGGTATAAACGTAAGCGCCTCCATCATGTGGGCATAGCGGTGCTTTGTAACGCCCGCGCCAAAGAACAGCTCAAGCCACGGATAAGCAAAGAATTCCATGGACATTGAGTGAATTTCGTTAACCTCGCTGGTGCTCCAGCAATATTCCGCCAAAGGCTGATGGCTGCTCGCGGTAAACGCCTCAAACGCGTGGCCCGCCTCGTGCGTAAGCACGCCCACATCCGCCGCGGAACCATTGAAGTTAGAGAATATATAGGGAGAATTATAGTCCGCGATAAACGTGCAGTATCCGCCTACGGCCTTATTGGGGCGGGTATCAAGATCCATCAGCTCATGCTCGCGCATAAAGTCGAAGAACTCGCCCGTTTCCTTGCTCATCTCGTGGTACATTTTGTTCGCCGCGTCCACCATAAAATCTCTGTCGCCTATCGGGTCCGCGTTGCCGCTTGTGAAAAGCAGCTTTTCGTCAAAGTAGCTGAGCTTTTCTATACCAAGGCGCTTTGCCTGGCGCTTGTGAAGCTCCGTACACACGGGCACGATATATTTAACGACCTGGTCGCGATATTTGGCAACCTCCTTTGAGGTATAGTCCATGCGGCCCATGTTCATGTATCCGAGCGGGGTAAACGTATTAAAGCCCATGAGCTTGCCCATTTTGTTCCTAAGATGCACAAGCTTATCGTAAATATCGCCAAGCTTTTGCTCATTATCGGCAAACCAACCGGCCCACGCGTGGAACGCGCCGCGGCGAATATCCCTATCCTTGCTTTCCATGAATTTAAGCAGGCCGTAGTTATTGCACTCCTCGCCCTGGTAGCTTACGCTCATGCCGGCGGTGAGGGCATTGTATTCGCTTACAAGCTTGTTTTCTTCCTGCATAAGCGGCACAAGCTCCGGCGTCATCCTCTTTACGGCAAGCTCCGCGTTTTTAATAAGCATTTGGCCGTATTTCTTTTCAAAATCATTCTTAAAAGGAGACGCGAGCAGAGCCGCGCTCATCTTAACGCCAAGTTCCGAAAGAAGAGGCAGGGTTTCGTCCCAGTATTCCTGCTCCGCCTTATAGAATTCGTCCGCTGTATTGAGCGTAAAGCGGATTGAGGCAAGCGTATACATTGTTTCAACGGAACGGTTAAGCTTTTCGGACGCCATATAGGTTTCCTCCGCCTGTTCAAAGCTTTTCGCGCCGTTCAGTTCCTCTATCAGCTTAAGCTGACGGTTCTTCAGCTGTTCAAAATCCGGTCTTTTGTATTCATATTCGCTGAACTTCATAAGCATGCTCCTTTTTTATGTTGTGTAAAAGCGCCTTAATCGGCTTTTCTTTATTTTATATCACGGCTATGGTATAATGCAAAATATATTTTACGTATTCCCGGAGGCTATCATGACCGCTAAACTGTATCATCAAAACGGCTGCACGCAGTGCGAGGCCAAGGTGCTGGACTGCCGCGCCAACGCGGACGGCACATTCGACATATTGCTTGACCGCACGGCCATTTATCCCGAGGGTGGCGGCCAGCTGAGCGACACCGGATACATTGACACGGCGCGCTGCACCCACGCGCGCGAGGACGCGGGCGAAATTTGGCACCGCTGCGACAGGGCGCTTGATACAGGCAAAACCGTTCAGGTTAAGGCGGATGAGCAGGTGCGCCTTGACCACACCCAGCAGCACACGGGAGAGCATATGCTTTCCGGCCTTGCGCACAGCATGTTCGGCTGCACAAACGTTGGTTTTCACATGGCGGATGACGTTGTTACGGTGGACTTTGATAAGCCGCTTTCTTCCGAGCAGATAGCCGAGCTTGAGCTTAAAGTAAACGAGGCGATACAGCGCGATGAGCCAACCCGCACAATAACGATTACACCCGAAGAATACGAAACAATAGAAATTCGCAAAAAGGCCAAGGGCTTAAAGGGCGAGATAACCGTTGTGTACGCGGGAGGTGTGGATTCCTGCACCTGCTGCGGCACGCACTGCCCAAGCGCGGGTCAGGTTGGCGTATTAAAAATACTTTCGCACATGAACTATAAGGGCGGCGTAAGAATAAGCTTTGTATGCGGCATGAGGGCCGTTAAATCAATGCAGCAGGACGGCACGCGCATGGACGCGATTGCCCGCAGGTTCAGCACAGGCGCGGATAAGGCCGTTGACGCGGTTATAAAGCAGGGCGATGAACTTTCCGCGTTAAAGAGAGAGCTTAAAAGGCGCACGGACATGCTGCTTGCTTACCGCGCGAACGAGCTTTGTTCAAATGCCGAGGTATGCGGCGGGGTACGCGCCGTGGTAACGCTTGAGGATGGGCTTGAAGCGAACGAGCTTGGCTTCCTTTGCGAAAAGCTTTGCGCCATGGGCGGCACGGTTGCCGTGGTGCTTGCGCAGAAGGGTGAAAACCTAAGCTACCGCGTGGCGCGCTCAAGCGACGTCGGATTGAGCATGCGCGAGCTTATACAGGCCGTAAACGCGCTCTTCGGCGGCAAGGGCGGCGGCAGGGATGACTCCGCGCAGGGCAGTGCCAAGCTTAGCGGCAGCGCCGCAGACAGCGTTGAGCAGCTCAAGGCATATCTTTGCCGCAGGCTGAAGGGGTAAAACATACTGCCGCGCAATCACCTTTTTGTGCCCGATAAGCAAATTTTACTTGCAAAGGCAAACGAAATGGTGTATTATATCTAAGCGGCTTGCAGAGATGGCTGAGCTGGCTGAAGGCGCACGATTGGAAATCGTGTTTACGGGGAACCGTAACAAGGGTTCAAATCCCTTTCTCTGCGCCAAATAAAAAGCACCTGAATA